>CAZZNQ010000041.1:0-34118 GCA_964655775.1 uncultured candidatus Brocadiaceae bacterium | reverse complement strand
GGGCGCGGATCTCCTGCACGTTGCCCATCATCTTCGGAAGGATGCCGGCCTGCGCCGCCAACACCACGGTCGGCATCTCGGGCTCGATCAGCGCGATGGGACCGTGCTTGAGCTCGGCGGCCGGGATACCCTCCGCATGGATGTACGATATCTCTTTGAGCTTCAGCGCCCCCTCCAGCGCAACCGGATACTCGTAGAGCCGACCAATGTAGAGCGCGTTGGAGGACGACACGTACTCCGAGGCGATGTCGCGGATCTCGTTTTCGCACGCCAGGACAGCCGCAACCTGCTCCGGCAGGCGCTCGATAGCGTCCAGGTACTCTATGCCGTCGCGCAGGGACATGGTCCGCATGCGGCCCGCGTGCACCGCCAGCAGCAGGAGCGCCACAAGCTGGCTGGTGAACGCCTTGGTTGAGGCCACGCCGATCTCCGGTCCGGCGTGCAGATATATGCCCTGACCGCACTCCCGGGCGATGGTGGACCCGACCACGTTGCAGATGCCGACCCCTTCCGCTCCGCGCAGCTTCGCCTCGCGCACGGCGGCCAGCGTGTCGGCGGTCTCGCCGGACTGGCTGATGGCGATCATCAGGGTATTCGGTTCGATCACGGGGTTCGCGTAGCGGAACTCGGCGGCGCCGCTGACCTGGGTCGGCACCCGGGCGAGATTCTCGAGCAGGTACTTGCCGACCAGCCCCGCGTGCCAAGACGTGCCGCATGCCACGATGTGAATCCGCTCGGTCCGCCGCAGCAGCTTCTCGTCCAGCCCGCCCAGCTTCGCCATGCCCTCTTCGCGGGCCAGGCGGCCGCGGAACGCGTTATGGATGGATTCCGGTTGTTCGTGTATCTCTTTCAGCATGAAATGGTCGTACCCGCCCCGCTCGATGGCGGGCAGGTCGTAGGCGATCCGCTGCACGTCCTTGGTGAGCGGCACCGCGTCCAGATCGAATATGTCGAGCCCGTCCGGCCTGAGTGCGGCGGCTTCGCCGTCCTCCAGGTAGACGACGTCGCGCGTGTGCGCCACCAGGGCGGCCGGATCGCTGCCGAGCACGTTCTCGCCCTCGCCGCGGCCGATCACCATCGGGCTGCCCAGCCGCGCCGCCAGTACCAGGTCCGGCTCGTCGGCCGAGATGGCGGCGACGCCGTAGGTGCCTTCCAGCACTTTCAGCGCGCTCAGAAACGCGTCGCGGAAAGAAGCGCCGTCCTTCAGGAACTCCTCGATCAGGTGAGGTATCACCTCGGTGTCGGTCTCGCTCCGGAAGCGGTGGCCGCTGCTCTCCAACTCCACGCGCAGCGCGGCGTGGTTCTCAATAATGCCGTTGTGCACAACGGCGACGCCGCCGTCGCAGTCCGCGTGCGGGTGGGCGTTCTCGACCGTGGCCGCGCCGTGCGTCGCCCATCGGGTGTGGGCTATCACGCCCCAGGCACCGTCGGCTTCGGGCAC
The DNA here is from genome assembly GCA_964655775.1 of uncultured candidatus Brocadiaceae bacterium. Classification (GTDB taxonomy): domain Bacteria; phylum Planctomycetota; class Brocadiia; order SM23-32; family SM23-32; genus CAZZNQ01. Next base: position 32,677 of record CAZZNQ010000041.1, on the reverse strand, counting down.
CTCGCTCAGGTCGGCGCCGGATATCTCACCCGTTCTCCGGCAGACGGCGACCTGCCCGGGACGGCCGATGGCCAGGCCCCAGGAGTCGTACCCTCGGTATTCCAGCCGTTTCAGGCTTTCAACGGCGAGCCGCGCGGTGGAACGCGCGCCGACGTAGGCGAAGATGCCGCACACAGTATCCCCCTTCTTGCAGTGGCCGGGAACGGCTGCCGTAAGCCTACCGAAAGCCCGTCGCAGAGTCAAGGCTGCCTTTCCCGCCGGCCGGCCTCCGCCCTGGCTATTTGACACCGGCAGGGCGAGCGAATAACCTGCCCGGAGCCGCCTTCTTTTCTTCAGGTCGACCCTCTGGGAACAACAGGAATGGAACCATTCGACGTTATCACCACGGCCTTGAGGACCGATGACCGGTTCGTCCAGGCCGAAGCCGCACGGCTGCTGGGCGAATTGGGCAATCCCCGCGCCGTGCCGCCGTTGCTGGATTACGTGCGCTACTCGCGCTGGCACTCCAAGACCACCGGCTTTCACGCTCTGGCGCAGATCGGCGATCGGTCCGTGTGCGACGTGATACGGCCCCTCGTGGACCTGCCGAACTGCTCGGACGACTGGTACTGGTACGGATGCCGGGGCGTGCGGACCGCCGCGGCGGTCGCGCTGTTGGCGCTGGGCGACGAGGGAGGCGCCGGCTTCCTTCGCGAACTTGCGGAGAAGAACGACGACGTGCTCTACGCCTGGTTCGGCCCGGCCGTTCTGCGCCTGCCGGACGATCCGCCCGCTGCGGCCGAGATCAAAGCCTGCATCACTGTCGAGGCGCTTGCCGGCCCCGGAGCGCGCAGCACGCGACGGACGGAGCCAGGCATCGTCACGATGGTCGCGGAGGCGCTGGGCGTGATCGGTACGGAGGACGCGTGCGCCGCCCTGCGCGACCTGCTCACCTTCCGCAGCCGCTACACGCGCGGGCAAGCGGCCCTGTCCCTGATGGCCGCCCAGCCGACGGCCGAACACGCCGACGCCGTCGCGGAGCTGGCGGAGTCCGACCCGGCCGACTTCGCACGTGTGCAGGCGGCCCTGGCGCTGGCAAAGGCCGGCCGTTCCGAGCACGTCTCCCTCCTGACCGAGAAGGCCGAGGGCGCGGAGGATTGGTTCGACCGGGCGGTCGCCCTTCGGGGCCTTGGGGAACTGGCGAGGGCCGAGGACTTCGGTTTCGTCGCCGCGCAACTCGATTCCGAACATGCCTACGTGCGCCAGTGCGCGGTCGAGGCCCTGGAGGGCATCGACACGGAACAGGCCGAGACACCGGCGTGCGAACGTCTCCGTGACCGCGACGTCCGGGTGCGCATGCAGGCCGCGAAGCTTCTCGCCGGACTGGAAGGAGGTGCCGCATGACGGCCAACGGGCAACTGAGAATAGGCGTTGCCGTGCGGGACATCTCCCCGCCGCGCCCCCAACTGCTCAAGCCGACCGGCATGGGACGGCTGGTGCCCACGCGCGGCGTGCTGGACCCGGTGCGGGCGGAAGCGATGGCGGTCGAGGCCGGCGGCGAGCTGACCTTCTTCGTCACATCCGACACGCGCACGCTCTCGTACGAATGGGTGACCGAAGTGCGCGAGGCCGTCGCCGAGAAGACCGGCTGCGATCCCCTGAGGGTGATGCTGAGCGGCGTGCACAACCACTGCAGCAACCCCATGGCGGCGGACGATTCGGCGGAGGCGCAGGCCGCGCTGGAGGAAGCCGAACGCAAGATCGTGGACGCCTTCATCGGCGCATGCGTGGAGGCGGCCCGGAAGCGCTGTCCGGCCGAGATCGCGGCCACCTACGTGGACCTGACGCAGCCGATCGGCGAGAACCGCCGAGCCCGGCTGGACAACGGCACGTGCGCGAACTGCTGGGGCTCCGGCCCCGTGATCCCCCCGGGGCACGGCTGCATCGGCCCCGCCGGCCCGGACAGCACGCGCGTGGCCGTACTGGCGGCCCGCCGGCTCGGCGAGGAGCGACCGTTCGTGGTGCTCAACAGCTACCCCAGCCATCCGCATCTCTACGCCCTGCCCTACTTCAGCGGCGAGTTCCCCGGCGCCGTGAAGCGCCGCGGCGAGATGCTGATGCCCGGCACCGTGTTCATGCACACCAGCAGCACCGGTGGCAACATCGACCTGCACTGCGTGCATCCGCTGCCCGACTACGACGGCGCGCAGGTGCGGTGGTTCCAGGAGAACGCGGCGCTGCTGGCGACGAGGTTCCTGGACGACGTGATCCCGGCGCTGCCCGTGGACGGCTACTCGCGTCCGGCCTGCATGCGCCACGCCTACTGGAGCACCGAGGATGAAATGCTGCCCGGCAGCCGGCGGCTGGTGATCCTGAGCGCGCTGGGGCTCGGCGAGATCGCGCTCGTATCCATGCCGGGAGAGTTCTTCATCGAATGGGGCCAGGAACTGCTGGAGCGCAGCCCGTTCGCCCACACGATCACGGGCGGCTACAACGGGTCGGTCCGGGGATACGTTCCCCTGCCCCTCGGCTTCGAACAGGGCAGCTACGAGGTTATGCGGGGGCCGGGCGCGCCCCACCGCGAGGAGGCCGAGAAAGGGCTCCGGGTTCGGGCCGACGTCGACACGGGCCGAGAGATCACCGATCAACTGCTCAGCATGCTGCGGGAACTGCACGAAGAAGGCGACAGAACATGAAAGACCGGAAACCGGGTCTGGAGGAGACGCTGCTCCGGGTAGCCGAGGTGCCCTTCCAGTGGAGAGTGCTCGAGACGACGCGGCGCCTGTATGACATCGAGCGGCCGTTCGGGTTCGACGCGTTCGAGAGGTCGGCCCGCTTCTGCACGGAGACGCTGCGGGAGGCCGGCGCCGATGACGTGGAGATGATGGATTTCCCGGCCGACGGGCGGGCCGATTACTGGGACAAGCGTCTGCCCCTGGCATGGTATCCGGAGAGCGCCCGGCTGGAGGTGGTGAGCCCCAAGGGCGCGCTGCCGGACCCGGTGATTGCAGATCGCGGTCGCAGCCCGTTCCATCTCGCCATGTGGTCCGCCGCTACGCCGCCCGGCGGCGTCGTGACCGAGCTGGTGACCGAAAACATGATGCGGGAGGGTCACAGCGTCGAAGGCAAGCTCGTGCTGGCCAACCCATACAGGTTCCCGAAGGCGATCTACCGCGAGGTCTGCGACCGAGGCGGCATCGGCATCGTCGCGGATTTCGTCAAGGACCCGTTCGTCACGCCCGACGGCCTGTTCTGGGTGAACAGCTTCCAGGAATCGCCCGAATGGTTCCACGGCGCCGACAACCGCGACCTTCTCGGGCTCTGCATCACGCCCCGGGTGGGACTTCGGCTCCGAGAGTTGCTGGTGGACGGCACGGTGAAGGTGCGGGCCGAGGTGAAGGCCCGCAAAGAGCCCGGCACTCTCTACGCCGCCACCGGCACGCTTCGCGGCAGCGAGCTTCCCGAAGAGGAGTTGTGGCTGGCCGCGCACCTGTTCGAGCCGCTGGGCACGGACAACTCCACCGGGGCGGCCGCCGCGATGACGGCCCTACGGGTGCTGATCGACCTCGTCAGGAAAGGAGAACTCCCGCCACCCCGCCGCACCATCCGGGTGGTAATGACGCTGGAGCTGTACGGCTTCACGGCCGTGCTGAAGACGCTGATGGAGCGCGGCAAGAGTCTCGCGGCGGCGTTCGTCATGGACGGCGTGACGTTCCGGCAGAGCGTATCGGGTCTGCCCGCCGGCCTCTACATGAGTCCGGACGCCAATCCGCTGTTCAGCGAGCGCCCCGTCCGCCGGGCGGTGGACCTCTGTCTGCGCTCGTCCTCGCGGACATGGCGCCGGCTCAACGCATCCACAGTCCCGCAGCCGCCGTTCGCCTACGAGTTCCTGCCCGGCTACTTCGGCAACGACGCGTTTCTCGGCGACCCGATGGTGGGCGGTCCGTCGTTCCACTTCCATACCCCCGGCGGGCCGTACTGGCACAACTCGGAGAACGACTTCGGGAAGGTCTGGCCCGAGCTACTGAACGCCATGACGGCCCTGCACGCCGGCCTGCCCCACTACCTCTGCAGCCTGGGCCCGGCCGACGCCGAGACACTGGGGCAACAGGTGGAGGACGAGGGACGCCTCTACCTGCGGGAAGGCATGCAGCAGGCCGCCGAACGGCCGGGCGAAGCCGCGCGCGCCGTGGCGTTTCGCCGCGAGAAGGTGCTGAAGCGCTTTGCAGACCTGTCGCGCTGGGCCGGGTCCGACTTTGATGAAGAGGCGGCGCGGCTGAAGGCTTTCTCCGAGGATCTCCTGGCCGAGGTGGGCCTAACCGATGCCGACGGGGAGTCGGATGAGTTGAGCGACACTGACCGACGGGCGTCCGAACTCGTCTTCTCTCGCACGCGTCCCACCTTCCCGATGAGCCAGGCGTTCGTCGAGAAACCCGGGGACCGACGCGAGCTGGATACGACGCTGGACAACGTGCTGGCCCGGATGGACGGCCGGAAGGACCTCCTGCGGGTGCTGCGGGAGGAGGAGTACTTCCGCGGCAGGCCCCTGAACCGGGAGCGCCTGCTCGCCGACTGCCTGTTCCTGGCGGAGCACGGATACTTGGAGGTGTTGGAACCGGCTGACGGAGCCTGACGGCCGGAGGCCGAGCGGTGGACTACAGCAGCGGCGCCAGCAGCCGGCCGATGCCCTCCATGAACTCCACCGGCGTGGATGTCGGGGCGACGCCCTCCCGGCAATGCACCATCAGGTCGCGCGCCCACCTCTCCAGTTCGGTCACCGCGCGGCCGGAGTAGACAAAGACGGCGATCTCGAAGTTCAGGAAAAAGCTGCGCATGTCCACGTTCATCGAGCCGATGATGGCGGGTGCGTCGTCGATGAGGATCAGCTTGGCGTGCATCATGCCGGGCGTGAACAGCATTACACGCCCGCCCGCGTCTTGAATCTGGCGCAGGTACCCGCGGCGGACAAGGTCAGCCAGGCGATGGTCGGACCGCCGCGGGACGACGATGCGTACGTCCACGCCGCGACCCGCCGCGATGCACAGGCCCTTGGTGAGCATCTCGTCGGGTATCAGGTAGGGACTGGCGATCCAGATGCGGCGTTCCGCCGAGAAGATGTTCGTCAGCACCGTGTCATACAGGTAATCGGTCGAGACATCCGGTCCGCTGGGCACAACCTGCAGCGGCACGCCTTCGCCGTCGTCCTCGTAGGGCGGATTCGGCGGAATCGGCTCCAACTCCTCGTCCGAAGCAAACGCCCAGTCGGACAGGAACACGTCTTCCAGGTCGGCGACCACAGGGCCGCGCAAGGTGAGCGCCAGATCGGTCCACCGCGTGTGATCGTCGCCCGCACCCATGTATTCCCGGGCCAGGTTCATCCCGCCGATGACGGCCACCTTCCTGTCCGCCAGCACTATCTTCCTGTGGTTGCGCAGGTTCGCCCGACCGCGAAACGGCAGGTGCAGCATGGGCATGAAGAACGCGGACCGGCCCCCCGCCTCATGAAAGTCGGCGAGCATACTCTCGGAGACCTTCCGCGAGCCCAGGGCGTCCAGGACCAGGCGGACCTCCACACCGTCCCTCAGCCGCCGCACCAGGGCCTCCAGAATGGCCTCGCCCGTCTGATCCTTGCCGAAGATGTAGGTGGTGATGTATATGCTTTCCTTGGCGCCGTGGATGGCCTGCAGGATGGCCTCGTAGGCGCTGCGGCCGGTCGGAAGCAGGGACACCGCGTTGCCCGTTCGGTACGGGAAAACGGCGACCTTCTTCGGCGGCGCACCGTCCACCTCAACGGAGGTCTCGCGGGGCACAGTCCGGCGGTTGCGCGTCAGGCGCTTGACCTTGCGGCCGCCGAACATGATGTAGAGCGGCACGCCGACGTAGGGTATGAAGAGGATGGCGAGCAGCCATGCCATAGTGCTGGCCGGCGATTCGCGCTTGCGTAGGATGTGCACCAACAGAATCAGCGCGCAGACGAAGCCCAGGATGGGCAGGAGCTGGATGTATATCCACTTGATCGCGGACATGCCGGGAGAAGCCCTTTCCCCTGTGCGCCGACACGACCTCCGCCTTCAGAATCGCCTCCGGTTCCCGCTGAGCGAACGGCGGGCCGCCTGCACCCGCACCGACGACCGATCAGGCAGAGCTTAGTGCACAACGCCGGCCGGGGACTCCAGCACCACCTCCACCAGAAGTCCCGCATGGTCGGACAGCCGGGTCGTGCGCGCGGCGGGATGCTTCTGCGAGGCGACCGGCCGCATGCCGCGCGAGTAGACGCGGTCCAGCGGCAGCACGGGCAGCCAGGACGGGAACGTGCGAACCGCGTGGCCCTGGATGTGCTTGGCGACATCGTGCAGGTCGAGCGATCGCGCGAATCGCGCCACGTTCCTCCCCGACCAGTCGTTGAAGTCCCCCGCGATGGTCACCGGCGCCCCCGCGGGAACATGCTCGTCCATGTACGACGCAATCATCCTCAACTGCTTGCGCCGCGACACCGCGAAAAGGCTCAGATGCACGCATATGCAGTGCAGCGCTTTCGGGTGGGCCGGCACGTCGATCTCGCAGTGCAAGAAACCGCGTTTCTCGACGCGGTTCGTGGAGATGTCCACCGTCTCGTGTCGCCGGATAGGATAGCGCGACAGGATAGCGTTTCCGTGATGGCCGTGCGGGTAGATCATGTTGCGTCCGTACGCGCGGTCGGGCCAGACGGATTCCGCCAGGAAGTCGTAGTGCGGCTGCTCCGGCCAGTGGTCGTACTCCTGCGCCTTGCGGGCATTGTGCCCGACGGTCTCCTGCAGGAACACCACGTCCGCCGAGGTCGCCTGGATGGAGTCGCGAAGCTCATGCAGAACGAAGTCACGATTCCAGGGCGAGAAACCCTTGTGTGTATTGATGGTCAGAAGACGCAAGACCGATTCGTCGTTCATGTTGGAACGTCTTTTCCCTTGGGTGAGACTCGATTCCCCAATAGTCATTATACCGCACGCGGGCACTCCGGGGCAATATCGGAAACCCCACGGGGGCGGCACGTGCTCGCCCACGAGCCGGCCACAAGCGATGTGCTTCCTCCCCCTGAGTCGCGTGGAGCCCCCTTAGCGCGACGGGCGCTTCCAAGTCTTGACTGCCTGTAGGGCCTGTGTTAGCATGAGGAATTGCGGGGCGAGAGCGCCCTGCATGTCGTTTTCCTACGCGAGTTTGCAGCGCCGCGCGCGCCGGATGCACAGTGGCGGGCGGCTGTCGGTTTGACGGAAGAAGGTTTGAGGGTGCACGTTGGCGACGTTGGCGGGTGGCGGGACCGCATGGACATTCTGCTGACCAATGACGACGGGCCCTTTGCGACGGGGCTGGCTCCGTTGCGGCGCCGGCTGCAGGACTTCGGCCACGTCAAGGTGGTCTGCCCGGACACCGAAGCCAGCGGTGTCGGGCACGCCATCACTTACATGGTGCCCGTGCGGGCCCAAACGGTTCATCTGGCCGACGGAGCGGAGGCGACTGCCGTGAGCGGCACCCCTGCCGACTGCGTCAAATTCGCCCTGCTGGAGGTGTTCGATTCGCTGCCCGACCTCGTCGTCAGCGGCGTGAACCCCGGCTACAACGTCGGGGTCGACATCTTCTACAGCGGAACCGTCGCCGCGGCGCTGGAAGGCGCGTTCTACGGAGTTTCTTCGCTGGCGATCTCGACCAGCCAGGATAACGGCGGCGCGATGGACGAGGTGGCCCGGCAGGCGGTGCGCGTGCTGCGGCACCTGGTGGACGCAGACGTTGCCGAGCCCTGGGTGTTCAACGTGAACATCCCCCGGCTGGGGTCGGAGACGCCCCCGCTCTGCTTCAGCAGTCAGAGCACGGCGTTCCCGCCCGGCCAGTACAGCCGCGCGGAAGGTTCGCGCGGGCGGGTTCATTACTGGCTGGACTCGACCACCGGGGCCGACCTGCCGCCGCCCCACTCGGACGCAGCCGCCCTGGAGGCCGGCGAGATTTCGATCACGCCGCTGAGGCTGGACCTGACGGACTGGGAATCGCTGGACCGGCTGCGCGGCGCGGCCTTTCGCGGCACGGACAGCCCGCGATGACCGACCAAGGAGAGGAGAGAAAAGCCATGGGAGCTATACATATCACCCGTCGAACACTTCTCGCCGTGATTGCACTGTTCGCTGTGGCAGCCTCGACGGGCTGCTCCTGCGACGAAAGCAACCAGGACGCCGACGCGGGAGGCGGCCGCGTCGTTGTGGTGAAGGAGGCCGCTCCGAAGCCGGTTCCCCAGGAACCGGCCCCGGAACGGAAGGCGCCACAGCCGCCCAGGGCCGCCAGGCAGCCGGATGATTACGGCGACAGCGTGATCCAGGCCCCGGCCAACTACCTGCGGGCCACCACGATCACTGTGCCTCGCCACATCACCAGCCAGGCGCGGCTGGCCCAGACGCAGAACGAGATAAACCAGTTCAAGGCGCTCGAAGGCCGCTACCCCTACTCGCTCAAGGAACTCGAGCAGTGGCGCGGCGCGGCCCTGCAGTCGGTCCCCAGCGGCTACGCCTACAAGTATGACTCCGAGACCGGCAAGCTGGACGTGGTACGAATCCCGCCAGCGCAATAAGTGCAAGACGGCGCCCTTTCAACCTAAGACTACACCAGGGGACTTTCTATGACTTCTGAGGATACCGCAGGCAACTCCCCGGTCGGCCTGGGCGTTGTGGGCGTGGGCCCCGACGCCGTCGACGGCGTACGCGATGAACTTCCACGCGACGGAATCGAGCTGGCCGCCTTCTGCGACGAGGGTCTGCCCAATGCCGGCGCGCACGAGCGCCCCGTGGACTACTACCCGGACTACAACGTGATGCTCCGCCAGGAGGCGGTGGATCTGGTGCTGGTGGACGGCCCCGTGGAACTGCGCCGGGATTTCGCCGTCAGGGCACTGAACGCCGGCAAGCACGCGCTCCTGCGACCGCCCTTCTGCGAGACGGCAGTGGACGCCGAAAGGGTAATGAAGACGGCTTTGAGGAGTGGCCTGGTGGCGACGATGGACGTGGATTGGGGCGACGATCCAGACCTGCTCGCCCTGCAGGAGGCCGTCAGCGGGGAGAACGCGGCCGGCGTATACGGAGCCTTCTGTTTCTGGCCCGCGCCCGAACCGGTCGAGACGCCGATGATCGAGATGCCCGATCTGCTTGCCGCAATGGCCGACGACGAGCCGGACCTCCTTGAGCCGGACACGCGCGTGGATGTCTCGCCTGACGGCGCACTCAGCCGCACGGGCATGGGCCTGCTCTATCGCGTTCGCATGCTGGTTCGGGAGGACATCAAGAGCGTCAGCGCCCATCTCCAGCAGCCCGTAAGTGGCTCACCGGACAGGTCTTATATGCTCTACATCGCGCTACGGAACGGTGGGTGGGTGGTCGTCCAATGCTCCCGTCACCTGGGAACCGGCCTCCCAAGATGGGTGCTCCATTCACGGAACGTGACCTTCACGGCACTGGACGGCGTCGCGGCGGCCCGGACCGACGGAGAGGAACGCCGCTATGCCGCACCCGAGAAGGTCCAGGGCTTCTGGACGAACCTGTTGGCCGCCGTCCGGGGAGACGCCGATCCGAAGTGCCACCCGGCGGACATAGTGCGCGCAATGAAGCTGCACGAAGCCGCCATCGCCTCCGCCGAGGTCGGCGAGGCCGTCGTACTGTAGGCGACGGTGTGCCGCTCAGAACCGACAGCTTGTGCGGCCGCGTTTTTCCAGGTACTGCTGGTGGTAGTCCTCCGCCTCCCAGAACGTCGCGGCCGGCTCGATGGCGGTCGCGATGGGGCGGCGGTATCGGCCCGACTCGTCCAGCGCCTTCCTGGCCGCCTGCGCGGCTTCCTTCTGTTCGGGCCTGTGGTAGAAGATCACGGACCGGTACTGCCTGCCGACGTCCGGGCCCTGTCGGTCGACCTGTGTCGGGTCGTGCGCCTCCCAAAACGCGTCCAGCAGGTCGCGGTAGGAGATCGCGTCCGGATCGTATTCGACCCGGACCACCTCGGTATGGCCGGTGGAGCCGGAGCAGACCTCCTTGTAGGTGGGATTGTCGGTATGCCCGCCCTCGTAGCCGACGGCCGTCGAGACGACCCCGTCGAGCTTTCGGAACGTGGCCTCAACACCCCAGAAGCATCCTGCGCCGAAAGTTGCCGTTTCCATGGTTCGTCCTCACGGATTTCGTGTCACGTTTGATCGCTTTTCTGCAAACTCAGAGCGGGAAGCCGATCCAGTGGACCGCCCCCTAGCGTCACATCCATTATAGGGCACCGAGTGCGCGCTGAGAACAGGCAACGGCATCCATGTGACGTAAGATGCTTCCAGGAGAAGCCTTATGTTCCGGCGTCACCATCCTCATCCTCCGCAGCCTTCCGACGCACGGCGAGGCCGACGGGGATGGCACGCGCGACGGGGATGCCGTAGACGCGGTCCGAGGGGCTGTTCACCACCCTCATCCTTCCGTCGGACGCGCGGAGCATCATCAGGCTGCTGCCCCCGCCGTCCAGGTTGCCGGCGTCGTAGCAGCCCAGTTCCAGCATGAGTTCCGCCAGTTCCCGGCAGGTCATCCCTTCGCTGTAGCCGGGCTGGCGACCGTCCACCACTACCAGGTGCAGGCGCCGTCCGCCCTCGTCGACCCCCACGGCCGTCCGCGGGTGCTGCGGCCTGTCGCGCGGCTGCACTATGCGACCGTCGTTCACCAGCATGCCGAATCCGCCGACTCCCTCCACAATCTCGTCCCCGCGCCGTGGCGTTCCGACGTGTACGCGGCCCTCAGGATCGGTCCAGACGGCACATCGGCTTCGCGACGCCAGGCTGCGGGGCTTGCCTCCCGTTGCGGCCAGGCCGATGACGTCCACCGGCAGGCCCGGCACCCAGACACTGCTGCGGTTGCCTTCGGCGTCCGGCAGGGACCGCCAGGGCGTAGCGTTGACGAACGCAACGGTGCCGTCCCCGGCTGCGAGCAACGCGGGCGGCGTAAGGACGGCCTCGGCCGGACCTTCCCCATCGGGATCGGCGGCAATCACGGCTGCAATCTCCAGATCGCAGCGGTTAAGGTCCACCTCCAGGTGGTGGATGCGTAACGTGCGCGGCTGCGTGCGTTGAAGCAGTGCGTAGGAAACACCCGGAATCTCCGGCGCGTCTGCCCCCCGCCGGCCCGCGGCGCCAAGCGCCCCCAGAATCGCGATGCAGCAGGCGATGAGCAGCCACCATCCGCCGATTCGACCCTTCGCCACCGTTTACCCCCCTGCCGAACGCGGAACGTCCAACGAAGTTGACACCACGGGACCACGGTGCCTATTATAAGGATCAGGACGCATGGTTTTCGACGAATTGTGGCGTGGGGCTCCGGACGAATCCGGCCATCCGGAAGCTGCCCGTGCGAACGCGCCCTGTGAGATGATTGCGTGTCCGGGTCCCGCCTCAGGTCTCTGCCGAACAGAATTGACGCATGGATTCCCCGCTCGCTCGACGCATTGCCGATTGGTTTTCACCCAAGCGCATCCACGGCCGGATGCGTCTCTGGTTCTACCGCCGCAGGCAACGCCGCAATCGGCCCTTGCTCGCACCCGGCGCAGTGAAACTGCTGGACCGCCGCCTCGGCCCCAAACACGCCGGCCTTGAATGGGGCTCAGGCTACAGCACGTTCTGGTTCGCCGAACGCCTCGGCTCGCTGGTGACCGTCGAGCACGACCCGGGATGGCACGAATGGGTCCAAGAGCAGATCCGCTCGCGGCACGACTGGGAGGTGGAGTGCCTGTTGCGCGACATCTTCACCGCCGATCCCAGCCGGTCGCCCTACGTGACGGTGGCCGACCAGTTCGAGGACGAGTCCCTCGACTTCTGCCTGGTGGACGGCCGCTTGCGCGAGCACTGCGCGAACGCCATCGCCCCCAAGATCCGGCCGGGCGGGCTGCTGGTGCTCGACGACGCCCAGCGATACGTGAAGCCCGGCCACAATGGCGAGCCCTTTACCGAGACCGGCCGGGCCAACGGCGAATGGAAGGAGTTCCTGCGCCGGGTCAAGGGCTGGGAGTGCACCTGGATGCGCAGCCCGCTTCGGAAGACCGCCGTCTGGACGCGGCCCCGCTGAGCCGGTCAGGCGGGCTCCAGCACCAGCAGCAGCCAGCGATGCGTGAACCGCACCGTGCGCCCTTTGCAGCGCAGCCCCATCCCTGCGTCCAGGCCGGCCCGGACCAGGTTCCGCATGATTGTCAGCAACGGCGCCCGGCGGGCGGGGGCGCCCGTTATGTCCAGCCACTCCCCGAACTCGCGCGGTTGCTCCCAGTGCTCCGTCCAAACCACTCGGAAGCCGGCTCCCACCACCAACGCGCCTACCTCCGATGGCGGTCGCGTCCGCGCATGGGACGGATCACGGAGGATCTCCAGCGCATTCTGCAGTTCCGCCTCCTCGGGGCTCTCGGAGCAGACCAGATCGGCGATCACGGCCCGCCCGCCGGGCCGGAGCACACGCCGCATCTCCCACAGGGCGGGCCGCGCGTCCGCAAGGTGGTGCAGCAACAAACGGCTGACGACCAGATCGAACGCTCCCTCGCCGAAGGGCAGCTCCTCTGCCCGGGCCAGGAGGGGCTGCACGTTGTCGAATCCCGCCTTACGGCATCGTTCGCGCGTATGCTCCACCATCTGCGGCGTGGCATCCACCGCCGTCAGGCGGCCGGCCAGCGGCGCCAGCGCGGACGCCACGATCCCCGGTCCGCAGCCGACATCCAGCACCTCTGTTCCCAGTTCGCAGGCGACGGCACGAACGATCCGCTCGATCGTGCTCTTTTCGTTGAAGGCCGGAGCCGATGCGATGTGCTCGGCCTGCCTGCCGAACTCGCTGCGGACGCCTTCCAGATCATCCATGTCACTGCCCTTCTGTCGCCTCAACCGGGTACATGATAAGCCAAGGCACCGCTGGGGCAAAGGCCAGGCGGGCACCATGCGATCCGCAGGCCGGAACGACGAGGAGCGCCTTGCGTTTGGGCGCGATTGGCGTATCATTCGTGGGGTCGCGCTGTCACCGAAGCAAGACTCCTGGAGTTGACGCGATGTACAGGAAAGAACCGACTTCCATCCGGAAACTGAACGCAACGACGCTGCCCCTGATCCTCAAGGCCGCGGACGGCCGCAGGATGATGGAAATGGTCGCGAGGATAGTCGAAACCGACCGTTGGAACTCCTTCGACCGTTTTCACGAGACGACGAGAGCCCTGGTGACTGCCTACGAAGCCGCCGGAGCCGAGACGGAGGTCCACGTCGCTCGGACCGGCGGCCGGACCGGTTCGGGCCGTTGGATCATCCCCGAGGCCGAGGACATAGTCGCCGCCACGGCGGAGGTCGTCGCCCCGGTGCGACGCAAACTCCTGGACTACGCTGAGAGTCCCTGGCACGTGGTCCAGTGGAGCGCCTCCACCCCGCGCGGGGGCCTGACGGCGCAGATGGTCATCGCCGACAGCAAAGACGAGTTGGAGAAGCTCGGACGCCGGCGGCTGGCGGGCAAGGTGCTCCTCACAAGCATGAATCCCCGCAACATCCTGCGCCAGGCTGTCGAGGGCGGAGCGGTTGCGGTGATAAGCGATCAGGCGGTCCCCGAGTTCCCGGACGCCGTCGCGTGGTGCAAGTTCGGCTGGGGGGCCATTCCCCTGCCCTACGCGTCGGCGCGGTTGGTCGGCCTGGCGCTCTCGGCCAACCAGGGCAAAAAGCTGCGCGCGCTGGCGGAGGAGCAAGGACCTCTTACACTCAGGTTCGACGTCGATGTCCGCAAGTACGTCGGCTCGCACGACGTGGTCAGCGGAATCGTGCGGGGACGCGACGACCCGCAGGACGAGGTGTGGGCCATAGCGCACAGCGCCGAACCCGGGGCGCACGACAACGCGTCGGGCTGCGCGGTCTGCATCGAGGTGGCAAACGTCCTCGAGCGATTGATCGCCGACGGCGCCATACCGCGCCCCCGCCGCAGCATCCGCCTGCTCCACGGCTACGAATGCTACGGGTTCTTCCACTACCTAAAGCACACCCGGCGGCTGCAGCCGCCGCTGGCGGGGGTCTGCGTGGACTCGGTCGGCGCCAGGCCGGAGATCTGCGACGGGCGCACCGAGTGGCACCGCACCGTGCCGATGTCGGCGGGCTTCGTCGACCGAGTCGGGGCTTCGATTCTGAAAGCGACCCTGGCCGTCGCGAATCCCGGTTACCGGCTGTGCGTGGAGCCGTTCGTGGCCACTCTGGACACCCTTATCGGCGATCCCAAGTACGGCTATCCCTGTCCCTGGCTGACCACGCACCGCAAGCGCGGCAAGAGTGGCTTCAACGCCTATCACAGCAGCGCCGACACGTTGGAAATGCTCTGCGCGGAGGGCCTGGAGACCTGCGCAACCGCCACGGCTGCATACCTTTACTACCTGGCCGACGCCGCCACCCCCGAGATGCTGGAGTTGGCGAGCGCCGAGACACACTGGACCGTGCGCTACATGCGCGGCCGCAAGGACAACCCCGTCGCATGCAGCGAAGCCGAATACTGGAGCGAGCTGCACCGAGTATGCCTGGAGCGTCTGGAACGCTGGAGTTGGGGCGGTACGCGCGATGAGATACTCTCGCACATGGAAGACTGCCGGGAGGACGTCCGCCGGGCCGCCGAGGAACTGGCCGGTCGGGAACGGTCGTCACGGCGCAGACTGAGCGCCGAGGAGAAGCGCGTGCCCCGCCGCAAGGCTCTGCTCACCCCCACCGCCGAGAACATGGAGGCGTGCACCGCCGAACGCATCTCCGACTCGAAACTGAAGGTCTGGGCGCTCTACTGGGCGGACGCGCGACGCAACCTGGGCGAGATCGCCGAGATGATCACCTGCGAGACGGGCAAGGAGCCTTCCGCCCGGGAGGTCGCCGAGTTCTTCCAGGCACATGCGAACCTCGACTACGTGGAACTGGTTCGCCCACAGGATTCTGTGACTAAGAGACGCCTCGTGAAAGACCTGCGTGCGCTGGGCGTCAAACCGGGCATGGACCTCATAGTGCATAGCTCGCTCTCCGCTATAGGACACGTGCAGGGGGGCGCGGAGACGGTGCTCGACGCGCTGCTGGGGTCGGTCGGCGGGAAGGGCACTGTCATGTTCCCGTCGTTCAACCACGGGCGCGTTACGGTCTTCAACCCGCTGGCAACGCCCACAACCAACGGCGCCATCCCCGATGCAGCCTGGCGGCGGCCCGAGGCCGTGCGCAGCCTGCATCCCACCCACGCCGTGACGGCCATCGGGCCGAAAGCCGCCGAGTATTGCGAGGGTCACCTGGAGGCGGGCGTTTTCAGCGACGACAGCCCCATCGGCCGCCTGATTCACACAGGGGGCTGCATCCTATGCCTTGGCGTAAAACAGATTTACAGCACCGCCTACCACGTCGCCGAGGTCTCGCTACCGTGCGGGTGCATCGATCAATGGGGCAAGACCGAGAAGGTCGTCGACGAAGACGGCCGGGTGCGCGAGGTGAAAGCGCTGGCCTGGCGAGACGGCGTCTGCCCCGTGCCGGCCTCCGGCCTTGCCGAGGAACTGGACCGACGCGGCATTCGCCGCCTGGGCAAGGTCGCCGAGGCGGAGGCGACGCTGGTGAAGGCCATCGATCTTTACAACGTACGGCGGGAGATGCTGCGGGACGTCTGCCCCACCTGCGGGATACGGCCTAAGCGAAGGGAATAGAACGGGGATTCCGCACCGCGCGTTGACGCCCGATCTGCACCCCCTATAATCGGTTATGTAGGCGTCTGTCGCTTCCGCTTGACTGCTATTGTGATGTGGAGTCCGCCCCACCGAAACGCACGTTCACCGTTCCCCCCTTCAGGTTCCTGGTCGGAGGTCCTTCCATGAAGCGAATGCTGCTTCTTGTGTGCCTGGTCAGTCTGGTATTTGCCCTATCGCCGGCCGCCCGCGCCGCAGCGCGCCGCCCGGCTCGTGCCTTGCCCGAGCCGAAGCCGCTGGACGACGAACTCCCCGCGACCGATCCCCAGCCGGAGCAGAAGGTCGAGTTGACTGCCGCCGTTCAGGGCCGGCACCCGAGGCTGCTGTTCACCGCCGAGGAGCTGCCCGCTATCCGGCGACTGGCCCGCGACCAGAGCAACGGCTTCATGGAGCAGCTCAACAGCTACCTCCAGGCAAGCAATCCGCCCGCGGACGGCAGCGCGTTCCTCACGAACGCCACCAACGCCCAGCGCGAAGGTCTATGGCGCTCCCCCACGGCGGCACTCCACTACGCCATCACGGGCGACAGGAGGTCGTTCGAGAAGGCGCTCGGCTACATGAAGCTGTTCCTGGAACTACCCCACTGGGAACTGGGCGGCGAGCAGGATAGCGGTATGGGCGCCGCGAACGTCATGATCGGTGCTGCCCTCACCTACGACATCCTGTACAACGACCTCGACCCCCAGTTCCGCGAGGCATACCGGAAGAAACTGCTCCTCCAGGCGCGTCGCATGTACTACCTGGGGCACCTGGGCCGGGGCGGCAGCATGGGCTACTGGCGCAATGACCCGCAGAACAACCACCGCTGGCACCGTAACGCCGGCCTGACGCTCTGCATTCTGGCCGTCGCCGGCGACGGGCCGGGCTACGAGTGGCTGCTGTCGAAGACGAAGGAAGAACTGGAGTTCGTCACCAACTGGCTGCCTGAGGACGGCACAAGCCACGAGAGTCCGTCCTACATGATCTTCGGCGGCACGCACCTGCTGCTGGCCTTGGACGCCGCGGACCGCTGCCTGGGAACCGACTTCCTGGACATACCGTTCGTGCGCGAAAACGTCAGCTTCCGCATGCATACCCTGACGCCGGGCCTGGAGGACGTGTTCTGCTTCGGCGACTGCGGCGGCATGGGCAGCTACAGCAACTACCTCTACCTGGCCGCATGCCATAACCGTCTGGCCGACGGCCTATCCGGACTGATCGAACAGGCGAGCAGCAACCCCGGCGCCTACTGGCTGGGCTGGCTGTCGCTGGTCTGGTTCGATCCAACCGCGCCGGTCGGCGACTACCACGAGCTGCCCAAAACCCGAATGTTCGAGGACCTGGGCCTCGTCTTTGCGCGCGAGGGATGGGGCAAGAACGACGTGGGCGTGATGCTCAAGTGCGGGCCGTACGGCGGTTTCCGGTTGAACGAGTACCGCCACGAATACGCCGACGGCGACCAACTGCAGTACATCAACGTCGCGCATGACGATCCCGACGCGAACATGTTCCAGCTTTACGCCGACGGCGAGGTGCTGGCCTGCGACGACGGGTACGCCTACAACAAGGTCACCAGCTCGCACAACACCATCCTGGTGAACGGCGAGGGCCAGATCGGCGAAGGACATCATTGGACGCAGCCGGTCGGCGACATGAGGGACATGGGCTGGGTGACCACCTGGAAGCAGGACGGCAACGTGCTAGTAGCCGAGGCCGAGGCCGGCGGCGCGTACGAGGCCCTGGATCGGTACCGTCGGGCCGTCATCTGGGTCGGCGGCGAGTACGTGCTGGTGCTGGACGACATCCGCGCTCCGCAGCCGGTGGAAGTCACCTGGTTGATGCAGGCGTCCAAGCTGTCCGCCGTCGACGCTGCGGCGGGAGTCTACAGTCTGGCCCGGAACAACGCGAGCTGCGAGTTCCAGGTTGTTGCCGATGCAGAACTTGCGGCGGAGATCGGTATCTCGACCGCTGACCGACGCGGTGAGTCGATGAACCTGCAGCAGGTTCAGGCAAAGGCCACCGCCCCGGCGCTCCGGATGGCCGCCGTGTTCAATCCCTGGAAGAAAGGCGACCTGCGCGTGAAGCTGACGCCCCAGGGCGCGGGGTCGGCGATGGTAACGGTCACCGGCGCGGGCATCAACGACACCTGGACCTGGCAGCTTTCGCCCGACCGGCCGACCCCGGCGACCCTGAAGGGCCGCATCGAGGTGGGGGCGTCGGACAAGGTCGAGAAGCCCCTCTGAGATTCTGTCCGGGGGAGCGGCGGCACCCAACCGCCCTCCCCCGTTTCATGTACATGTCGCATCCGACCGCCGGACCAACTCCGGCGCGTTTCTGCCTGACCGAGGAGGAAGCCGATGAGATTGCTGCGCCAACCCATAAGCCTTCTACTGCTGCTCGCCGCCGCAACGGCATCGACCACGCTGGGAGCCGAGACCATGAACGAACCGACCGCCGGCGACTGGTTGGCCAACGTGCGCGACGAGCACCCGCGTATGTTCCTCAACCCGGAGATTCTGCCCGTCGTCCGCGAGTACGCGCTCACCCATGAGCGCGACTACTACGGGCGCATCAAACGCACCGTGGACGGCATTTCGGTCGACATGCCGCGCGAACGTCTGGAGGGCGGATCGACGCCGAAGTACGGCGGCTACGCGCAGATGTGCGCGTTCGTGTGGCTGATGGAGGCCGACCGCTCGGCGCTGGAGAAGGCACGCCACCTCGTGTTGGAAGGGGTCCGGTTCTACAATCGCAAATCATCGCAACGGCAGCCGGTCAACTGGTACTCCGCGAGCCGTGTCTGCGCAATGACCGCCTACGACTGGATTTACGATCAGCTCACCCCCGAGGAGCGCGAAGAGGTCGTGCGCGGGCTCGTCACGCACTACCGGGAGGCCCTGGGCGGCTCGCGGTTCCCGGGACAGAGCCGCGGCGGCATCCGGACCGGTTTCTACGGCCCGCCGAACATGGCGTGGTACGTGGGCCTTGCCACCCACGCCGACGGCTTCGAGGACGATGCCGCCCTTGAGCTGCTGAAACGGGGCTATGAGGAGCACATGGAGCTGATGGACTACCGCAGCCACGCCGCGGGCGACGACGGCGGCATGGGCAGCCTGGCGCTCGGCTACGCGTTCGGCATGTATCCGTGGGCGGAGTTCAACTTCATGCACACTCTCTACTCCTCCACCGGCATCAGGCTGGAGAACCGCTACGACCACATGTCCCTGTTCCCCAACTGGGTCACCTGGAACTACATACCGGGCGGATGGCGCTACGGCTTCGCCGACAGCGGCCCGGCCGGCCGGTTCAGCGACGGCTTCCTCGATATGCACATGCTCCAGATAGCGCACTTCTACGCCGACCGCTACCTGCGTCGGGCGCGGCTGGCCATGTGGGTGCGAGAGAACCTGCTGCGCAGCACCGAGCACGACGCCCTCTGGTGGCCGCTGGCGCCGTTCTTCACCACCCGCTGCGGCAGCCTGCCCGAACCGCAGGGCCCGGACGAGCGCTGGCCCATGGCCCGCAACTTCGAGAACATGGGCATGGTATTCATGCGGTCCGGCTGGTCGCCGGAGGACACCTATGCCGCTTTCGTCTGCGGCGGGTCCGTCAACCAGCACCGCCACTACGACCAGGGGCACTTCATCATCTTCAAAGGCGGCTTCCAGGCGCTGGACTCCGGTTCCTACGGCCCGCGCGCGCGCAACGACCACCTGACCGAGTATTTCTATCGCACGGTCGCGCACAACGCCATCCTGATCGACGCCCCGGCCGAGGCCGACACCCCCGCAAGGATATGGGGCGGGCCGGGCAAAACGTTGGACGGCGGGCAGTATGCCTTCGAGGGAAAGCAGATCGCCTTCGAGACCAACGACGTCTACTCCTACGCGGCCACCGACGCAACGGCCTGCTACGACCCGCGCAAGTGCGAGGAGGCGGTGCGCCAGTTCGTTTTCGTATACCCCGACTACTTCGTGATTTGCGATCGGGTGACAGCGGCGGAGCCGGGCTACGGGAAGCGCTGGTTGCTGCACAGCGTGGATGAGCCCCAGGTTACCGAGGACGGGTTCCGCGTGCAGCAGGGGGACGGCGCGCTCGTATGCCGGGCCGTGTTCCCGGAGGATCGCGTAATCGAGACCGTCGGGGGACCCGGCAAGGAGTACTGGTCGGCCGGCAGCAATCACCCGCAGGAAGGCCGGCACCGAGAGCTGTCGGGGTCCTGGCGCGTCGAGGTCAGCCCCGGCACGAAGCGGAAGCGTGATGTATTCGTGAACGTGCTGCGAGTCGGCGACCAGGGACTCGAGTCCTTCGACGGCGTCGAGGGAGTTGATGACGGCGAGCGGATCGGTGTCCGCTTTCCCGTCCAGGGCGGCACGTGCACGGTGGCCTTCAACCGCGACGGCGAAGTCGGCGGCCATGTGCGAGTCACCGGTCCGAATCCCGTCGACCGGCAACTGACAACGACACTCCAACCCCAGTCCGGCATCGTCATCGAGGACGACTGAACAAGTTGCCAGCCCTGTCGAGGGCCGTTCGCGGGCGCATTTGCCCGTCGGACGGCCCTCTTTTTTCGCGCCCTCCGCCGGCACGTCGCTGTACCCGGCCGCCCCACAGACGGCGTTTCGGCTTGTTTCGACGTGTTTCGGGCTCACCGACCCTCCCCTGAATACGCTGATGTTGATTTCGACCCGCCCGTATCGCTAGCATTCCCCGGAACGTTTCACGTGAAACATCAGGAGGACGCGATGGCGAAAAAAGGCAGACTCGGACGCGGACTCGACTCCCTCATACCCGATCTTCCGGAGGAGACGCCCGCGCAGGGGGCGGCGCAGGAGATCCCCCTCAAGAAGATCGAGCTGAATCCCAAGCAGCCGCGGCTGCAGATGGACCCGGACGAACTGCAGCAGTTGGCGGACAGCATCAAGGCCCAGGGGCTGATCCAGCCGATCACCGTGCGCAAGAAGGGCAAGATGTACGAGCTGGTGGTCGGCGAACGCCGCCTGCGGGCCACGCACATGGCCGGCCTGGAGGCGATCCCCGCCCTGGTGCGCGACGTGCCGGACGAGAAGATGCTGGAGATCGCCCTCATCGAGAACATTCAGCGGGCCGATCTGAACGCGATCGAGAAGGCCAAGGCCGTCCACCAGATGATCGAGGAGCTCGAACTCACCCAGGAGGAGGCCGGCTGGCGGCTGGGCCTGAACCGCACGACCGTCACGAACATGCTGCGGCTGCTGGATCTGAGCGGCGACCTGCAGGAGATGGTTTCACGTGGAACAATCTCGGCCGGCCACGCGCGCGCCCTGCTGCAGATCGACAGCAGACCGATGCGCATGCGCGTTGCGCGCCGCATCGTCGAGAAGGGGCTTTCGGTGCGCGAAACAGAGCGCCTGGCGGCCCGGCAGGGGGGCACGATCCGCGAATCGCGCGTGCATGAGCCGTCGCCCGACGTCGCCCGCCTGGAAGAGCAGCTCTCGGAGGCTCTCGGGACGCGGGTGCAGATCCGGCAGGGCAAGCGGGGCGGCAGGCTGGTGGTTCGGTTCCGCAACAACGACGACTTCGAACGCATCTACGAGACGATCACCGGGCGCACAACCGAGGACGAGTTCATCGACCGCATCAGCGCCTGAACAGCCCACTGACCTCACTCGGCTCCCCGCCGCCGGCCGCGGGAGCGCCGGACCGACCGTCCGTCCACCGCGGCCGCCCTTTCTTCCCGATCGGCCCGCCGGCACCGTCCGCCCTCGCACCGGCGTCGTAACCGGTTGTGCGGCCAAGTGCTACGAGTCCAGAGTGGAAGGCCCTCACGGATGGCCGAATTCCGGCCTGAGAGGCCGGCCTCTTCGCCGGAATCCGGTTACCCCGAGACGCCCACCTCCGGCCGCTCCCGACGCCGCCGCAGGCCTCTTTACTTGCCGCCGGCCATCGTGTACGCTGTCGATGCGCTGGCAGATAGCATGGCATACACGAGAGCGGAGAGGGCAGAGCGATGGTTACGGCGGTGGTGCTGATCGACGCGGAGCGGGGAAAAGTCAACGAGGCCGCCCAGGGGCTCGTCGAGCTGGACGGCGTGGCGGAGGTCTATTCGGTCGCGGGCCAGTACGACGTCGTGGCCATCATCCGGGCGCGGAACAACGAGGCCCTCGCCGACCTCGTGACCGGACCGATGCTCTCGATCGAGGGGATCGCCAAGACCACCACGCTGTTCGCCCTGCGCACGCACAGCCGCTACGACCTGGAGCGGATGTTCTCGCTCGGTATGGACGAGCCGGAGGAGTAGGGGAGCGAGCAGCGGCAACCCGGGCCTGGTGATGCACGTCCGGGAATGGGACGGTCGGGGGATGGCATCGGCGCATGTCACGGTAGGGCGGTGGCATGCGGCGAACGAGTCGCTATGGACGGAGTTCGTCGCGCCGGATGACGTTTCCAGTTTTAAGGGCTTACGTGCCGTGTCGATGCGCCGATGGGGGGTCGTCACGTGTCGCCGCTCACAAATCCAGCCGTACGGTGTGCCGTGCCTTTGCCTCGTCCGGAGGGATTCCCCGGTCGGCCCCTTCGCTGAGCAGCGTGCGGACGAAGCCGGCGAACTCATCGCCCTGGAACGCCGGCTCGGGAACCGTCCGCACGACGCGGAACCCCAGCTTGCTCCAGAAGGCGCGGCCCGCTTGCCCCGTTACCGTGTAGATGGACGGCAGGTCCGCGTAGGCGGTCGCCTCGATGGCCTCCCATCCCTCGGCCTTCGCCCACTCGACCAACGCGCAGACCATACGCGAGCCGATGCCCCGACGCCGGTATTGGTTGTCCTTCTGCTCCGGCGACGCGGTCATCAGGCAGTGGACCAGCAGCGTCCTGTCCTCAATCTGGTCGAGCGGGGGGAAGTCGTTCTCGGCGAAGCCGTCCGCCGGCCCGTGCGGGTGAAGCTGCTGCATACACATCGCCGGACCGTATTCCGTAAACGGGCATATGGCCTTGGGATAGAACCGGAGCTGCCCGACGATGGCGTCGCCGTCGCGCGCGAGCACGGCACATGAGCCATAGACCGCCGTCAGCTTCCGTAGCAGGGGAATGTTGCGGGCACGCAGTCGCTCCCACGGGGCGCGCGAGCCGGACGGCAGCCCTTCTAGCGCCTGCCGCGTCAGCGGCCCGCCGTGCAGGCAGCGCCAGACCAGCAGATCGTCCGACATCATCTCGACCGTCACTTCTCCAGTCATCGCCGCCGTCTCCCGTCGTGCAACGGGTAACGCGGAATCCCGGCACCCGATGAGCGAACCCCGGCGGGGCGGGGCCTACACCCCGTCCCAGTAGTCGCCCAGCACCTCGGCCTCTTCCTCCCACATGGTATCGAACAGGTCGCGCGCCCGCGGGATGGAGTTCGTGAACGGGTGCAGCACCAGGGCCTGCAGCAGCGTGCCTTTGTCCTTCTCCAGGATGCCCTTCACCGTCAGCTTCTGCACCTCGGTCAGTTGCAGTTGCTGCGCCAGCACGGCGTCGGGGAAGCGGGGCACCGTGATCGGCGCGAAGCCGTGCGCGGAGACCACGCTGTAGACCTCGAGCACGGTGTCCGGCGAGAATCCCGGCACCGCGCCGCCGTGGGGGACGTTCACGGGATAGATGGCGCCGGAATCCTGCGCGATGGCGACGGCGACGCCGATGGCCAGGTCCGCATGCGCACCCAGGTGGGTCTTGGCGACCTGGGCTGCGGCATCCATGTCCCACTCGTCCAGCACGTCGCGCAGGCTCTGCCAGTTCTTCTCGTCGCGTTCGGACCGCGCGTGGGCGGGGCGCCTTTCGCTGGAGAGCTGGCGCTCCAGTATCTCGTCGTGGAAGAAGTACGGCTCCATGTGGCCGGCCGGGGCGGGGAAGAGGTCCATCACGCGGAATATCTCGTACCAGCGTCGGGGCCGTCGCGCCCGGTCGCCCAGCTTCGCGAGGTTGGCCTCTATGTCGGCGGGGTCGGCATCGCGCAGTTCCTGCAGCAGGTCGCGGCCGTCGCTCTCGGCGCGGAACGTCCAGGAGCAGTGGTTCACGCCGGCGTGGCGCGTGGTCACCTGGTCGCGCGTCAGGCCGAACATCACGCCCACGTCCGCCGGCGGGCAGATGAAGCCGTCGCAGAGACTCACGCTGCGCTTGAAGCCGACGCGGTTGAGCGCGTCGCCGATGAAGTTCGTCGGATTCGCGTAGTTCAGCAGCCAGGCGTCGGGGCACAGCCGCTGCATCCGCTCGGCGACGTCCATCAGCACGGGCGCAGTGCGGATGGCCATGAACAGGCCGCCCGGGCCCACGGTCTCGTCGCCCACGTAGCCGAAGCGGGGCGGGATGGTCTCGTCCATCAGCAGGCTCTTCATGCCGCCTATGCGGAACGTGGCGATGACGAAATCCGCGCCGTCGAGCGCGGGGTCCAGGTCGGGCTCGTCGCGGAACGTCATCGGCACGCCGTGTGCCTCGGTGTACTTCTCGCAGAATGCCTTGACCAGGGCCACCCTCTCGTCGTTGATATCATGCAGACGCACTTCGGCGTCGGAGAAGACTTCGGGGGTGCGACACATGGTTCCGATGAAGCTGGGCGTGAAGAAACTTCCCCCACCCAGGACGGTGAGCTTGAGCGGCTTGCCGGTCATCTCGACAGCTCCTGTGACTTTAGGTGTTTCGGATGGCCGCATTATGCCACACGCCCCGGCGGAAGTCACGCGGCGGGGCAGCGTTAGCTTGACAGGAGAGCGTCTCTAACCTATTCTGAATCGTCCATATTATCATCTGCTTGCACACAGGAGGGTGGTTGGGTCAGTGGCGATAGAGGTCAAATGCCCCGGTCCGCAGTGCGGCAAGACGTACCGCGTGAAGGACGAACTGGCTGGGAAGAAGGTCCGTTGCGCCCGATGCAAGGCGGTGATCGAGATTCCGGACGCCCCGGCCGCACCTGCGGAGGACGAACTACAGCTTGATGGGAGCGGGAAGACGGCGTCGTCACGGCCTCATCCCGCAAGGCTTACCTGCACCAACTGCGGCGCTTTGCTCGGCGTGCGCGACGCCATCTGCCCCCAGTGCGGCGGAGACGTTCGCTCGGGAGTGACAGTGATGAAGATCACGCCCGAGCAGAAGAAACGCATGGGCATCACGGCGCTGTTCACCGGCGGCCAGAAGAAGGGCGTGGCGCCGCGCCGACGGCGCACCGGGCCTTCGCCGCTCGCCGTCGGCCTGCTCGTCGTCGTCATCCTGGGTGCCATCGTCGGCGGCGTTCTGTGGGCCATGAGCGCCAAGGGAGCCGGAGGCGAGGGCGGATCCAATCCCGCCCCGCAACAGCCTGCCGACCAGTAGGCCTCAGCGGTCCAGCACCCCGCGCACCGTCCTGAGCAACTCCGAGACCGCGAACGGTTTCGCGACAAACGCGACGCCGGGATCCAGCACCCCGTGGGCGACGACGGTGTCATCCGTGTAGCCGGACATGTAGACGACCTTCAGCGAGTGTCCCTCGCCCGACAGCCTGTCGAACAACGATTTGCCATTCCCGTCCGGAAGCATCATGTCCGTCAGCAGTAGATCCACGCCCGTCGGATCGCTCTGGAACACCTCAACAGCGCTTTCCACGGACGTGGCCGTCAGCACGCGGTAGCCCTGCGATTGAAGCCCCACACGGGCGATCGAGCCGACCGCCGGGTCGTCCTCCACCAGCAACACCGACTCGCCGTGTGCGCGCGTGTCTCCGGGATCTTCATCCTCCTGCAGCACGACTTCCGTGTCCACGCGGGGCAGGTAGATGCGGAACGTTGTGCCAAGCCCCTTCTCGCTGTACACGGTGATGAACCCCTCGTGCTGGCTGACGATCCCGTGCGCCGTGGCCAGACCGAGGCCCGTGCCGTGGGCCGGATCCTTGGTGGTGAAGAACGGCTCGAAGAGCTGTCTTCGGGTCTCCTCGTCCATGCCCACGCCGGTATCGGTGACGGCGAGGGTCACGTAGCGGCCGGGCTCGGCCTCGGGGATCTGCCCCGCCGTCGCCTCGTCCAGCGTCGTGTTGTCCGTCTCTATGGTCAGCCTGCCGCCGTCGGGCATGGCGTCGCGCGAGTTCACCGCCAGGTTCACCAGCACCTGGGCCATCTGGTGGTGGTCGGCCTCCACGTTGCCGGCCGTCGAGCACGGGATGAAGTCCAGGTCGATGTGCTCACCGATCAGCCTCTCGAGCATTCGGCTGACGTCCTCGACCAGGTCGTTCAGGTTCAGCACCTTCTTGGACAGGGCCTGCCGCCGACTGAAGGCCAGTAGCTGGCGCGTGAGGGCGGCCGCGCGGTCGGCCAGTTTGTCCATCTCGGTCAGATCGGCGCGGGTCTGCGTGCCTTCGTCAAGGTCGCTCAGCGCGAACGCCAGGTAGCCCTTCATTCCGGTGAGGATGTTGTTGAAATCGTGCGCGACGCCGCCGGCCAGGCGGCCGATGGCCTCCATCTTCTGGGCCTGGCGGAGACGCGCCTCGGCCTGCCGGCGCTCGGTGACGTCCTCGCCCGAGCTCAGCGAACCGGTGATGCGACCCTCAGCGTCACGCAGCACCGTGTTATGCCACACCAGCGTGCGCCGTTCGCCGTCGCGCGTGAGCACGTCGTTCTCCTCCCACGCGTGTTCCTCCTCGGCGCCGTTCATCAGACCCGTGTGGATACGTCGCACTTCGTCGCGCCTGTCCGCCGGGATGGCCGTGTCAACCCAGTTGCGGCCGACGAGTTCCTCCTCCGTGTAGCCGAGAAGCTTGCAGCCTCTCTTGTTGATCAGCTCTATCGTCCCGTCCCGATCCAGGGCCAGGATGACCACGCCCGCTATGTCCAGGTATCGCTGCACGCGGTCGCGCGTCTCGCGCAGGGCCTCTTCCGCCTCGCGCAGGTCGGTGATGTCCACGTGGCACCCCATCATGCGCACCGGCTCCCCGTCCTCTTGGAAAACGGACGCCCGCGTCAGTATGTTGCGGTAGGTGCCGTCCTTGTGGAGCATTCGGAACTCGCTCGAGTAATCCGGCCAGGGATCCTCCTTGAAGCGCATCACCGTCTCAATCGCGCGCTCACGGTCCTCCGGGTGCAGGCGGCTTTCCCACTCGGAATAGTCGTCGCCGATCTCGTCCTCGGCGTACCCCAGTTGGCCCTTCCATTCGCGGGAATAGTAGACACGATTGGTGCACAGGTCCCAGTCCCAGAACCCTACGTTCGCGGCCTGCGCGGCCAGCCGAAGGCGCCTGCCGGTCTCCTGAAGGGCCTCCTGCGCGCGTTTGCGCTCGGTGATGTCCTCCACGAAGCCCAGGTAGCGATCCTCGGACAATCGTGCCACGTTCACCGACCAGTATCCCTGCGTGCCGTCTCGGCGGACGAAGGGGGCCTCGCTGGCGACACGGCCGCTATGCGTCGCCTCCTTAAGCCCCTGCAACGCCTTCTCGCGCTCATCCTCCGGCAGCAACTCCGTGAGCTGCATCCCTTCCAGCTCTTCCCGGGTATATCCCGTTATGCGGCATGCGGCCTTGTTCGCGTGCAGGCAGTGCCCGCTCCGGTCTACGACAAAAACCCCGTAGGGCGCGTTGTCCACGTAGCTCCGGTAGCGGGATTCGTTGTCCCGCAGGGACGCCTCCAGTTTGCGCCGCCGCAGCCTCTCGGCCATCAGCTTGCCCAGCAGGGCGGTTACAAGGGGATACATCAGCAACATCGGCACGAGTAAGCCGGCCAGCGCGCGCCGGCTCACGTCCATCGGGATGGCGAGCACAAGGGGAACCACCGGGGCCTGGATCACCAGCCCCATCAGCCAGAGTTCCAGCAGCGATATTCGGGCCAGGTCGCCGTGGCGCAGCCGCCGCCAGAGCAGGCCCACGGCCGAGGCGGTTACCATGATGCCCAGGCCCGCCCCGGTGCCTACGCCGCCCTCATACAGGCGGTAGGCGGCCATGATCGCCGCGGCGGTCAGCGTCGGCACGACGCCCAGGAACAGCCCCGAGATCCCCAGCACAATCGAGCGGGCGTCGAACATCACCCCCTCGCGGAACTCCCAGCAGTTCAGCATCACCGCAACGCCGATACCGCCCACCACAAGGCCGCTGAGCAACCGGTGCCAGAACGTCCAACCGGTCCGCAAAGGGGAGATGAGCAGGTCGTAGAGCAGCCCGAGGGCTAGCAGAACGGCGGCGCTATTGATCAACCAGACGGCCAACTCGCGGTCCATGGTGCTTCCTTTTCCGGACCCGGAGAACCGGTCCGCGCAGCGACTCTGCAATCGCACACGCCCACCGTCGCTGCGACGCCCACCACTCGCGCGTGCGGCCGCGCCCTCCTCAGCGTCCAGCGGAGGAACGGCTGTCTTTCGGCCCGGCAAACTCCCGCCGGGCGTCCTGTGACTGCGCCGAATGCAATCCTAACGATACTCGGAAGGCGAAGTCAAAAAGGAAATCCCCCCGCCCATTCCGCTCCCCGGCGTTCATGAGCACCACGTTCCCGCAAACGCTCGACCGGCGAATCGTAATCGAACCGGCTCTTTGAGACAACCCTTGACCGGTCCCGGCGTTCCCGTTGACTCCGGCAACACGGAGACGCCCTTTCCCGGCGGGGGACTAAGCGATCTTACATAGGTACACCACTGTTCGGCTTGCAGCAACGCGGCCGAGACGGCCGCGCTACCCCTGTAATGGGTAGAGCGGGGCGTCTCGCCCCGCTGCGCCGATGAAGCAGAACCGGCGAAGACTTATGTTCGCCCGCCTAGTAGACAGATCCATCTGAACCGCTATAATACGGCAAGAGGCGGAAAGCCCGCACGGGCTGATGGGGAGGGAGGCACGGATTGAAGGCGAGGGCGCTGGCTACGGCCGAACTGATCCGCGTCATTCGCGAGGGCCGGGAACGCGACGGGTCAGGCGACATCCGCGCTGCGGAGGAGGAACTGATAGCACGCCTCGGCGGCTCCTTCCGGCACACGCGGCGCGTCGACAGGGTAGCGGGCGCCGCCCAGTGCGCCCTCGGCACGTTCGTTGTGCTTCTGGGCGTCGCAGCCCTGTTCGCCGGCTTCGGAATGGGGCTCGACCTTATCGAGACCGGACACATGCCTTCCGTCGGAGGCGTGCTGCTCTTCGCCTTTGCCTTCGGACTCGGCGGTGCGATTCTCGTCGGGGGTGCTGCTGCGGTGTTCGGCTGGAAGCCTGAGGGGCGACTGGGTTGGCTGGTCGGAAAGCTCACCCGTAAGGACGCCGCCATCAACCGGCAGGGACGGTGGCCCGAGGAGCTGGTGCGCGTGATAGGCGCCGAGCGACAATCGCATTCCGCCGCCGAACAGGAGCAGGCGCTGGCGCAGATCCGCCAGATGTACCGCGAGAGGCTTAGTGCCACGCGTCGCCACACACGGATATCGGCCGGTCTCGGAGCATACGCCGGACTGGTGGGAATGGCGGGACTGGCTCTCACTTTTTCCGCCTTCCTGCGAGGCGACCTGTGGATTTTTATGGACCTCCCGCCTTTTCCCGCCTCCACGCCGCCGTGGTTGAGCCGGGCCTGGGGCGTTGTCACCGTGGCAAGCGCGGTGGGAATGGGTCTGACAATGCCGGCCCTACTGGTGGGCAGCGTCGCGCTGCTGTTCCTCAAGAGGATCGGGAGGTGGATCCTGATTGGGGTGTTCTGGGCCTGGATGCTCACAATCCCACCTTTACTCCTGCTGGCGCTTATAACCATACCCTATGCGACCACCAGTCGCCTCTATGGCGTGGCGTACGCGATCTACTTGGGTACCGCCCTGGCGTTCTATTGGGCGATCCTGCGGGCATTGCGCTCCGTGCGCGTGCGCGAGCTCTGCCGGCGCGATGTGCGGGCGGAATGGCTGCCGAAATGACGACTTTTTTCGAGGCGAATACGACTATGAGATGCCTGATCCGCCTGATTGGTCTGACAGCACCTATGGCGAGTACAGGCTGCCTCGCTCCCATGATGATCGTGATGGGGGACACGGTTACGGCCAGAGGCGAGTGCCGGAAGTATGGGTACTTCGCCGCGACGCGCACGGACGCGTCCGCCATAGGGGATGTCTGGGCGGCGGACGATATCCTGCTGCCGGGCAAGATGATGGGCTCCGCCGTGTTCGTATCGGATCTACCTTTCAGCCTTGCGTTCGACGTGCTCTTCGATGCGCCGGTGAAGTTCCTGCACGGCAACCCCAGATGTCCATGGCACCAAGTAGAGGAATTCCGTTGGCTGGATGGAGTGATTCGAACCGGCATGACCGAGACGCAAGTGCGGTCGGCATTGGAGGGCATGGGTGGACACACGCTGAAGGTAATGCCACGGGGAGTCTGGTAGGTGACAGTTTTCGATCACTCACCCACTCGCAATGACACTACTTTTGCGCAGTGCGGACGGCAGAGCATCGAGATGCACTTCCGAAGGGGGAAGCTGGAGCAGATCCTCAGGGGAGCGAAACCCTAGAGTCCGACATGGAAGCCGAGACCGGCACGGTCGGCCATCTCCTGCACCGCCGACAAACTGGATGGATTGGGGGGCGACAGGATGTTAGGATGGTCGCGTCACGAGAGAGGACAAAACCATGGCCGCTTTGGGCGACATACGCCGACTGCGCAACGAGATCCTGCACCTCGCCGCCGAGCACGGAGCCCGGGACGTGCGCGTGTTCGGCTCCGTCGTCCGGGGGGAGGCGGAGGAGGGCAGCGATGTCGACGTGCTGGTGAACCTGGATGAGGGCCGTTCGCTTCTGGATCACGTCGCCCTCAGGCAAGACCTGGAGGACCTGCTGGGCTGCGAAGTGGACGTCGTGACCGAGAGCGCCCTGCACGAGTCACTGCGCGAACGCATACTCGCGGAGGCCGTGCCACTGTGACAATACCACAAGGCTTGCCCGACGCACGGCCTCGGGCCGAGGGGTCATCCTCGGAGATGGCCTCGCCTGGAACACGGCTGGGGCCACACCCTCCTGAATCGCCCCTCCGGGGCCCCTGTGGTCATCGGGGCATCGGTTTCCCAGGGCTTGTCCTCTCGCCGTATGGCGAGAGACCTTCGCCCTCGGCCAACACTGAATCGCCCGCCGTGCGGCGGGCTTACGGCAACGGCTCGAACGGCGCACGTTCGCCCGTCGTTTGGGGATCCGCCATAGGCGGACGCCAAGACAGTGGACGAGAACCTGCCTTCCGCCCACCGGGGTGGCAACAACCCCTGTTGCCTATCGCGCGCAAGCGCTTCGCAGTCCTTCCGCCCGCCGGGGTGGCGACGATACGCCACGGAGAGGCATTCTGATGCTTCTGTGAGTCGCTTAAGCCTCGCGAAGGGCGTCTCAGAAGTAGCCGAGGGCGGCTGTCGCTGGCCTACGCCATCGACAGCTTGGGAGTAGGCTCCAACGTACGAGCCTACTCCACCTTGTGCAGCGCGGCCAAGCAGGCTCCGGCGAAGAGTGGTTCCACCGCAGAGAGCCCCGGAGGGGCGATTCAATCGATGCGGTTGCCCACCGGTCTGTCCGGAGCGTGGCCACCCCACGCTCGTCTGACGTCCGCCGATGGCCGGCCGTTGAACGCCGGTTGACGGCTGACTGACCACCGACTGTCCGTTGGGTGACCGGCCGGCGTCACCTATCCGTCCGCTCCCTACGCACGCGACGCCACATCCGGCGGGGGAGGGAGAGCAACCGCTCTGCACCGTTCCGGCGCCCCGAAAGAGCGCAAGGGGACGCCGCCGTGCGGCCCCTATGGGCGCTCGTGGGTCCTCGTGGGCGCTCGTGTCCGGTCAAGAAGCTTGACTTCTCCGGATAACGTATACAATGGGAGTGCGCCGCGGGACGCGGATGCTCCGCGGCGACAGCAGTACGGGAGCAGAAGGCAATGGCCGAGGGGTTCTGTGCGCGATGCCGTGCGACCGTCGAGATGACCGAGACCGTCACGCGACGCCGCGTGCGGGGCGAGGACGGCGCCGAACGAACCGTGACCGAAAGATCCTGGCACTGCGAGACCTGCGGCGCCTTCGTGCGAAGCGAGACGACCGCCGGCCAACCGGCAGGCATCCGGGAGGCAGAGGAATCGACGTGA
Source organism: uncultured candidatus Brocadiaceae bacterium (assembly GCA_964655775.1). GTDB lineage: Bacteria > Planctomycetota > Brocadiia > SM23-32 > SM23-32 > CAZZNQ01. The sequence goes on along the minus strand of CAZZNQ010000041.1, from coordinate 975 downwards.
CCGAACCGGAAGCGGCGCGTCGGATGAGCCCACAAGAGGGGAGGGAAGAACGGTCAGACCCCGAATGCAAAACGAACCCATTTTGTCAGAAACGATTTATGGTAGACCGTTAGTGACAACCGACCTCGGAGTCGAAAGACGGCGACGCGGCGCGGCGAACGGAGCCGCTCGCCCGGCGGTTTGACCCTCGGAGGGGGCGTGATATACTGGGGCCACGATTCCCTGAAACCAGCGCACGGAGGCCCGAGAGGCGATGAGGATCCTGGTGATTGGCGGCGGCGGACGCGAGCATGCGATGGTGTGGAAGATCGCTCAGAGCCCGCTGGTGGACAAGATCTACTGCGCGCCCGGGAACGCGGGGATCGCCAAGCTGGCGGAGTGCGTGGACGTGGCGGCGGACGACGTGCTGCACCTGAGGCGATTCGCGCGACAGAACGCGATAGACTTGACCGTCGTCGGCCCCGAGGCGCCGCTGGTGAAGGGGCTGGTGGATTCGTTCGAGTCGGTGGGGCTGCGGGCGTTCGGCCCGAGGCAGCAGGCGGCGAAGCTGGAGGGCAGCAAGGCCTTCGCCAAGCAGCTTATGAGCCGGCACAACATCCCGACGGCCGATTTCCGCGTTTTCAACGCCACCGACAGGGCGAAGGCCTACCTGGACATGGTGGGCGCGCCGGTGGTGGTGAAGGCCGACGGCCTGGCGGCGGGCAAGGGTGTGATCGTCTGCCGCACGCTGGAGGAGGCGAAAGAGGCGGTGGACCGGATAATGGTGCGCCGCGACTTCGGCGAGGCGGGGGAGCAGCTCCTGGTGGAGAGCCTGCTGGAGGGCGAGGAGGCGAGCATGCTGGCCTTCACCGACGGGCGCACGATAGCCGTGATGCCGTCCTCGCAGGACCACAAGCCGGCCTACGACGGCGACCAGGGCCCGAACACCGGCGGCATGGGCGCCTACAGCCCCGCGCCGGTGATCACCGATGCGCT
>CAZZNQ010000040.1:0-34157 GCA_964655775.1 uncultured candidatus Brocadiaceae bacterium | reverse complement strand
CCCATTGCAGGGGTAGCGCGGCCGTCTCGGCCGCGTTGCTGCAAGCCGAACAGTGCAGTACTTCTGTAAGCCCGGCCAGGACCGATGGCCAACGCGCGAACAGTCAGCATAGCTCGCGCACGGATGCACCGGGAGCCGGGCGGAACACGTAAACGTGCCCGTCCGGCTCCAGGTGTCTCGGGGCGTAGAACTCCCGCTGGAGCGCGTCCAGCACCACGAGTACCTGGCCGGCGGGGACGAGGCCAACAGCAAAGCCCCCGAAGCCGGCCCCGGTCAGACGCGCGCCCAGCGCCCCCGCCGACCGCATGATGCGCGTGAGCGAATCCAGTTCGGGGCAACTGATGCCGTAGTCGGACGCGCAGCTTTCGTGAGACGCGTCCATCAGGCATCCGACGCGTTGGATGTCCCCTTCGGTGAGTAGCTCAGCCGCCAGATCCGTCCGCGCGGCTTCGCTAAAGACGTGCCGGCACCGTTTCAGCACGGGTAGTGCCTCCGCGGTGGGACCGTCCCGATCCGAATCAAAGACGCCCGGGAACCGCGCGTTCAGATCACTCGGTTCCAGTTCAAGCACTCTCGCCGCATCGGCCAACGTGACCGTCTCCGAGCCCTGAAGCAGCTCCGGCAAAGACCGGATCAGCGAGTCCACGTCGGGGCCTGCCGGCTGGGCGACAACATCAGCAAGGCGTTCCGGCTTCGGGACGCCCAGGCGTTCGGCCAACAGGCGGGCGCCGACGCGACAGGCCAACACGCGCCGGTTGTATGCTTCGCGACGCTCGGCCGTCTTCCTGGCCCAGACCGTGCTGTGCGCGGCAACGATGCGGCAATCGCCCGGGAACCGGCATCGGCGCACGCGCAGAGGGAAGAAGTCGACCTTGACTGCATGTTCCTCTGCCGCAAGGAGGCAGGCGGCCTGATCCATGCCCCCACCCCGCGTGCCCACATAGTACTCGGCCTGAGCCATCCGGTCGGCCAGCGCAACACGGTCCAGATCGAAGTCGTTGCAGCGACAGAAGGCAAGCGCCGTGGCCACGACGAGCGCGGTCGACGACGATAGGCCGGACGCCGGCGGCACGTCGCCGTGTACGCAGCACGACATGCCCCTTAGCGACGCAAGATCCCGGCCCTGCTCAAACGCCAGTTGCACCAGTGACTGCACGGCGGCCTTCGCATAGTTGCCCCAATCTCCGGCCGGGAAGGGGGGGATGTGACGTGCAATCTCGAACTCGCGGTCCGAGTACTCGTCGCGCACGGCGTTGCAGAGCACTATCCGTCCGTCATCGCGCGGTGCAGCGGTGATCGCAATGCTCCGGTCGATGGCCATGGGCAGGACGGGGAAGCCATTGTAGTCCGTGTGCTCCCCAATGAGGTTTATCCGCCCGGGGGCCCTCACCATGACGGCCGGCGGTACGGGCGCATACCTCTTGGCAAACCGCTCCATCAGGTCCGCTGGATCAATCACTTCGTCCCTACACCTTCCACGTGATGTCGCCCCTGCAGATTCTAACAGCCGCCCCTTCGTTTTCCAGCGACTCTGGCTGAAAGGGGCGGCCGATTGACCATGGGCCCGCGATTGCCTTTTACTTTGGGGTGCGGCCGGGTGATATAATCGCGCTATCGGGTAATCGTGGCGTGAGCCAAGCCGCATGGAAAGGCAGATCTATGCCTGACAAGGACCCATTCATCCGGCCGGACCCTTTCGGGATCCCGCTTGCGAGTCACGGCTCACAGGAGATGACCGAGTCCATGCACCTGGAGCCGGAACGCGACAAGCACGGCACCCGAGTCTACGTCAAACTGCACATGGAGGGCATCACGGGTGTGGTCAGCCCCGAGCAGCTTGACCCCGCCAGGCCGGAATACGAGCACGCCCGGTCCATGCTGATGAGTGACCTTAGGGCCGTGCTGGAAGGCGTGTTCGCGGTGGGATGCACCGAAGCCGTAGTATACGACGCTCACGCCGAAGGCCGGAACATCGACCTGCTGCACGTGGACGAACGTGCAACCATCGTCTGCGGGCGACCGCAGCCGACGAACGACTTCGTCTATGGGCTTGACGAGAGCTTCGACGCCCTTTTCCTGATCGGCTGCCATGCACGAACCGGTGCCGCGGGAGCCATGTTCCCTCGCACCTATTACGACGACGTGGCGGCGATGCGCGTAAACGGCACGGAACTGGGCGAGATCGGCATGGAAGCGGCCATCGGCGGCGAGTTCGGCGTGCCGCTGGCCCTAGTCTCTGGTGATTCAGGCGGCATCCGCGAAGCGCGCGAGTTGCTTGGCGCCGACCTGGAGACCGTGGAGGTCAAGCAGCCGATCGCGCCGGGCAGCGCGATATGCCTGCCGGCGAGCCGGTCCGCGCAGTTGCTCCATGAGGCAGCCGCCCGGGCGCTCCGGCGAGCGCGCAACGTGCCGCTGGTGGTTTTCCCGTCGCCGACGACGTTGGAGGTCGAGTTCACAGATCCGCAGAGAGCAGCCGCCCTGGAACGCGTGATGACCATTGAGCGGGTGGACGACACGACCATTCGTACCCGGGGGCCAAACATCCTCGCCGCTTTCCGCCAGTTCCTGGACGCCAGGAACGGACGCAGCGCTCAGCGAACGGAACTCAAGGAGTACACACGTCCTCAAGTGCCTCCCGGTAAGACTGCAGATCGGACGGAGTGAAAAGGACGAAGCGCACCATGTCCAGCTCGCCGGGATGCTGGCGCAGAAAGCTCACAACCGACTCCAACGCGATCCTGGATGCCTGCCCTATGGGGTAACCGTAAGCCCCGGTGCTGATGCTGGGGAAAGCCACAGTGCGTAGTCCGTTCTCGACCGCCACGCGCAGGCTGCTGCGGTAGGCGTCGCCCAGCAGGATTGCCTCGTCTCTGCTGCCGCCCGCCCAGCGCGGCCCGACGGTATGGATGACGTGCCTCGCCCCCAAGTTCCCGCCGCCGGTGATCACGGCCTGACCGGTGGGGCAACCGCCGATGCGACGACATTCCTCGGCGACCGACGGCCCGGCCGCCGTATGGATGGCGCCGTCTACTCCTCCGCCCGGCCGCAGCGCGCTGTTGGCGGCGTTGACGATGGCGTCCGTCTCCTGCTCCGTTATGTCGCCTTGCACCAGTTCCAGTCTGGTGCCATCGATTTCCCGCAACATGCTCTCCTCTTTTCGGACATCCTAAGAATATAGCTGGAAATATCTTACGCGAATCGTGGGACGCCGCCGACCTTCAGTCGGCTATACTGTGGGCGATTGCCGCCCGCTTTCTCAGAGGACACCGACATGGCACCCGAATCCGGCAGCACCAACTACTACGCCGTTCTGGAGGTTAGCCCCACCGCGACGCCCGACCAGATCAAGCAATCCTACCGCCGACAGGTTCTCAAAACACACCCCGACCTGAGCCGTAACGCGACGGACCATGCGCGCTTCCACCAGGTAAAGCGCGCCTACGAGGTGCTCTCGGATCCCACAGAGCGCGAGCGGTACGACATGCTGATGGGCCTCGGGCGGCACTCGGACACCGGGCGCTTCTACCGGCGCAGCTTCAACCGCCTATTCGACAACCTGTTCCGCGGCCTGAGACAGACCCTCAACACGACCGCCGCCATCGGCGAGGCCGTGGACGAACTCCACAGAAGGGCCGGGTAGGCCCCCGCCGCGTCACTCGATCCACATGAACCAGGACTTCGGCGCCCCGCAGACGGGGCACTTGTCCGGTGCCGCGTCTTCCACCGTGTTCCCGCATCCCCTGCACACGAAGAAGTTGGCGTACGGCAGGTCGCTGCCCTGCGCCACCTGCTGCGACGCCCGGGTGTAGAAATCGTGGTGGATGCGTTCGACCTGCATCGCCTGGTCGAAGCTGGTGACAGCATCTTCGTTGCCCTCGTCCTCGGCCTTCGCGATGAACTCGGGGTACATCGTCTCGAACTCATGTGCCTCACCGCCGGCGGCCGCATCCAGATTGGCGGCGGTGTCGCCGATTCCGCCCATCACTTCCAGGTGGTTGTGCGCATGGACGGTCTCCGACGCGGCGGCCGCCCTGAACAGGCGGGCTACCATGGGGAGCCCCTGCTCATCCGCCTTCCTCGCGAAGGCCAGATACTTGCGATTGGCCTGGCTCTCACCTGCAAACGCTGCAGCCAGATTCTCCGACGTATTGCCCATGTTCCGTTTGCTCCCAGAACAGTGTGGCGGGGCCGACATTGCCGTCGTACGGAGTTCCCTCAGCCCCCTCAAGGAACGCCGCACGCGATGCCCGTGGTCCGGATCAGTCCCGGAACGTCGGCATCAAATGCTTCTCTTTCTCGAACATCTCGTCCACCATCGAGCGGATCTCTTCCAGCGAGAGAACCGCCGCGGTGAGCGGGTCGTATGCGATGGACCAATAGAGAAGGTCCTTATCGCCCGTCAGAATCGCCTCCACGGCCATGGAAGTCGAGGAGACCACCATGTTGTTCAGAGCGGCGAGTTGGGGCGGAAGGTCGCCCACGTGGCATGGCCGGATGGCATTCTTCTCCGCGTAGCAAGGCACCTCCACAGAGCAGCCCGGCGGCAGGTTCCAGATCAGGTCTTCATTCCCCACCGTGCCGTTGAACCTGAACGGCTCGCCGGTCTCCAGAGCGTTCATAATGAAGGCACCGTACTCGTGGCCGCGCTTCGACAGATCGATCGGCTCGGTGCTCTGAGCGGCCTCGCGAAGCCCCTTCATGTAGACTTCGCGGTCGGTCTTGTAGAGATCTTTGATGTAGCCGGTGGCGCCGTTGAAGCCTTCGCCCTGGTACTTCTCGATCAGATCGGAACGCTTGCGGAACCAGGGGTTGTATTCGGAGTTATGGCCGCTCGACTCGGTAACGTAGTAGCCCAGATGCCGCAGCATCTCCACGCGGGTCGTATTGCTCCTGTACCAGTCCTCGTTCTCAACCGCAGCCTGCCGGATGAGGGGATACGCGTCCTCGCCGCCGCACTCGAACTCCAGCACCCACGCTTGGTGGTTAATGCCCGCTATCCACGAGGCACACTCCCCGGCCGGGCGGTCGATGATGCGGGCGAGTTCGCGGTGCGCCGCCTGCACGCTGTGGCAGAGCCCGACCAGGCGCACGTCCGTCTCGCAGCGAATGGCCTCGCACAGCATCGACATGGGGTTCGTGTAGTTGAGCATGAAGGCATCGGGACAGAGGGACTCCATGTCCTCGGCAATCTCAAGCATTGCGGGCACGGTGCGGGCGGCGCGAAATATTCCGCCGGGCCCCATCGTATCCCCGATGCACTGGTCCACGCCGTACTTCAAGGGGATGTCGATGTCCCAGGCGATCGGCTCCCGGCCCCCCACCAGGATGGCAACGATCACGTAGTCCGCCCCGTCAAGTGCCTCGCGTCGGTCCGCAGTAGCAACCACCTTCGCGCCCGAGTCGCTCTGGTCCACCATCTTGCGCGCGATAGTCTCCATGTAGCCCAGGGGCTCGGGGTCAACATCCATCAGCCGAAACGTGGAGTTCTCCAGGGCGGCAAAGGTCAGCGAATCGTGCAGCATCGCCTGGGCGAACACGCGGCTTCCGGCTCCGATTATCGCTATCTCCGGCATCTCGGCGGCTCCATCAGGGTGTTTGGCGGGCCCGTTGAATACGGACATGCAGGTGAATATCAATTCGCGTCAGAAGTCACACAGTTTCGGCCACGGGACTTGCTCTCGTACATCAGGCGGTCCGCCCGCCGGACGATCGTGTCCAGTGTGTCGTCCGGCCGCGAGAGGGTTGCACCCACGGAAACGGTGACCTTTATCACGTCGTCCCCATGGTTGTGGCCGGCCGCCGCCACCTCCTTGCGGGCCCTTTCGGCGATGGCGGACAATTCCCCCTGCTCGACGTTGACCAGTAGCGCGATGAACTCCTCGCCGCCCCAGCGGGCGACGACGTCGAACGGTCTGAGACTACTGGACAGCTCCTCGGCGACCATCTCGAGCACCTTGTCACCGACATTATGCCCATACCTGTCGTTGACGTCCTTGAAGTGATCGATGTCGATAAAGAGGACACCGAGCGACCAGCCGTAGCGCCGTGCCTCGCTCAACCGCGCAATAAGCGTCATCTCCAGGTAGCGCCGGTTGCCGATGCCGGTAAGGGAGTCCACCAATGCAATCTGCTCGAGGTTCTGGATACGGCGAATCGCCGCCTCCATGAAGGACATGTCGCTGAACACCTGCACGGCCCCCTTAACTTCTCCGTGGGAGTCGGGCATGGGTGTTACGCGCACGAGCACGGGCACCGGCTCGCCGTCCTTGCCGTGCAGATACATCTCCTGCTCACGGGGCTGACCGTCCTGCAGCGTCGCTTCAACCGGGCAGATCCCGCTGCAGACGGACAAATTGCCCGTCATCGCGTGACCGAGCAGGTTGTCGGAGCATACCTGGCCCAGCACCTCGGAAGCCGTAAACCCCGTTATCCGCTCGGCGCCCTTGTTCCAGAAAGTAACCTTCTTGTCGGAGTCGACCATGTACACGCCGTCGTACAGATTGAGTAACACCTCGCGGCATATCTCATTCTGGTCACGCGCAACGGCGTCGTGGCCTTCCGACATCTGGCGGTCTCCAGAGCTTCGTGCGGGAAGGAGCAGTATTGGAGCGCCCTCTCGCGTCAATATAGCATGCTTCGGACCGTCTGCGACAACTCCTGTCTCGAACGGTCCATTGTAGCCGCACGGGCTTGTCCAATCCAGACAAAGCCCGGCAGCTATTGTCCGCCGACCAGATCAGCCCCGTTCTGAACCAGGTAGACCCTCAACGCCCCCGACTGGAACCGCCCTTCGTCGATTTCGGTGGGCTGCGTCGCCATCACGTCAAAGACGTCGGCGTCCGGCCCCACCTCCCAACCCCGGTCGGTATAACTCCACAGCACCTGCACGCTGGAATCGGCCCCACGCCAGACCACGCCGCGATCATCGCTGAGAATCGCACATTCCTCCATGTACTCCCGGACGGCGTGGCAGGCCATGTTGATGGGCGTACAGTCCTTGGCATACCAGTCGGGCATCCTACGTCCCCTGGGCGCATCGCCGTCGTAGTGCACCAGATAGCCTACCCGATGCGCGCACGCCCGGAAGTAGGCTTCCGCCGGCTCCATGCCGCCGTCAGCAATCGCCTTTGAAGGGAAGACGACCACCAGGTCGCGCAGCATGAATTCGCAGCCGACCGGCCCTTCGCCCACCGACGGATAGCCCAGGGGCGCCCCCGTCACCGCCGACCCCGGTATACAATCGATCCCCGAATCACGCAGGCTGTCCAGCAACATCGCTTGCTCGTCCCAGCGCAGTTTCACCTCGCCCTCTTCCGCCGACAGCGCCTGCAGCGTTGGCGCGCTCCCGGCAGGTCTTGCAGCCTGCCTCTCCACACACCCGGCGCCGTCCAGCAGGCAATCCACGAGCAGAACATCTATACCCAGGCGTTCCGCCATCTCCTTCGCATAGGCAATGAAATCCTGCATCGTGTCTTCGCAGGAGAAGACCTCATTCAGTATCGCATGCACTGACTCCCCTTCGCCGGGCATGAGCCCGGCGGCATCCCGAAGGTGCCACACCTGAAGCAGTGAACTGAGCGGTGTGCCCACCTCCACGCCTCGTTGGTGAGCGTGCTCGATGAGGTCAGCAACCTTGTCCACGACTCGTGCCATCTGCGGAGACGCAATGGGGGCAACGTGAAGTCCGTGCAGCAGCGACGGCACGTACACACGCTCGCAGGCGGTTCGGGCAATCTCGTTGATGTCGCGGGAGAGCCCGGCGCGCCCGACGTCGCCGGCCAGGAGCCCCGCCCGGACGGCCTCCTCGCGCCGTGCAAGGCCAGACTCCTCCCATGCCTCCTGCAGGGCGGAGCGCACGGCGCAGTACTGATTGGCCCGCTCTGCCTCGGTGGCGTCTGGCGCATCGGCCCAGAGAACCTGGTGAGCGGGGAAGTTCGCGGAGTTCGTCAGATCGGTCAAGAGCTGGTGCCAGTGCACCAGGCAGTTGACCCCGTCCGTCTTCTGGAACAGGGACCGGCAAATGGACGGTCGCTCGATCGTCGTAACCAGCAGAGATCGGCTGTCGAACTGGAACGTGAAGCCCTGCAAAAGCGAGAAGAAAGGCAGGAACTGGTGCGGGCCGCGACTGCCGTGGCTTTCCTGCCAGCCGGCCGTTGTGTACGAATCCTTCTTGTTTCGAACCGTCTTCCGGGGCGGATTGTAGGGACCCGTCATCCAGAAGGAGTTGCCGGTAGCACTACCGCCCAACTCCCAGGTCGAGCGGTCGTGCAGGCGGTAAACGCCATGCTTGCGGGACCTGTAGCTGTAGGCGTATGAGAAGCCGACGTACTCCAGGCCGCCGATACTGCGGGATACTGGCGTCAGTTCCAGCTTCACCGCTCCGCCCCGGTCGCGTTGCGGCTCCCGCCCCCAGGCTTCTGCGCTCCAGCAGATCTCCCCGTCCCACCCGACCCACTCGGTGCAGCCAAGCGATGCCATGTATGGAATCATCTCGATCCGCAGGTCCTCGTCGCCGACCGATACATCGCGGATCTTCAGCCGGCTCACCCGCCAGCCGTCGGGGGTTTGAATCAACGGGACGATCGGCCAGTCATCGCCGCGGAGTTTGCGCCGCCTGGCGCTTACGGTCCCCAGCCCCTGGAAGAAACCGTCCCGCACCAGAATCTGCATTGTCACCGAATTATCGAATCGTACGCGATAGCCATACTCGTATTCGGTGAGCCGCATGCAGCATCCCCGTTTGAGTGCTTTCTGCCTGGCCAGAGAATGTGTTATAGGATGCCGGGGCCGTTATTGCAAGCGTCTGGACACTCGCCGGTCACTCGGCTACCATGGGCAAACGCCTGCGTGGAACCACCGGCGCCTCACGCCAGGGAGCTGCATTATGGAGCACGGAGACAGGGCTTTCAGCGTGGCCGGGGCGGGATGCGGCGTCGCAGACTTCCTCTATCCGGACATCGACTTCGCATCAGCAACCTTCCGTCGGTTTGCCTCGCGCTCGCCGGCGGACGGCGGCCTGCAGCCGGGCCGCCTGGTGTTCCGAGAGGACTTCGAAGCGTTTGCAGGATGCGAGCTCGAGCAGGCCCTCGCCGAGATGGTCCCCCCCGACAGCCGGCCCACCTACAACGTGGGAGGGCCGGCGCTGGTGGCCATGGTCCTGGTTTCGCAGCTCCTGAGAGATAGCGGGGTCCGGGCGAGGTACTACGGCGCGACCGGTGACGACAACCTTGGCCGCCGAATCCGCTCCGTGCTCCAGCGCACGCCGCTGGATACGAGCCGATACGCCGTTAAGCCAGGCCCAACCCCCAGCACCTGTGTCCTTTGCGATCCGAAACATGCCGCCGGGCACGGCGAGCGAACGTTCATCAACACGCTGGGGGCCGCACGCGAGTTCGGGCCTTCGGATCTGGACGAAGCCTTCTACGCGGCCCGGATCCGCGCCCTGGGTGGCACGGCGCTGGTACCGCAGCTGCACCGTTCCCTGGATACCGTTCTCGCAAGGGCGCGCGAGCGCGAAGGCATCAACATAGTTCACACCGTCTACGACTTCCTGAGTGAAAGGGCGCAGCCCGGTCGGCCCTGGCCCCTGGTCGACTGGGACGCCGGCTACCCGATGATAGACCTCCTCGTGCTGGACGCAGAAGAGGCCCGCCGCATCAGCGGGCTGGAGGGTCTGCGGGAAGCCGTGGACCGCTTCGTTCATGCGGGCGTGCATTCACTGGTTGTCACGAACGGCCCCGGCCCTGCCTTCATCTACTCGGACGGAACCGTCTTCGCCGCCACAGGGGTCTCGCAGATGCCCGTGTCGGCAAGGGTGGTCCGCGAGCGAGCCGAGGGCGCTGCGAATGCCGGCGGGGACACGACCGGCTGCGGCGATAACCTTGTCGGAGGCATTATCGCATCCGCCGCGGCCCAGATGCTGGTGGGCGTGCCGATGGGCGAACTGGACATGGCTCGGGCCGCGGGCGTCGGCATCTGCGCTGGGGGAATCACCTGCTTCCGAGCGGGCGGGTTGCACGTCGAAAAGGAGCCTGGGGAGAACGCCGCCATGCTGGCCGACTACTACGCCGACTACCGCGCGCAGGTGGCAGAGCGTTGTGCGCTCCCGGAGAGCCCGCTATAGGTGGCATGCGCCGGATTAACTCCCGGTCGCGCCGGGCGCCAGACGAACTGCAGGTAAAGCACGGCAGATTTATCGACGTCTATCGCGACGCTTCTGCCGGGTCAGACAGCGTCCCTGGCGCCTTTTGCAGCGTCGCCTTTACTTGCCTCCCTCACCAGACTGTAGAATTCTCCTGGGCGACTGTCGCTCCGTGTCGGAATGCTGTGACCGAGTTCAGGGATGCCCACGCAGATTCGAGACAAACACTGGACAGTACTGGAACTGCTGAACTGGACTACCGGTTACTTCCGGGAGAACGGGGTGACCAATCCACGCCTCAACGCGGAGTTGCTGCTGGGCAAGGCTCTGGGGCTGGAACGCATCATGCTCTACGCGCGGTTTGACGCGGAGGTCAGCGAAGAGCGGCGACGGGAGTTCCGGCAACTGGTGCGACGCAGAGGCGCCGGCGAGCCGCTGCAGTATGTTCTGGGGGAATGGGAGTTCTTCGGCAGAAAGTTCGCCGTCGACCGCAACGTTCTCGTCCCCCGCCAGGAGACCGAGCTCCTGGTGCGGGCATGCCTGGAACGCATTCCCGGCACCGGATCGGGACTCTGGGCCGCGGACATCTGTACGGGCAGCGGCGTCATTGCGATCAGTATCGCATTGGAAAGGCCGGGATTGCGCGTGGTGGGCACCGATACCAGCGGCGACGCCCTGCGGGTGGCCCGGCGCAACGCCGAAGCGCATTCCGTTTCCAGCCGCGTACAGTTCCTGCAGGGCGATCTGGTCTCGCCGGTGCGCGATGCCCTGCCGGCCGGCCGCGAGACGGTGGACTTCATGGTATCGAACCCTCCGTACGTGCCGGAGGCCGAGCTCGACGGGCTGGATCGCGAAGTGCGCGACCACGAGCCGCGGCAGGCGCTGAGCGGTGGACCGGACGGGTTGACGGTGGTGGGCGACCTGGTACGCCAAGCGCCGGCGGTGCTGGGGCCGGGCGGTTGGCTCGCCCTGGAGATCGGGCCCGAACAGGCGGGACCGGTACGTGAGGAGCTATGCAGCACGGGCGCGTTCGAAACGGATACGATTGAGACGGTTGACGACGCCGGCGGCGTCGCACGGGTCGTGTGCGTTCGCCGGGCGGGCCGCTGAAGGAGCAAAGGGGACATGGAACAGATCGTGATCCGAGGCGGGCGTCCCCTGATGGGCTCCGTCCAGGTCAGCGGCGCAAAGAACGCGGCCCTGCCGATCCTGGCCGCCTGCCTTATGGTCCGCGGAACCGTGCGGCTGCGCAGAGTGCCGCGGCTTGCGGACGTCACAACCATGGTACACATACTGCGGCTTCTGGGCGTGAGCGTCGATTGGATAGGAGAGAACGACGTTCTGCTGACCGCGCAGCATGACGGGCCGACGGTGGCGCCGGTGGAACTGGTGCGGCAGATGCGCGGCAGCGTCTGCGTGTTGGGGCCGCTGGTGGCCACGCGCGGCGAGGCGACCGTTCCCATGCCCGGTGGGTGCGTGCTGGGCCCGCGCCCCATTGACCTGCACGTGAAGGGCCTTCGGGGACTGGGCGCGCTCGTGCAGGACGAGAACGAGTACGTCTACGCCTATGCGGACCGGCTCAGGGGCTCTAGAGTGCGTCTCGCCGGGCCGCACGGCTCGACGGTGCTGGGCACGGCCAACGTAGTGATGGCCGCCACCCTGGCCGAGGGCCGCACGGTAATAGAGCACGCCGCGCGCGAACCCGAAGTGCAGGACCTCTGCAGTTTCCTCAACGCCCGGGGCGCCCGCATCCAGGGCATAGGCACTCGGACCCTCACCGTTGACGGTGTCCGTGAACTGACCGGCGGCGAACACACGCTCATCGGCGACCGCATCGAAGCTGGAACGCTGCTTCTAGCCGGCGCCGTCACAGGGGGATGCGTGCGCGTGCGCGGCATCAATCCGAACCACCTGGACTGCGTTCTGGAAGTGATGCACCAGGCCGGAGCGGAGACGGAGGCCAGCGGAACGGCCGTCCTCGGCCGCATCGGTACGACGCTACGCCCCGCCAGATTCGCCACCGCCACCTATCCCGGCGTTCCTACGGACATGCAGCCTCAGCTCACAACGATGCTGTGCTGCGCGCCCGGCCGGAGCACCGTGGGAGAGGGCGTCTATCCCGATCGCTTCACCCACGTCCCGGAGCTGCAACGGATGGGCGCGAAGATAGTGGTGGATGGGGCGTGCGCGCACATAGACGGCGGCCATCCGCTGAAAGGGGCAGACGTGGCCGCCGCCGATCTGCGTGCCGGGGCCTCGCTGGTGCTGGCCGGCCTGGCGGCTTCCGGCACAACGGCCATTTCGGGCGTCGATCAAATCAACCGCGGCTACGAGCGACTGGAAGAGAAACTGCGGTCAATCGGAGCGGACGTCGAGCGGCGGATAGAGGGGGCGGCCCGCGTCGGCGAGCGAAAGAGCGCCTGAGGCCCGGCCATCCCCGGGGAAGGAGGCAGCGCAACCGACCCGGTCACCGTTGCATTTGGCGGTGTGGCACCGTAGATTATCTCTGTGAAACAGCGAAGTCGGGGTCCGGTTCGCAGAGCATGACATGCTGGCTCGGTCGGCTCGCTGTCGGATATGAGGCACTATCTCTGCGGGTGGGCTTCATGAGAAACAACATCTGGCGCTCTCGGGGTGCCCTCGTCGGAATACTGATCCTGCTGTGTCTGGTCTCGGCGACGGTCCGCGCACAGGTCGACATCATGCCTTCCTCCGAGGTGCGGGCCGGCATGAAGGGGCATGGCATGACCACCCTTGCCGACGGCCCGCCCCAGAGGTTCGACTTCGAAGTCGTCGGCGTCATGCGGGGCTACTTCCCCAAGGGCGACATGATACTGATCCGCATGAGCGGTCCCGTCATCGACGAGGCCGGCATCATCGCAGGCATGAGCGGCAGCCCCGTCTACATCGACGACAAGCTGGTGGGAGCCGTGGCATACGGCTGGCATTACAGCCAGACGCCCCTTGCCGGCGTGACTCCCTTCCCTGAGATGATGCAGGTCACGGAGATAGACGACGAGGCCGCGCGAAGGGACGAGGCAGAGCCCCGGCAGACAGCCAGGAGGCGCCTGGAGGAACGTCTCCGCAGGGCGGCGGACCTGGTATCGGAAGCGCCGACGGACCTGGACTCGGTTCGCGAAGTACGGCACCGCATCCTTGTTGACGCCGTTCCTCAGGTGTTCAAAGGGGAACCGGCCCTGGTGCCCCAGGACCTTCTGCCCGAAGGCGTTAGCCCGTTCATTCGCCCTATGCGGATCCCGGTGGCACTGGGCGGCCCGGGCGCCGGCGCCGCGTCCATGCGCTCGCTGCTGCGGACGGCCGGCATGATGCCGGTGCAGAGCGTGGCACGCGGCACCGACCAAGCGGATGCAGACCAGAAGGTAGAACCCGGCGTGCCGGTCGGCGCCGTGTTCATCAGTGGCGACATGGATATAGCCGGGATGGGCACGCTCACCTGGACCGACGGCGAGCGCGTGTTGGCCTTCGGGCACCCGATGTTCGAAGCCGGAACCGTTGATTACCCGCTGGCCCTGGGCCACGTTCAGGCCGTGGTGTCGTCCTTCGACAACTCGTTCCGACTCACAAGTTCCGGCCGCATCGTCGGGCGCATCAGCCAGGACCGCCAGTCCGCCATATTCGGCCGGCTGGACGAGCAGGCGGCCACGTTCCCCTGCAAGGTCAAGATAGACGGGATCGTTGATGAGACCTATGACTATAGCGTGGCGGGCTACTGGGACACCGCGCCTTTCTTCGCGTTCTACGCCGTCGCGGCCAGCAGCGAACGCTGGGAATCCGCCGGCAATCCCTACACCGTGAGGGCATCGGCTCGGATCAAGATCAAGGATCACGACGAGCCGCTCGACCTGTCCAACGTCTACACGGGCTATTCCGTCCTGCCACCCAGCTCGGACCTGATCGAGGCGCCGCTCACGACCATCCTGCTGAACCCCTTCCGCGACGCCGAAGTCGAGAGCATAGACTACGATCTGGACGTCTCCCACGGGATCCGCGCCGCCGAGATCGAGTCGGCGTGGCTGGACCGTTCCGAAGCCGCGCCCGGCTCAGAAGTCACGGTCTTCGTGCGCATCCGGGAGTACCGAGGAGAGGAGACGGTCCGACGGCTGAAACTGCGAATACCGGAAGATGCGGAGCCCGGTTCGCAGGCACAGATACTGGTCGCAAACGCGATGGCGGACCGCATGGTCCAGCGCGGCATGGACCCGGGCTACTTCACGCCCTTGACGTTCGAACAGTTGATGGAACGCCTGGGCGAGATGGAGGCGAACACCAGCATTGTGTTGCGGGCCGCCTTTCTCCAGCAGGGGGTGCGTTACGGTGGCAATGCCATGCCGGCACTGCCGGAATCCGCGCTCGCTCTGCTGCAGGGGGACGGTTCCGCGATGCCCGCGCAACGCCTTATGCAGGACGTTCGGCAGGTGGAGGATACACCGTGGGTCCTCAGCGGCTCACAGACATTGACCTTGACGATCGACGAGTCGCCCCCTTACTCCCCATGAATCCTCGATGAAACGGAGCGCGGCGGGAGACCGCTCAGCGCTGGAGGCGAACACGATGAGACTACTGACGGCGACGGTCGCTGTTCTCGCGCTGACTGCTATCGGCTATCCTGCGGAAGTCCTGGGCAAAGACTGGACCACCAGCGGCGCCGAGCAGCTTGCCGCGGGCAAGCTGGAGGGCATCTCGGTGCTGAGCACCGGCGAAGCCCGGCTGGCGCCCGAGGCCGTCGAGTTCACCGGCCTGGAGGCCGACTTCGTGTGGGACGTGGAGGTGGCCGAGGACGGCACGATCTACGCGGCGGGCGGATCGCCCGGCGCCCTCTACAAGGTTAGCACGGACCGGGTGGAAGTCGTCCACAAGACCGAAGACTCGCAGGCCCTGTGCGTCCTGCCGTTGCCGGACGGAACCGTGCTGCTGGGCACGGCGCCAGGCGGCGTCATCTACCGCATCAACCGGCGCGGCGTGGGCGAGGTCCTGGTGGACCTCGAGGACAACTACGTCTGGGACATGGCCCGCGGCCCGTTCGGAGGCATCTTCTGCGCAACGGGCCCGAACGGGCGGCTTCTCAAACTCGACCGCGGCGGAGACGTTACCGAGTTGGTGAAGGTCAAGCAGAAAAACCTGATGTGCGTCGCCGTCGACGGCGAGGGGACGGCTTACTTCGGCACCGACCCGGACGGCTTCATCTACGCGCTGCCTCGGGACGGCAAGGCAACGGTGCTGTTCGACGCCGACGAGGGCGAGATCCACGACATCGTCGTAGATGCGGACGGCGTTCTGTACGCCTGCACCGCCCAGGGCCGTCCGTCCCGACCCAACGGCCCCCAGCCGGGCGGCAACGGGCCCCGACCCACTCCGCCACGGCCGGTTACGGGCCAGCCGCAGGCGCCGAACAGCGTTTACCGCCTGGTCCCGGGAAGCGGCGCGGAACAGATCGCCCAGATCGCCAGCACTTTCCTGCTCGGCATCGCCCTTTCCGAAGGGGATGTCCTCGTCGGCACCGGCCCGGAAGGCCGCATAGTCGTCGTCGACCGAGAGCGCCAGCTCCTGGGCGTGCTCGCCGAGTTCGAGGCGGAGAACGTCATGTCCCTGGCCATGACGCCCGACGGCGGCGTGGTGGCCGCCACGTCCAAAGCGGGCGGGATATGGCGTCTGAGTGAACGAGTGCGCGAGGAGGGCACGATCTTCAGCAAGCCGTTCGACTCCGGCTTTCTCTCGCATTGGGGACGCCTGTGGTGGCGCGAGGAGACCGCCACAGGGCAGCGCATTCGGCTCCGGCTGCGGACCGGCAATTCCGGCGAGCCCAACGAGCACTGGGGCGAATGGTCCGAATGGGTATCCGATCCGGCGGGTGGTGCCGTCGACGTCCCGATGGGGCGCTTTGCCCAGTTCGCCGCTGAACTCAGCACGCGTCCGCAGACCGGCACACCGTCGCTGCTGGAGGTCAATGTCAGCTACCGCCAGGTCAACCGGCGCCCCGTCATCCAGGACGTCCAGATTGACGGGGAGTCGCTCCTGACGCAGCAATCCTCCAACGGAGGACCCGGCGGCCAGCGTCCGCAGCCTTCGGGGCCGCGTCCGCGGCGCGGTCAGCAGCCGCGCACGGCCGAGAAACAGATCGCCTGGAAGGCGGTCGACCCGAACGGCGACCAGCTGGCGTTCGATCTGTACTACCGGGGCCTCGGTCAGCAGGAATGGCTCGAGTTGCAGAAGGACATCACCGGCCAGCCGAACTACAAGTGGGACACCAGCCGCGTGCCGGACGGCCGATACCTGCTGAAGCTGGTGGCCCGAGACGATGTCGACCGGCCGGCGGAAGACGCACTTTCCCAGGAACGCGTGACTCAAACCGTGCTGGTGGATAACCGTGCACCCCGGGTGGAGGAGCTGGAGGCAAAGCGACAGCGGGACGGCTCGTATGAGCTCGTCGGCGTCTGTGTCGACGAACACAGCCGCATCTCCGCCATCGAGGTCTCCCACGGCTCAGGCCCGTGGCAGCCGGTGTCACCGGACGACGGAATACTCGACGCCGGCGAGGAGACGTTCTCCTACGTCACCGACGTTCTCGATCCGGGCGAGCACGTGTTCGCGTTCGCCGCCGCCGACGAGGCGGACAACCTGGGAAGCCGGCAACTGGTGATCGTAGTTGAACGGGAGCAATGACCCGGACCGAACCCTCACCTGCGGCGCGCGACAGACAGCGGCCGGACGGAATGCCGGTCGGCGTTGAGGCGGAAGGAGCCGGCGTCGGCCCGGAAGCGGGAGCTGACGGCGGGCTGCGCGAGACCGCGGCTCTGGCCGTGGTGGTCGGAGTGGGGTGCCTTTTCTTCCGACACGCACTCGCCCTCCGCGGCGCGTTCTTCTACTACGATCACTCTATCCAGAACTACCCCTTCCGCCTGTTCTTCGCCCGAGGGCTGCGCCAGGGGACGTTCCCACTCTGGACGCCCGACCTGTTCTGCGGGTTCCCGCTGTTCGCGGAGAGCCAGGCGAACGCCCTCTATCCCCCGTTCCTTCTGCTCTTCGGTCTTCTGAGGCCCTGGGTCGCATACAACCTCTACACCGTCTTCCACTTCCTGCTTGCGGGGGCAGGCATGTACGCGTTGGCCCGCACGTTCCGCGTCAGCCGAACGGGCTCGATTCTGGCCGGCATCTGCTACATGCTCGCAGGGCCCGTTCTGTATCACGCCCACCATACGAACATCATCGTTGCCGAGAGCTGGCTGCCGGTGCTTCTTCTGCTGATGGAACTGGTTTTCCGTCGCCGATCGGTGATGCCGCTGGCGGGATTCGCAGCGGCGTCGGCCATGCTTGCTCTTGGCGGGCAGCCGCAGTACACCCTCTACGTAGCGCTCGTGTGCGCGATCTTCCTGGTGTGGCGGCTGCACCTGACCGAGAAGGAGACCGGGTCGGCAAAGACAACCGTCCGTTTCCTCGCAGCGTTCGGGGCCGCCGGTCTGGTGGCCTTTTTGCTGGCCGCCGGTCAGTTGCTCCCGCTGGCCGAACTGGTCACCTACAGCAGCCGCTCCGGCGAGACATTCGCCGCTCCCACTGTCAATCCCCTCTCGCCGGCCAACCTCATCACCGTCCTGCTCCCCCACTACTTCGGATCGCCGGGCCTGGGCAGCTACTGGGGACATCCCGGCGTCGGTCTCTACAGCGAGGTCACGCTGTTCGTCGGCACGGCAACACTGCTGCTCGCGCTGACGGCGGCCTTCGCGGCGCGCACGCGGGCGACGTTCTTCTTCCTCGGGCTGGGCCTGTTCGCGTTCGTCTTTTCGCTCGGGTTCGCAGGCGGCGTTTATCCGGTCCTGGCCTGGCTGCCCGTGTTCAGGACAACGCGCTTCGCCTCCCGCTTTGCGTTCGTGACCGCGCTGTGCGTGGCGATGCTGGCCGGCAAGGGATTCGACATCGTGTCAGAGCGCAGGGGCGAGAAGCGCGTGCGGCGGGCGGCGGCAGTCTCCGCAATTCTCATGCTCCTCCTCAGCATCGCGGCCATCGCGTTCGCCCGAGGCCAGAACGCCGGACTCGCCAGCCTCTCCGCCGCGGAGCTTGCCCGGCGCCTGCACCTCCCCGAATTCCATCTCTCTGTGGTCCTTCGCCATCTGCACAGGACGCTTCCGGCGGACGTCTTGCGCCTGGCCCTGGTCGTCGTCTCGGGCTGCGCGCTGCTGCTCGCCGCGGTGCGCGGCAGACTGCCCCGCTGGACGCTGGCCGCCGCGTGGACGGCGCTGATCGCGGCGGAGCTGGCCTACGTCGGCCGCGAGTTCAGCGTTGTAACGGGCCCGTCGATCTACACCGCCGCACCCCCGTTGGTGACCAGGCTTGGCGAACTCGGACCCGGACGCGTGTTCCATTACCGATATGGCGACCCTTCCTTTACGGGCAACCGGATCGGTGATTCCCCGTCGACCCGCGGTTTTGCGCTCGACCCCGATGCATACGTGAGTTGCCTGGACGCCTTGCCCAGCAACGCGAACATGAGTTGGCGCATCCCGTCCATCGACGGTTTCTCACCCCTTCAGACACGCCAACTGAAGGCCCTTCTGGGCCGACCGGACGAAATCGGGACCACGATCGAGTTCCCCCTGAATCCTGTCCTGGATCTCTTGGGAGTGCACTACATCCTCACCCCCCACGACAGCCTGCCGGGCGACTACGAGCGGGTTGCCCGAATCTCCAACGTCAACGTCTTCCAGAATCCCCGCGCCCTACCTCGCGCCTTTGTGGTCCACGAAGTGGCCGCGCAGCCGGACATGGATGCCGCAGTGCGGACACTCCGCGACGGAGGGGTTGACTACCGTCGCACCGCTCTGCTGGAAAACAGTGACGCAGCGGACTCCATGCGGGTGGCACGCGACTCACCGCGACCGGAGCAAGGCGAGTCCACGGCGGCGATCCTCGAGGACAACGGAGATGTGGTCGTGGTCGACGCCGAGCTCCAGCGACCGGGCGTCCTTGTGCTGGCGGACCAGTACTATCCTGGCTGGCACGTGCGCGTGAACGGCGAAAAGGCGAAGCTGCTGCGCGTCAACGCGATCCTAAAGGGAGTAGCCCTCCCGGCCGGCAGACACGAGGTCCGGTTTGCGTTCCGACCCCTCAGCTTCCGCGTGGGTATCGTGCTTTCGCTCGCGGGCCTGGCAATCCTGGCTGGGGCGGTTGTGTCAGGCATGATCTGGAGGCGTCAGGTGCCCGCAGACGCCGGCGCGGACGGACGGACCGTCCAGGCTATCGTATCCCGCAAGACCATAGTGCGACTCGTGCTTGTGGGCACGCTGTTTGTGATTCTCGGCCCGCTGGTGTCCAACAAGTTGTGGCGACGTGCATCGGGCACGATGACGCCGCTGAGCTACGGCGCCGACGTGTGCCGTCGCCGCGCGCGCTACATGGTGGCCGATGAAGGGCTGGAAGCAACCTACCGGATGCTGCGCGACGCATCGCGCCTCTACCCGGACCACCCCCGGCTGCGGGCGGATCTGGTGGACATTGGCGCGCGCTTGATCGAGCAACGGTTGCATGCCGGCGACCTTGAGGTCGCGCGGCGCACGGCGACAGAACTCGACCGCATCGCGCCGCATCGCTTCCGCCGCACCAAACGCGTTCTGGCCGGCCTGGCACGCCGCCGTCCAAAGAACGGCACGGGCAGCCGCTGACCGGCCCGACCGACGCTGCATAGGTGCCGCACGGGATTTTGACAAGCCGCGTCGATTCTGATATAAGGTAGTCTTGCGTAGCGCTGAACAAGCCCCTGCAATGGCCCGACCCCTACCGTGGAAGAGCCCTCTGCTTTGATGAACGCAGGGGAGCTTCTTCGTGGGGATAACTCTGTACGCCGTTGGGGCCGCGCTTCGAAATGCGATCCCGATGCCAGATTTCTCATAAGTGAGTCAGCAACATGGAACTGACGCAGATCCCGGCACTGCCCCGGAAGGTGCGCGGCAGCAGGGCCTGCCGACGGCTTCGCAGGGAGGGCCGCGTGCCCGTGATAATGTACGGACGGCAGCAGGGGAACTCGCTGCTGTCGATCAGTCTCGAGGACGCCGAATTCCTCGTTCGCGAACACGCCTACATCGTGGAACTCCAACTCGACGGCGAGTCCGAGAACGCCCAGATCAGGGAGATCCAGTACGACGCGCTGGGCGACGACATTCTGCACCTGGACATGGTGCGGATATCGCTGACCGAGACCATCACCGTCTCCGTGCCGGTTGACGTGCATGGAGAGCCGGAGGGACTTGAGGAAGGCGGCACGCTGGACATCGAGCTGCACGAACTGGAGGTCGAGTGCCTGCCCACCAACATCCCGGAGAACATCCGTGTCGAGGTCGCCCATCTGGGCATCGGCGACACTGTGCGCGTCTCCGACGCCGAGATTCCGGACGGCGTCACGTGCCTGGAAGACCCGGAAGCACCGATCGCAAGCGTTGTGCCTCCGCAGCAGGAGGCCGAGGAGCCCGAGGAGCTTCTGGAGACCGAGATCCTCGCCGAGCCCGAAGTGATCGGCCGGGAGGAGGAAGAGGAGGAAGAGGAACCTGAAGAAGCTTGACCGGTTGTTCGACCTTCTCGGGCTTTCGCGTGATGGTGACGCGCCAGAGCGGCGCGGTGAGAGCACAAGACTCATGGCCGGACTGGGAAACCCGGGCCGAAAGTACCGGCACACACGGCACAACGCCGGCTGGATGGCGCTGGATAGGATTGCCGAAAGCTGCGGAGTGCAGAAGGACGAGGACCTCTGCGGTGGGATCCTGGCCCGGTGCGGCGAGATCTGGCTCTTCAAGCCCATGGGCTACATGAACCGGTCCGGGCCGCCCGTGGCGCGCATCTGCAGGCGTGCCGGATGTGGGACGGATGGTCTCCTTGTCCTTGTTGACGATCTGGCGTTGCCGCTCGGAAGGATCCGCTTGAGGACCGGCGGCTCGAGCGGCGGGCACAACGGTTTGAAATCGGTGGCGGCCGCACTGGGCACGGACGAATTCGCCAGGCTGCGGATCGGCATCGGGCCTTATGAAGGCGGTGGCGACGTGAGGGATTACGTGCTGGATTCCTTCCGCCCGGACGAGCGGGAGACGGCCGCGCAGGCGACGGCTTTGGCGGCTGAAGCGGCTTTCTGCTGGGCGGAGGAAGGCATAGAGGCCGCCATGAACCGGTACAACGGGCTGACCGCCAGCGAAGATGACGGCGATTGACCGAATTCGTTGACGTGTCGGCGCACTTGATTCGAAACGTGTTTTTTGCCTGAGCGGCAGGAAGATTCTGAACGGAGGAAGTGTCTTGCCAACCAACCTGTATGAAGCGATGTTCGTGATCGACGCCTCGCGCGGCGGCTCCGATTTCCCGGAGTTCGTCCGGCTGATCGCCGGCATGCTTACGCGCCACGCGGCCGAGATTCAGCGTCTGGAGAGATGGGACGAGCGCAAGCTTGCCTACCCCATCGGCGACGCCAAGCGCGGGATATACGTGCTGACCTACTTCAATGCCGATGGCGAGAGCATCAGCGAGATCCGGCGGGATGCGCAGCTCTCCGAGGATATCCTGCGCGTCCTCATTCTCCGACCCGACGAAGTCAGCCCGGTGCAGGGCGACCTCTACAACGCCGAAGGCGAGCAGATCGAGCGCCCCGCCGAGCCCGTGGGAGCCGTTGCGGAAAGCGAAGGCTCCGAAGACGCGGAGTCCGAGGAAGCGGAGTCCGACGACGAGGAATAGGGCGCAATTCGAGGCGGCTCGTGGGCGGCACGTTGCCACCCCAGCTCTGAGGGGAGATACTCGTGGCCAACCTGAACAAAGTGTTTCTTATGGGTAACCTTACCCGCGACCCGGAGTTGAGGTATACGCCCAGCGGCCAACCCGTCTGCGACTTCGGAATCGCCACCAACCGGGTGTACAACACGCGCGACGGCCAACAGAAGGAAGAGACCTGCTTTGTGGACGTGACCATGTGGGGCAGGCGCGGCGTGGTCATCAGCGAATACTTCACTAAGGGCCGGCCCATCTTCATCGAAGGCCGCCTGCAGTACGACACCTGGGAGAGCGCCGACGGCCGTCGGTCCAAGCTGAAGGTTGTCGCCGAGAACTTCGAGTTTATAGGGGGCCGTGGCGGGGAGCAGTCCGGGCCGCCCCGTTCCTCCCGTGGCCGTGACAGCGCGCCCAATCGCGGATACGATCAGGACGAAGCTCCAGTGGACGAGGGAATGGACGTCACGGACGACGAGATACCGTTCTGACGCCGCTCCCCGCAGATATCAACAAGGAAGGTACCGACATGCAGGTTCTTCTTCGTCACGACGTGAACAAACTCGGCCGAGTGGGCGATCTTGTGGACGTGGCCCCCGGCTACGCGCGCAACTACTTGCTGCCCAAGGGCATCGCCGTGCCGGTTACGCACGACAACCTGAAGGCCATGGAGAAGGCCCGCGAGGAGAGGCACGAGCGCGAGAAAGAGGAGATGGCCCGGGTGACGCACCAGGCGGAACTGATGGACGGCTTCCTCTGCTACGTTTCCGCCCGTGCCACCGAGAAAGGCCATCTGTTCGGCTCCGTCGGGCCGCAGGACATCGCCACCCAGCTCGCAGAGAGCGGCTTCGAGGGCATCCGGAGTTCGGCAATCGGCCTCGAGACCCCCATCGAGGAGCTCGGCGATTACGAGGTGGAGGTCATGCTCCATCCCGAGGTGCGCGCAACCATTACCGTCCGCGTCGCGCAGGAACAGGAAGAAGACTGACACCCATCTGAAGCCCCCCCGACATGAGCGAGATGGCTGAGCCCGGTTCCGGATCGCGAGTGCCCCCGCACGATCTCCAGGCCGAGATGGGCGTCATCGGCTCGATGCTCCTCTCCAATGAAGCCGTCTACCTCGCCCGCGAAAGACTGTCCGAGAGCAGCTTCTACCGCCTCGCCCACCAGGACGTGTTCCGGGCGATTCTCCAGCTCGCCGACTCCCAGAACGCCGTGGACCTGATCCTGCTGCGAGACGAACTGACCCGGCAGGAGAAGCTGGAGAAGGTCGGCGGGGTTGACTACCTGGTGCAGTTGATGGAGGCGGTGCCCACCAGCGCCAACGTCGAGCATTACATCGAGATCGTCCACGAGCACGCCGTGCGGCGGCTGCTTATCGAGACCGCCGGCGAGTTGATCCGCAAGGCTGGGGTGAATGCGCAGCAGGTGGACGACCTGCTGGACGAAGCCGAGTCAAGCATTCTTTCAGTGCGCCACTCCCGCCACGGCGGCCAGACGCACGACATCCACGAAGTACTGCAGTCCATTATCGCGCGCCTGGACGAGCTGCACCAGAATCCGGGCCAGATGACCGGCGTGCCGTCCGGTTACTACGATCTGGACGACATGACCGGCGGCTTCCAGCCGGGCGAGCTCATCGTGATCGCCGCTCGCCCCAGCCAAGGCAAGACGAGCTTCGCACTGAACGTGCTTCATCACGTCTGCGCCGTGCAGCGCCGGCCCGCCGCCCTATACAGCATGGAGATGCCGGCGGAGCAGATCGTGAGCAACTTTCTGTGCATACACAACAGGTTGAATACGCATGACTTCCGACGCGGGACGCTGCAGCCCGGCGACTGGACGAAGCTGGAGGCATCCCTCGACGATCTGGTCGGCCTGCCCCTCTACATCGACGACACACCGTCCATGCGCATCCTGGACCTGCGGGCGCGCGCCCGGCGACTCATGCACCAGCACCAGCTTGAGCTGCTCGTGGTGGACTACATGCAGCTCATGTCCGGAAACCGCAGCCGCGAGAACCGGGCGACGGAGGTGGCCGAGATAAGCCAGGGACTGAAGGCTCTGGCCCGCGAGCTGTCCGTGCCGCTGGTTGCCGTAGCGCAGCTCAGCCGACGCGTGGAGCAGGAGCAGCGCCGGCCGCGAATGAGCGATTTGCGGGAAAGCGGTGCAATCGAGCAGGACGCCGACGTTATAATGCTGCTACACAGGCCCCAGGAGCCTTCGGAGGATCCGGACGAAATGGTGGGAACCGAGGCCGATCTCATCGTGGCCAAGCAGCGGAACGGTCCCACCGGAGTGGTGCCCCTGGTGTTCCAGAAGCAGTACCTGCGGTTCGAGTCCCGTGCCACTCAGCGCAACGTCCCCTGACATGCCCAGCCGATCGGAGAGAACGGTGCCCACTGCCCGAATGCCGGTCCACTGCCTGCTTGCGCTCTGCCTGATCGGCTCGATCGCTCTTGCCGCTCAGCAACAGGGCCGCATATCGCGCATAACGGTCCACAACAACTACCTGGTCAGCCGCGACCGGCTGCTGGAAAGCCTGGGCATCGCGGAGGGCGACCCCTACGTCGGCGACCAGGTCGAGCAGGCCGTTCGGCAGTGGAACGAGGACGGGCGATTCGGCACCATCGCCTACCGCGTGGAGCCGGCCGAGGGCGGAGACGTGGGACTCGTCATCAGCGTCTCCGAACGCCTTCGACTGACGGGCTGGCAATTCCGCGGCAACCGGCATTTCTCGGACAAACGCCTCACCGGCCTGCTGGAGCTGGAGTCCGGCCAGTCCCTGGGCCGCGTGGACGCGGGCCTGATGGAAGGCGAGATAGCCGATCTGTATCGCAATGCCGGCTTCCCCCTCGTGCAGGTGCGCGCGCAGATCGAAGCCGAAGCAGCCGGCGGAAACCTGGTCTTCTACGTAAGCGAGGGCCCGCGCGTCTGGGTGCGCGCCGTCATATTCGAAGGTCTGCGCAACGCCGACGCCAAGGCGCTCCGCAAGGAGATGAGCAGCAACACCCGCGGCTTTGTCAGCTTCCTCTGGCCGGGCTGGTTCCGGCGCGAGGTGTTCGACGCGGACATCCGAGCCGTCGAGGCCGCCTGCCGAGGAATGGGATACCTGGACGCTCGGGTTGCCGGCTACGTCGAGTACGGACCCGAATTGGAGTGGGTGGACCTGCGCCTATCCGTGGACGAAGGCCGGCTCTACACTGTGCGGGCGGTGACCTTCGACGGCAACACCGTCTACCGCGATGACGAGCTTCGCGACGCCCTTCCCTTCGTTCCCGGCGAGCCGTACCGTCCCGAGGACGCTGTCAAGGCGGTTGACATCGTCGAGGAGATGTACGGCAACCAGGGGTACATGGACGTGACGCCGGAGAAGGGCAGCCTGCTGGCCGAACCGGTGTTCGACGTCGAGAACGCTCAGGTGACTTTGCGCGTGCGGATCGATGAGGGTGAACCGGTCTTCATCCGGCGGGTCGAAATCCGCGGGCTGACTAAGACCAGAGAATCGGTCGTGCGCCGCAACCTGAGCATCTACCCCGGCGAGCGTGCCGACCTGCGCAAGATCAAGGAGAGCGAGCGCCTGCTGCTGAACACCGGCTACTTCGACATGGCCTCTCCCGCGCCCGTCGACATCTTCCTGGAGCCCGACGAGGGCACGGTGCGCGATGCCGTCGTGCGGGTGCAGGAGGGCGACACGGGCCGATTCCTGATCGGTGCGGGCATCGGCAGCGAGTCCGGCGTTCTAGGCGAGATCTCGCTGGTGGAAGAAAACTTCGACATCGGCAACTGGCCCGACTCCTGGCACGACATGCTGCACGGAAACGCCCTGCGCGGCGGAGGTCAGAAACTCACGCTGGTGCTCCGCACCGGCACGGAGCGAAGCTACTACTCCATCGGCTTCCTGAACCCCGCCGTTCAGGACTCGGACTACAGCTTCGGCGCCGAAATCTACTCCGCGGGAGTCGTTCACGACGAATACGACGAGACACGGACCGGCTTCAGCTTCTCCCGCGGCCGGCGGCTCTCCAGGTACAAGGGCATAGGGTTCACCGCCGGCTATGAGAGTGTCGAGGTGGACGACGTCAGCAACAATGCCGCCCCGCAGATCCGCCGCGACCGAGGGTCACATTCCAAACCGTTCGTCCGGTTCCGCGCATACGTGGACCGGTTGGACAATCGCTTCATGCCGACGGAAGGATACACGGCCAGCGCGGAGGTGGAGGTGGCCGCGGCGGACGTGGAAACCGTCAAGGTCGTGCTGGACGGGCGGCGCTACTGGACGGTGCGCGAGGAACGCAACCGGGGCAAGCACGTCGTCGGGCTGAGGGGCCGGGTGGGGATGGTCGACTCGTACGGCGGGCACGTTCCGGTGTTCGAGAGGTTCTACGCCGGCGGTTTCAGCACGCTCCGAGGCTTCGACTACGAAGGCGTCTCGCCGATCGACCCGGGCACGGGCGACCAGATCGGCGGCGAGGGGCTATTGGTCGGCAGCGCCGAATACAGTGTGCCCATCTCCGAAGATGACCGCGTGCGCTGGGTCATGTTTATGGATGCGGGCTACGTAACCGAGGACGTGGAGGAAGTGTTGAGCGGCTGGGACGAGCTGCGGGTTTCGGTGGGAACCGGCCTGCGCTGGCAGATGCCGGCCCTCGGCCCGGCGGCCATCGAGGTGGACATAGCCGTGCCCATCATGAAGGAATCGGGCGACGAGACCAAGTTCTTCCACTTCTCCATCGGCGCGTTCCGGACCTTCTGACGGTTGTGCCGACACGCCGCATTGCATAGACTATCACGCACTCAACCATCCCCCCCTTCACGGTTCACAGGCAATGATATCCAATACAGACTGCAGAACCAGATCCCGCATGCTGCCGGTGGCCGCAGCCACCATCGCGGTGCTCTGTGTGGTGATGCTCGGCGCAGACGGGCTGTCGGGAAGCGAATCGCCGCAGCCGGCGACGCCGCAGGCATCCGTGGCGGTAGTGGACATGGCAAAGCTGCTGCACAAGAGCGAGGAGTGGCAGGACCTGATCGCCGAGCGGAAGAGCATGCTGGACAGCCGCCAGCGCGCCCTGGACAAGCTGGTGCGGCGCGTGCAGGTGCTGCGGAACGAGCAGGAGGCCCTGCCGCCGGGCGGCGAAGAACGCCGGGCGAAGGCGCTGGAGGTGCAGAAGGCAATCTCGGAACTGGAGAGCACGCGACGCAGGTACGAGTCTGAGGCCGCGGAGCAGTACAGCCAGGCCATTCGCACCATGCTCGGTAAGGTAAGCCGGGCGGTGGACGCCTACGCCGAAGAGCAGGGCATACAGGTGGTGCTGAAGAAACAGGACCTCCAGCTGGCCGGGGAGCAGAGCCTGCAGCCGCAGCTTATTATGGGCACGGCGGACGTGCTGTATGCCAGCCCCGACCTGGAGATAACCGAAGGCGTCATCCGCAAGCTCAACGCCGACTACGAGGGACCGATACGGGTGCAGTGAATTGGCACGCCTGCAGCAGACCATAGCCAAACCCGTGAAGCTTTCCGGATCCGCGCTTTTCTCCGGCAAGCCGGTGACCGTGCACCTGCTGCCTGCGGATACGGGCACGGGGTTCCTGTTCGTGCGCGTGGATCTGCCGGACAGCCCCGTGGTGCCCGCGACTATGGAAGCCCTGGCCGACGGCTTCCGCTGCACGCGACTCAGCCTGAACAAGGTGGAGATCGCGGCGGTGGAGCATGTGCTGGCCGCCTGTTCCGGTCTCCAGGTGGACAACCTTATCATCGAGGTCGACGGGGACGAGATGCCAGCGCTGGACGGGTGCGCGGTCGAGTACGCGCGCGCACTGCAGGAGGCCGGCATCGTCGAGCAAAACGCCGAACGCCGGCTTCTGCGAATCGAGCAGACCGTCACGGTGTCCCTGAACGGGGCCACCATCGTGGCCATGCCCGCCCCGGAGGGGCTGAGCATCAGCTACATGCTGGACATCAGCGGCTACCGTGCCGTCTCGGCGCTTACCGTGGACGTGAAGCCCGAGACGTTCATGGAGGAACTCGCCCGCGCCCGCACGTTCGGGCTGGAGGAAGACCGCGAAGACTTCAAGCGAATGGCGCTGGGCGGCGGCGTGCAGGACGACAATACCTTTGTCCTCTGCCCGGACGGAACGGTGCGCGCCCCCCGAAGCTGGCAGGAGACGGCGCTGCGCTTCCCGGACGAACCGGTGCGGCACAAGATACTGGACCTGATAGGCGACATGGCGCTGGCCGGCGTGGACCTGCAGGCCAAGATAGTGGCCGTCCGGAGCGGCCACAAGCTCAACACCGCGTTTGCCGGACGCCTTCGCAGCCTGCTGGACGAACAGGCCGGCACGGCCGAGTACCTCGACATCCGTGAAATCCAGCGCGCCCTCCCCCACCGCTACCCGTTCCTCATGGTGGACCGAATACTGCGGATAGAGGGCGAGAACAAGGTGGTCGGCCTCAAGAACGTTTCGATAAACGAAGAGTACTTCCAGGGCCACTACCCGGACCGGCCGATCATGCCGGGCGTGCTGCAACTGGAGGCGCTGGCCCAGACTGCCGGCGTGCTGCTGCTGCGCAAGCTGGAACACACCGGCAAGCTGCCCATGCTCGTGAGCATGGACGGAGTGAAGATGAGGCGGCCCGTCAGGCCCGGTGACCAGCTCCTGCTGGAAGCCGAGGCCGTGCGGGTGCGCTCGCGCACGGCCATGATCAAGGCCAAGGGTACCGTGAACGGGGAGATGGCGTGCGAGGCGGACATGCGCTTCATGCTTGTGGACTCGGACGCGCTGTAGCGCCTCCGCCCCTGCCCCTAAGCCGAAAGCTACGAAAGAAAGATGAAGATACATCCGACCGCGATAGTGGACAGCGAGGCCCAGATCGGCCGGGACGTGGAGATCCAGCCACATGCCTTCATCGGACCGGGCGTAACCATAGGCGACGACTGCGTCATCGGCCATGGCTCTCACATCGAGGGCAAGGTGACGATGGGCAGGAACAACATGCTCACCGCCTACGTTGTGCTGGGCACGCCCCCCCAGGACCTGAAATGGCACGGGGAGAGGACGCAACTCGTTATCGGCGACGACAACGTGTTCCGCGAGTTCGTGACCGTCAACATCGGCACCCCCAGCGGCCTGGGCGCCACCCGGATCGGCGACCGCAACTTCCTCATGATGTTCAGCCACGTGGCACACGACTGTATACTGGAAGACGAGATCGTCATGACCAACGGCGTGCTGCTGGGCGGCCACTGCTACGTGGAAACCGGCGCGAACCTCGCCGGCAGCGTGGCGGTGAATCCGTTCGTGACCGTCGGCAAGCGGGCCTACGTCGGCGGGCTGAGCCGCATCGTGCGCGACGTGCCTCCCTTCATGACCGTGGAAGGGAACCCCGCCCGCGTTCGGCGCGTCAACGAAATCGGCCTGCAGCGCGCCGGCTACGAGCACGAGGCCATCGAGGAACTGCGACAGGTCTTCCGCGCCATCTACCGAACCAAGGAACTGAACCGATCGCGCATCTACGACGTGATCGAATCGCGCCCGAACCTGCGGCCCGAGACGCGCTACCTCGTCGCCTTCCTGCGCCGCACGGAACAGGGCGTGCTCGGGCGTTACAGGGAGAGCCTCCGCAAAAGCTGAGGTCAGACACCCGAAACCCGGCCGGATCAGGGGGATACAATGAGATCAGATTCATCGAAACGCGCACCCCAGAGGATAGCCGTCTTCGGACTGGGCAGATTCGGCTTCGGGCTGGCCGTCAGGCTCGCGGACCTGGGGGCCGACGTGCTGGCGGTCGATTCCGACGCCGAAGTGGTGGAGGAGATCGACCAGCGAGTCGCCCGGGCCGTCTGCGTGGACGTAACGAATGAGTTCTCCATGCGCAAGATCGACCTGGGGGCCATGGACCTGGCGGTGGTCTCCATCGGCCGCAACATGGAGGCCGGCCTCCTGGCGACGAACGTCCTCCAGAGGCTCGGCATGCGCAACATCTGGGTGAGGGCCATCGACCGCAACCAGGCCGAGATACTCGAAGCGATGGGCGTCGACCGCATAATCAGCCTGGAACAGGAGATGGCACGGCAGGTCGCCCAGCAGATAGTGATGCCCGGCACCAACGTCATCGCGCGACTGACGACGAATCACTCCCTCGCCGAGGTCAAGGCGAAGCCGGAGTTCACCGGCAAGACGCTGATCGAGCTGGACTTCCGCAACCGCTACGGGGTCAACGTGGTCGCCATAAAGTCCCGCCAGGTGACGACGGGACCGGAGGGACCCGAGAAGGTGGAGATGCATGTCAACGATCTGCCCCACGCCGAGGATGTCATCCAGGAAGGCGACATGCTGGTGGTGATCGGCGCGGACGAGAAGATCGCCGAACTGCAGGCCGATTACTGAGTAGCCCTTCCAGTGGGGTTCGCCCTACCCCTCGGCGAAGCCGTCCGGATGAGCGCTGTGCCACGCCCAGGCCGTCTCCACGATGCGGTCCGCCTCGCGGTACTCCGGTTCCCATCCGAGATCGCACCGTATGCGCTCCGACGAGCCGACGAGGCGCGGCGCGTCGCCCGGGCGCCGATCCGCCTCCACCACCGGCACGTCTCGACCGCTCACCCGTTGGACCGACTCGATGACCTCCCGGACCGAATGCCCCCTGCCGGTGCTCAGGTTGTAGGTCATGGTGCCGCGGTCATCCAGCGCCTCCAGGGCCATAACATGGGCCTTCGCCAGGTCCGCAACGTGCACGTAGTCACGTATGCAAGTGCCGTCGGGAGTCGGATAGTCCGTGCCGTAGATCTGGATGGACTCGCGACGACCCAGGGCGGCCTGGATCACGAGGGGGATGAGGTGGGTCTCCGGATCGTGATCCTCGCCGATATCGCCGGCCGGATCGGCGCCCGCCGCGTTGAAGTAGCGCAGGGCCGCGTAGCGCATCCCGTAGGCTTCGGCGTAATCGGCCATGATCGACTCCATCATCGCCTTCGTCCGACCGTAGGGACTCAGCGTGCGAATGGGTGCGTCCTCGGTGATCGGCACCTCGTCGGGCACCCCGTACACCGTGCACGAGCTGGAGAACACGAGCCGCTGCACCTCGGCCGCCCGCATTCCCCGCAGCAGCTTCAGAGTGTTCGCAACGTTGTTGAAGTAGTACTTCTGGGGATTCTCGACCGACTCCCCCACGTAGGCGTACGCCGCGAAATGCATGACGGCCTCGACCCGCGCGTCCGCCATCAGTCCCGAAACGGCCGCTTCGTCGGCGAGGTCACCCTTCACAAGCCGGCAGCCCTTCACCGCCCCGGCGTGCCCCTCGGCAAGGCTGTCCAGCACAACCGGTTCGTGCCCGCTGCGGAGGAGTCCGCGTACGGCATGGCTCCCCACGTATCCGGCCCCGCCCGTTACCAGTACCCTCATCTCTGGCTCCCCGTGTAAGCTCCCGCAGCCGCTCAGACAAAGAACGACTTGACGGACCGGATCACGTACTCGACCTGCTCGTCGGTCATCTCGGGATACATGGGCAGGCTCAGTGCCTCGCGCGCCATCTTCTCGGCCTGCGGCACCGGCGCCTGTGCGCCCAGGTGCGGCTTCAGCGCCTCCTGCTCGGTCATCGGCACCGGATAGTGAATGGCGGTGGCCACGCCCGCCTCCTCCAGGTGCGCCTGCAGTTCGTCGCGCTGCGCACAGCGGATGCAGTACAGGTGCCAGACGACGCAAGCGTCGGCGGCGCCCGGCGGGGCCTCCAACGGCAGGCCGGCCAGACCCTCGGTATAGCGCCGCGCGATTGCCCGTCGGCGCTCGTTCCACTGGTCCAGGTAGGGCAGCTTCACATTCAGGACGGCTCCCTGGAAGGCCGTCATCCGGTAGTTGAACCCGATCTCCGCGTGGCGATAGCGGGCGTTCTGGCCGTGATTGCGCAGCATTTTCACGCGCTCGTACACCTCGTTGCTGTTCGTGACGACCGCACCGCCTTCGCCGTATGCTCCCAGGTTCTTGGTGACGTAGAAGCTGTAAGCTCCGGCGTCGCCCAACGCGCCCAGGCGGCTGCCTTTGTATCGCGCCCCGTGCGCCTGCGCGGCATCCTCGACCACGACCAGATCGTGCTCGCGCGCCGTGGCCAGTATCGGGTCCATGTCCGCCGGTCGGCCGAACAGATGGACCGGCATGATCGCCCGCGTGCGTTCCGTGACCAGCGCGGCGACGGCGTCCGCATCGATGCAACCCGTCGCCGGGTCCACGTCCGCCAGCACCGGCCGGGCGCCGACGTAGACGATGGCCTCGCAACTGGCAATGAACGTCATGGGCGTGGTGATCACCTCGTCCCCTTCGCCGATGCCCAGCCCCAGCAGGGCCAGGTGAAGGGCGGCGGTGCCGCTGTTCACGGCGACGCAGTATTCCGCCTCGCAGTACCTCGCCCAGGACTCCTCAAAACGCTCGACCTCCGGTCCCAGCGCGAACCAGGCGCTCTCGCATACGCCCTTCAGGGCGGCGTCTATCTCGGATTGGAGGCGGCTGTACTGCGTTTGCAGATCGAGTATGGGAACCTTCATGCTTTCTCTCGGTTTTGCCTCATGGATGGGGGCGGACGACGCGCGGCACGCGTTCACTCAGGGAAGGCGATGCTATCCGCTCCGGCGGGCCGCTGTCAATGCCCGGAAGCCGCCCGGCGCTTGCCTAAAGGCCGCCGCCGCGTATAATGCGGTGCGTCAAGAGAGCCCTTCACAGGAGGAACGGACGTGCAGCTTCGCGAGATCGAGTACACCAAGAACGTGCCCCACACGATAGAGGTCATGGGAAAGCAGGGACTCCTCCTCACCACCGCCGGCGAGGACGGCGCCCCCAACACGATGACCATCGGCTGGGGAAATCCCGGCATCATCTGGGGCATGCCGATCTTCATCGTCTACGTGCGCCCCTCGCGGTTCACCTTTCGGAACATGGAAGCGAGCGGCGAGTTCGTAGTCAGCGTGCCCACCGACGAGATGAAGGAAGCGTGCACGTTCTGCGGAACGAAGTCCGGCCGCGACGTGGATAAGTTCGCCGAGATGGGCTTCACGACCGAACCCGCGCAGACCGTCGACGTGCCGCTGATCGGGGAGAGCGTGCGCCACTACGAGTGTAAGGTCGTTCACTACAACGACGTCAGCGACGCGGCCATGGCCGACAAGGTTCGCGAGCGCAGCTACGCGAGCGGCAACCTGCACCGCGTCTACTACGGGGAGATCCTCCGCACCACCGAGCGCACCTGATCCCGCGCGCTGTCCCTCGTCGCCACGGCCCGGGCAGAAGAATGGGCCGTCGGTCCCTGCGCACCCGCCTGCCACGATGCCAGGGCGCATGCCGGATGTTGCGTATTCTTTATCTTGACTTTCATATATATAAATATATAATGAAGGTCACGATAAACTAATATGCGGAGCGGTGTGTGGCAAGGCAAGGCGAGGAGCAGTGGATCGACCGGTTGAGCGACGAGGACCTGGTGTTCGTGAAACGGTTCCTGCTCGCCTCCGGGTCGCTGAAGGGGCTGGCCGAGACCTACGGGGTCTCCTACCCCACTATCCGGCTGCGGTTGGACAGGCTGATCCAGAAGGTCAAGATCCTGGACGACGAGCGGCTGACGGATGAGTTCGAGCGCACCGCCCGCGCCCTGTTCGCGGAGGGCCGGATCGACATGCCGGCCCTCAAAGCCCTGCTGTCGGCCCACCGTGCGGAAACGGAGGAAGATAATGAGTAGAAGCTTGTCGCTGCCGGCCGCCATGCTGGCTCTGTGCGCGTCCGTAGCCTGCGGGCGCGAAGTCGTGCGCGAGATTGATTGGGCGGCGGTTGAGACGCTGCCACCTGGGGTGAGGCTTCTGCCGTCCGATGCCGACTCGCCGTTCGCGCGCATCGAGGTAGTGCGCGGCGTGCGGCCGCAGGTCGTGCGGCCGGACTCGGCCAACGGGTCGGCGGCGCGCGACGGCAGAACCGGCGCAGCCGATTCCGCCGGACCGATGCAGATCAAGCTTCTGACGCTGGAGTCCCCCGGTGTATTCGGCCCCGCCTATGCAATAGAGGGCGAGTTGCGTTGCCAGAACGTGCAGGACCTCGCCTATCTGGAGATGTGGAATCACTTCCCGGGCGGCCGGGTGTATTTCAGCCGCACCCTGGCCGACAAGCGCTACCTGCGGTTCAAGGAGGACATTAAGGCCAAGCTGCTGCAGGTCCCCCGCATCGGCCAGGATCTAGTCAACCACGCCCGGCGTAGCGAGGAGTCCCTGAAAAACCTTTTCACCCCGGGCATGCT
>CAZZNQ010000039.1:0-35066 GCA_964655775.1 uncultured candidatus Brocadiaceae bacterium | reverse complement strand
GTAACGCGCCAGGCGGTAGACGGCGGTCTTGGGCACATCGCCGATGACGGCAAGGCCGCCGACCATGTCGCCGTAAAGGGTGCAGTATCCGACGGCCAACTCGCTTTTGTTGCCGGTCGCCAGCGGCAGGGCGCCGAACTTGTTGGCGAAGGCCATGATGATGTTGCCGCGCAGCCGGGCCTGGATATTCTCCTCGGCGACGCCGCACTCCGTGCCTTCGAACAGAGGCGCGACCACCCGTTCCATGGAGTGGCGCAGGTCGTCGATGGACACAGTCTCGAACCTGATGCCGAGGTTGGAGGCGAGTTGGCGCGAGTCACGACTGCTCAGATCGCTGCTGTACTCGGTGGGCATGAACAGCGCGGTGATGTTCTCGGGCCCCAGGGCCTCTGCGGCGATCGTGGCGGTCAGGGCGGAATCGATGCCGCCGCTCAGGCCCAGCACGGCGCTGTCGAACCCGCACTTGGCCGCGTAATCCCTGAGACCCAGGCAGAGGGCCTGCCAGATCTCTTCTTCCTCGCAGGGGACCGGAGGATCGTCCGCGACGCCGACGTCCTCGGTGTCCACGACGAGCAGGTCTTCCCGGAACGCGGCGCCCTCCGCGATGATTCGGCCTTCGGCGTCCAGGGCAAGGCTTCTGCCGTCGTAGATCAACTGGTCATTGCCGCCCACCAGGTTCACGTAGAAGAGGGGAGTGCGGTGGCGGGCGGCGATCGCGCGCAGCATCGACCTGCGGAGCTTCTGTTTGCCTGCCGAGAAGGGCGAGGCGGAGATGTTGAGAATGAAGTCCACGCCCGCTTTGCACAGCCGCTCGACGGGATCGACATCGTACCTGCGGCGGTTCCAGAACATCCGGTCGTTCCAGGCGTCCTCGCAGATGGTGATTCCTATGCGGCTGGGACCGAGCTCGACGGGTTCGTTGGCAGCGGCAGGCTGAAAATAGCGAGCTTCGTCGAAGACATCGTAGGTGGGCAGCAGCGTCTTCTCGCGCCGGGCAAGCACTCGGCCATTGCCGACCAGCGCGGCGGCGTTGGTGGCTGTGTTGCCCGGAGGACCTTCGGCTTCTCCAACGTAACCGACGACGACGTGTATGCCTTGGGCTGCCTGGGCCATGCGGTTGAGCGCGCGTTCACTGGCGTCCACGAAAGCATCTCTCTCCACCAGATCCTGCGGCGGGTATCCGCTCAGGGCCAATTCCGGCAAAAGCAGCAGTTCCGCTCCCTCTGCGCCGGCATCCTCGATGGCGCGGCAAGCCCTGCGGCGGTTTCCTTCGAGGTCGCCGACGGTGGTATTGATCTGACCTAACGCGATTCTCACGACTTGTCCCTGGAATCCCAAGACGACGTTGACGCGGCCGCGCAAATGGTGTATTCTATTCGTTCTGAGGTGGGTTTTCCACGGGGGCGTCTCCCTACGGGGCGTTCTGCGGTGAGGTTGTGCAGAATGTGCCCGTCGCACTTGACTTATGCAGCCCGCGTGGTATCATTGTCGGACTTGTGTTGTTCGTGCAGACCGAACATTTTGAGCCGTCATTTTGTCCCGTGACGTTTGGAGTAAGCTGAATTGGCTGGAGACCGCATCAGGATCAGGATGGAGGCGTACGATCACCGGGTGCTCGATCGTTCGGCCCGCCAGATAGTGGAGACGGCGATACGAACGGGGGCCAAGGTAAGCGGCCCGGTCCTTCTGCCGACTCATATCGAGCGCTACACGGTTCTGCGGTCACCTCACGTGGACAAACGCTCGCGCGAGCAGTTCGAGATACGCACGCACAAGCGCTTGATTGACATCACGGAACCGACGGTCCACACCGTCGACGCCTTGAACAACCTCAAGGTGCCGGCGGGGGTGGAGATCAAGATCAAGGTCTGATCGGCGGTTGAGGCGGGTCCGCTCTCGGCAAACGGGCTGTCCGGCCGTGCCGCCGCCGAAGGCGTCCACCAGTCAAATCTCACGGGGCGCATGCTCTAAATGCGTCCTGCCCGCACGCTCGGGGCCGACGACGGTTGTGCACTGAAGGACCCCGTACCGGGATGAATGCACCCTTGTAGTGGGTCTGTGGCGTCCTGTTCCGACGCGTGATGCGAAGTTTGAGGGATTATGCAGATGGTCAAAGCACTGATCGGAAAGAAGCTCGGGATGACCCAGGTCTTCGGCGATGCCGGCGAGCTGATACCAGTTACGGTGCTGCAGGTCGGGCCGTGCGTCGTCACGCAGGTTAAGGCGGCGGCCGATGGCGGCGTCCGGGCGATACAGATAGGCTTCGAAGAGCGCAAGCGCAAGAATACGCCCAAGCCGCTGGTCGAGCATTTCGCCAAGGCCGGTGTGACGCCCCGCCTGATGGTCCGTGACGTGGAACCGGACGGCGATGACGTGCCGGAGCCCGGGCAGGATCTGGGTGTGGAGCAGTTCGAAGGTGTCGAATACGTCGACGTGACCGGTACCAGCAAAGGGCGCGGGTTCGCCGGCGTTGTCAAGCGTTACGGCTTCAAAGGCGCGCCAAAGACACATGGAGGCCGTTTTGGCAGACGAACCGGCTCGATCGGAGCCAGTGCCTCTCCCGGCCGCGTCGTAAAGGGAAAGAAGATGCCTGGCCGCATGGGCGCCGAGCGCGTCACAGTCCGCAACCTGCAGGTGGTTGATACGGATAGCGAGCGCAACCTGCTGCTTGTCAAGGGCTCCGTCGCCGGGAAGAAGGGCGGGTTCGTGATGGTTCGGAAGGCGGTGTTGGAGCCGGCGCAGAAACGCTAGGCCCGCAAGCATATAAGAGAGATAAGAGCGCTAACAGATGGACATTCCAGTATACAGCGTCGCAGGGCAGGTGGTCGACCAGGTCGCCGTGGATGAGGCGGCTATGGGCGGCGTGCCCAACACGGAGTTGCTCCGGCAGGCACTGGTGCAGTATGAAGCCAACCAGCGCGTGGGCACGGCCAAAACGAAGACGCGGGGCCAGCTCACACGCTCCGATCGCAAGCCCCGTCCGCAGAAGCACACGGGCAGGTCGCGGCAGGGCACCCGGAACAGCCCTATCTGGGTTGGCGGCGGCGTCGCACATGGGCCTGAGCCGCGCGATTACCGTAAGAAACTGAGCAAATCCGCCCGCAGGCAGGCCGTGCGTTCGGCCTTTCTGGCCAAGGCGCTGGACGGCGAGGTGCTGGCCATTGATCGGCTGGAGCTGCCGGCGATGAAGACCAAGGAGATGGCAGCCGTCTTGAAGAACGTCGGCGCGGATCGCACCGTTCTGGTCGTTCTGCCGGAGCCGGATGCCGAGCTGTGGCGGTGCACGCGGAACATCGCGGGTGCGGCCATGACTTCTTGCCGCGAGTTGAACGCGTACATATTGATGCGCCCGAAGCGGGTGGTGTTTACGCGCGATGCGCTGGATCAGTTCCTGAGCACCGCGTTGGACGGCGCCGCCGTGGATCAGACCGCAGACGAACCGGTGGGAGCCACCGAAGATGAATAGCGAACAGGTGATTGTGCGACCGCTCCACACGGAGAAGAGCGTAGACGACATCCGCGCGAACAACGCATACCATTTTCGGGTGCGTTCGGACGCCACGAAAAGCCAGATTCGGCACGCCATCGAGGAGCTCTTTCCCGGTCGGAAGGTCACGGACGTGCGCACGATGTGGGTCCGCGGCAAAGCCCGGCGGGTGCGGTGGAATCGGGGCAAAACCAGCGACTGGAAGAAGGCGATTGTCAAGCTGCGCCCCGGCGACACGATTGATATTGGATACTGACGACTGCCGCGCTTTGACGCGTGGGATGTAGAGGAGCTGGACAGGTGCCCATCAAGAAATACAAACCCACAACGCCAGGACGCCGCGGGATGACCACCGCGGATTTCTCGGAAATCACGCACGACAAGCCGGAGAAGTCGCTGCTCAAGCCGCTGAAGAAGAGCGGCGGTCGCAATAACTACGGCCGCACCACCAGCCGGTTCCGCGGCGGCGGGCACAAAAGGCGCTACCGCGACATCGATTTCCGGCGCGACCGCGAAGGCGAGCCGGCCGAGGTGCTCACCATCGAATACGATCCCAACCGGACCGCACGGATAGCCTTGGTCCAGTATGAGGACGGCGAGAAGCGCTACATCCTCGCTCCTGAGGGGTTGTCGGTGGGTCAGACCGTTGTCAGCGGAGCGGATGCCGAACCGCGGGTGGGCAACTGCCTGCCGCTTCAGCGTGTGCCGCTGGGTCTGTTTGTGCACAACGTGGAACTGCAGCCGGGCAGAGGCGGACAGCTTGCGCGCAGCGCCGGCTCCGGCACGCAGGTGAGCGCCCGGGAGGGAAAATACGTGCACCTGATTCTGCCGAGCGGCGAGGTGCGAAAGGTCCTCGGCGTTTGCAAGGCATCCATCGGCCGCCTGAGTAATGCGGAACATCAGAACGTGAAGCTGGGCAAAGCCGGGCGCAAGCGGTGGCTTGGCCGGCGACCGCACGTGCGCGGCACGGCGCAGAACCCCGTCAGCCACCCGATGGGCGGCGGCGAGGGGCGGCGGGCCGGCGGACGTCACCCCTGCAGCCCGACGGGCAAGCTCGCCAAGGGCGGCAAGACCAGGAAGCGCAAGAAATATAGCGATCGTCTGATCGTGAGGAAACGAAGGAGATAAAGCGTCGTGAGCCGATCACTGAAAAAGGGTCCTTACGTAGACGATAAGCTGCTCAAGAAGGTCATGCGCCAGAAGGATTCCGGAGACCGGGAGCCGATCCGCACCTGGGCGCGGTCCTGCACGATAATCCCGGATTTCGTCGGGCACAACTTCCTGGTCCACAACGGCCGCAGCTTCGAGAAGGTCTTTGTGACCGAGGACATGGTAGGGCACAAGCTGGGTGAGTTCGCCCCGACGCGCACGTTCCGCGGTCACGGTGGTCGCCGGCGCGCAGGCACGCGAGACAGCGTATGAAACTGTTGGATGCGAGATAGGAAAGTCATGGAGTTCCGCGCCAGTCACAAGAACGCACCGATGGCCGCAAGCAAAGTGCGGCGGGTGGTAGATCTCATTCGCGGCAAGCACGTGAATGACGCGCTGCAGATACTGCGGGCCACGCCGAACCGGGGCTCCTCCCTGGTGGACAAGGTGCTGCGTTCGGCGATCGCCAATGCCGATCAGAGCCTTGAAGCCGACGTGGAGGCCCTGCGAGTGAAGAGGGCTTTTGTGGACGAAGGCCGCATGCGACGCAAGGTGATGGCCCGGGCCCGCGGACGCGCAGCAATACTGAGGCACAGAAGCTGCCACATTAACATAGTCCTGGACGATGGTCAGCAGTAGGAGATGACATGGGGCAGAAGGTTAGGCCTACCAGTTTGAGACTTGGCATCACGGAAGAGTGGCGCTCGCACTGGCTTGCCGACAAGAAGCAGTTCGGCGAGTTCGTGGTCGAGGACTACAAGATCCGAGAGTATATCAAGAAGAACTACCAGTTTGCCGGCATCTCCAAGACCGTGATCCGGCGGACCAGAGACAAGGTGCACGTTACCATTCACTGCGCGCGGCCGGGACTCATTATCGGTCGCCGCGGCGTTGAGGTCGAACGGCTTAAGAACGGGCTGGACGATCTGACCGGACGCGATGTGGACGTCAGCATCGAGGAGGTCGTCGACGCCCAGCTCGACGCCCAGTTGGTGGCCGAAGACGTAGCGCAGCAGCTTGAGCGCAGGACGGCTTTTCGCCGGGCTATTCGGCGTTCTGCCGAATCCACCATGGCGGCCGGAGCCCTGGGTGTGAAAATCCAGCTCTCGGGCCGGCTTGGCGGGTCCGAGATGGCGCGCTGCGAGAAGGTGCTTCTGGGCAGCTTCCCCCTGCAGACGCTGAGGGCGCAGATCGGCTACGGATTCACCGAGGCGTCCACCAAGTACGGGCACATCGGCGTGAAGGCATGGGTCAATCGCGGGCTGCTCGCCCCGGGAGAGCGCGTAGGAGACGAGGAGGTGACGACCGATGGCGCTAATGCCTAAACGCGTCAAGCACCGTAAGTTCCAGCGTGGGAAGGTGCGGGGTAAGGCCAGTCGCGGCAACCGCGTGTCTTTCGGTGAGTATGGCCTGCAGGCGCTTGGGTGTGGCCACATTACGGCCGAGCAGATCGAGGCGGGACGCCTGGCTGTCATGCATTTCCTGCGGCACGAGGGCAAGCTGACCATCCGCATATTCCCGCATCAGAACGTGACCGCCACGCCGGCGGAGACGCGGATGGGAAAGGGCAAGGGCGAGCCCGCGCATTGGGTCGCGGCGGTCAAGCCCGGCACGGTGCTATACGAGCTCAGCGGCGTGCCGGAGGAACTGGCCGTGGCCGCATTCGCCCGTGTCGCCCACAAGATGCCGGTGAAGACACGACTCGTGCATCGGAGGGCGCACGTATGAAGGCGAGCGAGTTGCGCGGACGCGACGTGGAGGATCTCACGCGCGAGGTGGAGAACCTGCGCAGGGAGCTGTTCGAACTCCGCCTCCAGTGGCAGGCCGAAGAGGAACCGGACAGCAGTCGCCGTCAGCTGATCCGGCGAGATATCGCCAGATGCCTCACAGTGATACGCGAGAAACAGATGGAGCAGAAGGCAGCCGGGAACTGACCCCGTCGCGCCGCCTAATCGATAGCAGGATCAGACGATGAGCGAAGAAACGACGCAGCGAAAGCGGGCGAGGGGAGTCGTCAAGAGCGACAAGATGGATCAGACCGTCACCGTCGTTGTTGACCGGCTCGTGCGCGACCGCCGATACAGGAAACACGTTCGTAGGAAATCGACCTTCATGGCTCACAACCCGCACAACGACGCGCGGGAGGGCGATCTGGTCGAGATCGAGTCGACACGCCCGCTTTCGAAGCGGAAGCGCTGGCGCGTCGTGCGCGTGCTGCGCCGTGCCCCGGTGCTGACTGTGCTGGGCCCTGATGTGTCGGCCGAGAGCGAGGCCGGCTTTCCCGAACCCGAGTCCGGAACCACGGCCTAAGGCCGCATACGTGGAGACGCAGCGCGATGATTACCGAACAGACAGTGCTTGACGTTGCGGACAACACCGGTGCGCGGGCCGTACGCTGTTTCAAGGTGCTGGGCGGCAGCCGCCATACCTACGCGACAGTGGGCGACGTGGTGGTGGGAAGCGTGGTTAAGGTGATACCCGGCAGCGACGTGCAGAAGGGCGAGGTCGTCCGCGGCGTGATCGTACGGACCAAGGCGCCGGTTCGCCGCAAAGACGGCAGCTACGTGCGCTTCGACCGAAACGCCATCGTGCTGCTGCAGCCCGACGGCAACCCGCGCGGCACGCGGATATTCGGGGCGATACCCCGGGAACTACGCTACAAGAACTACATGCGCATAATCAGCCTGGCGGCCGAGGTTGTGTGAGAAGGACCGGAACGGA
Source organism: uncultured candidatus Brocadiaceae bacterium (assembly GCA_964655775.1). GTDB lineage: Bacteria > Planctomycetota > Brocadiia > SM23-32 > SM23-32 > CAZZNQ01. The sequence continues at coordinate 27,709 of CAZZNQ010000039.1, read as the reverse complement.
AATGAAATCGAAAGTACACGTCAGACGCGGTGACACGGTTGAAGTGGTATCGGGTGCCGGGCGCGGCGCTCGGGGCCGCATTATCCGGGTGCTCCCGCAGAAGAACAAGGTGGTGGTGGAAGGCGTGAATATGGTTTGGAAGCACCTCAAGCCCAACCGCCAGAACCCGCGCGGAGGCCGGCTCGAGATGGAAGCCCCGATCGACGCATCGAACGTCATGCTGGTCTGTCAGAACCGCGAGTGCGCGCGATTCGACCGGCCCGTACGAAGCAGGACCCGCGTCAACGACGACGGAACGAAAGTGCGTTGCTGCTCCAAGTGCGAGTCGGAACTGCCGAAGATGGAGTAGGCGTTGCTTCAGTGATGCGGCACGCGGTCCGCACGGACTTCAAGGAACGATATGAGCGACAGTCCCGAAACAACCGAGATGCAGGATTACGCTCCGCGGCTCAAGACTTTCTACGCGGAGGAGGTCGTGCCGGCGATGATGGAGCGGTTTGGCCTGGAGAACCGGATGGCGGTGCCGAAGCTGGTGAAGATCGTGCTGAACATCGGCGTCGGTGAAGCGGCCAGCGACCAGAATGTGCTCGAGGACGCCCTCAGCACGCTGCGCACCGTCTCGGGCCAGCAGCCGGTGGTCACCCGGTCCAGGCGCAGCATAGCCGGTTTCCATCTGCGCCAGGGCGTGCCCCTCGGCTGCAAGGTCACGCTCCGAGCGGAGAGGATGTACGAGTTTCTGGACCGCCTGATCAGCATCGTGCTGCCGCGTGTGCGCGACTTCCGGGGACTGCCCCCGGGGGCGTTCGACGGTTCGGGCAACTACAGCCTCGGCATTCGGGAGTCCGTGGTGTTCCCGGAACTCGATCTGGACAAGCTGAACAGCCTCCACGGCATGAACATAACAATAGCCACCACGGCCGGGACCGACCAGGAGGCGTTTGAGCTGCTCAGGATGCTGGGCATGCCCTTCAGGCGATAAGATATGACACCGTCGGCGAGGCCGGCGGACGGAAGAACTCGATAGGTTCAGGACATGGCGCGAAAAGCACTGGTAGAGAAGACACGACAGAAACCGAAGTTTGCGGTAAGGCATCGGAACCGCTGCCGCCTTTGCGGCCGGCCCCGAGGCTACCTGCGCAGGTTCAGAATCTGCCGCATCTGTTTCCGCAACCTTGCCAGCAAGGGCGAGATTCCCGGCGTGAGAAAGGCGAGCTGGTAGCGCAGACTGACTGCCGGCGACAGGAGAGACATTAGACCATGATGACGGATCCCATTGCGGACATGCTGACTCGGATGCGGAACGCGCTCCGAATAGAGCGTGATGCCGTGGAAATGCCGACTTCGCGCGTCAAGGAAGGCATTGCGCGCGTGCTCAAGGCCGAGGGCTTCATTGAAGATTATCGTGTGGTCGGCGAGGAGCCGAAGCGCATGCTGAAGATCTACCTGAAGTACGGCCCCCTGGGCGAGGAGATCATCCGCGAGGTGCAGAGGGTGTCCAAGCCCGGGCGCCGCATATACCGCGCGGTGGGCGACCTGGGCACGGTTCGCAACGGTCTGGGCATCTGGGTCGTGTCAACCAATCGCGGGATCCTCAGCGATCGCGAGTGCCGCGACCTGCACGTCGGCGGCGAGGTCCTTTGCTCCGTACTGTGATTAGAGGCAAGCGGGAAGAGAAGCGATGTCACGGATTGGAAAACAGCCAATAGCACTTCCTGAGGCGGTGGAAGTGTCGGTCTCAGGTTCGGCGGTCACTGTCAAGGGCTCTCTGGGCGAGTTGACCCATGAGTTCCCCGATGTGATCGACGTGGAATACGCGGCGGACGCACGAACGCTGAACGTCACCCGCAAGCGCAACACCAGCCAGGCACGTGCGCTGCACGGGCTGCACCGTAGCCTCATCGCCAACAGCGTGGCGGGCGTCTCGCAAGGCTACACAAAGCGGCTGCAGATCTACGGCACCGGCTACAGCGCCGAGGTCCGAGGTAACAGCCTGGTGCTGCAGATCGGCTTCTGCCACGAGGTGGTCTTTGACCTCCCGGATGGCATCAGCGTCGACATCGAGCAGAGAGCCGCGCAGGCGGGCAGCCCGGCCGTCTTCGTCATCAAAGGAATCGACAAAGAGAAGGTCGGCCAGTTCGCCGCATCCGTGCGGGCGGTACGTCCGCCGGAGCCGTACAAGGGCAAAGGCATCAGGTATGACGGCGAGTACGTGCGCCGCAAGGAAGGTAAGGCATTCACCGGGCTGGGTGGCTAAGCGCACTGAGCGCAGGCCGCCGTCGGTCAGACACGGATTCGAGACATGAAGAAGAGCAAACGCAAAAGAGCATTGCGGCAGCGGCGTCACCGGCACGTCAGAAAGCATGTTGAGGGAACGCCGGATCGACCCAGGCTGTGCGTCTTTCGCAGCAGCAAGCACATCTACGCTCAGGTCATCGACGACTGGGGCCAGCGCACCTTGGTCAGTTGCTCCAGTCTCAGCCCCGAGGCGCGCGAGCGCGTTGAAAGCGGCGGCAACTGCGAGGGCGCAGCCGTCGTCGGCGAGCTGATCGGTCAGAAGTGCCTGGAGAACGGAATAGAGGCCCTGGTTTTCGACCGGGGCGGCTATAGATACCACGGACGCGTGAAGGCGCTTGCCGAGGCCGCCCGCGCTCAGTTCAAGAAAGCAAACGCTGAGGGATTCTAAACGGGAAGCGGGAGGACCCCGCCGACCGTCCGGAGCACACATGGCAAAGAGACAACGAGACAGGGACCGAAACAGCGGCCTGCTGGACGAAGTCATTACCATCCGCTTCCACACCAAGGTCACCAAGGGCGGGCGCAACCTGAGTTGCGCCGCGCTGGTGGCCGTGGGCGACGGTAACGGAAAGGTGGGCCTCGGATACGGGAAAGCCAAGGGCGTGCCGATGGCCATCGAGAAGGCGTCCAAGGAGGCCCGCAACAGCATGATCCGGGTCAACCTCGTCGGCGACACCATTGGGCACCGTATCGAGGGCAGGCACAAGGCCGCCAGAGTGCTGCTCAAGCCCGCCCCGCCGGGAACGGGCGTGAAAGCCGGCGGAACGGTCAGGTCCATCATGCAAGTCCTCGGCGTCAACAACGTTCTCAGCAAGGTCTTCGGTCCGACGAACCCGGTCAACGTTGCGCAGGCTACCATGCAGGCATTGGGTGAGATGAGCAGCGTGGAGGAGATCGAACGCCTGCGCGGAGTGAAGATCACGCTGGACCATCCGCAGGCCAAAGCCGAAGCGGAGGCTGCGGCGCCCGCCGTTGAGGAGGAGGCCGAAGAGAGCGCGGTCGAGGAGACGGAAGCCGAGGAGACCGCACCTGAGGACATCGCTTCCGAGGAGACGGAAGGCGCAGCGCCTGCGGAAGTGCAGGAAGAGACCGAGGCGGAAGCTCCGGCCGACGATTCCGAGGAGCCGGCCGCGGACGAGCAAGACAACGAGGACGCGGCGGATGACGAGGCCACCCAGGACGAGGTGGACGAAGAGACCGTCGAGGACGAGAGCTGAAGCAATGCCGATCGCGCTGCGGACGCAACGGTCCGAGTGCGGGCGATAAGTGAAAGGCGAATAGCACAATGGATATCTCCAAGGCAAAGATGCAGGGGCACCAGCGGGACCGCAAGAGACGCGTGGGCCGCGGTGCCGGCAGTGGAGCCGGCAAGACGTGCGGTCGCGGGATGGACGGCGCTAAGTCCCGAAGCGGGTGGACATCCCGGGGCGTGAAGGGCGGGGGCGTGCCCGCGTGGCGACGCCTGCCCAAGACGGGATTCAAGAACGAGCCATTCAGGACCACTTACTCGACCGTTAACGTCTCGGCACTCGAGCGGTTCGACGCGGGAACCGTTGTGACGAAGGATATGATGATCGAACTCGGGCTGCTCACCACGAAGCCCGGTTCGCAGGTGAAGGTCCTGGGCGGCGGCGAGTTGACGAAGGCGCTCACAGTCGAGGCCGATGCGTTCAGTAAGAGCGCGGTGCGGAAGATCGAGGAGGCCGGCGGCACCGTGAAGGTGATACCCGGTCCCAAGCCGCCGGAGCGCAACAAGATGCGTACCGAGGACATCACCGTCGTTATCGAGTAGATCCGCTGAAACCCCAGCCTTGCTTCCCCATAGGGGATTAGCCGATGAGTCTGTTTGAGCAACTCGGGAGCATCTGGCGCATTCGAGATCTGCGCAGGAAGCTCATCATCACGTTCTCCCTGCTGGCCTTGTGCCGCGTGGGGGTCTACGTGCCGCTGCCGGGCATCGACGTTGATGCGCTCGCGGAGCTGTTCGAGCGGATGGGCGCGGGGGCGGGCGGACAGCTTCTCGGACTGGTCAACATGTTCGCCGGCGGTGCGCTCAGCAAGGGCGCCATCTTCGGGCTCGGCATCATGCCCTACATCAGTGCGTCCATCATATTCACGCTGCTGGCCCAGGTGGTGCCCAGTCTGGAGGCGTTGCGCAAAGAGGGCCAGGCGGGCCAGCGCAAGCTCAACCAGTACACCCGCATCGCCACGGTTTTCATCTGCCTTTTCCAGGGCGCCGTTCTGGTGCGCGGGCTATACGGCTATCCGGGCGTCATCCCCGACTACATTCGAGAGAGCGGCTTCGCCACCTTCCGCTTCATGGTTACGAGCGGCTTCCTGTTGACCGTCGGCACCATGTTCCTCATGTGGATCGGCGAGCAGATCGACGCGCACGGCGTGGGCAACGGCATCTCGCTGATCATCACGGTGAACATCCTTGCGCGGCTTCCGAACGCAATGGAGGTCCTCCGGCGGCAGCTCTTGAGCGGGCCCAGCCAGCAGAACGCGGTGCTGACCATCATCGTGCTGGTGGCGTTGTTTGTCGGCATCGTGATGGGCGTGGTCTACATTGTGATGGGCGAGCGTAGGATTCCCGTGCAGCAGCAGAAACACGTGCGCGGGCCGCGCGTTTACGGCGGGCAGAAGCACTACCTGCCGTTGCGCGTGAACCAGGCGGGCGTGATGCCCATTATCTTCGCGCAGTCCCTGCTCATGTTCCCGGCGATTATCGCCGGCTCTGCGACGAACGCGCTGACCGGGCATGAGGATACTTTCTGGTTCAAGTTCTTCAGCTTCATCCAGAACACGATATCCCCGGGAACCCAGTCGCTGTCGCTCCTGTACGTGTTGTTCTACGGGACCCTCATCTTCCTGTTCTGCTACTTCTGGACCGCTGTGACCTTCAACCCGCAGGAAATGAGCGAGAACCTGCAGAACTACGGCAGCTTCATTCCCGGCATACGGCCCGGCAAGCGCACGGCCGACTACCTGGAAGGCATCATGAACCGGATAACGTTTGCCGGCAGCTTCTTCCTGGTCATTATCGCCCTGCTGCCGACCATCATATCTTCGGCTCTCGGCGTTCAGTGGAACGTGGCGGCATTCTACGGCGGCACGGGCATACTGATCGTCGTGGGCGTGAGTCTGGATGTCGTTCGTCGCATAAACGACCACCTTGAAATGAGACGCTACAGCGGCTTCGCTGCCGGAGCCGGCGGACGCCGGCGCAGCCGCCGACGATAGAGAACTGTGACCGGCGCAGCAGCCGGCTGGAAAGGATCGCAACGTGAGACTCGTGTTCTTGGGCCCTCCCGGAGCAGGCAAGGGAACGCAGGCTGCCGTCATGGCGGATCGGTTCGGCGTGACGCACGCGTCCACCGGCGATATCTTTCGTCAGGCGATAGCCGGCGAGACGGAACTGGGCCGCACGGTTAAGGACTATCTGGACAGCGGCAAGCTGGTGCCGGACAGCCTGACCTCGCGGGTGGTAGAGGAGATGGTCATCGACATCACGGATAGCTACATCCTGGACGGCTATCCCAGGACGATCGGTCAGGCCGAGGACTTCGAACGGATGCTGTCCGAGCGCGATGCGGAACTCGACGCCGTCGTGTACTTCAAGCTGAGCGACGAAGAGGCAGTGGAGCGGCTCACGGGTCGGCGGGTCTGCAGTGGGTGCGGCCAGAACTACCATGTGAAGTTCATGCCGCCCGCCGAGGAAGGCAAGTGCGACAAGTGCGGGGCCGAGCTGCGAATCAGAAGCGACAGCTCCGAATCTGTGGTCCGCGACAGACTGAAGGAGTACCATCAGAAGACGCAGCCGTTGGTGGACTTCTACCGGGAGCGGGACCTGTTGCACACGATCAGCGCGAGCCCCCCCCCGGATGAGGTCACCGCGGCGACGGAAGCGTTTCTCAGGCAGATCGCCGGCGATTGACGGCGTGGACGTGCGGCCGGAAGGGCGGGCACCATGAGCTCGATACTACTGAAGACCCCGCCCGAACTGGCGAAGATGCGCAAGGCGGGACGCCTCGTCGCTGAGGTGCTGCGTCTGCTGGAGGACCTGGCGGAACCGGGTCTCACGACGCAGCAGTTGGATAGCGCGGCGGCGGACTATATCGCCGGCCAGGGAGCGAAAGCCGCCTTCAAGGGCTATCGTGGCTTCCCGGCAAGCATCTGCACCAGCATCAATGAAGAAGTCGTGCACGGTATCCCGGGACCCCGCCGCCTGTGTGAAGGCGACCTGCTGAAGGTGGACGTCGGCGTGGTCTGGGAAGGGTATTACGGTGACGCTGCTTCGACCATCGCTGTCGGCGACATCTCGGAAGACGCGCGCGACCTGATGACGGTCACCCGCGAGGCGCTGCTGGCCGCGATCGGCGTGGTGCAGGGCGGCATGCGGCTGAGCAGCATCGGTGAGGCCGTGCAGGACCTGGTCGAGTCGCGCGGGTTCAGCGTGGTGACGGAGTATACCGGGCACGGTATCGGGCGTGAGCTTCACGAGGAGCCTCGGGTGCCCAACTTTGTGCCACCGCGGTTTTTCGGGAGCGATCGGACGCTGCAGGCGGGAACCGTGATCGCGATCGAGCCGATGGTGAACGCGGGCACGCATAAGACCGAAGTACTCGACAACGGATGGACCGTTGTGACCAAAGACAGGCGGCTCTCCGCGCACTTCGAGCACACGGTGGCGGTGGACGAGGACGGCCCTGTCATACTCACTGTGCAGTGAATGAGTTGCGCGTTTCGGCAGCGCTTGTTATAATCTAGCTTTTGTGCGGTCATGGCTAAAGAAGAACCGATCAGAGTGCAGGCAACGGTCAAGGAAGCTCTGCCGAACGCTATGTTCAAGGTGGAGCTCGAGGACGGCCACGAGATACTCGCGCATGTCTCCGGCAAGATGAGGATGCGTTTCATCCGGATACTGCCGGGAGACGGCGTGACAGTCGAGATGTCCCCCTACGACCTGACCAAGGGACGGATCGTCTGGCGCGACTAGGCCCGGGCGGCCCGATGCAGGCTGGGGTGACGCCGGCCGCTTGCCGTCACCGTCATTCCAAGACGATTCCGCGAGGATTGATGCGACATCATGAAAGTACGAGCTTCAGTGAAACGCATGTGTGAGGACTGTCAGATCGTGCGCCGCAAGGGTGTGGTGCGCGTGATCTGTCGTAACCCGCGTCACAAGCAACGCCAGGGCTGAGCGGGTAAACGGAACGCATCCGAGCAGTAGAGAGGTGGTGCAATCAGATGCCACGAGTGGTTGGAGTAGACATCCCGGGCGAGCTGCAGACCGTGTATGCGTTGACGCGCATCTACGGGATCGGCAAGACCTCGGCACAGGGCATATGCGAAGTCCTGTCGATTGACTCGGCGAAACGGGCCAGTGAACTGACCGAAGACGAACTGAGCCAGATCGCCGCTTACATCGACAAGAACTTCATCATCGAGGGTGAGTTGAAGCGCCTGGAGGCGGCGAACATCTCTCGGCTTCGGCAGATCAATTGCTACCGGGGCATTCGTCACCGTCGAGGCCTGCCAGTTCGCGGCCAGCGGACGCGGACCAACGCGCGAACCCGCAAGGGCAAGCGCCGGACCGTGGCCGGCAAGAAGGGCGTGAAGGAATTGGGACACTGAGCGTATCCGGCGTTGGTGGAAGGGCTGCTGCGTGAGCGAGGTGCTGGGCCGGGATCAGTTGCTGGCACACCTCGAATCCAGGCCCGAGTTGTTGCAGGCCCTCGAGTTGCTGGGGCCGCAGGGCCGGTTGGACACCAGGCGGTCCAAGAAGCTGTCCGAGGTGGCCGGCTTCTGTGCCGTTATCCTCAGGTATGTCGGCGCTTTTCTGCAGAAGAGGCCGCATCTGCGGGTGGTGGAGTTCTCCTGCGGCAAGAGTTACTTGGGCGTTGTGCTCACGTTGCTGCTGCAGGAGCTTGAGGGCAAGGACGTGGCCCTGGTGGGCGTGGACACGAACGCCAGGCTGATTGAGAAGTGCCGTGCGGTGGCCGACGCCCTTGGTCTGCCGGACGCGACCTTCGTGGCCGGCAGGAGTCTGGAGTTTGAGAGCGATGAGGGCTTCGACCTGGCTGTGGCGCTTCACGCGTGCGATACGGCGACGGACGAAGCGATTGCGAAAGGCATCCAGCTCGACACGCGGCTGATCATGACCGTGCCGTGCTGCCAGAATCAGATACGCGGTCAGATCAAGTCGGGCCACGAACTGACGGGCATGACCGACTTTGGCCCGATCCGCTATCGGCTGGCGAACATGCTGACGGACGTGTTGCGCGCGCAGTTTCTGCGCAGCGCGGGCTACTATGTGGAGATGCAGGAGATATCGTCGCCGCGACTGACCCCGAAGAACCTGTGCATCTGCGCCAGAAAGACGAGGCGGGGCAGGCGCGCGAGCGACGCTACGGACTATGTCGCGTTGAGGGGCTTCTTCAACGTGAAACCGAAGATCGAGAAGTTCTGTCCGGGCGTTGTGCCGGACGGCTCGGGCGGTTAGGGCTGAGAGATTCGCTGTCAAGATAGCAGATAGAGGTTCTGAGGAATGGCCAAGAGCAGAAGCGGAACGCGGCGCATCGGCTCACGCGCGATCGCTCACGTGAACGCCACGTTCAACAACACACGTATCACGATTACCGACTTGAAGGGCGAGGTCGTCTGCTTTGAGACGGCCGGCACGGTCGGCTTCAGCGGCGCACGCAAGAGCACGCCCTTTGCCGCACAGCGGGCGGCGGAGCGCATCGCCGACAAGGCCAAGCGGATGGGCATCCAGGAACTGGAAGTCAAGGTCAAGGGACCGGGATCGGGCCGGGAATCGGCCATCACCGCGCTGGAAGGCGCAGGGCTGTCGATACAGTCAATAGAAGACGTGACCCCGCTGCCGCATAACGGCTGCCGTCCGCCGAAGAGGCGCCGCGTATAGGCGAGGTGCGGCGGACTGCCGACAACAACAGACCGCGGCGGACGCCGGATGGGCGTCCGCTGCCGGGCTTTACTTTCCGAAGAAGGCGAGAGAATGGCGAGGCATACAGGACCTAAGTGCAGGCTCTGCCGCAGGGAAGGGGTGAAGCTCTTCCTGAAAGGCACACGTTGCCACACTGCGAAGTGCCCGATCGAGGGCAGGACCAAGCCGCCGGGGATGCACGGCTGGCGCCGCGGCCGGCCCAGCGATTACGCCGTGCGGCTGCGCGAGAAGCAGAAGTGCAAGAGGTATTACGGCGTGTTCGAACGGCAGTTCCGCCGCTACTTCGGTCTTGCCCAGCAGCACTCCGGCAACACCGGCGAGAACCTGCTGTCGCTCCTTGAGCGACGACTGGACAACGTGCTGGTGGTCTGCGGATTCGCGCTGTCCAGGGCCCAGGCCCGCCAGATGATCACGCACGGACACGTTCAGGTGAACGGCAAGCGCGTGGACGTGGCCAACTACCTGGTGAAGCGCGACGACGTGGTGCGCCCGGAGCCCGACGATGCGGTGCTGGAGGCCGTTCGCGCGAACCGCGAGGAAGTGGGCCATCCGGCGGCCGGGTGGCTGGAGGTCAATGACGCGGACCTGACCATTCGGGTCGTTCGGATGCCGGTCCGCGAGGACGTCACCGTGGAAGTGGATGACGGCCTGGTGGTGGAGTTCTGTTCGCGCTGACCTATCGGGCGCGGCGCGGCACGTGGGTGTCGTCCGTTTCTCCTGATGGCAACCGGAGACATATAAATGGCTATGAGAGTGAGATGGCGGGGACTGGAGCTTCCCGTGCAGGTTCTGGCGGACCGCGACACCCTGACGGACAACTATGGGGAGTTCACGGCGGAACCGTTCGAGAGAGGGTTCGGGCATACCATCGGCAACAGTCTGCGGCGTGTGCTGCTGTCGTCGATCGAGGGCTCGTCCGTCGTGGCGGTGAAGATCCAGGGCGTCCAGCAGGAACTCAGCACCATGGAGGGCGTGCTGGAGGACGTGCCGGAGATCATCCTCAACATCAAAGAGATACTGCTGCGCATCCATCCGGACGAAGAGAAAGTCCTGCGCTTGGAGGCCCATGAGAAGGGCGAGGTCCGCGCGGGCGATATCGAGCCGGACGCGGACGTGGAGATCATCAACCCCGATCACGTCATTGCCACCCTTACGGCCGATACCGATTTCGTCTGCGAGATGACAGTGCGCAAGGGCCGGGGCTACATCCCCTCGGAGGAACTCGAGGACCTGCCCACCGAGATCGGCGCTATTCCGGTGGACGCCCTTTTCTCACCGGTGAGGCGCGTTAACTACCGCGTGCAGGATACGCGAGTCGGCCGAAAAACCAACTACGACCGGCTGATCATGGAGATCTTCACCGACGGTGTTGTGAAGCCGGAGATGGCGCTGGTGGAGGCCGGCAAGATCCTCCGCAAGCACCTCAACCCCTTCGTCGAATACTTCGAGCTCGGCCGACAACTCCCGCAGGAGGAGCCCGAGCCGATCGCGGAGATCAAGCACCTGGAGAAGCCGCAGGCCCCGGAATCCAAGTTGTCCATGCCGATATCCGCCCTGGGGCTCAGCACGCGGGCCGACCACTGCCTGCAGGCCGAAGGCCTGAAGACCGTGCGCGACGTGCTGGAGAGGTCCGAGAAGGAACTGCTCACCATCCGCAACTTCGGAAGTGTGACGCTGGAAGAACTGTCGGAGAAGCTCTCCGAGCATGGCCTCGAGATCGGCCTGCTGGCCGAGGACTAGACCACCGGCCGAGACGGGGGAGGCGTGGCATCCCTCGATCCACTCAGCAACTGAACCACATAGAAGCAAGTACTACCATGAGACACAGGAAACGAGGACGGAAGCTCGGCAGGAACTCCAGCCATCGCGAGGCGATGCGCAGGAACATGGCGGCCTCTCTGCTGGACAAGGAGCGAGTGGTCACGACGCCCGCCAAGGCGAAGGAAGTGCGCCCGTTCGTTGAGCGGCTCATAACCCTCGCTCGACGGGCGCTGCCGTACAGGGACTCCGGCGACGCCGACGACAGGTCGCGCTATCTCCATTACTACCGCCTCGCGCTGAACCGGCTGCAGGACAAGGCCATGACCCAGAAGCTCTTCGGCGAAGGCGACTGGCGAGACCAGGAGTGCCTGGCCGAACGCTACGCAGAGCGCGACGGTGGCTACACGCGAATCGTGCGCCTGAGCGGCAGCCGTCTGGGCGTGCCCGTCGGCGGGACAATAGGCGAGATCACCGAACTGACCTACGAGATCGGTGGAGAGGAGCGATCGCTCCGGCTCACGGGGAACCGCCTGGGCGACAATGCTCCGCAGGTGTTGTTCGAGCTCGTGGAGAAGGAAAGCCGAGAAGCCGAGGCGGAGGTCGCTCCGGTCGTCGACGTTTCAGACGAGGAGCCGGAGACCGTCGAGGCCGATAAGGAAGACACCGGCGAAGACGAGGAAAGCCTGGAACAGTAACGGGCGGGCCTCGGCCCCCAAACCGAAAACAAGAGGCGGCGCTGAGTTCAGCGCCGCCTTGGTTCGTTCAGGGATTCCTGCCGGCGGTTTCTCAGGACCCGGCCAACTTGTCGATGGCGTTCTGATACACGTCCTGAGGCTGCACGCCCACCATTCTCAAATCGGTGACCTCCTTGCCGTCCTTGAAGAACAGCACGCTGGGGATGGCATTGATGGCGAACTTGCCCGCGGTTTCGGGGTTGTCATCCACGTTCAACTTGCAGACTTTCACCTTGTCGGCGTTCTCCTCGGCCAGCTTCTCGACCACCGGCGTGACCATACGACATGGTCCGCACCAGGGAGCCCACATGTCGACCATGGTCGGCAGGTCGGCATTGACGACCTCGGCCTCGAAGTTGGCATCCGTCACTTCATGTGTATTCTCAGACACTTCGTTCCTCCGGAACGTTCCAGGCGAATGAGGACTATCCGTCAGGACGCGGGCATCTCGGCAAGCTTCCGTTCCGCCTTGGCCTTGAGCGTCAGCAATAGGGAATGCACCCCGGCTTCGTCGTATTTCTTGGTACTGCGAACGGGCCGGTAAGGGCTCTCCTTCTCTCGAGCATAGGGGTCCGGCACGTCGATGCTGTCGGCATCCTTCTGGATCTGCTCGATGAGCTTCTGCGCGCGCTGTCGGGCGATGTCCGCCTTGCCCTCGGCCACTAGGTCGTCGATATTCTGGAACTCCTGGACGATCGGCACAAAGAGATCGCTACGATCGGCTATGCCCTGTTCCATCCGGCTCTGGTACTTCCATCCTGCGAAGAGGAAAAGCGCAAAAACTAGAACGAAGCCGATCAGAAGGGGGGCTGCCAGTCCTTCATGATGTTCCGCCTTGCCCTTGGCCTTCTTGATCTGCTCTTCGTAGGATTCCCCGCTCTTCAGGTTCATGCCGCAGTGGGGGCACTTGATGGTTCCCAGCTCGACCTGCCCGGAACAACCAGGACACGACAGGATTACTTTGGCCATTGTCCCTTTTCCCTGATGACTGGCGGTTGATACCAGAAACGTCCTACAGTTATTCTAATCCATGACGGATGGCTGTCAACATCAGGCGGACGTTCCGTCTGCCGGGATGGACGGCCACCCACAGCATTACAGGCCATGGGAACTCGGATCGGGCGCCGCATGCACACGCCTCAGTTGTCAGAAGAGCTCGGCGAGCGCATTGCCGGCCTGAAACGCGACGTGGCGTCCTGGGCTGGCACCGACTCCGCAGCTGTGTGCGTTGTCCGCAGTCCCTACCGCTTCTGTCCCCTCGGGGCTCACGTGGACCATCAGCAGGGGCAAGTGCTGGGCTTCGCACTGGATCACGCTCTGCTCCTCGGCTTCGCCCGGCGAACGGACCCCGTTATGGCGGTGAAGAGCCGCCAGTTCCCTGGAACCGTCGAGTTTACACTTGGTGAGAAGCCGGGTGAAGCGCCGCACTGGGTAAGGTACGCCGTGGGCGCGGCAGCGGCGCTCAAGGAGCGCTACGAACTGAATGCGGGCATCACGGCCGTCGTGGATGGGCACACCGACGTGGGCGGGCTCAGTTCATCTGCAGCGGTAGGCGTCGCCTACCTTCTGGCCCTGGAGGATGCAAACGATCTTCGTGTTGGCCCGCAGGGGAACGTCGAGCTGGACCGCATAATCGAAAACGACCACCTCGGGCTTCGCAACGGAATACTGGACCAGTCGATGATCCTGCTCGGGGAGAAAGGCTGCCTGACCCACCTGGACTGTCGGGACAGAACCAGCAGGTCCGTTCCATTGGGCACGGACCTTCCCGTGTCCGTCGTCGTGCTGTTCAGTGGCGTGCGGGAGCAACTGGGCAGCACGGACTACAATCTGCGCGTCGGTGAATGCAACCGCGCGGCCGGGCTGCTGCTACAATTGGCGGGCGCGCAGTCCGTCGGTGACCTCCCCGTTCTGCGTGATGTGCGCAGGGAATGGTACGATCGGTTCGCGGAAGACCTGCCACCGAAGCTGCGCAAGCGTGCAAGGCACTTCTTCGAGGAACAGCGTCGGGTGCGCGCAGGCACTGGTCTCTGGGCAGCGGGGGACCTGGAGGGATTCGGCCGGTTGATAACCGAATCGGGTTGGAGTTCGGTGCGCAACTACGAGTGCGGCTGTCCCCCGTTGAAGGCCGCGTTCGAAGCGCTGGCCGGTTGTCCAGGAGTCTACGGTGCACGTTTCAGCGGGGCGGGCTTTCGGGGATGCTGCGCCGGCCTCGCGGAGCCGGGACGGGAAGCCGAGATAGCCGACGCCGCGTTGGCCCGCTACCTGGAACGCTTCCCCGATATGGCCGGCGCGGCCAGAGTCTACTTCTGTGCGTCGGATGACGGCGCCGGCGTGGTGGCGTAGGAAAGGCATGCGGGTATCAAGCGTGGCCAGCTCGCTCTTCGGCAGACCGCAGTTGCGCCGCATGCCGTGGCCGCTGCTTGCGGGGGCTATGCTGCTGACCTGCATCGGCGCGCTCTTCATCCGCAGTTCCCACCCGGCCCCCGGCATGGCGTGGAAGCACCTCGTCTGGGCCGGGCTGGGGCTGGTGGCTTTCGGCGCAGTGGCCTTCGTCGACTACCGGAATCTCTCGCTGCTGACGGTGCCTCTCTATGCGGGGGCCGTCCTGGCGTTACTCGGCCTTCCGCTGTTCGGAGTGACCATCAACTCGGCACGTCGGTGGTACGACCTCGGCTTTTTCAAGGCACAGCCATCGGAGCCGATGAAGTACATTTTGGTGCTGACGCTGGCGAGCTACTGGCGCTTTCGGGACCGGAAGGGCGGGCTGAGCGACCTGGTGGCTCCGCTCGCTCTCACGCTCCTTCCCATGCTGCTGATAGCCCAGCAGCCGGACGTGGGGACGGCCATGGTGCTGGCGCCGGTGTTCGTCTCCACAGCCTACCTGGCGGGCGTCAGGATGCGCACTCTGATCGTCCTCGCGGGGGTCGGCTGCGCGGTGGCGGCGGTGGGGTGGTTCACGCCGGGCGTCCTGAAGGATTACCAGAAGCAGCGCGTGCTGACATTCATCGACCCGGCCGCGGACGACGAGTCCCCGGCTTCCTATAACGCCCGGCAGGCCATCACCGCGATAAGCTCCGGAGGGCCGTACGGACGCGGGTGGGGCGCGGGCGTGCTCAACAGGCTCGGCCGCATCCCCGAGCGCCACACGGATTTCATCTTTCCGGTTGTGGCGGAGGAATGGGGTTTCGTGCGCACGGCGCCGATCATCTGCGTCTACCTGGGGCTGACGGTGTACATGCTTCTTCGCGCCGCGGCACTGTGGGAGCCGTGCGGGCGCCTCCTGGTGGGCGGCATGGCCACCATCTTCGGTTTCCAGGCGTTTCTGAACATGGCCATCGCTCTGCGCCTGGCACCCATCACCGGGCTTACGCTGCCGTTCATAAGCTACGGAGGGTCGTCGCTGGTTAGCACCTATGCGGCGTTCGGCCTGGTGGCCAGTGCATGCATGCATCAGACCCCCGGATACGGCGTAGACGGCCCTGCGGGGTGATCTTTTCGAAGCCCTTCCCCCGCGCCATGTAATGCAGGCAGCCATGTCTCGGCAGGTGGGGTGCAGGGAGGCGAGGGAACTGGAATGTGCAATCGATCGCAGCAGGCCGGCGGATGCTCTTAGGAGTCCGACAAGAAGGATGCATCAACCGGTTTGGGGACGATGGTGCGCTGCATGCCGCTTGGAGCGTCTACGATTCTGCCGGCCCAGTAATCCCCTCCTGTCGGCTGTGTACGCCGAGGGCATCATGTTGCTGCACGCAGAGCTCCGGATTGCCGGGAGTTGGCGTTGGCGGCTGCCGTTTGCCGCGCGATGGACTAGGTATGCCGGAGACCGGGCATGCAAGAATGGGCCTAGACCTGCGCAGGGGCCAGTTCCTTGGGGTTTCTTGCATCGTGATCGCTCGTAGAAGACATCGTCCTGCTTCTGGCGATGCAGCTCGTGCCCAGGCTGCGGAAGAGGGAAGGGCGTCCCGCGTAGTGCCGGACTCGTTGCAGCGTGGTGCAGGGACAGAGCGCGCCCGGTGGTTGCACGGGGTGGCACCCGCGCGGTATAGTCTGTGGCGGGCGGGGTTAGGCCCGGTTTCCTCCATCGCACTTGTGAGGCGGACGACGATGACGCGCAACGCGAAACGCACGGCGCTGCTTGCTGTTCTCGCAACGCTCCTGCTCTCTACGACCGGATGCCTCAGCCCGCGCGAGCAGGCGCTGGTCAACCGCATGCCCCGCAACCAGGTGTACCAGCCGGACTCCGACGTGCTGCCGCTGGACGGGCAGGCATACGTGTTCGCCGAGTTCGACCGCACCAGGAGCCAGAACTCCTGCCTGATGCGCCTGGCGCGGGACGCCCGCCTGCAGCCGCGCTGGCATCCGAAGAACGACCTGGTGCTGACCTGCGTCGGCGGGCGCGGAATCATCCTGGTGGAGGAGACGCGCTATCCGGCCGTGCCGGGGACCACCGTGGTGGTGCCGAGGATGACGGCGTACGGGGTGATTCCCAACGACCCCGGGGCCGATTTCAGCGCGGTGCTGATTTTCTCGCCGCCGTTCGACGGCGGGGACACCTTCCTGGTCAAGGAGTGAGCCGGACCTCCAGCGTGCCGCCCTCACGTAGCTCGACGCCGTCCGGGAACCGCACGACCACGAAGCCGTCCTCCAGCGCGATCGCGCAGTCGACTTTCGTCTCGTTGACCCGGGCGCTCGGACTCGCCGATTCCCCGAGACCCGGCAGGCCCAGCCGCAGCGTGCGCACCTCCAACCTTCCCTGCGTGACGGCTAACCCCACGTCGGCCGCGCCGTCGGCGATCCTCTGCGAGTAGGTGCCCCAGCCGGAGTCCAGCGACCAGAAGACGCGGAAGTCATCGGGCCGGAACCGTGGGGCGAACTGCAGCATGCCGTCGGCCGCGCAGCACTGGAACCCGCTGAGCGCGAGGATCAGCCCCCAGCTCGACATGGCGCGGGCGTAGTGGCTGCCGCACTCCGGCTCGTCCCACGGATTCCGGCGGAGGCCGTCGTGGCGGTCGCGCGCGCCTTTGACGAGGGCCAGCCCCTCGTCCACGAGTCCTTCCATGATCAGATGGCTGGCGACCTGGTACTCAATGCCGGTCCAGACCTCGTCGCAGTACATGGTGGGGATGAGGGTGCGCCCGCCGTGCGGCCAGGAGCACATGAGCAGCCCGGCCTCGTCGCCGACGGCGTAGATGCGCTGGGGGTTGGCGTGGTCGGTCAGGTCGCTGCGCCAGTTGTACCGGAAGACGCTCTGGAGTGAGGAGCGGACGCGCTCCGGCTGCAGCAGGTGGCCCAGGCCGGCCACCGACGCGAGCCACTGGCCGAGCATCTGGTCGGAGAGGCAGCCGTCGCCGAACTGCTGCGTGCGGGCCTGCTCGGGATCGTACTTCTGGACGTAATACTCGCCGTTGTAGAGCAGGTCCTCCATCTTCGGCGCCGCCTGCTCGTAGAGTCGGCGATACTCGGCGGCGTCGTCGGTCTCGCCCAGCCTCTCGGCGATGGCCTCGGCGGCGCGCAGTGCGCCCAGGTAGAAGCAGCCGATGAGGGGATTGGGGCCGACAAGCTCGATGTCGTAGGTGTTGTGCTGCACGCCTTCCAGAAGGCCGTTGCGGTCCTTGTCCCATTCCTCCCAGACGTAGTCCAGGGAGCGCTTGACCCTGGGCCAGAGCGCGCGCAGCCATTCGTCGTCGCCGGATATCAGCCAGTCGCGGTAGGTCTTGATGACGCCCCCGAGCTGACCGTCCGCGGCGGCGTGATAGTCCCAGTGCGAGGTGCCCAGGGGCAGCTCGATGCGGAAGGCCATCTTGCCGTCGGACTCGCGCAGGTTGTGCTCGTAGTCGGCCGACCGCATGCCGCGTTCCAGCGAAGGATAGAGGAAGGGTAGCGCCTGCTGGTAGTTCCACACGTGCGTACACGAGCCCGGACAGCAGCCTCTCTGCGGCGAGCAGCCCTCGAACCCGTAGAAGGTACCGTCTTCGAGGCGCAGGCAGGTAGGCGTTTTCAGCGTGGAGGCCTGCGAACTGGCGGCGTCCAGGACCTGGGTCGGCAACGTCGAGGAGAAAAGCGCGTCATGGTAGTCGGCCGTCTCCTCGCGCAGGCGTGCCAGATTGTCGGCGACGTACGAGCCGACCGACCAGGCGTCGTCGTACTGGTGTGCGTAGTAGTTGCGCCAGCGTGCGCCCAGGCGTTCCTCTTCATGGGCGTAGACCCGGCCCCAGTACTTGTAGTAGTTGGGGAAGTGCCAGGCGATGAAGAAGGGCACCTCGGCGGTCTCGTCCGGCCCGAGTTTGAGGCGGGCGCCGAGCGCGCAGCAGTTGGTGTCGCCGTCCTCGGTGGGTCCGGCGGATTCTTCGCAGTCGAACGCGCCGACCTCGTCGATGGCATGCCAGAAGCGGTGACCGGTGTTGAAGTCCCAACCCGGCCCGATTCCGGCGCTGTAGGTGACCTCCGGCCAGGCGGTGGCCAGGGCCATCGACCCGGACCGATGCGGCTCGTCGAAATCGCGCACTGTATCCAGCACGAACCCCTTCAGACCGTCCCGGGAACGGAAGGTGTTCAGGTTGCCGCCCATCTCGCTTCGGTTCAATCCGCCGGCGCAGCCGTAGCCGATCAGGTTCTGCAGCGTCCAGGCCAGCACACAGTCGACGGGATGCTTGGAGCGGTTCCGCAGCTTGTAGATGAGGATGGCGGCCGGGATCCCCGAGTCCATGTCGTTCAGTGGTATGAACGGGTTGAACGCCTCCAGGGAGACCGCGACGGGCACGTGGGCGTGTTCGAACGAAATCCAGGCGAACGGGTACTCGCCTCGGAACACGGCCGACTGCATGTGCGGGAAGCCCTCGCCGTGGTAGTGGTCGGTGCCGCTGAACCCGGAATAAGGCGGCAGCAGCGGCGATTCCAGCACGCGGGTGATGGAGTTTCCGTCGGCCGTCTTGCAACGCAACGTGGCGAAGGAAAAGTGCGGTTTGAAGCCCTGGTTGGGGCGATTGAAGATCTCCCAGTCGCGGAGTTGGCCCCGGCCGCCCAGCGATATGCAGCCAGTGCCGATGCCGCCCAGGGGGAAAGCGACCTCGGGAAGGGCGTCGCCCTCAAGCGTGCGCTGGGGACCGGTGGAGTGAAGCTCTTCGGGGCCATACGGCAGGGAGATGCGGTCGGGGCTCATTCGGATGACTCCTATTGGATGATGCATGGGTCCGGCGTGTCTTGAGGGAGTATACCCCAAACGACCCGTGCTTCAACGGACGACTAGTTCCCGTCGGGTGCGCGCAATCGCCTGCGCCGCCCGCCGGTGAAATTGCGGCCGGCAGGCATTACACTAATGCCCGATGGCAGGGGTGATGATTCCCCAATGCATTCTTCCCATAGACGCAAACGCACGAGGACGCGGGACATGGCAGCGGAAGCGGACGACCGGCTCAGTAGGCTCGAGTGGTTCAGCGAGGCGCGGTTCGGCATGTTCATCCACTGGGGCCTCTACTCGATACCCGCGCGGGGCGAGTGGTTGCGCTTCTTCGAACGCATCCCGATGGAGGAATACGACCAACTGGCCGACCGGTTTCAGCCGACGTCATTCGATCCCGATCGTTGGGTTCGTCTGGCGAAGGACGCCGGGATGCGTTACATGGTGCTCACGACCCGTCACCACGACGGGTTCTGCCTGTTCGACAGTCAGGTGAGCGACTTCACCAGCGTCAAGCGCGCGGCGGGGCACGACTTCGTCGCCGACTACGTCGACGCATGCCGCCGCGGCGGAATACGGGTCGGCTTCTATTACAGCCTCCTGGACTGGCGTTTCGGAGGCTACGTGCCGGGCGAGGAGATGACCGAAGACGACCGGGATGCGATGGTGCAGCAGGTGCACGACCAGGTGCGCGAGCTGCTGACGCAGTACGGCAAGATCGACGTTCTCTGGTTCGACGGCGGATGGCTGCCGCGCGGCTACAGCGATCCGCCGGAGTTCTGGCGTTCGCACGAGCTGGTCGGCATGGCCAGGGGGCTTCAGCCGGAGATCCTCATCAACAACCGATCCGGGATCCCCGAGGACTTCAGCACTCCCGAGCAGAAGGTGGAAGCGGCTGAAGAGGGGCGGGCGTGGGAGTCCTGCATGACCATCGGCGACTGGCCGACGTGGGGCTACTGCCGCCACAATCCCAACACCAAGTCCACGGTGCAACTCGTCCAGAACCTGGTGAGCGCCGCGGCCGGCGGGGGAAACTACCTGCTGAACTGCGGGCCGCGCGAGGACGGCACCATTCGACCCGAGCACCGTCAGCGCCTGCTCGAGATCGGCGACTGGATGCAGGTGCACGGAGAGTCGATCTACGGTTCGGACCGCTTCGAGGGTCGCGCCGGAATCGTGGGCATCTACACCGCCAGGGGAAACAGCCTTTACGTCCACGTCCTCAGGTGGCCGGGCCGCGAGGCATGCGTCACGGGCATCGAGAACCGTGTCCACAGGGCCACCGTGCTACGGACGGGCCTCGAAGCCGATGTCTCCCAACCGGGGAACGGCCGCATCATCATACAGGGCCTGCCTGAGGATCCACCGGACGCTATCGACACCGTGATCAAGTTGGATCTGGACGGTCCGCCGCGCGCGGGCTGACGGGAGGCGGCCATGGCGATCCTGATCGCCGTCATCAATCTGTATGCCATCGTGATCCTGGTGCGGGCGGTGTTCTCCTGGCTGCCGATGCGGCACCGCCGGAACGTCTTCTACCTGTTTCTGCTCTCCATCACAGAACCGGTGCTCCAGCCGATTCGCAGGCTGTTGCCGCCGATGGGCGGAATGGACTTCTCGCCGCTGATCGTGATTGTTCTCTGTCGGCTCATAGTGGGGCTGCTGCGGCAGGCGAGCTACTGAGCCGGTCTAGCAGTCCAGCTCCCCAGTGGGCTGCTAGGGCACCGGCACGTGGGCAAGCAGGCGGTCGATCACGGAGTCCGTGTCCAGCGCTTCGGCCTCGGCCTCGAAGGTGAGGATGATGCGGTGGCGCAGAACGTTCGCTGCGACTGCCTGGACGTCGTCCGGATTCGCGTAGGTTCGCCCGTCGAGCATCGCCCTGGCTCGGGCGGCCATCACAAGGTATATGCTGGCGCGCGGGGAAGCGCCCCACTCGATCAGGTCGCCCAGCTCCAGTTCCGGCGGCGGCGTGCGGCTGGCCTGAACAAGATCCAGCACATAGCCCTTGAGGCGGTCATCCACGCGCACTCCGTCGACCGTTCTGCGCATCCGGACGATGTCCTCTGAGTGCAGCACTTTTTCGACGGATACGATCGGCGACGTAACGGCCATGCGGTCGACGATCTCAATCTCCTGGCCGCGCTCCGGGTACTCAAGGCGCAGCTTCAGCATGAAACGGTCGAGCTGGGCTTCGGGGAGGGGGTAGGTGCCTTCCTGCTCGATGGGGTTCTGCGTGGCAATCACCATGAACGGTTCGGGCAGTGGATGGGCCTTCTCGCCGATGGTCACCTGGCGCTCCTGCATGGCCTCCAGCAGGGCGCTCTGGACCTTCGCCGGGGCGCGATTGACCTCGTCGGCCAGCAGAAGATTGGCGAAGATGGGCCCCCGGCGAGTTCGAAACTCCCCGGTCGCGGGGTTGTATATCTGCGAGCCCGTCAGGTCCCCGGGCAGCAGGTCGGGGGTGAATTGCACGCGGCTGAAGCTCACGTCCATCGCTTCGGCCAGTGTGGTGACGCAGAGCGTCTTGGCCAGGCCGGGCACTCCCTCCAGCAGTACGTGGCCGCTGCAGAGCAGCCCGATGAGGAGCCCATCGATGAGCTGATCCTGCCCGACGATGACGCGATGCATCTCCGTCCTCAGGGCCCTCAGCATGTCCCTGGTCTCGGACAGCGCGTCCGCATTTGCAGTTTGTTCTCCAGGTTCCTTCACGCCTGATTCCCCAAGCTCGCTATGAGACCCAGCACGGCCGCGGTGTCGGTGACGGCGGCGCCGGCCGCTGTCATCTCCTCCATCGCCGCGCGGCCGTCCTCCTCGTCGATTGCGCTTACGGCGTCTCGCACGACCGACACAACGCGGTTCCGGCGCAGCATGCTCAGAGTCTGCACTCGGACGCAGTATTCGGTGGCGACACCATAGACGAAGATCCGGGCCGGGTCCAGTGCTTCCAGCACCTTTGCCGCAACCGGCTCATCGAAGGCGTTCAGCATCTGCTTCTCGATTACGAGCTGAGGGATGCGGCCGCCTTCCAGCTCCTGCAACTGCTCGTGCAGCACGTCCGGATCGGCCACGACCGCGCCTTCGCAGGATGTGGCGGGGATCTTCCGCTGGCCGTAGGTGCCGGCAACGCAGTGGGCGCCGAACTCCTCGAACTCGGGATCGCCCTCCGCATGAGCGTCGGCCGTAGCGACGATGGGCACCCGTTCGCGGACGGCCGCCCGGGTCAGCCGGATGAGTTGCGGCACTATGCCGGCCGCGCCCGGAGCGGGCAACTTGCCGTCCTGATCGATGAAATCGTGCTGCGTGTCAATGTCCCAGAACAGGAAAGGAGTTGTCATTCCCTGCCCTCCTCCCATTGCTCTTCGAAGGACCGGAGCACGCCTTCGAGTCTCCGGCTTACGCTCACCGGATAGTCATCCGGCTCGTGAAGGCGCTGGTATTCGTCGGGCAGGCGCCTCAACTGCTCCGCCGCGCGCTCGCGGATCTCTTCCAGCTCGGGCGGCTCTTCCGTGAGCCTTCCGTCCTTCATCACCGTCTGCAGAAGTGGCTCCGCCTGCGGTGGGCAATCCTCATCGGCCGAGGCGATCACGTCCCTGAGAAAGGCGCCGCTGGCCGTTTCGTGAAACCGGAACACCTGCTTGGGGCCGGGGTAGGTGGCCTTCTCCGCGCTGAACTTGCACCTGGGCTCCCAGTGGCCATTCTTCTCAACCGCCACCAGCTTATACACGCCGCCCAGCGCCGCGGCGTCTTCACTGGTGACCATCTTCGTGCCGACCCCGAAAGCGTCGTAGGGCGCTCCCGCGCGGACGAGATCGGCGATGGCGTACTCGTCCAGGTCCCCGCTGCCCACAATGATCGCGTCCTCCAGGCCCGCCTCGTCCAGTATCCGGCGAACCTTCCGGCCCAGCGACTCCAGGTCGCCGCTGTCTATGCGGACGCCCCTCATCTTCGGGCACGAACGAACGGCTGCCCGGGCGCCCTCGATCACGTCGTACGTGTCGATGAGCAGAATGGACTTCTCGCCGAAACAGCGGCAGTAGCCTTGGAAGGCATCCTCCTCGTGGTCGAACGCCATAATGAAGCTGTGCGCCTCGGTGCCCGACACGGGCATGCCCAGCCGAAAGCCCGCCTCCACGTTGGAACTGGACGCGCATCCGGCTATGTAGCACGCCCTGGCTGCCAGCACACCGGCGTCCGGGCCGTGCGCGCGGCGTGTGCCGAAGTCGGCGACAAGGCGTCCGCGGCCGTCCAGTTCTGCCGACCTAACCACGCGCGCAGCCTTGGTCGCCACCAAGGTCTGGTAGTTGATCTGGCTCAGCAGGAAGGTCTCCACAATCTGTGCCTCAATGATGGGCGCCTCCACGCGCAGCAGCGGCTCATCGGCGAAGGCCACCGTGCCCTCCGGCATGGCAAACACGGTGCCGGTGAAGCGGAAATCGGCAAGATAGTCGGTGAAGTCGTCGGAGATCCCGTCGAAATCCGGCAGACTCCGGATGTAGTCGATTTGCGTGGAAGTAAACCGGAGGTCCTGGAGGTAGGAGACAACCTGCTCAAGACCGGCGCAGAGCATATAGGAACGGTCGTGCGGGAGTTGGCGCACGAACATCTCGAAGGCAGCCCTGCGCGTCATGTTCAGGTCGTGATACGCCGCGGCCATGGTGAGTTGGTACAGATCCGTGCACAGCGCGCGCTCGGCTTGCTCCAGGCCCATCGGCAGCCCCCCTCGACTCCGGAAACGATAGCCCGTCCGCTTATTGCAGTATATCGGACGGCGGCGGTGTTTCAATAAGACGCAGTGGCGGCGGACGGCATGCGGACGCTGGATATGGACTTCTCAGGGTGTCTGAACGCCTCCTGGCTCTTCCAGAGGCGGGCGGGCTGAAGGGCATGGCTTTTGCGTGTTCTGAGTCAGGAGGTGGTGCTATGTACACTATGGCAATGATCGACTCAGGTTGGAAACTGGCCGGTATCTTCGGCCTTGCCGACATGGCAATGATGGTTATGCTGATGGTGGGGCTCGTGGTGGGTTTCTGGACGGGCCTGATCTGGCAAATCCTCTTTCTGGTGAGCCTTGTAGCGAGTTTGTTTGTCAGTTATGTCTACCATCCCACGGTCGCCGATTTCCTGGGCGCGGAACCGGGCGACTCCGTCCGCATAATCGGGAGCGCAGTTGGCGTGTTTCTGGCTTCGCTTCTGGCGTGTTATCTCGTCACCTTCCTCTTCCGTGGATTGATCAACGCGCTCAAGCCCCAGTTGGCGGATCGCATCATGGGCGCTGCTTTCGGAGCGGTCTCCGGAGCGTTGGTTGTGGGTGTGGTCTCCTTTTTCGTGCTCCAGTATGCGGATATGGACGGTCGTGCACGATCCTACGTCGAGAAGTCCGTCGGACCGAATGCGATGGCGGTGGTGGTGCGTGCCTTCGTCTATGTCCTGCCCGACGACATGCGGTCCAACGAGCTTTCCGCACCGGCATACACGGAGGCAAACGGAACTGTGCTGCCGGCGGGGAGGACGCGCGACGCGTCCTGACCCGCAAGAAAGGTGGCGCTGCGCTGCCGCTGGGAGTTACAGCGTGACCATCTCGGTCACGGTTTGACCGGTCTGTGACCGACCTATGCCGGGCCCCATCCCGTCGTTACCCCGATTCCGGCACCGCATTCTCCTCGTAGCTCCTCGACAACGCCACTGGTTCGGCACGCACGATAGATGTGCCGTAAGATCTTGCTGAGTAACCGTATAAAGCGTATGTGCTGGTCCCAGTATAGGCGTCTGGATGCGGGCACAGAGGCGCGCCGGCACCATGCCGAGGCATCCGACAACCCTGCCGGACGCGGGGCTGGCATTGATCTTGCATGGGGAAGAGAGGCCCGCTATTGGGTTCTCTTTCATATTCTTATATGTCCGGAATCAGTTCTGTGGGGACCACCATGTCAAACGGCGTGGCAGAATCCGATCTCATCGATGCGTACGAAGTGTACTCAAGCCTGATGCAGGCCGTAGGCCACGAGGTTGACGAATCGGCCCTGGCCCAAGGGTTGGCGGCAAAGTTCGAGGAGAAGGACGCCCTGGAATCGCTGTTGCGCGAACGCGACGGCGAGGTGGACTGCTCCCTTGATGAAGCCGTCGAGCGGATGCTCGGCCTGCGGGGCAAGTTGGTTCGGGAGATCGGGAAGATCTCCGGAATCTGGAACGAGGTGGAAGCCCTGGGCAGCGACAATCGGGCCCTTCTGGATTCGCTTCTTAAAGCGGACAAAGAGCGGCGGGATGCGGTCGCGGATGCTCTTTTGCTCAATGGGCACCGCCAGTACCTTCGACTGCAGTACGGAGACGCGGCCGCTCTGGCGGAGCCGCTCGAGAAGGGCGACGAACTGGGCGAGCTGGACGTGGACGCCCTGGCCGAATGCCTGCAGCAGGAACTGGACAAGCGCGGGTTCGGCCTTGATAGCGAGGAACTGAAGTCGCTGCTGCGGGAGCCGAAGCAGGGCGGGCGGGTGCCCCGCTGCTTGGTCAGCCTTGTAAGGCGCATAGAGTCGCGGTTCCGGTCGGGACTGGTGCCGCTGACGGATCTGGTCGGCGACACGGACCCCGATGAGTGGCTGGAGAACGCGCGCGAGACGCTGCTCTTTCGCAGCCACAGTGCGATGCACAAGGCCATAGCCGAAGCGACGAATCTTAAGTACGATTGCGTGCACAAGGCGCTGAGTGGTCGCAAGAAGGCCAAACGCATTCAGGTAGCCATACGCACATGCCTGCGACAATGGCTGCAGGCAGCCGCCGATGGACGGGACATCGATGCCTCCGACGAGCATAGGGCCGTGCCCGTGGAGGAGACGCAGGCCCTGGTGCCGGCGCTGGAGAGGCTTTTCGACACCAAGGAGGAGATCTACAGGGCGATCTCGAAGCGAACCGGTATACGAACGGGTTCTGTTCGGCGGTATTTCCAGAGCAACGGCCAGCTCAAGTACGCGCCGCTGGTGGTCTTCCGTTGGGCGAAGAGGTTGGCCGGAGGCAAGCCGCCGGTCTCCGAAGCAGAGACGAAGACACGAACTAAGCGCACAGCTAAACCGAGCAGCAGCTACCTGGCGGACGGCGAAGTCAGGCAGGTGGCTTTTGAACTGGCCGGCCGTGCCCGGGAAGCGCTGGCACGCTGGAACGAGAATCGGGACGATCCCGACCTGGAGATGGCCTATCGAGAACTGCGGCGCGCCCTGTTGGTGACTATGAAGGAGGGTCGCTGCGTGCTGAGCTGAGCGCGCCTCAAATAGCTTCCTCCCACTCGAGGGGGGCTCGACCGGCAGACCTCACGCCGGGCGGCTCCCCTCGCTGATTCTGCGTTACGTGCCCTCGCGCCAGCCGGACATGTACTGCTTCTGGCGGTCCGTAAGCTCGTCGATGCGGATGCGCATGGCGCCGAGCTTGAGCCGTGCCACCCAGGCGTCAATCTCCTCGGGCACCGAGTAGACGACGGGCTCGAGGTCCTGCGTGTTGCGCACGCTGTACTCGGAGGTAAGCGCCTGCACCGCGAAGCTCATGTCCATGACCGACGCCGGATGCCCCTCCGCCGCGGCCAGGTTTATCAGGCGCCCCTCGCCGAGTAGATAGATGCGTTTGCCGCTCTCGAGCCGGAACTCGTCCACGTTCGGTCGCACGTGGCGCACGATGTCCTCGGCCATGTCGGCCAGCTCGTCAATGGATATCTCCACGTTGAAATGCCCCGCGTTGCACACCATCGCGCCGTCATGCATCACGTCGAAGTGCTCTTTGCGCAGCACCGCCGCGTCGCCCGTGACCGTTATGAACAGGTCGCCCTTGGCCGCGGCCTCGGCCATGGGGCAGACGGGGAAGCCGTCCATCGCCGCCTCCAGGGCACGAAGCGGGTTCACCTCGGTGACGGTTACGTGCGCGCCCATGCCGCGCATGCGGCGTGACACGCCGCGTCCGCACATGCCGTAGCCGGCCACGACTACGTTCATGCCCGCCAGGAGCACGTCCGTGCTGCGGATAATGCCGTCGACGGAGCTCTGGCCCGTCCCGTAGCGATTGTCGAACAGGTGCTTGGTCTTGGCGTCGTTTACCGCGAAAACCGGGAAGCGGAGCACGCCGTCGGCTTCCATCGCGCGCAGGCGATTGACGCCGGTGGTGGTCTCTTCCAGGCTCGCGAGGATGGCGTCCGCCAGGTCGGCCCGCTCGGTCAGGATCGCGGTCACCAGATCCGCGCCGTCGTCAATGGTGAGGTTGGGTTCGTGGGCCAGGGCGCGCGTGATGTGCTCGTAGTAGGTGTCCTTGTCTTCGCCTCGAACGGCAAAGACGGGTATCGAGAAATCCCGCACCAGCGAAGCGGCTATGTCGTCCTGGGTGCTCAGCGGATTCGATGCGCACAGGACCAGGTCCGCCCCGCCGGCCTGGAGGGTGCGCGCGAGGTTCGCGGTTTCTGCGGTCACGTGGAGGCACGCGGAGATGCGCACGCCGTCCAGGGGTTTTTCCTGTTCGAACCGTTCCATCACCTGGTCCAGCACGGGCATTGCCCGTTCGGCCCATTCGATGCGGCGCAGCCCCTCATCCGCCAGATTCAGGTCGCTTACGTGGTGCTCCATGGGGGTGGGTCTCCTTGAGTTGAGGCGTTGCCGGTCGCCGGCATAGCGCGTGGCCCTGCGGGGCGGTCACAGTCCGGCCTTCTCCCGCAGGAGATCGGCCTTGTCTGTGCGCTCCCAGGTGAACTCGGGTTCCGGTCGGCCGAAGTGGCCGAATGCGGCAGTCTTCTTGTATATAGGG
>CAZZNQ010000038.1:16795-35393 GCA_964655775.1 uncultured candidatus Brocadiaceae bacterium | reverse complement strand
TACGCCAAGTACTACGCGATGACCGTCCGCCCGATCCTGGAGGTGTTCCCGGAGGCGCGCGTCGGCGGGCCGGCGCTGGCCGGCGTGCGCAGCCCCCTGCTGCCCGGGCTGGTGGAATACTGCGCACGCACCGGCACACAGCTCGACTTCGTCTCCTGGCACCTCTACAGCGACTCACCCGCTCAACACGTGGACCACCTGAACGTCGCGAAAAAGGCAGTCGAGGGCTTCCCGGGCAAGCGGCCGGAACTCTTCGTCACCGAATGGAGCAGCTTCCTCGGCGGACCGTCGGTGGCCGAACAGGCGCTTGACCCGCGACGAGCCGCCATCGCTGCCGCCGCCGCGGTCGACCTGCTGGAGACGGGAGTCGACTGGTCCTTCTACTATCATATCTGGGACCAGACCTGCTTCCACGACGACTTCGCACCGTTCTTCTCCGACAAGGGCCTCGTCGGCATGACCCGGCACTGGAACGAGATCCCGCACCGGCTGGGCTTATTCGGGGTGGAGGGCGAGGTCCGCCCGCAGTACTTCGTCTACCGGATTCTCTCGCGGCTGCGCGACCGCCGGCTGGCCGTCGACGCGCCGCCCGGCATCCGCGCGCTGGCCGGCCGCTGCGAGGACCGGTTGGGCGTGATGCTGGTGAACCACGACGAGGAAGCCCGCACCGACCGCGTTGTGGGGCTGTGCTTCCGGAATCTGTCGCCGGGGATCAGGATGCTGGAGCTGGAGCGCATAGACGGGGCCCGACGCTGGTGCGACGAGGCCCTGGAACCTGTGCCCGTCGAGCGGCGCACGGTAAGTGTGGCCGAGGAGTTCGAGTGCCGCGTATACCTGCCGGCGGACAGCGTGGCGGCCGTCTGGTTGACGCCCGCCCCCGATCCGCGGCCTACGTAAGTGCTGCCCGGTGGCGTCGAACACTACCCGCACGGTTCCGAGACGTGACTCCGGCGGCAGCCACCGCGTCGGGGGATGAAACGGCTCGCCTCTCTGCCGAGTTTTGAGAATCCGTCGCTCCAGAGAGTTGCAGGCCGCTTGCCCGTTCGCTAAGGTGATTCAGGCGAACCACGACTTCGGACGGAACTGGGAAGCAACGGCACAACTCTGAAGAAGGGAAGAACTGTGGCCCCATTAACAAGCAGAGCGGCGTTGACTCTCCTTTCTGCTGTAACGATGCTGCTGTCGGCGTCCTGCGGCGCTATGTCGAACAGAACCCACCGGTCAGGCGCCGACTCCGCGGATGCTGCAGCCGCCCCCATGGGGCGGCCGAGGATAGCCGACAACACACTGGTGGCGAGCGACGGAAGCCGGCTTCGCGGCGGGACGTTCTGGATATACGGCTGGATCCCGGACAAGACCACCTGGGCGCTAAGCGACAGTCCCTGGCAGGCGATGCAGGAACACCATCTCAACGTGGTTCGCGTGGCCTGCGCCTACCGCCCCGAGCGTGCGGAGAACTACTCACTGGACCAGTATGAGAGCTTCCTGGACGCCATCATCGACCGCGCGGAGGGGGTGGGCGTATACGTCATCATCGATTATCATCCCCGGCCCGGCACCTACGACATGCCCAACGCCCGGATGTTTTGGAGCAGGATGGCGGACCGTTACAAGGACCGCAAGAACGTCATTTATGAACTGACAAACGAGCCGGTGTTCAGCCAGCCGGACGATTACACGGCCCAGAACCTGCGCGATTTCGAGGAACTGTGGCGGCTAACCGACAAGCTGGCACCCGATACGCCCAAGATCATCATGACATTCTGCCAGGTCGGGGCCACCGGGAGGACGCCGACGCAGGTGGTGGATGACCTGCAGGGAATCGACTGGTCGAAGACGGCGGTCGGCTTCCACAGCTACTGGCGCGACAGCAGCGAGCGGATAGTCGATCTCAAGCAGCACTACCCGTGCATCAACACGGAGTTCTACACCGCCAACCCCGACAGCCGACGCCGGGAAATGCGGGTGATGGACGGCCACGCGTACCACGGCACGCTGATGGAGAAGCTCGGCATCAGTTGGGTGCACTGGATGATGCTTGACCGGGAGAGTAGCCTCGGGCGTCTTGACGCCGTCATCGAGGACCTCAAAGCCAACGACAGCTACTGGGCAGACGAGGAATAGACGGCCCTAGCAACTGCTCCGTGATCCGACCCGGACGATCAGGGCGACCAGACGATCACGTCTCCGTCCGCGGCCCTTGCCTTGTCGGATATCGTGCCCTCGGCCTTGAAGTTCGCCGTTGAGCGGATATCGCGCGAGGAGACGCCGACCAGCACCTCGTATGCGTCGGGCTCGACGCACCATTGCTCCCGCCGACCATCGTAGTGGGCCAGGGCATCGCCGGTGATCTCGAAGCGGACGGTGGTCGCCTCACCCGGCCCGAGGTCGACCTTGGCGAAGCCGCGCAGTTCCTTGTCCGGCTTGCGAATGGTGCCGTCCTCGTGCCGCACGTAGAGCTGCACGACCTCCTTCCCGCGGCAGCCGCCCGTGTTCGCAACGTCCACGGAGACGCTCAGCTTGCCGCGGGCGTCCAGGTCCAATGTATCGGCGCTGACGGCGAGGCCCGATAGCTCAAAGGTCGTGTAGGAGAGCCCGTGGCCGAACGGATACTGCGGCGCGACGTCGGCGGTGTCGTAGTAACGGTAGCCGACGAAGATGCCCTCGCCGTAGACCACCCGGCCGAACTCCCCGGGGAAGTTGAGGAACGCGGGCGTGTCCTGGCGCCGCCTGGGGAACGTCAGCGGGAGCTTGCCGGACGGACAGACGTCGCCGGCCAGCACGGCGGCCACGGCGTTGCCCATCTCCATGCCGCCAAGCCAGCCGAGAAGAACAGCGTCCACCTCGTCGACCCAGTCGGCCATCGTGACCGGACCGCAGACGTTCAGGATCACCACCGAGGGGGTGCCCGCCTCACGGCATCGGGCGCCCACGTCGAGAATCAGGCCCACGTCCTCGGGCGCCAGGTCCAGCGACTCGCGGTCGCGCCCCTCCCCGCTGATCGCGCCGACGCAGATCACGGCCAGTGCGGCGTCGTCCGGCAGCTCCCCGAAGGTGACGTTCTCCTCGCCGAAGCGCGCAGCCAGCCCTTCGAGGACGGATACCTCGTGCGGGCTCACCACTCCGGCGCTGCCCGTGCCGGTGGCGATGGGTGCTGTGGAGTTCTCTCCGAACACGGCGACCCGGCCCTCGCAGACCGGCAGCGCGCCGGCGTCGTTCTTCAGCAGGACCACGCCTTCGGCCGCCACCTTCCGGGCGACGCGCATCGAGCGCTTCCGGTCCAGAGCCGGCTTCGGATCGCCGGCGAAGGCCGGCAGCCTGAGCATAACACCCAGGATACAGCGTACCCGCTCGTCGAGGACAGACTCGTCCAGTCGGCCGCTCTCCACGGCATCGACGATCTGCTGGGGATCGAGCGGGCCGGGCATAGCCAGATCGTTGCCCGCGCGCAACGCCTCGATGCGGTCGTAGGCGGCTCCCCAGTCCGAAACGACGAACCCGGAGAAACCCCACTCCTCGCGCAGCACCTCGGTGAGCAGCCACCGATTCAGGGCGCAGGCCGTGCCGTTCACCTTGTTATAGGCGCTCATGACCATCCAGCAGTCGCCGTCAACGATGGCCCTCCTGAACGACGGGAAGTAGACCTCCCGCAGGGCGCGCTGGGTGATCTGTTCGTCCACGCCCAGCCGCTCGTGCTCCTGGTTGTTGGCAACGTAGTGCTTGACGACGGCGGCGACGCCTTCCTCCTGGACGCCTCGGATGTAACCGACGCCGATCTCGGCCGAAAGGTGTGGATCCTCCGAGTAGCTTTCGAAGGCGCGGCCGCACAGGGGATCGCGGTGGATGTTCACGTTGGGGCCGAGCAGAATGTCCAAACCGAACGCTCGAGCTTCGGCGGCGACGGCCGCCCCGCACTCGGCGATCAGGTCGGGGTCCCAGGTTGCGCCCATGACGATGCCGGGAGGGAAGCAAGACGGCAGGCCGGCCTCGGGCAATTCCTCGCGAAAAGCTTCGGCCACGCCGCGCACGAAGGCTTCCGGCGCGTCCAGTTCCTCGGCCCACTCGGCAGCATCCACGACGCCGGACGCCAGGGCCCGGATGCCGTCGGCGCCCTTCTCGTGCAGCAGGACCATCATCGCGTGGATCCGACTCTTATCCAATCCGAGTCGGTCCGCCACGCGGTGCACGTGGTTGCCCAGCAGGTGGTGGGAGTTGATGCCGTTATGGCCGTCGGTCATCAGCAGCCTGGGAATGCCAAGGCGCTCGACCCCGTGCGTTTCGAAGGGCAGGGCGCCTCCGCAGAGCCGGGCCTTCTCCAATAGCGTCATCTCCTCGATCACGGCGGCGATCGAGTCGGTGGCGGTCAGTCGAACGTTCGCCGATCCGTCTTGAGTGGTCATGCGACGGCCTCCGTGGCTGTGTAGATGCCCGGCGTGCACCGGGGGAGCAAGGCGGATTGCGTCTTCCTGGAACACATTGTCTCACCAGAGATACCGGGCGGCCACGTTCGGGGCACATAACAGAACCGCCGCGGACGCAATGCGCAACGCAGGTGTAAGGCGCTTGTCTCTGGGCTCCCCGAAGTTGACACGGGCTGTGGTCGACCTGGCCCGCCAGTATATGGATGAGCCGACGACTGATCAATGCCTTCCCCGTGGCTGGGGGAGCGGCGGCTGGCGGTCCAGACCCCGTCCGCCATTTGCGAGACAGCAGCAGGCCCCTTCTCCCTTCCGTCTGCAACAGGCGCACCAAACCCGTGAAGGCGCAGACTGCGGGAGGGTCGCTCCCCGCCGGATTAGGTTCATTTGCCGTCGCTCGGGGCGGGCTCCAGAACAAGCACGTGGCGGGCCTCGTCCCACATCAGCCTCGCCTCGTTATCGAGGTACCACTTCTTGAGCGTCTCGATCTGCAGATCACGTTTTGCCTCGCTTGACTCCAACGGGTCGAATAGCCCTCTCCCGGCGAACGGGGCCGGCAATCTGCGCCGCCGAGCGCCGACACGCAAGCTAGCAAAGGCCTGGGCGGCGAGATCCTTCACCCGCATCTCGGTGTCGTTGTAAGTGTGGCCGGTGAGCGCGGTGCGGTCCATGGCGGCAACCAGAACCGGGCAGATCTCCACGCACCCGGCGGGTCGGCACCATTCTGACCACAGATTGCCCGTAACGGACCGGTTGATGGCGTCCAGGACATCGCCTGCCCGCCGTCCATTCGCGTGCAAGAGCGTGGACTGCAGGGCCTCCATTGCGTCAGCACGGCGCGTGCGCATCAGGAACCACACGGGCTCCTCCCATCCGCCATAGGGCTGATCCTTTGCCGAGACGTACTCGATGGCCAGTGGCACCCCCGAATCGTCACCCAGATCCCAGAGCCCTATGGCCGCGCTGATCCGATCGGAGGGTTCCCCTGCGGTATCCATGATTCGCCGGATCGGGGCGATTGCCCGGGGGTCACCGAAACGGCCGATGAGCTCACAGAGGTCGCCCTTCCTGAAGTTGCCGGCCAGACGAAGGTTTTCCAACAAGGGGTCGACGGCCCGCAGGTCGCCCTTCTTCAGGAAATACTCGCCCGCCGCGATCCAGTCGTCAAACTGGTCGCTACTGAACAACGTGAACATCCGGTCGTCTTCGGACATGTTACGCACGGCGTCGTACCATGCGCGAATGTCCGCGCGTACTTTGCTCTTCTGCCCGGCGTTCATGTAGCTGAACGTGAACCCTACGGAGCGTTTCTCGCCGAGGCTCTGATCGGTGATCTCGCGCAGGAGTCCCCATGCGAAGTCGGACACCCGCCACACAAGCCGGTGATCGGCAAAGTCCCGCCAGTGATAGACGGTGCGGGTAGGCGTTTCGTCATCGAGGGCTTCGATGAGGGCCGGCACGGCGTCGAAGCCCATCGCTTTGAGCCGGGAAGTCGGCAACTTCGCCGAGCCGAACCGCATAGCTTGGGGCCATTGCTCGGGCGGCGGACCCGACTTCGTCACCACGATACCGTCGTAGAGCCCGATCCGGCCCGGCTGGCTGATCTGGATACAGTGCAGATCTCTGAGCTGTGAGATGCAGAGCGCGATCCGGTCGGCCTTTGACGAAGCCCGTCCAGGTTCGACTTCTTCGGCGTCGGCCTCGGGTGTCTCCCCAGAGACGAGCGGCTCCAGCTGCGCGATAAGTTCCCGGGCCTGGTCCGCGTGCTTTCCCTTCGGCAGAATCCGGGTCACGAGGCGCAGGTTGGCGAGCACGTCCCTTCGGTCGGCGTACATCAGCAGGTTTACGCTGCGGAGGTACTGGACCCACGCCATGTCCTCAAAAGCATTCTTGATGAAGGCGTCCATGTCGCCCTCGTAGTCCGGATCTCCAACGACTATAGGCTCGCAGTAACCGCGCATCCCCTTCCTCCACGCGGCATAGGCGACGAGAAAACGGTAGGAAGGCCCCGGGCGGTAGATACGACTGCGCAAGTACTCTTCGCTGTTCACGTCCACGGGCGTAAGCAGCTCTTCGCACAACGCCTCGAAATCGGCCTTCTCGACCGAATTCAGTGTCAGGACATCGGGATTCCAACTCGCGGGTGCGACCGTCGTCCCTGTCTTCCTATAGACTTCGGGCATGACGCCTTGTTGGAGGACGGTCACAGAGTCATCGTCGGCCGCCAGCCGCCAACCCGTGCGTGAGATTCCCTCGGAGCGTCGCCCGGCCCAGGCTTCTTCCAGGGACACTTTCACGAAGTCGGCGTCGGCGATCTGGGCAAGACCAAGATCATCGACCCTGAGGAAGGCCTCCCGGAGCGCCTCCGGAAGTGCGGCCCCGTCGCTAGCGTGGCCGGGCGCTACACAGCAGACCATCAGCACCGTCGTAACGATTATCTCTCGCAACACCGTCGTTCCCCCACGAGAATGCCAGAGCCGCTTCTCCCGCCTCCAAGACTACAGAGCCCGCACACTTCCCAACCGGAGCCTAAGACATCCGAGTGTAGTACTCGGTTTCGGCGTCGTCAACTCGAAAGCCGGTTCCCGTTCCCGGTCAGTCCGGCCCCCCCAGGAACGCTCGCCGCACACGGATGCTGTACTGGTCAGGCACCCCAGCGGGCACGCCATCGGTTGGTGCTCGTCCGCAGACCACCCGTCAGCCCGAGCGACAGAGGCAGCAGGATGGTCAACAGGACGGCGATGGCCGTAGCGCGCCTGTCCATGCCGCGAGCGATCCGGCGTCACTCGGCATTGTCATTCGGAACGAGAACGACCACCGGTGCGTCGCACACACCTGGAACTCTGGCTGCCGAGGTGGAGGGGGTGGTACGCCCGCCGTGACTCGAACACGGGACCTGCGGTTTAGGAATTCCGGTTTTCCGGATTTCCCAAAGACAAAGAACTCAGGTCGCGTCAAACGGCGTCAGTGCAAGTCATTTCCAGACAATCCTTTCCGTCAGAAGTCGTGAGAGTACTTCCGGCGTCTTGGCATTGCTTGACCGCAGTCATCTGTCCCCGTTTCTATCCCCTGGTTGGATGCACGAGCGCCGACGGCCGGCGCGCTGCACGCACTGCCGATCCCTGTGCCATTCACGTCCTCCCGGACCTCCATGGCACCGATCGAGCGTTAGTCACCCTCCTTCCTGCCCCCCCCCTCCGTAATCGACGTACACCCAACACTCCCCGGACGGCCGCCACCATCCCAGCACTTGCGTGCACCAAGGGCAGTCCGGCAGAACTTGGCCGTTCAGCCAGCACAGGTTTTGCAGACTTGGCCCGTTTAAGTGTACACCAGAACCACCGGCACTGTGCCACACCTTGGGAGGCCCGGAGCATGAGAAAGAATCGGACGCCAGCCCTGGTAGCGAGTCACTGCACCCGGCGGCGTTTCCTCGAGATGGCCTGCGCTGGGGCGGCAGGCCTTGCGCTCCCCCGGTCCCTTCTCGCCACTGGGGCCGCCAGGGGGCCAATACGCAAGCCCAACATCGTCCTGATCTTCTCCGATGACCAGGGCTACGCCGATATGGGCTGCCATGGGTGCACGGATATCCCGACGCCGCACATGGACGCGATCGCGGCCGCCGGCGCGCGCTTTACCGATGGCTATGTCACGGCCCCGGTGTGCAGCCCGTCGCGAGCGGGGTTGCTCACAGGCCGCTACCAGCAGCGTTTCGGCCACGAACACAATCCAGGCGCCGCCCCCGAGGCCGGACTGCCGCTCTCGGAGAAGACCATCGCCGATCACTTGAAGGCGGCGGGCTACGCCACCGGCATGGTCGGCAAGTGGCACCTGGGCATGCTGGAAAAGCAGAATCCGGTCAATCGTGGCTTCGACGAGTTCTTCGGATTCCTGCACGGGGCGCATTCGTATCTTCCGTCGAGACGGCGATCGCGGCTCAAAGACCCAATACGGAGAGGTTTCGAACCGGTGGAGGAAGGTGAGTATCTGACGGACGCCTCCGCCCGCGAGGCAGTCGCGTTCATCGACCGCCACAGGGCAGAACCGTTCTTCCTGTACGTGCCCTTCAATGCTGTGCACTCACCGCTGGAGGCGACCGAGAGATACCTGAGCCGGTTCGGTCACATCCGCGATGAGAAGCGGCGCACGTTTGCGGCGATGCTCTCGGCCATGGACCACGCCGTGGGCGCTATCCTGGGCGCACTCCGCCGGGCCGGCCTGGAAGAGAACACGCTGGTCTTCTTCATCAGCGACAACGGGGGGCCTACAGCCCAGACCATGGCCAGCAACAAGCCGCTTCGCGGTGGCAAGGCCCAGATGTACGAAGGCGGCATCCGCATCCCGTTCCTGATGCAGTGGAAAGGCCGCCTGCCAGCCGGACAAGTCTACCGCCAACCAGTCAGCACCCTCGACGTGCTTCCTACCGCCTTGGAGGCCGCGGGCGTCGGCTCCGCATCCGGGGCCAAGCTGGACGGCGTGGACTTGCTTCCCTTCCTGACCGGCCGCCACACCGGCATCCCGCACGAGACGCTCTTCTGGCGAATGGGCCAGCAAGCCGCCGTGCGCAAGGGCCGGTGGAAGCTCGTCATACGGCGCCAGCAATCGCCTGAGCTGTACGATCTGGTAGCGGACATCGCCGAGCAACGCGATCTGGCACAGCAAGAGCCCGACGTGCTCCGGAAGTTGGGGCAAGCCTACGAGCAATGGAACGCTCAGATGGCTGAGCCCCTCTGGGTCCGCAAGTCGTTTGGAGGCGAACAGAAGCGTCAACAGGACCGGTCTGTTGAGCAGCGGTTCCGCCAGCTCGATCGCGACGGCGACGGCCTTTTGACGCGAGACGAGGTGCAGCGCCGCCAGCTCTTCGACCACATGGACGCAAATCGCGACGGCAAGGTGACGCTCGAGGAAGCCAGGAACGCATTCGGGAGGTGAGTGATGAGAGCCGGTCTGACCGCAACCTTGCTGGCGTTGTTCGGCGCATCGGCAATGTGCGCCGAGCAGGTCCCAAGGCAAGCCGACCGAAGGATCGAGCAGCGCTTCCGGCAACTCGACCGCAATGCTGACGGACAAGTGACACGCCAGGAGGTCGGCGGGGCGCGCTGGCTCGGCCGCATGGACCGTGACGGCGACGGCGTGGTGACGCTCGAGGAAGCCCAGCAGTATGTCAGCGATCCGTCTTCGACGGGTGAGCCGGCGACAGCCACCACAGGGGACTTCAGGAAGTGGTTCGGTGATCTGGACAAGAACGGCGACCGTTTCATCGAGGCAAACGAGGCTGACGCGAAGACGATCCGCGGCGCAGACCGCAACGCCGATGGTCGCGTGTCTGTTCGGGAAGCCCGGCGCTATCATCGCGACTTGCTGGCTAAGGAGGCCGCAAAAGCCAATCCCAGTATCTACGAGCCCTGGACGCGTACAAGGGATCAGAAACCGCTGCGCACTGCGCAATCCGGCGACCCGCTGCTGAACCTGCGTTTCACCCGCGACCTTCCCACCGGCGAAAGCGATCGCAACGGCGCCCTGATCACGGGGACCGAGTGCATGCACCTGGAGACCCACCGGGGCATGCTCTTCGCGACCCTCAGTGGCTGGAACCATGACCGCACGCGCGCGCCCTGGCCGGGGCCGTCGATCGTCGTGAAGCGGTCTGCGGCCGATCCCTGGGAAGTAGAGGCGAACTTCGGCCAGGAGGGCGGGCGTGCCGGCAGCCTCTGTTCCGTCACGTTCACGACCGATGCGAACGGGCAGACGTTGGATCCGCCGGTCGCCATTCTGCTCTGCGGCGTCGGGGGGCTCCTCGATCCGGGCAAGGTGCTGGTCTGGGCGCGGGACGATGCCACGGGCAAGTGGGTCAAGACGGTTGCCGGCCTGCACCCGGGGCCGGGCTCGCCGGAAGTCCGCGTCATCTTCGGACACTTGGACGGCATCACGGGAGTTCACCACGTCTTCGCGGCTGCGTCCAACGGGATGCTCTACCGCGGTGCCTATGCCCCGGGCGCACCAGGGCGCGTGGCGTGGGAAACGACGGCGGAATGGTCCGGCCGTGAGCGTCGGTTCATGGCGGCTGCGGAAGCTGGTGGCTCCGTTTATCTTACTGTGGACCTGGAGCCTACGAAGCCCGAGAACGGAGGACTGTTCCGCCGCGTCGACGGCCCGGAGCCCACCTGGGAACGCGTCACCGGGTGGACGTGGTCCCACCCCAATCCCGATACCCAGCGCCCCTGGTTCGGCATGCGCGGCCTCCCTGCCCTCCCAGACGGCACCCTCCTAGGCGCCCGCGAGCATCCGGGAGCCATCGACCGGATCGACCCGCGTCTGCCCGAAGGCGAACGCCGGGGCGTTGAGTTCGACGTGCGGTCCGCGCTCATGGACCTGTGGCAGATCCCCGACGACGGCCGAGGCGGTATGGCCCTGATCGCGTACAACGACATGCTGCCAGTCAGGCACCCTTTGAATGGTGAGCTTGTGCACCTCATCGCACTGGGCACCCGACATCCGGGCGGGGGCACCTTCCGCAACCCAAACCAGATGGGCGCCAGCGCATGGTACCTCGTGCGCTACGGCGCCGGAGACTACGGGCTGGGCCGTGTCTTCGATCCTGCGCACCCGATTCCGAACCGCGAAAGCGGCGGCCTGCGCGCCACCCGCACGATCCGGCCGTCCCCGTTCCCCGAGGAGGCGGGCCGGGTCTGGTACTTCGCGGGCTTCGACGCGTTCGGCGGGCCCTCGCACCTGAACACAGCGTGGATCTATCGCGGGGAACTGCCTGACCAGACGGCCCATGACGAAGCTACCGCGCAGAGCGCACGCGGCCCTGGAGCCCCGGTGGCGACAGGCCGGATTGCCACAAGTATGGACGTTGAGTACGGAGTGCATGACGCTCAGCGCCTGGATATCTATGCACCAAAGAACGCCGAGGGCTTGCCGGTGATGGTGTACATCCACGGAGGCGGCTGGCGGCGGGGCGACAAGTCGGCGGTTGGCCAGAAGGCCGAATTCTTCACCAATCTGGGCTGGGTGTTCGTCAGCATGAACTACCAGCTACTCCCCGAGGGCAAGCATCCCGCCAACGTCCAGGACGTGGCCCGGGCCCTGGCATGGGTACGCGATCATGTCGCTGAACACGGCGGAGACCCAGACCAGATCTTCCTCATGGGGCACTCGGCGGGCGCTCACCTGGCGGCTCTGGTCGCCACCGATGGGCGTCACCTGCAGGCAGTCGGAGAGGACCTTTCGATCCTGAAGGGCGTAGTCGCTCTGGACACGAACACCTACGACTTGCCGACACTGATGCAGTCCCGTGCGGCCGCCTTCTACGGTCAGATCTTCGGCGACGATCCCGAAGTCTGGCGAGACGCTACGCCCGTTACCCACGTTGCTGCAGGGAAAGGCATCCCGCCGTTCCTGATCTGCTACAGCCGCGGCATGCGCGAGCAGTCGAATCCTACCCGAAAGGCCCAGGCCGAGGCCTTCGCCAGCAAGCTGCGCGCCGCGCGTATTCCGGCCGAAGTGGTGGACGCCAGCGATCGCAGCCATGGGGAGATCAATGCCTGGTTCGGCGACGAAGGCGACGTCAAGGTTACGGGCAGGGCGATCGCGTTTCTGACAAGGGAATCTGAAGACCGGGCCGCGACAGGCATTCGGTTCACGCGCGATTACGAGCCCGGAACGCGCGACAGGAAAGGGCAGTTCATGGGCGGTGTCGAGCTGATGCGACTGGTGAGCCATGGGGGCAGTCTGTTCGCGGCGCTCGGCTATGCCACCGATCTTCCCGGGGACGATCCGAGCCCAGGCGCCCAGATCCTCGTCAAGCGGGGCCCGGACGAACCGTGGGAGGTGGAACAGAACTTCCCGGGCGCGCTTCGCGTCAACGCCATGGAGTCGGTGACATTCAGAACCGATTACACGGGGCAGGCGCTCGCTGCGCCGGTGGTACTCCTGGTCGCTGAAGCCTCGTCGGCCTTTGCACTGCGCCGCGAGTCAAGCCCCCTCTCATGCGTCGTACGCGATGACAGCTCGGGGCGCTGGGAGGAGTGTCCGATCAGCACCCGAGCACCGCGCGCCTACGTCCGCGCGTTCGGCGTTCATCGCGACCGGAGAACGGGGGTGGACCGGATCTTCGCCGGCACAGGAGCGGGCGAGATCTACTCAGGTGCCTATGACCCGGACAGCCCGGGCGGCATTCGATGGGACGCCGAGCCCGAGTACACGAACCCCAATTTCGAAGGCGGGTCCTTCAAGCGCGTGTCCGCCTTCTGCGAAGCGAACGGAGAAGCCTACTGCTCCGTGGCCCCGCGCCTGGTGCGCCGCATCGACGGAGCGCAACCGGCGTGGGAGGAAGTGTTCACGTGGGACGTGGACGAAGGCAAGTACGGCGCCGGTCTAAGGGGGATCACGGCGGTTCGCATGCCCGGTGAGGACCACGAGGTGATCGTGGGTTCCCGCGAGCGTCCCGGCAGGATCCTCCGCATCGATCCGAAGGACGGCTTCCGCGTGGAGGTCGAACTCGATTCGCGGGCCTTCTTGCGTCAGCAATGGGGCGTGCGTCCGATCGGGGGCGGGCTGACAGCTTACAACCGCTTCGTCCCCGGCAGACACCCGGGCTCGGGCGAACCTGTCCATTGGGTGACGGTGGCCGCAATTAGACCCGGCGACATGAACGCGGCCTGGCTGATAATACGTAATGCCGACGCCAGCTACGAGGTCGTCCGGATCTTCGATTCCAGCCTCAGGGACCATCCGCGCCTCATCTCGACTCGGACGGTGGAGATTGCCCCCTGGTCGGACTCAGAGATCTACACCGGCGGATACGACCTATGGGGGAACAACCGCAGGAATCACAACACGGCCTGGATCTACAGAGGCACACTACAGGGAGGTGACAGTCGATGAGACGTGCAGCCCAACACCGTTTCGTTCGCAGAGCGGAGTTGTTCCTGGCTTGTGCAGCACTTGCACTCGCCACGGCGGGTTGCCCACGCGCTCTCGCCGAGGATTCCGGCCTCTACGGAGCAACAACACGGGAGTACGCGGTGGCTGCCGAGCCGATGCTGGTGTTGCGCGATGACGCGCGGGGCAAGGACCTCCAGCTTCGGGTGACGTGGCCGGACAGCGACAACCCGGTGCCTGTCATCGTTTGGTCCCATGGCGCAACCGGCACGAAGGACGACTACCAGCCGCTGATCCGGCACTGGGCCAGCCACGGCTACGTCTGCATCCAGGCCAATCACTCCGACTCGCGCGCTCTTGACAAAGGGTCCCGCGTGACCGGATTCCGGGACTGGGCCAACCGGCCGCAGGACGTCGCATTCATCCTCGACTCGCTCGACGAGATCGCGGAACGCATCGAGGGGTTGCAGGGGAGGATGGACAAGAGCGCCGTCGGGGTAGGCGGGCACTCGTTCGGTGCCCACACGGCACAGCTTGTGGGCGGGGTCACGACCAGGACGCTCTCCGGGCGACACCATAGCCACGCCGACGAGCGCCCGCGGGCATTCTTGCTGATCTCCCCGCAGGGGAAAGGCGCGATGCTGGAAGAGGAATCGTGGCGCGGCTTCACGCAGCCAGCCATGACCATCACCGGATCGAACGACTGGGGACGCCACGGCGAGGCTTGGACCTGGAGGCTGGATCCGTTCAGATATGCGCCGCCGCAGGACAAGTATCTCGTCACCATCGATAGTGCTTACCACGGCTTCGGCGGGATCACGGGCACCATGGGCTACACGAACGCAGGCCCGGATATTCCGGAGCAAGTGAGCTGGGTCCGCAGCGTGTCCGCCGCCTTCTGGGATGCGTATCTCCGGGACGACAAGCCGGCAGCCGACTTCCTGCTATCGGGCGCGCTCGGGCGTCTCACGTACGGGGCCGCGAGGATTACCAACAGGGAGGTGAGCGATGTGAATCCCGGCCGCCGGCTTGCCCCAGGCCATGTCTCCGGCGACGGTTCCGCCTGGGTGGGTGGAGATTGGGTCTCCGGCAGCCTCTTCAACGGCCCCATGACTGCAGAAGGGCCATTCGTCACCGTTCGCGACCACAGCTACGTGCCCGGACGCATGAGGCGAGGAGGGAGCTGGAGAAATATCGCCCCGAATACC
This sequence comes from uncultured candidatus Brocadiaceae bacterium, assembly GCA_964655775.1. Lineage (GTDB taxonomy): Bacteria > Planctomycetota > Brocadiia > SM23-32 > SM23-32 > CAZZNQ01. The sequence goes on along the minus strand of CAZZNQ010000038.1, from coordinate 20,878 downwards.
CGATGCGGCCTGCGCAGCGCCCGTGGGCCCAACTTCGCGGATTCAAACAATGGCTTCCGCGTCGCCGCCCCCGCTCCTGCCGAACGCTGATTCCGCAGGGATCGGACAGGAAGATCGTTTCATTCTATGGCGGAGGTAAATGGCTCCGCGAGCGCTCTACGGCACAATGGAGATACACGATATGACCGGGTTCAGGCTGAATATTGGCTGGACAGGCATTACGTGCGTTGCGTTGGTCGCGTTTCTGCTGAACCCCAACGCGTTGGCAGCACAAGAGCCAGCCGCGTACTCGCCCGGTGACGACGCGCGCCAGGTGGCAGTGCGGGACGCGACCTGGACGGACTCGGATCGCAAACGGGATATCCCGGTTCGCATTTACGCGCCGAAAACCCCCGAGGAAAGCAACGGCTGCCCGCTCGTGGTGTTCTCCCACGGAGGTGGAGAGTCGGCCACGGCCTACGGCTACCTGGGGGAGCCTCTTGCCGGCGCGGGGTTCGCCGTCGTGTTCGTGACACATCCGGGGAGCGATCGCAGGACAGTGGAGCGCGGTGGCATTGCTGCTCTCAGGTCGCTGAGCTTTCCGGACCGCGTCGCCGACCTTCGATTCGCCATCGACCACGTTCTGTCTGAAGACTGTCCCCAGTTCCTGCGGGAACGTATGGACGGCCACCGCATCACAGCCGCCGGGCAATGCGCCGGGTCGACCACCGCGCTGGCTCTCGCGGGGCTGACGAGCAAAGGCCCCGACGGGACGGTGCACACATACCGGGATGGGCGAGTCGAGGCCGTCATTGCGCTTTCTCCGCAGGTCGCGGCGCGTGCAAACCCCCGGGGCGAATCGCTCTACGACGGGTCCTGGGCGGGAGTTACCACCCCGGCACTCATTGTCACAGGCACGCGGGACTATGGGTGGATGCGACAGGTGCGGAACGATCCATCGATGCTGCGCACTGCCTACGACCGGCTGGGCAGCGAGCGCAAGTTCCTGGTGTCGATCACCGGCGCGGCGCATCACGCCTTCACGGATTCAGAGCCGTATTACCCGGCAGGTCCGCGCGACCCGCGGCATCATGGCTGGATCGCGCAGGCGGCAATTGCCTTCTGCGACGCCTATCTCAAGGATAACGGCGCGGCCCGACAGTGGCTCGCAACACACCGGTTGGAAGAGGAGACCGAAGGGCAATGCAGCCAGGAGGAAGAGCTCTCGGCGTCGGATTCCGTTTCTCGCCAGGAGCACGCCGTCGGAGAGGGTGCAGAATATGACTTTGCGCCGGTCACGCAACACGTGAAGCAGATGGTGGCGAAATACAGGCTGGACGGTGCCGGCCTGATTCTGTTCAAGGACGACAGAGAGATCTACCACCAGACCTTCGGCGGATACGACGACGGGACTGTCATCCGCATCGCCTCGGCCAGCAAGTGGCTGGCGGTCGCGGCCATCATGACGCTGGTCGACGACGGCAAGATCGACCTCGACGACCGGGTTTCGGATTACATACCGTCCTTCGACGACGAAAAGGCGGAGATCACGATACGGCAGTGCCTGTCGTGCACCAGCGGTCTGCCCAGCCGCGTGCCGGGCATCAACGCGCCCGGCATGACAGTGGAGAAGTGCGTGAACAACATCGCTGAGGCCCCGCTCCAGGAACCACCGGGCACCAAGCTCCGGTACGGCGGATGCGGATTCCAGGTCGCGGCCCGCGTGGCAGAGGTCGTGACGGGCCAGACGTGGTATGAATTCTTCGACGAGCGCATACGTGAGCCACTCGGGATGACCACCACGCGTTACGGACGCTGGACGGTCGGGGGCGGCAGGGGCGGTACAGGAGGCAACAGGCGCCTGGAGAAGAAGACAGACAACCCGTGGGTGGCCGGCACGGCGGAGACCTCCCTGCTGCACTATGCCCGGCTCGTCAGGATGCTGGAGAACGACGGGGTATACGAAGGGCGCCGAATGCTCTCCAGGAAGTCCGTGGACGAGATATTCCGCAATCACACCGAGGGGCAGGGCATCGGCTACGCGGCTCCCGGTGCTCGCGGCTCGGTGGGTTACGGACTGGGCACGTGGATCTGGCGGCTGGACGAAGAAGGGAACACTCTGGAGGGCAGCGATCCCGGCGGTGCGGGCTTCACTCCGTGGGTGGCGCGTGATATCGGCGTTGCGGGCGTGCTCATGATAGATCGTCCGTATCTGCTGGTGAAACGCGACATCGATGCGCTGAAGACAATGGTCCACACGATCGTGTCCGGCCGCCCGCCGGAACATGCCGGGCAAACCCGAGAACCGCCTCAGACGGGCCAAACCGGGGGAAGTCAGCGGGTCAAGGCGATACTGCGAATGTTCGACCGCGACGGCGACGGCGCGCTGTCCGCCGAAGAGGCGCCCGAACGTCTGAAGGCCGCATTCCAGCGCCTCGATCTGGACCGAGACGAGAGGATCTCTCGCGACGAACTTGCTCGCGTGCTGGCGGTCGTCCAGGGCGCCGGCGAGTGGCGTCAGAGCCGGGACGGCGCAAGGCAGGAAGACGGTGCCGCGGTGCCGGAGGTCGGGAGCGGAGGGAGTCTGCATCGGATGGTCAACGTCGAGACCCTGACGCTTCGCGACGCCCCACGCGGACAAGACCTCCAGATTCGGGTTACCTACCCCGAGGCGGACGGGAGATACCCCCTCATCGTGTTCTCGCATTGCGTCGGCGGCTCACGGGAGGACTTCAGCCCGCTTGTTGGTCATTGGGCATCCCATGGCTACGTTGTGTTGCAGGTCGACCATGTCGACACGGGAAACCTGGGTCAAGACTGGCGGGATCGGGCTCTCGACGTGAGTTTCCTCCTCGATTCCCTGGATGAGATCGGCCGCAGGGCACCCGGGCCGGCGGCCAGGATGGACGCGACACGGGTGGGGGCGGGCGGACACCTGATCGGGGCGTATGCGGCATGTGCGCTCGTGGGCATGAAGGTCTTTCAGGCGGGCGCAGACGGCGCGCCCGCGGCCTTCGCTGACCCGCGCGTCGACGCCGCCTTGCTGCTTTCGCCGCAGGGCCGTGGGCAAGGCCTGACCGAAAAGTCCTGGGAGGACGTTGAGAGGCCGATGCTCGTCGCGGCGGGCTCCGAGACGCCCAGCCGCCGCACCTCGAACGCTCCCGAGTGGCGCACTGAGCCCTATCGGTTCGCCAGGCCCGGTGACAAGTACCTCCTCTGGATCGAGGGTATGGACAACGGCTACGGCGGCCTATGGCGGGGGGGCCCGGAGGCCGAGACCGCCGCCGTCGTCCGGGACGTGACCACGGCCTTCTGGGATGCCCACCTCAAGGGGGATCCGAGAGCCCGTAACCGCTTGTGCGCCTGGCCGATTCCCGATGCAGACAGGGACAAGGTCAGCATCGAGTGCAAGCCGCCGGGCCTGCAGCCGGCACCGTCCCCACCGAACATGCCGAGGGGATCGGATGGCGTGCACGCAGAGATGGCTGCGGACTACTCGGCTCAGCATGGCGGGCTTGCGACGTTAGTCATGGTGAAGGGCAGAATCGTTTTCGAGCGCTACGATAACGGTCACACGCCCGGCAAGGCGGTCCATCTGCACAGCGCCACCAAGGCGTTCTGGGGACCGGTGGTGGCCGCCATGATTGAGGATGGACTCATTGAGTCATTTGATGAGCTTGCCAGCAAGACGCTGCCCGAGTGGCGGGGGCACCACCGCAAGAGCCAGATCACCCTCCGCCACCTGCTCGACCTCAGCGCCGGGCTGGTGCAGGACGTTAGGCACCTGCAGGGCCATGACCGGCCGACGCTCGCAACCGACCTGTACGAGCATGCCGTAGGCGTACGGGCCGCACGCGCGCCGGGCGTGACGTTCCGGTACGGCCCCAGCTGCTACTACGTCTTGGGCGAGATCATGAAGCGGAAGCTCGCGCCGCGGAAGGAGACGCCGCTGGATTACCTGAAGCGGCGCATCCTCGATCCGATCGGCGTGGAGATCGGCGACTGGGTGCACGACGCCTCCGGCAACCCGCACATCCCCAACGGCGCACACCTGACCGCGCGGGAGTGGGCGAAGTACGGCGAGTTTCTCCGCAACGACGGGGT
>CAZZNQ010000038.1:0-16785 GCA_964655775.1 uncultured candidatus Brocadiaceae bacterium | reverse complement strand
CTGCTGCAGGGCGGCGAATGGAACGGCAGGCAGATCGTCCGGCCAGAACTGCTTGACGAACTCGTCAGACCCAGCAAGACCAACGCCGGCCACGGCCTTGCTTTGTGGCTGAATCATCCGGGCGGACAGGGGGCGTTCCGTGTCCACTCCGCCCCAACCGGCGCCCCGGGAGGCTGGATCTACCCGAAGGGCTACCCCGACCTGTTTGCCGCTCTGGGCGCCGGCAAATGCCGCATGTACATCATCCCCTCACTGGAGGTCGTCGCCGTTCGCCTGGCGAACACGAAAAGAGATCTCTTCAACGACAGCGCTTTCGTCAGTCTACTTCTAAGGGGCCAAGAAAGTGAAACCAAGGCCACTCACCGCAGAAGGTAGACTTGCCGTGCGAACGAACATCGCGATTCTCGGGCTAGCTGTATTGCTCGGCTGCCCGACACTGGCGGCGCAGGAAACGACCAGATCCGCCGGCAGCCGCATCGGCGAGCGTTTCAAGCAACTCGACCGCAACGGGGACGGCAAGGTGACCCGCGAGGAGGCGGCGCAGTTGCAGATGTTCAAGCGGTGGGATGCGAACAAGGACGGGGCAGTAACGCTGGAGGAGGTTACTGCGTTCTACACCGGGCGCCGAGGTGGCGGAAACATACAAGGCACTCACCCACCGGGCCCCGTCGCGCTGCCCCGCCCGGCAGCGGGCACTTTCGTGCCGGACGCAGCGTTCGTCGGCGAAGTCAATGGATCCTACATTGATCCGGAGTTCAATGAAGTCACCAACCAAGTGGTCTTCCAGGACGCGCAGAACCGTGTTTGGATCGGCGACATCGATCCGGGAACCGGCTTGTTCAAGACCGCTACCGCCCGTGATTACCTGATGGACGAGGACATCGCCATCGTCTTCGACCGCCCCCACAGGGCCGGAAGTTCTCGACCAACGGACCCGAATGGACCAGGAACGAGAAGGGGCACTGCGTCGTCTACACAAAGGAGGACAATGACGGGATCATGCAGCAATGGATGGCGCAGTTGGTGAACGGCGAACCGGTGGTCACGCAGCTCACTCACCAACAGTTCGACTGCTACGGCAACATGCCCAGCCGCTTTCAGGACGGCAAGCCGCCTCGTATTGCGTACACCCACGACTGGCCGATCTGGAAGGCGAAGGCCGCGTGGATCTTCGCCGATAAGCCCCAGGAACCCCATCAACTCCGAGGTTTCGACTACCGGCAGATGAGCATGTGGAGCGCGTTGGGGCCGGACTTCCTGTTCGTGAAGCGCTCGCCCGGTGCGGCGCACGGCCAGATCGCCCGTGCCAATGCCGACACCGGAGTCGTACAGGTACTCACTGACGACGAAGGCGAGAAGAACGATCCGGGTCTCTTCGCTGCTCCCGAATTCGACGGCGAAACCCTCCTGGTGTGCAACGTGGACAACCGCGCTCTTGCCATCTACCGCGACCTGAAGTCACCGGACGGCTTCTGGACGCGGATCGCGGCGCTCAAGTTGCCGGTCGACGCTCCGCACAGCTTCATCTCATCACCCGAGTCCATTGCGCCGGCCACAGGCATTGGCAGCATGTCCTACTTCGCGCTCCTGGCGAGGGAAAGCAACGACCGGAACAGCCCGGGCAGTATCTGGGTGCTCGGATTGGGCAAGGACGAGAAGAACCGTTTTGCCCGCCGCGTCGACGATGGCGCTGTCACTGGCGAGCTGGCGGTGGTGCTGGAGCCGGAGCCGTTTGTCGGCAAGAACGAAGTCTACGTCTACTACAACTACTTCGACCTGAGAGGCGGCAGACGCGGCCTGCGTCGCGCTATCACCGGGCTCAAAGTGGATAGGGTTCAAGTTCCACTGGATAACCCGTCGGCTGCGACCAACACTATGTTTCGCCGCACCGAAATCGCCGGCCTTACGGACACACCTGTCGCGGTCAACGGCTTTGCCTTCGCCGATCTCAACCGGGACGGGTTACCCGATGTCATCGCCACGCGGCAGGTACGGACCGGCTTCTTCGCTCCTCCGGGCGAAGAGTTGCCACAGGACCGGCTCGACCTGTTCATAAATCGCGGGGGCATGAACTTCAAGCCGCACACGATCCGAATCACCGGTTCCGATCTGACACCGGAGCGTTTCGGCGTCAGCGCGGAGATCCCGAACCTGGCGGACTTCAACGGCGACGGATTTCTCGACATCTTCGTCACGCGCAGCGGCGGGACGCGTTTCCAGAAACACGGCAACACGCTGCTCTTGAGCGACGGAGCCTGGGACACCTTCCGCGATGTCTCCGCCGCGATGGGTGTCCAGAATCAAACCGGCTACAACCGGCAATCGAGCGTCGGCGATGTGAACGGGGACGGCTGGCTCGATATCGCCATCGGCTGCGATACGATCGGGCGACCAGACCGAGTCGGTGCTCCCCACAGCCGGCTGTTCGTCTTCCAACCTAACGGACATCAGTTCACGGATGGCCAGTTCGAAGACACTGGAGGAACGGACCTCGTCCCCGGCTTTGGCGGCTATACCGGAGACCCTGACAAAGACAAGGCCGGACCCGGCATCACGCTTCGCGATCTCGACAACGACGGCGACCTCGACCTCATGCAGACCTACCACGCGGACATGACGGGAGCATCCCAGACCGACCGCGAAGCCGCCGGTAACTACGCCCAGGGCGTCTGGGTCTGGAAGAACATCCTGCGCGAGACGAAATCCTTCCGGTTTGAACGCGTCAAGGACAACGGCTTGGCCGAGTACGCCAGGATCCGCTGGAACGCGGACAAGGAGTTGTACGAACCCGTTGCCGTTGGTTCCGGGCTGCCTTACGTCGCCATGGCCGACACGGACCATGACGGGCTGCTGGATATCCTGGCCGTCGGACCGAATTCCACCTACTGGGCACCTCGGGCCGAATACACCGGCGGCCGCTTCTGGCGGAACCTCGGCGGGTTCCGATTCCAACGTGCCACGACGGATGCCGGCTTCGCGTCGCTGGACTGGACCTACAAGGAAATCTACGAGTTCAATGAGTGGCCTATGCCGTCGTGGCTTCGTGATACGTCGGCTCGCAAGCCCCGCGCTCAGGCGACGAACCGGCGGGGGCGCAATCGCAGCAACCTGCAGCCCGGAATCCCGCTTCACGGCCCCGGCGGCAGCCATCCCTACTTCTCCGATGCCGTCTTTTGGGACTTCGACAACGACGGCTGGATCGACGTGGTCGTGCTCGACCGCAGCGAATCCCGCAACGCGGCCAAGCGCGCGATGCTGTTCATGAACCTTGGGAACGGGACCTTCGAGCCCAAGCCCACCACCTTCAGCGGCCTGGACGCCTCCGGCATCAGCGGCGAAGCGGCGGACCTCAACAACGACGGCCTGCTTGATCTCGTCTTCGCCGCCGACCCCGACAACAGCTCGGGCGGCAGGACACCGCAGCCCGAGCAATACCAGGACCGGGTCTACTGGAACACCGGCCTGCACGGCGCCCACGCCAACCACTGGCTGCGCCTGCGCTTCTCCGGCGTCACCGACGCAGAGCTGATCGGCGCCCGAGTCGAGGTCCGTGAGCCCGGCTCCGGCAGGATCCTCGGCTCGCCCGTGATCGCCGCCGACCACTGCTACAAGAGCGGCTCCGCTCTCGAGGCCCACTTCGGACTGGGCAAAGCGACCACTGTGGATGTGGCAGTCACGCCGCTTGGCGGCAAGCCCCGAACATTTCCTGCTGTCACAACCAGTCGTTTTCTCGAACTGGACCTCAAAACACAGTTCGCAACCGTCGTGGGAGTCGCAAGATGAGAACGGGATCACTGATCGCAATGAGTACGCTGGCTTTGTGGATTCCCGCCGTGGCGCAGTCGCAACCCGCCCCCACCGCCCGCTGGACCAACGTGTACCCGACCGGCGCGACCGACGTGAACGGCAAGGTCATGTACGGCATCCAGATGATGTACCTAGTGCCGCACAAGGGGAAGCTCTACGCCGGGAACGGCACGCAGGGCGAGACCGAAATCGATCGGTATCCGAAGGCTGCTCAGGTTTTGGTACTGGACGGACCCCGCGCTGCCTGGCGGGTGGAGAAGCAGTTCACCACCGATAGCCCACGCATGAATAGCCTCAAATCATTCAGCCTCGAGACCGATGGACGGGGCCACCAGGTGCCAGAGGACACGCTCCTCATCGCTGCGCCGGGCAGCCGGGGTAAATCGTTCAGCGCCTTCGTGCGCGACGACGCCTCCGGCAAGTGGATCGAGACAGAAAGCGTGCCCATGACGCGCACCCCGGCCAATGTGCAGCCGCGTTCCATGATGCTCTACCGCGACAAGGTCACCGGGATTCAGCACGTCTTGGTAGGGTTTGTCGGCGACGGAGTTCTGCGCGGCTCCTACGACCCGAATCATCCCTCGCGCCTGCGATGGGAGGGCGAGCCGGAGTTCATTCCGGAGAAACGGTGGCATCGGGTCGTCGGGTTCGCCGAGGCCAATGGAAAACTCTACCTCGCCCTGAGCAGTTCCGGCGACGCGGGCTTCTCGGCTGAAAAGGAACTGCAGGCCTACGTTTACGAACGGACCGACGGACCGCAGCCCTCCTGGCGGCGGGTCTACACCACCACCGAGTCGCGCCAGGCTTGGGAGGATATCCGCGGTCTTTCTTCTGTTCCCGACCCGCAGAATCCCGAACGCGAGGTGCTTCTGTTCACCTGGAACGACAAGGTCTGGCGACTCGACCCCGCCGCCGATTATCGCGCCGAACCTGAATTCGATCTCCGCTCGGGCGTGGCCGAGGCGACCGGGTTTGCGGTCCGCAAGATCGTCGCCGCCTACAACGGCTTCAAGCCCGTGGCCATGCCGCCGGACAAGTCGCCGGCCTGGCTGGCCGGGCTGACCGTATGGGTCGATCCCGCCCGGACCGACACGCCCACCTTTGCCAGCGGCGTCACCTGGGATGGCTTCTACATGGTCCGGCGACGAAACGGAAAACGCATCGAATACGAAGTGCGCACCATCCTGAAGAACGACCCGAAGAACCCCACCGACGCCCTCCTCGCGGTGCGTGACCTGGTGATTTCTCCCTTTCCGGAGGACCAAGGGCAGGTGCTCTGCGCCTGCGGCCTCGACCACCAGGGCCGGCCCATGAGTCTGGGCGCCTGGATTTACCGCGGCAAGTTCCGTCCCGGCGCCGAACTCGTGTCCGTCCCGGTCACGCCCGGTCCCTTTGGCGAACCCGCTGCAGGCAGGAAACCTCGCGCCCGTGAACGGCCCGCCGGCGGCGGCCTGATGGGCCGTTTCCGCCAACTCGATGCCAATGGCGACGGCAAGCTCACTAGGCAGGAAGCCGGCGCCCCCCGCTGGTTCGACGCGTTGGATCGCGACGGTGATGGCTCGCTCTCCGAAGAGGAGATGCGCGCGCTCGACCAACGTAGAGGGGGACAACGCCAAACTTCCCCATCCGGCGCGAGCGGCAACGCCGATCCCGGCGCGAATGCAAGCGGTGTGAAGATCGCGGACGAACTCGCGTTCTCGCCTGAGGCGAAAGTCCGCTTTCACTTCACCGACGAACGTGAGGACGCGTCGGTTTACATCAAGGACGCGGGAATCTATGTCCGGGGAACGTTCATCAGAGCAAAACCGGGCGTGCGGTAATGACATAGACTGAACCTGACAGACGACAGGAGACGAGAAGATGGCATGCACACGAAGGCGTCGCTCGGGCCACCACGGCGCTCATGAGCAATCGACGACACGCGGGATCGTTCGGGTCGGCTGCTTAGCGGCCAGACGCACACCTTCGCCGGCCTTACGGCGGACCAAAGTCGGCAGCTCGACCTTGGAGGCGAATGATGACTAGGCTCACCACCATCCTCGCTCTCCTCATCGCGACAGGGGCGTTCGCCCAAAACGCCCCTGATCGCTTCAGACAACTCGGCCGCAACGGCGACGGAATGCTCTCGCGTGCGGAGCTTGCGGGCCGCGCGCAACTCCAGCGCCTGCTTGGGGGAGCCGACACGAACAACGACGGCGGGATCTCGCTCGGGGAGGTCCGCGCGGCGATGGCGGGCCGGGCTGGAGCGGATCGGGCGCCCACGAAACGCGTGCCGAGGGTTCCTCTCAACACCGCGCCGATCGATCCGAGGTGGGGACCGGACGTCGAGCCGCAGGAAACCACCCTGGTGTTTACGTTCGTGCCCGATTTCCTGCCGGGCACCAAAGACTCTAAAGGAAACGTGCTGGGCGGCACGGAGCTGATGCGCCTGACCGTCCACGGTGGGAAGCTCTTCGCGGGCGTCGGCTACTTCGGTCAGGACACGTCAAAACGGCGTTCTGCGGGGGCGCAGGTCCTCCGCAAGGACTCCGCCGCCAGCGGCTGGGTAGTGGACGCGACCTTCCCCGACTACGTCCGCGTGGACACGCTGCTCTCGGCGACGTTCACCAGAGACGCCTCCGGGCAGAAGCTGGAGAAACCGGTGACCACGCTTGTCGCCGGATTGTGGTGGCGCAAGGTCAAGCCCTGGGGCGTCGACGAGGAGGCGCCGCTCTCGGTGGCCGTGCGCGACGACGCGACGGGGAAGTGGACGCTCAGCACGATCGCGACGGCCACCGGCGACTCGCCCGGCGACGTGCGCGCCCTGGCCATGCACACCGACGCCCGGACCGGTCGGGAGTACCTCTTCGCCGGCGGCGGCGACGGCGTGGTCTACCGCGCCAGCTACGATGCGGATGCGCCCGGTCACTTGAAATGGGAAGTGGATCCGGGCCTGCCCAAGGCAGCCCGGTTCGTGACCTTTACCGAATGCGACGGCGTTCTCTACGTGGCGGGGGCCTCGTCGAGAACAACGGCATCAACCCAATGCGCGGTGCCGTCACTGCGGACGTCGTGCGGCGCGAGGGCGGCCTCTACCGGCGTCTCGATGGCCCGAAGTCGCGCTGGGAGCTCGTGTATCGGTGGCCCTTCGCCGGGCCGCGGTTCGACGAGCACCACATGCGCGGCCTCAGCGTCGTCCCCGACCCGCGGGATCCATCCAAGCCTACCATCCTTGGCGGCCTCGAGGACCCGCCGCTCATCCAGCGCATCGACCCCGCCACCGGCCGCGCCACCGACGAGCTGAACTACATGAAGTACTTCCTGCGCGTCTTCGGCGACCGACCGAACAAGGGCCTGTGGGTCAACGCGGTGATGATCAACCAGCTCGAACCGTTCACCGACCCGCAGAGCGGCGAGCGGATGCACTTCGTCACTGCGTACATCATGCATCCGAAGAACCCCCAGGCACCGCACAACGGTGCCTGGTTCCTCGTGCGCAAGCTGGACGGCGGCTACGAGCACGGTGAGATCTACCCGAAGGGTGGAATGCCTTCTGGGCAGAGCCTGAATGGTGTTCGCTCGATCGTCGAATCTCCCTTCCCCAGTGAGCGAGGTAAGGTCTGGTATTTCGCCGGCCACGGCGCTGAACGGAAGCTCATGCACGACACGGCGTGGATATACAAGGGCACGTTGCGCAAGGAAGGGGAAGAGCGATGACCCACCACAAGCTCAGCGTGGTTACGATCCTCATTACGGTGACGTTTGCCATGCCCGCGCTCGCCCAACAGGGCGCCATTGCTGAGCGCATCGATGAGGCCGTCCGCCGGAACGACAAGGACCAGGACGGCAGGCTCTCGCGCGTCGAATACCCGCAGCCGGCGATCTTCGACCAGGTGGACGCCAATGGCGACGGCTTCGTCAACCGCGACGAAGCTCTCCGCTACTACTCGGCGCGTTCTGGGAGCCGGTCGAAGCCGGTGCCGCCGAAAGATGCCTCGCAGGAACCGCAGATGGCTAACGATCCCCTCTTCCGTCGCGTGGAAATCCCCGGCCTGACCGATGTAGAGGCCGGCACCAATGGCTTTGCTCTCACCGACCTGAACCACGACGGATGGATCGATTACCTCGCGGTGCAGAGCACGCCGGGGATCCGCCTGCCGAAGGGCCCTCGCGGCCGCCCGATCCGTGACGACGACCGGCTCCGAGTGCTGCTGAACCGGCAGGGAGAGCGCTTCGAGGAGCATCCCCTCAGCCTTGACAGCGAACGCTTCTCCTACGGCAACATCCGCCGCGCCGCACAGGTTCCCAACCTCATCGACCTCAACCGCGACGGTCGCCTCGATATCTTCCTGAGCCGCCATGCGCCCGTCACCGCCGGAAGAGTACGCCGCGGGCAAGAACTGCTGGGCAACACCCTCCTGCTGAGCGACGGCGTATGGGACCGCTTCCGGGAGATCCCCGGCGCCCTTGGGGCCGCCAACGAGAAAGCCTACAACCGGCAGTCGGCTTTCGGGGATGTGAATGGCGACGGATGGCTCGACATCGCCATCGGCTGCGACAACATCGGCGACACGATGGGGGGATTCCCGCACAGCCGCCTGTATCTCTACCGCCCGGCCGGGGACAGCTTCCGCGCAGGCCGCTTCCAGGATATCGGTGGGACCGACCGCGTCCCCGATTTCGGAGGCTGGTATCACGACCCCGACAAGGACAAGGCCGGACCCGACATCCAGTTCGCCGACCTCGACAACGGTGGCGACCTCGACCTGCTGCACGCCTGCCACGTCGACATCCGCGACCCGCGTTCGGAGTTCTCACCTGCCGAGTACCGCCAAGGCATCTGGTGCTGGAAGAACCTACTCAAAGAGACCGGAGAGGCCCGGTTCGAGAAGGTCACTGGAAATGGCCTTGCGGTGGAGGGCCGCATGCGCTGGAGCGAGGAGAAGGGCCAGCTGGTCCCCGATGGGACGGCGCCCGGGCTCCCCTACGCCGCCCTCGCCGACGTCGACAACGACGGCCTCCTCGACATCCTTGCCATCGGCCCGAGCGACCCGGGCTGGGCCCCGCGGAGCGAGGAGGTGGGCGGGCGCTTCTGGAAGAACCTCGGGGGTTTTCGCTTCCAGGAAGCCACTACTGCCGCAGGCCTCGACGCGCTCAACTGGACCTACCGGCAATGGTACGAGTTCCACGGAATGGACGTTCCCGACCGACTCGCCTACTGGCGACCTTGGCGCGGGCCGAACTACCAGAACCAACCCGGTCGGAAGCGTCTGCACCCGCTGGATGAGCGCCCCTACTGGGCGGACCTCGTCTTCGGCGACTTCGACAACGATGGCTGGCAGGACGTGGTGGCTCTCGACAGGCGCGACGGCACGGACGGGCGCGAGGGCCGTGCGGTCCTCTATCTCAACCAGGGCGAGGGCCGCTTCCAACCGATCCCGCAGCAGCTCAGCGGGATCGACGCGAAGGGGACCTCCGGGGAAGCAGCCGACCTGAACAACGACGGCCGCCTCGACCTCATCTTTGCGGCGGACCCGGACAACTCCGGCGGCTTGCGGCGCGAGGATGCCCCCGAGCGCTACTGCGATAAGGTCTTCCTGAACACGGGCGCCCGGGGCGCCGCAAACCACTGGTTGCGACTTCGGTTCCGCGGGGTGAGTCACCACGAACTGGCCGGCGCTCGCGTCGCCGCCACCACAGGGGGCCGCAGCCAAGTCCGCACGGTCTTCAGCGCCCACGCCTACAAGTCGGGCGGCCCGATGGAGGCACACTTCGGCCTGGCCCGACAAGATGCCGTGGACCTGACGGTGACTCTTCTCAATGGCAAGGTGACAAGGCTGACAGGCGTCCGTGCCGATCGCTACCTGGAAGTCGACCTGCAGACCGGTCGCGCACGTCCCATCGAGGCGGGGCTTTGAGGGACGCTGAGCTGCGTCGAGGCTTGCCGTCGGTCCCCTCCTGCTGGAGTCCGTACCTCCCGTTCACTGAATCCCGGAAGATCGGCAGCTTCGGCGGCCTGAACGAGAAGCCCGCGAAGCACAGCCCGAGCAGGACCAAAGCAGCCAGGCCCACACACGCGAGTCCCGCATGTCTGTGGTCAGCGGCCAGAGCGACCGCGAGGCGGGCATCTATGCGCTACGGCACACTTTTGGCGCCCAACTCAGCAAGATCGGCGTCGCGCCTCGCACCGGCCATGCCGCCCTGCGCCACCTCTCCCTCGCCCTCACCATGAACGGTGACACCGGACCCCGACTTTCAGCTTCGGGAGCTGACATTCTGCCCCTGGCACGGGCCGTCTCCGGACCCCAACGGCTTCCCTAACTGACTCCGTTGATCTGCGGTCTTCTTGACCGCATTCGGGCCACGAGCAGCCGCGACGCCATTTCCGTCAGCCCCAAAGCACGACTGAATGTGCCGCTCTAACCGTCTTCCTATCCGCGTCTTCCGGCGTACGTCAATCTGGATCAATTCGGCTACGTATTGGGTCAACGGGGGCAGCATCTGTCCCCAGTGGACCGATCGGGCCGGGGACGCGCTGGTACACCGCACGATCACAAAGGACTGTAGGAAAAGGAGATAGGTGGTACGCCCGGCAGGACTCGAACCTGCGGCCTGCGGTTTAGGAAACCGCCGCTCTATCCGACTGAGCTACGGGCGCACCGGGCAGGCGGCGCGTCGACGCCATAGAGGCACTCCACGGCGCCTTCCGAACGCCCACTATCTTACCCCACGACGGCGGAAAAGCAAACCGGCCGCATGAGCGTTCGGCGGGGGGATCACTGCGTGGAATGCGGCTCTTCGATCCAGGCGATGACCGCCTTGACATGCCTGCATATCTTCGGCGACCCAACGTTTGGCGCCGAACAGGTGCATTCCCAGGCGCTGGGATGCTCCCGGTCGGTATCGCCGGAGCCACAGTAGCGCACCACGTAGGTCTTGCCGGACCGCGAATGGACTTCATAGCTCCCGGGTCTGTTGCCCACCGGACTGACGCGCATCGTGCCTTCCTCCTGCCGTGTGAGGCGCTTGTCGGAGAACGTGCCCGACGTTGCTCCCGGCTGCGCCGCGCCATCGTGCGCAGTCGTGACACTATCTTAGCGCATCGCCGGCCTCACGTCAGCCCTTCATCAGCCCTCGAATCGACAAGTACGACGACTCAGCTCGGGGTCGATCCCCGCCGAGAGCCGCCCATGTGTTGCCCGGCAAGTTCTCAGGGTGCGGGAAGCCGCCATGCCGGACGCCGGTTGCCGCGCGGCCACTGAACCGGTCAAATAGGAATAGAAGCCCGGCCGTGACCGGCCCGCTCGCAGTGGCGGCAAGGCAGCCCGGGCACAAGAGAGGGGGGACGAATCGCATGGGCGAGGACGGCAAGCAGAACCGCTCTAAAGGCGGCATTCTTCCGGGTTGGGCGAAAGCGGTGGCGGTATTGGCGGTGGTCCCAGGCGCCCTTTGGCTGGCACGGCGCTGGATACCCGTCCGCCAGTATCTCGAGAGCTTCCTGAAGTGGACCGAGGATGCCGGGCCGCTGGGAGCCGTTGTTCTCGGAGTGGTGTACGTGGCGGGCACGCTGCTGCTCTTCCCCGGCTCGATCCTGACGATGGGAGCCGGCTTCCTCTACGGGCTGCTCTGGGGAAGCCTGATAGTCTCCGCCGCGAGCACCACGGCCGCCTGTTGCGCGTTTCTGATCGGCCGGACCGTTGCGCGCGGTTGGGTGGCGGACAAGATAAGCGACAACGCGAAGTTCCACGCCGTCGACCAGGCCGTCGGCCACCAGGGCTTCAAGATCGTGTTCCTGGTGCGCCTGAGCCCGCTGTTCCCGTTCACGCTCCAGAACTACGCGTTCGGGCTGACCGACATCGTGTTCTGGAAGTATGCGCTCGCGTCCTGGATCGGCATGATGCCCGGCACGGTGCTCTACGTCTACTTCGGATGGGCGGCCAAGAACATCGCACAGATCATCGCCGGTGAGGCCAGCCTGTCCACGCCCCAGAGGGTGTTCTTCTGGGTGGGGCTCGCGGTGACGATCGGCGTGGTGGTCGTGGTGACGCGCATCGCCAAGAACGCCATCCAGGGGGCCGTGGCTGGGAGCGAGGAAGCCGCCGAGGAAACCTAAAGGAATGACCGGACGGAGGGATCGGGATGACCGCGCCTGAAGTGCATCCGATGGACGAACACAATCGCGAACTGGTCGAGAACACCCACCCGGCCGACTGGATCAACCCCGAGCCGGCCGATCGCTATAACCTGGTGGTGATCGGGGCCGGGACGGCCGGCCTGGTCACGGCGGCGGGCGCTGCCGCGATCGGGGCGAAGGTGGCGCTGGTGGAACGTCGGCTGCTGGGCGGCGACTGCCTGAACGTCGGCTGCGTGCCGTCCAAGTGCATCATCCGCTCCTCCAGGGTCGCACACGAGACGAGGCATGCTGCCCCCTATGGTGTCGAGGTCCACGGGGAATCGGTAGTCGACTTCGGGGCCGTGATGGCGCGGATGCGCCGCCTGCGCGCCAGTATCAGCCGGCACGACTCCGTGCAGCGCTTCGCCGACATGGGCGTGGATGTCTTCCTGGGTGAAGGCCGGTTCGTCGGGAGCAACGTCGTGGAGGTGGAGGGTGTTCAACTTCGGTTCAGCAAGGGCGTGATCGCCACCGGATCACGCCCCCGGAGGCCGCCCGTGGAGGGCATCGAGCAGGCCGGCTACCTCACCAACGAGACCGTCTTCAGCCTGACAGAGAGGCCCTCGCGCCTTGCCGTGCTGGGCGGCGGCCCGCTCGGATGCGAGCTGGCCCAGGCGTTTCGGCGCCTCGGGAGCGAGGTGACAATTGTTGAGCGCGCGCCGCAGTTCCTTAGGCGCGAGGACCGGGACGCCGCGGAGCTGCTCGCCGGGAGCTTCCGCCGTGACGGGATCGAGGTGCTGCTGAACGCGACGCCACACCGAGTCACGACCGACGGTCCCGAGAAGATCGTCCATCTGGACGTAAACGGACAGGAGCGATCGATCCGGGTAGACGACATCCTCGTGGGTATGGGGCGAGTGCCGAACGTCGAAGCCCTCAATCTCGAAGCGGCCGGGATCGAATACGACGATCGGCGAGGCGTGCACGTGGACGCTCGCCTGCGCACCTCCAACCGCAACGTATTCGCCGCGGGCGACGTCTGCCTCAAGTACAAGTTCACGCATACCGCGGACGCCGCCGCCCGCATTGTCGTCCGCAACGCCCTGTTCTGGGGTCGGCGGAAGTTCAGCGACCAGGTGGTCCCGTGGTGCACGTACACGGATCCGGAGATCGGCCACGTGGGCATGTACGAGCACGACGCGAGAGAGAAGGCCATCCAGACCACCACCTTCGTGCAGGATCTGAAGGAAGTGGATCGGGCGATAGCCGACGGCGAGGACAGCGGGTTCGTCAAGGTTCTGGTGAAGAAGGGCACGGACAGGATACTGGGCGCGACGGTGGTGGCGCGTCACGCGGGCGAGATGCTCAGCGAGATCACAACCGCCATCCGGGGCGGCATGGGCCTGGGCTCGCTTGCCGACGTCATCCACCCCTACCCCACACAGGCCGAGGCGATCAGGAAGACGGCCGACGGCTACAATCGAACGCGCCTCACGCCGCTGGTCCGGAAGCTGACGTCCTGGCTCATGGCGCGCCGTCGCTGAGGAACAGGCAAGCGCGGGATTCTATCGGCGGCGGATGTCCAGCACGTGGAATCCTTGCGCCTCGACCCTGATGCCCACTTCGCGCAGGGCCCGGCCGGGCAGTTCCGCCTCTTCCACCCATCCGCCCTTCTCGCTGGAGTACTGGCGCAGCTCGTAGCGCGAGTCGCCGTCGACCAGGCTCTCGAGCAGGATGGGAGTGGTGATCGCCTCGTCCCGGCAACTGCCGACCGCTACTATCAGGCGGCCTTCACCGCGCAGGGCCACCGGATGCAGGCCGGAGTAACCGGCTTGCACCCGCTCTGTAACGTCCTCTCGCAGGACGGTCTTGGCGCCCGCTTCCTGAAAGTCGACGTTTGCGTAAACGTGGAGCCCATCGCCCGTGCGTCCGGCGAAGGCGCTGATCATCTCGCCGTGGTAGGGCACCCGCGCGGCCGCGCACCACAGCCATTCGCGCGGAATCAACGGCCGGATGCCGGGCTCCTCGGGACCCATCATGAATCCGCACACACCTTCGACGGCGGCCCACAGAAAACGCGGCGGCTCCCACGGCGACAGGCGCATGCCGCGGTTGATCAGGCTCTCCCCATCGAACCACTCGCCGAACTGCCCGGGGACGGTGTTATAGACGCGTGGCTGCGCGTTGTAGTGCTCATAGGCGGCATGCAGACCGCGGACCATGAACTCCGGGTGATACCGCGCCGCCGCGAAGGCGAACCACCACGTCAAGCCCGGCCAGACGCCGCCCCGCAGGCCGACGTACTTGGCGGGGTCGTAAAGCGGATCGCGTCGGGAGCAAGTGCGAAGGCCGCCCGGCGTCCAAAAGTCCGGACTGTTCAACCGGCGGATGATGCGGAAGGCGACGTCGTCCGGCGCCACCCGGAACAGCACCGGGAACAACTCGTCGGCGGTCACGTCGGTATGGGTCTGACCGTGCGTGTCGATGTTGAGCACGTAGAGTCGACGCTCATCATCCAGCAGGTGCTTGTTGATGGCGTCGGTCAGGTCCCGGGCCGCGCCGTAGAAGTAGTCGTATTCGTCGTGACGCCCGATGTTGTCCGCCATGTGTCCCATCGCACGAAGGGCGGCCGCGCACTCGGCGTTGATCTCGGTAACGGCCCCGTTGATGCGGTAGTTGGGGATCACGTTCCGCCAGGAGCAGATTCCGTGGACCTCCACGCCTTCGGCATCGCAGGAAACCAGGCCCTTTTCGTCGCGTTGGGACAGGATGTAGCGGGAGGCGGCGGCAACCGAATCGTAGATCTCACGAAGGTAGTCGAGATCGCCGGTGCTGCGCACATGGTGGTTCACGGCCAGCACGAAGAGCGGCGTGCCGTCGTTGATGTTGAGGTCGTAGTCTTCGGTCCGGCCGGTGCGCGCATCGTAGTACTCCGGCATCATGCCGCTGTCGCGCTGGACTTGCACCAGGGCGTTCAGCATATCGCGACAGACGGACGGCAGGAAATGGTCGCACCCGTAAATAAACCAGGCCGCGTCACGGGTCACGACGTTGGAACTCACTCCGGGCTC
Organism: uncultured candidatus Brocadiaceae bacterium; assembly: GCA_964655775.1. GTDB lineage: Bacteria > Planctomycetota > Brocadiia > SM23-32 > SM23-32 > CAZZNQ01. The sequence goes on along the minus strand of CAZZNQ010000038.1, from coordinate 1,815 downwards.
ATTGGTGAACGCAAGGCCTTGCGGATAGTGAGCCAAAACACGCACCATGTTCACCTTGGACCAGAGCGCGCCTTCGTTGATAACCGGGTCGGGCGTCATCACCGTGCAGATGCCCAGGTGCCGTTTGAGGCAATCCTCCGTGCTCTGCAGCACGGCGTCCACGTCCCGCACCTTCCGCAGGTCCTCCAGGGCGGCGCCTCGGCCGTTGGGGCTGAAGACCAGCAGGAAGGCCAGGTTCTCCCGGCACTCGGGCTCAAGCTCCAGCTCTACCTGCAGGCAGCCGATCACGTCTCCGATCTCGCACGTCCCGTTGGAGAGCAACGGCAGCGTGTCCGTGTCGTAGACGGACGCGAAGTCGGACGTGAGGCTGTGGGCCGCCGGAGAGCACGTGGCCGCCAGGACGCGGACCCAGTCGGCGTTGTCTTCTTCCCACGCCAGCAGAGCTTCGGCATCCTCGTCGTACTCGCCCTTAATGACGGGAGTCCGGCGGGTTCCGGCGAAACGCACGAACGCGCAGACGCTGAGAGCACGCGTTCTACTCGACCGGTTCGTCACTTCGATGGAGTACACGGCGACGGTGCGATCCCCGGGCTCTCCCTCGGGCACGCGGGGCACGCAGACTTCCTCCTTCACCTCGATCCGCCCCGGCAACTCGAACAGGTGCTCCTGCGAGACCGGGCGGATCACGAACTCTCCCCCTTCGATAGGGTCCAGGGGAATCTCGCCGGGGCTCGGAACCTGGCGAAGTGCATCCCCCAGGATGTTGGCATCGGGGGTGCCGTAGCGAACCATCAGTGGACCTGCCACTTCCTGGCCTACGTCCGTTGAGAAGAATGTGAGGATACGGCCGTCGGTGCCGGTATCCACCCAGGTGTGTCCGTTGCCAAAGCTGGCTCCTGGGCCGATGTCGCTACCTGATACGCGGTAGGAGGGCAACCGATCCGGCGTCGCCCTTGCTTCTGCCTCTTCGCTCATGGTGCCCCCGCCGTGCTGCAGTGTGGTTGAGCTCACTCCACGTTATTAGGAGTCTCTGTCGGCGTCAAGGCAGTTGCCTTATTGCTCGTACGCTCTGCGAATGGCGCGGTCGGGATCGAAAACCTCCTCTGACGTCGACAGACACCGTTCGAGTTCGCCGGGCGGCTCGTACGTGTCCAGATCGGCGCCGTCGGCGAAGCCTTTTATGAGTTCCGCCATGTGGAGGAAGTTGCGCAGGGGAACGTCGGGTGGCACGCCGTGATCCACGCACGGCAGGTAGCCGCCGTACCGCCGGGCCGCCGAATAGCGCCGGACGACCTCGGCTCGCACGCGGGCGCGGTCCGTCCGCAGTTCCCTCTTGTCGATACCGCCGCAGATATAGAGCCCGGGGTGACGCTCAAGGTATACGGCGGGGTCGTTGTTGGCGGCGATCTCCAGGGGCACAACGCCGTCGATGGCCTCGGGAAAAAACACGTCCAGTATCTGGCTGTTGTGTCCGTCTGTATCCATTACCACGCACTCGACGCCGCGTTCCTTGAAGAAAGCGTACAGCCGTCGGTAACGCGGGAGCATGAACTCGCGCATGTCGTGCGGTGAGATCATCGAGGCCGTCTTGTAGCCCATGTCCTCGTTCAGAATGAACTCTTCGACCTTGATGCGGCTGAGCGGCTCGTCCAGCATCTCGATGACGAACCACGTCCAGAACTCCATCATTTCGTGCACAAGCCGCGGATCGTCGCGGAACATGACGGCCAGGTTCTCCAGACCGACCCAGTCGCGGCAACGCCAGAAGAGTCCTGCGATGTTGGCCCGGACCGGCAGTTTTCCGTCGTTGCACAG
>CAZZNQ010000037.1:7365-35476 GCA_964655775.1 uncultured candidatus Brocadiaceae bacterium | reverse complement strand
GCCGACAAGTACGGCAGCCGCATCCGACAGGACTGGCATTACGAGGAGGACCACTGCCTGGTCACCAGCACCGATCCGGAGCTTCCGGTGGGTGAGTGGCTGCGCAGGGAGAACCTGGAGACGGCACGCGAACACCTGGCGCGCAACGTGCCCGTGATAGAGCAGTATCGCCGGGCTCCGAGAGCGGCCGGAGGCTGATCGGCTCACGGGGGCCCCGGCTTTCCTGCCCCTGCTGTGGGCGCCCCCTCCTTTGCCGCCGCCGCTTTGCGCTTGACACACGCCCCACAAAAAGGGTACCCTGAGTCGTAATGAAATCGGAGTTTCGTCCGATTTTCTCGTGGGGCTTGCCGGTACGTCTGTTCTGCCCCCTCTTCGACGCCACACCCGAAGCAATTCCTTGACGACCTGCACAGAAGGGGCGGAGCAGGTGCAGTGGCGTGCCGCGTCTGGTCCCGACTACTCAATTCACTGCGGTTCATATCCCGGACGGACAAGGACCGATTGAGTCACTGACCGGTCCCCGCACGCGGTCCCCAGGGACGTCGGCCCCAGCCCGAACGCTACCAGCCTTCGTGCAACCCGACCGGTGGGCGCCACGTTGATCCGAATACCGGGAGCCGCTCTTTCTTCCTAGCAGCACCGGAACTCTCCTTGCCAGCACACATGTCCGAGAAGCTTGTCGTCATTGACGCGTTCTCCCACCTCTACCAGTTCTTTTTCGCCATCAAGGGGCTAACGGGGCCGGACGGCGAACCGGTGAACGCGGTGTACGGTTTCGCCCGAATGCTGCGCAAGCTGATGGACGAGTATCGGCCGGACTACATGGCGGTCGCCTTCGACGCGCCCGGCGAGCTGGAAAGGCGCAAGACATACCCGGAGTACAAAGCCGGCCGCACCCCGATGCCGGATTCCCTGGTGCGGCAGATACCGTTGGTGCACGAGCTGCTGGACGTGCACGGGATCCCGCGCATCCAGGAGGAAGGCCAGGAGGCGGACGATCTACTGGGCAGCATAGCGAGAATGGCCTCCGAGCAAGGCGTGGACACCATAATCGTCACCACGGACAAGGACGCCGAGCAGCTCATCGACGAACACGTCAGCGTGCTGCACGTGCACAAGGACCGCGAGATCATGCTGGACCCCGAGGCCCTGAAGGAGACCAAGGGCCTGGAGCCCTGGCAGGTGGTCGAGATGATGGCCCTTGCCGGCGACAGCACGGACAACATACCCGGAGTGCCCGGCATCGGCCCGAAGACAGCACAGAAGCTCATAGCGCAGTTCGGCAGCGTGGAAAACCTCTACACGCACCTGGACGAGGTGAGCAGCGATAAGATGCGCCAGAAGCTCGTCGACCACCGGGAGAACGTGGAGCTGTCCGAGAAACTGGTGCGCCTGAACACGACCGCTCCGGTCCACACCAATCTGGACGAATGCCGCACGGGAACCGGCGACCCGGAGGAGATCAAGCGCTTCTACAAGGCGCTGGGCTTCGCCTCGCTGCTGCCACGTGACAACCCCAAGCACGGCGCAACAGCGAGGCAAACCACCATGTTCGGCTCGGAGCCGGAAGCTCCGTCCGAGCTCCAGGGCATCGCCGACCTGGATACGGACTACAAAGCGATCACAGACATGCACTCTCTGCATCGGCTCGTGGAGACGCTCCGCGGGCTGGAGGCGGTATCCGTAGACCTGGAAACCACCAGCCTCCAGCCCCGCGATGCCGAGATCGTCGGGGTGGCACTGAGCTGGGAGCCACACCAGGGGGTGTACGTAGCAACGGCCGCGCCGGACGGCGAGCCGCACTGCCCCGTCGATGAGGCGATGGAAGCTCTCCGCCCGGTCCTGGAGGCCGCCGTGCCGGGCAAGATGGGTCAGAACCTGAAGTACGACATCGCCGTCCTGAAGAACTACGGCATCGAACTGGGCGGCATCATCTGCGATTCGATGGTGGCCTCGTATCTGCTGACGCCGGCTACGCGCGGCCATGGGCTGGACGCCCTCTCGGCCCGCTACCTGGGCTACAAGCCGGTGCCCATCGAGCGGCTGATAGGCGAGAAACGGGGCAAGCAGAAGAGAATGGACGAGGTGCCGGTCGGCAAGGTTGCGCCTTACGCCTGCGAGGATGCCGATCTCGCTCTGCTGCTCTGCCGCAGGCTCAGGCCCGACCTGCGCGAGCGGCATCTGGAGGAGCTGTTCGAGCGCATGGAACTGCCGCTGGTGCCCGTGCTGGCGGACATGGAATGGACGGGTGTGAAGGTGGACGTGCAGGAGCTGGCGGCTCTTAGCGCCGACTTCGCGGAGGAGCTGACGCAACTGGAGCGGGACATTCACAGCGAGGCGGGCGCCGAGTTCAACATCAACTCGCCCAAGCAACTCAGCGAGGTGCTGTTTGAGAAGCTGGAACTGCCCGCCCCGCGCGGCGCCAGGCGCACTACGGGCTACTCGACCGCAGTGGACGTCCTGGAAGGCCTGAGAGACGAACACGCCATCGTCGAACACGTGCTGCGCCACCGGGAACTGACCAAGCTCAAATCGACATACGCGGACGCCCTGGCGGAAGCCGTCAACCCGCGGACCGGCCGCGTGCACGCGTCGTTCAACCAGACGGTTACAGCCACGGGCAGATTGTCCAGCAGCGACCCGAATCTGCAGAACATCCCAGTGCGCACGGCTTTGGGCCGCCGGATTCGCAGCGCTTTCGTGCCCATCGAGGACGACATGTCCATCCTGGGCGCGGACTACAGCCAGGTGGAGCTGCGCATCATGGCGCACTGCTCCGGAGACGAGACGCTGCGACGGGCGTTCGAGGAGGATCGCGACATCCATCGCTTCGTCGCCGCGCAGGTCTACGATGTGCCGGAGGAAGATGTCTCGGACGACATGCGGCAGCACGCGAAGGCCGTGAACTTCGGCATCATCTACGGCTTGAGTGCCTACGGCCTGAGCAAACAGATCGGCATTACGGTGCCGGAGGCCGAGGAGTTTATCGCCGGCTACTTCCGCCGTTATCCGCGCGTGAAGCGGTTCATCGGCGAGACGGTCAGCCGAGCGCGGCAGCAGGGATACGTGGAGACGCTCGCCGGCAGGCGACGCGTGATCGAAGGGATACGATCTACCGGCGCCTCCCGCAGCGCTGCGGAGCGCATCGCCGTGAACACCGTGGTGCAGGGAACCGCCGCCGACCTGATCAAGCTGGCCATGATCGAGATACACCGCGGCCTGCCCTCTGTCAGCAAGCGGGCCAGGATGCTGATGCAGATCCACGACGAGCTGGTGTTCGAGGCGCCTGACGAGGAGTTGGACGACGTGCGGCGCTTCGTGATCGAGAAGATGACGGGCGCGCTCAACCTGGAGGTGAAACTCCGGGTGGAAACGTCCACGGGCAAGAACTGGGCCGAGGCCAAATGACTCAGACTCAGCCAGAGAAGCGACGCAACGTGCCGGTTGTGGGCCTGCTGGGAGGCATAGCCAGCGGCAAGAGCACCGTTGCCCGGCTCCTGACCGAGCGCGGCGCGGAGGTGGTCGACGCGGACCTGATAGCACGCACCGTTCTGGAAGACCCGGAAGTCGTTCGGCGGATCGAGGAACGCTTCGGTGCGGAAGTGCTGGAGTCGCCCGGGCGCGTCGATCGGAAAGCGCTGGCCGAGGAAGTGTTCGGGGACGCGGAGGCGGTGGCGGACCTGAACCGCATAACGCATCCGCCCATACTGCGGGAGGTCGGTCGGCAGTTGGCCGAGCTGAAGGCGCGCGCAGACCTGCCGATCATCGTGTTGGACGCCCCCCTGCTCCTGGAAGCGGGACTGCACGAGGAGGTATGCGACGTGCTGGTGTTCGTGGAAGTGCCGGAGAACGTCCGGCGACGCAGGGCGACCGAGGGGCGCGCGCTCACCGAGGAGCAGTTCAGCCGCCGCGAACGCTCGCAGCTTCCGCTGGAACTCAAGCGGCAGGCGGCGGACTACCGTATCGCGAACGGAACAACCGTGAAGGACCTTGAAGCACAGATAGACGACCTCTGGCCGCGGCTCCGTCGCGACCCAGGGAAGCACTCAACATGACAGCGATTTCATATCTCACATCCTGAGGATTGGATTAGTGCCTAAGGAGGCCGACGTGGCAAAGAAGAACTCACGAGGCGGATCCCGCCAGAACCGCGGGGGAAACCGCAGGAACACCGAGTTCCACATCGTTGATCTGCAGAAGATGACCGTCAAGGAACTCCAGAAAGCTGCCAAGGAAGCGGGCATCAACAACATAAGTGGGCTGAAGAAGCAGGAACTCATCTTCCAGCTTCTGAAGCGGCGAGTCAGCATGAGCGGCGCCATGTACGGCGAAGGCGTGCTGGAGGTGCTGCCGGACGGGTTCGGTTTCCTTCGCTCGCCCGACTACAGCTACATGCCCAGCCCGGACGACATCTACGTCTCGCCCAGCCAGATCCGCCGCTTCGGGCTGCGCACCGGCAACCTCATCGTCGGCCAGATCCGACCGCCCAAAGAGAAGGAGCATTACTTCGCCCTTCTGAAGGTCGAGGCGGTCAACTACGACAGTCCCGAAAACGTGTCGAACCTGGCCGTGTTCGAGGACCTGACGCCCTACCACCCCACCGAGCGACTGCTGCTGGAGCGCGAGGCCACCGAGCTGGACATGCGGGTGATGGATCTGGTCACCCCTATCGGCAAGGGCCAGCGCGGGCTGATCGTGGCCGCCCCCCGAACGGGCAAGACCATCCTGCTGCAGAAGATCGGCAACTCGGTCGCGAGGAACAATCCCGAAGTCGAGCTCATCATCCTTCTGATCGACGAGCGCCCCGAGGAAGTCACCGACATGCGCCGCACCGTGCCGGCGGCCGAGGTCATCAGCTCCACCTTCGACGAGCCGGCCAGCCGCCACATCCAGGTCGCCAACATGGTGATCGAGAAGGCGCGCCGCCAGGTCGAGTGCGGGCGCGACGTCGTCATCCTGCTGGACAGCATCACTCGCCTGGCCCGCGCGCACAACACCGAGGTGCCGCACAGCGGCAAGATCCTCAGCGGCGGTGTCGAGGCCAGCGCCCTGCAGAAACCGAAGAAGTTTTTCGGCAGCGCGCGGAACCTCGAAGAAGGCGGCAGCCTCACGATCATCGCCACCGCGCTGATCAACACCGGCAGCCGCATGGACGAGGTGATCTACGAGGAGTTCAAGGGAACCGGCAACATGGAGCTGCATCTGGACCGGAATCTGGCCGACCGACGCATCTGGCCGGCCATCTCGATACCGCCCAGCGGCACCCGCAAGGAAGAGCTACTGCTCGACCCCGAGGAGCTCAAGCGCATCCAGCTTCTGCACCGCATGCTCAACGACATGAATCCCATCGAGTCGATCGAGCTCCTGCGCAACCGGCTGGAACAGACGCAGAACAACGCCGAGTTCCTCATGACCATCAACGTCGGCCAGCGCTGACGTCCCGACTGCAGTGTGCGCCGCCGGATGCCTACGCGCCGGCGGCGCTTTCGTACCCGACCCTGACCCGCCTGTACATCTGCCCCACCACAAGCGGCACAAGCGAGCACGCGAGGACGATCAGCCAGTCCCCGACTCGCAGCGGAGCCGTCTTCAGCACCGTCTTCAGACCCGGCATGTACACGGCCGCAAGCTGCAAGACGACGGTCAACACCACCGCACCCAGCACGTACCGGTTCGCGAACCACTCCCGCAGGCGTAGAGCGGCCCGTTCCTTACGCGAGTTGAACACGTGGAACAACTGTGCCAGCGCGATGGTCATGAAACTCATCGTGACCGCTCCATCCACCGCGCCACGCTCGGACGGCTCAGTGTAGCCCTGCAAGAAGCGCCCCAGCAGGTAGGCGGCCAGCGCGCTGACCGCAATCATCACGGCATAGCCGGATATGGACTTGACGGTGCGGGCATCCAGCAGTGCGGCATCCGCAGGTCGGGGAGGCACCTCCATTACGTTCTTCTCGCCGGGCTCCACTGCCAGTGACAGCGCGGGGAACACGTCGGTCACGATGTTCAGCCACAGGATCTGCAGGGGCAGCAGCGGCAGCGGCTGACCAAGCAGCGACGCAAACAGCATCACGCAGATCTCGCTCAGGTTACAGCTGAACAGGTAGTGGATGAACTTCTTGATGTTCGCGTAGATGATGCGGCCCTGTCGGACAGCGGCCCCGACCGTCACGAAACTGTCGTCCAGCAGCAGCATGTCCGCCGTCTCTTTCGCCACGTCGGTGCCCCGTATGCCCATGGCCACGCCGATGTCGGCCTTTTTCAGGGCGATGGCGTCGTTGACGCCGTCTCCCAACATCGCACAGATCTCCCCCCTCGCCTGCAGCGCCTCCAATATCTTGACTTTCTGTTCCGGGTTCACGCGGGCGAACACCTCCACGTCGTCCAGGCGCTGGGCCAGCTCTTCCGCGGAAAGCTGCTGGAGTTCCCGTCCGCTAATCACGGGCGCGTCCTCGGGTGCGATGTGCAGGTCGGCGGCGATGTTGGATGCCGTGGCAGCCTGATCGCCCGTTATCATCACCGTCTTGATGGACGCCCGCGTCAGCAAGTCCACTGTCTCCCGCACCTCCGGGCGCGGTGGGTCCATCAGGCCCGTCAGTCCGATCCAGATGAGATCCCTATAGGCTTCCCCCTCATCCGCGGGAACGTGATCAACCGGCTCAAACGCAAGGCCCAGCATCCGCAATCCGTCGGCGGCAAGCGCCTCGTTGCGGTCCAGGATGTCGCGCCTGCGTCCCTCGTCCATGTCCTCGATGCCGTCCGGAGTCAGGACGCGCTTGCAGCGCCCCACGAGCTTGGCGGGTGCGCCCTTCACGCTGAGCACGCTGCCGTCGCCGGGGGCCATCTCCTCCGTGAGGCCGCGATTCACGGTGCCCATCAGCATCGTTTCGCTGCTGAACGGGAACTCCTTGACTTCGTCGTGCTCTGCCTGGGTCTGGGCCGCGTCTCGACCGGCTTTTCCGGCAAGCACCACCAGCGCGGCCTCGGTGGGGTCGCCGGTAACGTGCCATTCGCCCCGTTCGTCCCGGCTCACTTCCGCGTTGTTACACAGCGCGGCCACGGTCACCAGGCTGCGTAGCTGCCGGTCCGTCTCCGGGTCCAGTTCCCGGCCGTCCTCCACGATCGTACCTTCCAAACTGTAACCGCCACCGGTTACTTCGATCAGCCGATCTCCCAATGCCACGCGGGTGACCACCATCTCGCTGCGGGTGAGCGTGCCGGTCTTGTCCGTGCAGACGCAGGTCGCCGAGCCGAGAGTCTCCACTGCGGGGAGGCGCCGTATCAAGGCGTTGCGCTTCGCCATCCGCTGCATTCCCACGGCCAGCGCGATGGTGGCGACGGCGGGCAGCCCCTCCGGAACTGCTGCGACGGCCAGCGCGATTGCGGCCTCCAGCATCAGGCTGAACTCGATGCCCTGTATCAGGCCGCTGACAAGCACCACGGTGGCCGCAGCCAGGCAGAAGAGTATCAGCCAGCCGGCCATGTTCGCGAGCCGGCGCTCAAGGGGTGTCTCCTCGTCTTCCACACCGGAGACCAGTTCGCTCACCCGACCGAGCTCGGTCTCCATGCCTGTGGCAACCACCAGGGCCCTGCCGTTGCCGCTGCTGACCGACGTGCCCTTGTAGACCATGTTGACACGGTCGGCCAATGGCGTCTCCGCATCGTCCAGTTCCTCGGGCCTCTTCACCACTGGCACCGACTCTCCGGTCAACGACGCCTCGTCCACCAGCAGCCCGGCCGATTCCAGCACGCGTGCGTCCGCCGGTACCGCCTGTCCCTCCTGGAGCACCAGCAAATCGCCGGGCACGATATCCGAGGCCGGTACGGTTCGGCGCCCGCCTCCTCTGACGACCACTGCGTCCTGCGCCCCCAGCCTCTGCAGGGCTTCCATGGCCTTGGCGGCCCGGTATTCCATGGTGAAGCCGATCCCGGCGTTGAGGAGGATGACGACGATGATGCTGATGCCCTCCAGGATGTCGTGCAACCAGAAGAGGCTGATGGCGGCGGCGGCGACGAGCAGAAGCACCACGAGGTTCCGGAACTGCGAGGCCAGCACGCGCCACCACGGCACAGCATACGACTTGCGCATGGCGTTCGGGCCGTAGGCACGCAGACGTCGGGCTGCCTCGTCTGGGAACAAACCGTCGTCCGGATCGGACTTCAGCCCCGAGGCAACTGTGTCGGCCGACATAACGTGCCACGGAGGCCCGGACGGGGACGGCGAGTCGTTCAGGGCGGGGGCGGTCACGGCGATTTCGGGGCGGTCTTCGCTCACTGGTGCACTTTCTCCTCGATCGGTATCGCGTGCCACGGATGCCCGACAGGCTTGGGGCGCCACCATGCTAACGGGCGCACTCCGTCGGCGTAAACCGAATCGGTGGGACGTCTATGCCTGCTGCCGGGCGGGCCTGTTGCGGTCGTCCCACCAAACCGCCGCCATAACGGCCGTGCCGATGGCGGCAAGGACGGTGCTGATGAGGAAGAGATACTGAACGGGGAAGATCTGCAGGTCGATCGCGAGTATCACCAGAAGCGGCGTGATCACCCATCGCACGCCCCAGAGCGTGAAGTGCAGGCTCATGCCGCGGCTGGTTTCGGACGACTTGGTGAAGTGCATCACCAACGGGAAGAACGCGATCATATTGCCGGAGTGGAACAGCCCCCGCACGGCAACCAGAACCATGGTGGGAAGCGGCTCGCGCCAGATAAAAACCAGGAAGTAGATCCCGACCTGAACGGTCCAGGAAAGAACCGCCGTCAGCGCCGCTCCCCAGCGGTCCATGAAGCTGCCCCAGATGTAGAAGCTCACGAGCGTGGCCGCCATGAATCCCGCCCGCGCAAGACCGTACTGGTCGGTGGACAGCTCCAGCACGTCGTTCGCGTACAGGGGCAGCGCGTTGAAGTATGTGACGCCGCCGCAGGATGCGATGAAGTAGCCGATAAGGAACCACAGGAGGGGTCGGTTCCTCAGCGTGCTGCGCAGCGACTCGGTGATGCGGGTTAGCGGCGCTACTCCGTCCCACTCCTCTGCGGCATGGTGGTTTCCGCGACTCCCGCCGATGCCGCGGAAAAGGACGCCGCTGGCGATGAGCGTCACGCCCGCCAGTGGATACAGCCAGTGGTAGTGCGCGATGTTCCGCCGGAGGAGCCAACCGGCGCCGGCCACCCACGCCATGCGGACGATGGTGTTCGCCGCGTAGGGCATGCTGATGAGCTTCCCCCGCCACTGCCGGGGGTAGATCTGCTGCAGGGAGGTGCCGAGGGTGGGCCGGGAAAGGGTATTGATGAGCATGGAGCCGGCGATCACCAGCACGAAATACCAAAGGCTGTCCGTGAACCCGCTGAAAAGCGTGAGAACCCCGGCGCCGATGAAGAACAGGCCCGTCAGGCGCACGGGGTTGCGCCGTTCGATGAGCGGAACCCAGATGAAGGAAGCGATCAGGGGCGCTCCCTGCGCCAGGTTCAGCAGCAGGGATTGCAGGGCGGTGCCGCCCAGCTCGCGGATCACGAACGGACCCAGGCTGGAGACGGTGGCGAAGAAGAGGCCGTAGAAGACCCAGCTCATCGTGTGACGGTAGCCGCGCTCTCGGTATCTGGCGGGCACCGCAGCCAGAAGTGGCGGGCCGTCGGCGGGTCCCTGGGCCATGATGCGTCTTCCTTGCGCGGCGAATGTGAGGCTGGCTACCGGGCGCGGAGGCGAGGGGTACCGTACTGCGGGTGCGCGTCCCGCACCAGGTCCTTGCCACAGAATCGTGCGATCACCGCCTCGGCCAGGTACAGCACCCGGCACCCGGGCTCCAGATGGCCGGTAAACAGCTCGTCGCCCCGCAACGCCATAGTGCAGTGCATGTGCGGCACGTAGTCGGCGATGATGCCGTCAACGCTGCAGAGCTCGACGGGTCCGGAGACCTCCACGAACTTGTCCTCCGCGGGGAACTCGGTGTCGACGATATGGTGGATTCGGGCGCGGTCGAAGGTGCCGATTCCGCTCAGCACGGCGCCGCTCCGGATGTCCTTCTCGCGCGCGGCTTTCTCGATGCACTCGTGGAAGTCGTCGCCGTACTCCATGTACACGCAGACGATCTCTGCGATCCGCATGCCGCCAATGGTGTCCATTCGCGCCTCCTGTTCCGGCCCAAAGAACGGCGAAGCTTGCCCGGCCGTGGGCAAGCTCCGCGTTCGCTCGGTCGCCTATCTTGTTGCGTGGGGAGGGCTAAATCAAGTCCATCTCCACGGCTTTCTCCGCAATCTGCACGGCATTGGTCGCCGCGCCCTTGCGCAGGTTGTCGGACACGCACCACAGGTCCAGCGTGTTGGCCCGCGAGGGATCCTTGCGGATCCGGCCGACGAAGACGGCATCCTTGTCGTTGGCCAGCGTCGGTATCGGGTAGACACCCTCGGCCGGATCGTCCAGAACCTCGACCCCGTCGAACGCCGCCAGCAGCTCGCGCGCCTCCTCGACGGTGATGTCACGCTCGAACTCCGCGTTGATCGCCTCGCTGTGGCAGTTGTCCACCGGCACGCGCACGCAGGTGGCGCTGACGCCCAGGTCCTTGAGGCCCATGATCTTGCGCGTCTCCTCGATCATCTTGATCTCTTCGCCGTAGTAACCCGGGAAGCGGTCGCGCAGGCTGCTTATGTGCGGCAGCACGTTGTTGTAGATGGGATACTTGTAGGGGCCGCAGTCGGTCACGCCTTTGCCACCCGCAACGCGCTGCTCGCTCAGGGCGCGCTCGCCGGCCTGGCCGGTTCCGCTCACGGACTGGTAGGTGCTCACCACCACGCGCTTCAGGCCCGCCGCCCGGTGCAGGGGTGCCAGCGCCATGATCATCTGGATGGTACTGCAGTTCGGATTCGCTATGAACCCCTGGTGCCCGCGCATGGCCTCGGCGTTGACCTCCGGGACAACCAGTGGCACACGCTCGTCCATGCGGTAGTCGCCGCCGTTGTCGATGACCAGCACGCCCTTCTCCACCGCGCCCCAGCCGTAAAGCTGGCTGGCGCCGGCCTCGCCTTCGCGACCGCAGAATAGCGCGATGTCCAGCCCGTCGAAACCCTCCTCGGAGACTTCGACTACCTCGCGCTCCCGCCCGGCGATCTCCTGCCGACGGGACGAGGTGGCCATTATGCGCAACTCCGCCATCGGAAAGCCGCGCTCCTCCAGCACGGCAACCATGCGGCCGCCGACCATGCCGGCGCCGACAACGCCCACTCTGTATGCTTCTTTACTCATCGATTCCCAAATCCTCGGAGCAGTATTCCGCGTAGACATTCGAGTTCAGTAGCTGGCGCAACTCCTGCGGATCGTGCACGCGTATCTTCAAGAGCCAGCCCTCCCCGTAAGGGTCACCGGCCAGCCTGTCGAGGTTCCACAGGAGCTCGTCGTTCACGTCCGTGATCCGCGCCTCCACCGGCGGGTAGAGCTGGAAGGTGTCCTGCAGGCCCTCCAGTTCGCCGAACGGCAGCTCCATCTTCATCTCGTCGTCCGGGTCGGGCAGGTCAATGGAGATCAGCGGGCTCAGCTTGCGGATGATGGGCTCGGTCGCGCCCAGTTCCACGACGGCCTCGTCGATCTTTACCCAGACGTGCCCTTTGGTGTAGTACCGGTCTTCAGGAATCATGCAGAGGGTCCCCGCGTGGCGTGGATGGGTGAACTCCGGATATGATATCAGGCGCGCGTCCGCGTGGCAAACTCACGGCCGTTCCGCAGAGGTCAATTATGACGCGAAACGAACATGTTGCCGCTCGCGTGGCCTACATCGGCCTGGGTGCAAACCTGGGCGACCGAGAGCGTACGCTTCGGAAGGCGATCGCGATGCTGGACGCGCACGAGGGCGTCGAGGTCACGAACGTATCCCCGTTCCACGAGACGGAGCCGGTGGGCGGCCCCCCGCAGGGCGACTACCTGAACGCCGCCGCGGAGGTCCGCACCCGCCTGTCCGCGCGCGACCTGCTGGAAACGCTGCTGGACGTCGAGGCGGCCTTCGGGCGCGAGCGGACGGTTCGATGGGGGCCGCGGACGCTGGACCTGGACCTGCTGCTGTACGACGACGCCGTGATCGACGAGCCGGACCTCCGAGTGCCCCACCCCCGCATGCACCTGCGCCGCTTCGTGCTGGAGCCGCTTTGCGAGATAGCGCCGCATGCCGTGCATCCCGGCCTGGGCAAGACCGTAGCGCAACTGCTTTGCGATCTGAGGACTTGACACCGCAGGCCCGGCCGGGTAACATGTCGGCGTTCTGAACAGTGTGGCTTTCCAAGCGGAGCCGATTTCATGACCGGACGCATCCAGCCGAAGCCGGCTGAGACCCACGTGAGCGACGCCCGTGCGCTCTGCGTGGGAGGTGCGTTCTGGTACTTTTATTTTGGCTTCTGCGGGGAGGCCGACTGACGGGCTAGCCTGAAGACCTCCATTTTCGAAACACCAGGCCCCGAAGTCAGCCGACTTCGGGGCCTTTTTTTGTGCCTGCAATGCCCCATAGCAAGGAGTCACGCGCGTGATCATCGTCATGAATGCCGAGGCAAGCGAAGAACAGATCGAGAGTATGGTGCAGAAGGTAGAGGACGCCGGCCTGGAGGCCATCCTGCTGCGTGGAGAGAAGCGGAATGTGATCGCCGCCATCGGGGACAAGCGCGAGGTGCAGACCGACCGGTGGCTCGCCGCGCCGGGAGTGGACAGGATCATACCCATCCTCAGTCCCTACAAGCTGGCCAGCCGAGAGGCGTCCCCCGGCTCCACGCCGGTGCGGATCGACGGGGAGGTCATAGGCAAAGAAAAAGTACAGGTCATTGCCGGTCCCTGCGCCGTGGAGGATCTGGACCAAACGCTGGACATCGCCTGGGCCGTGAAGGAGGCCGGCGCCGTGGGCTTGCGAGGCGGGGCCTACAAGCCCCGCACCAGTCCGCATTCCTTCCAGGGACTGGAAGAGGAAGGCCTCAAGATCCTGCACGAGGTGGGCAAGCACACAGGCCTGGCCGTCGTCACCGAAGTCCTCACCGTCGAGCAGGTGGAACTCGTCGCGCGGTACGCGGACGTGCTGCAGGTGGGCGCACGCAACATGCAGAACTTCGTGCTGCTGAAGGAACTCGGCAAGATGGACAAGCCGGTGCTGCTCAAGAGGGGCATCAGCGCGTCGGTAGACGAATTCCTCCTGGCCGCGGAGTATGTCTTGAAGGGCGGCAACAACCAGGTGGTGCTCTGCTGCCGGGGCATCCGCACCTTCGAGAACCACACCCGCTTCACTCTCTCGCTGAGCACGGCCGCCTACCTCAAGGAAGTCACCCATCTGCCCGTGATCGTCGATCCCAGCCACGCCACCGGGATGCGCAGCCTGGTGCCTCAGATGGCGAAGGCGGCGGTCGCCTGCGGCGCGGACGGCCTGATCATGGAAGTGCACCCGCAGCCGGATATGGCGCTGGTGGACGGCCAGCAGACACTAACCTGCGATCAATTCGCCGAGTTGATGGGACAGCTCCGCGCGGTGGCGAATGCCGTAGGCCGGACGATGTAGCGTCAGTGAAGCAGCGCCAGATTGTCGCGGTGGACTACCTCGTCGGAGTATTTGTACCCGAGCGTGGGCTCGATGCGCGCGGTCTGGCAGCCCTTGATCCTCTCCACCTCGTCGCTCGAATAGTTCGAGACGCCGCGCGCGAACTCCTCCCCGTCGGGTCCCTCGATTCGGACGCCGTCGCCGCGCTCGAACCCTCCGTGCACCGAAACGACGCCGATGGGGAGCAGGCTTTTGCCCTGCTCCATCAGGGCTTGGCGCGCACCGGCGTCCACGCGCACGCTGCCGCGCGGGCGTCGCGTGAAACGCAGCCACCGCTTGTAGCTGCTCAGCCGCCCTTCCCCCGGCAGAAACAGCGTGCCCACCGGCTCGCCCGACAGCACCTTCCCCAGCACGCCCCCGACTCGCCCGTCCGCGATGACGACCGCCGCTCCGGCTTCCATACCCATGTGGGCCGCGTCGACTTTGCTCCGCATGCCGCCCAGGCCGTTGGCGGTTGTTTCGCCGTAGACGAGACCGTGCACCTTGCTGTCCACCCGCTCCACCACGTCCAGTACGGTCCCTTCCGCTCCGTCGCCGGGGCGTCGGCGATAGAGGCCGGGCACACTGGTCAGCAGAATCAGAAGGTCCGCGCGGATCAGGTCGGTGACCATCGCGGCCAACCGGTCGTTGTCGCCGAGTTTGATCTCCTCGGTGCTGATCGAATCGTTCTCGTTGATCACGGGCACGCAGGGCAGGTCGAACAGCGTCGTGAGCGTGTCCCGGGCGTTCAGATAGCGGCCGCGGTCGTCCACGTCGTTCTGGGTCAGTAGAATCTGCGCGGCATGCAGACCGTGCTTGTGGAAGTGGCGCTCATACATCGCCATCAGCTTGCCCTGACCCACACTGGCGGCGGCCTGAAGCATGGGAAGCGCCGTGGGACGGCGATCGAGGCCCAACTCGACCATACCGCACCCGATGGCGCCGCTGCTGACCAGCGCCACCTCCCGCCCGCCGTTCACCAGTTCTGCGATCTGCCGCGCCAAAGAGCCCACACGCCGGCTGTCCAGCGGCCTGCCGGGCGCGGCCAGCACGTTGGTGCCGACCTTCACGACAAGGCGCTTCGCCGAGGAGACATGGCTACGTCTGAGTTCGCGGCTGGGCTCCACCTTCCGGTTCCTGCAACGGGAATGGCACTGGGAACAGTCTATGCGAACGGAGAGCGGTTCATCAACGGATAAGGGATGTACGGCGCCGGATCAGGCGCCGTGCGCGGCGCGCTCGAGCAGCTTGGCCAACCGGTCGGCCATGGTCGGGGCGGTCAAGCCGCACTCCTCCAACTGATGCTCGCGCGGCGCATGCTCTATCGGCCGGAGCGGAACGCCCGCCTGGCGCACGTGCGCGCTGCGGATGCCTTTCGCACAGAGAGCTTCCTGCACGGCCGACCCGAAACCGCCGGCCACGCTGTGCTCCTCCGCGAGCAGCACGGCCCGGTGGCCTTCCACAACCGTGCCGATGGTCTCCATGTCCAGCGGCGCGGCGAACCGCGCGTTGACCACGGTTACGCTGGCCTCGTGCTCCTCGGCCACGATGCGGGCCGCCTCCAGGGCGCGCGGGACGATGGAGCCGTAGGCGATGATGGCCGCGTCGTCTCCTTCCACACATACCTCCGCTTCACCGACCCGGAACTGCGGATCCGGGCCTTCCGCGTCCAGGCCCATCGCACTCTCCTTCGGATACCGGATCGCCGCGGGGAAATCGCCGTCGACGGCCAGCCTCAGCATCCGCCGCAGCTCGGGCGCGTCCTTCGGCGCCATCACCACGAAGCGCGGCATGGCTCGGCAGACGGCGATATCGTTCAGGCCGTGATGTGTGGGTCCGTCGTCGCCGACAAAGCCGGCCCGGTCTATGCAGACGGTCAGGCTTGACTCCTGCAGCGCGATGTCGTGGGCGAGCTGGTCGTAGGCCCTCTGGAGAAAGGTGGAGTACACCGCGAAGACCGGCTTCAGCCCGCCGGCGCTGATGCCGTTCGCCAGCCCCACCGCGTGCTGCTCGCAGATGCCGACGTCGAAGAAGCGATCCGGGAACCGCTCAGCGAACTCGGTCAGCCCGGTGCCGTCCGGCATCGCCGCGGTGATGGCCACCACGTCGGAATCGGCCTCGGCGATCTCGCACAGGGCGTCGCCGAACACCTTCGAATAGGAGACTCCGCCCGGCTTCTCGATGCTCTGGATGGTGCCGTCCGCATGCTCGAACCGCTTGCTGCTGTGGAACCGTGTGGGATCGTCGCTGGCGGGCGTGAACCCGTGCCCCTTCTCGGTGAGCAGGTGCAGCAGTACGGGGCCGCGGATGCGCTTCATGTCCTCCAGCGTCTCGATAAGTCCGCCCAGGTCGTGTCCGTCGACGGGCCCGTAGTAGTGAAATCCCAGTTCCACGAACACGCCGCCCGGGGTGAGTGCCGACTGGATGCCCTCGCCCAGCCTGGCCAGCAGATCCGGCACGGCCTGGCGGACCAGCGGAACCCTGCCGACGATGCTCTGGAGCTCCTTCTTCACGTCGGTGTACGGTGCGCTGGAGCGTATCTTGCTCAGGTAGCGGGCGATGGCTCCCACGCTGCGAGCTATGCTCATCTTGTTGTCGTTGAGTATCACCAGCAGGTTCAGACCCGTTTCTCCGGCGTGGTTCAGCGCCTCGAAGGCCATGCCGCTGGCCATCGCCCCGTCGCCGATGACGGCGACGACGTGGCGGTCGCGCCCCTTCGCCTTGTCCGCCGCTGCTAGCCCCAGGGCGCTGCTTATGCTGGTGCCGGTATGGCCGAAGCGGAAGCAGTCGTATGGGCTTTCCAGGTGGGTGGCGAATCCGCTGATGCCGTCCTTCTGCCGCAACGTGTGGAACTCGGCGCGGCGACCGGTCAGAATCTTGTGCGCGTAGGACTGATGTCCGCAGTCCCAGACCAGGCGGTCCTCGGCCATGTCGTAGCAGCGGTGCAGGGCCACGGCCAGCTCCACCACACCGAGGTTGCTGGCAAGGTGGCCGCGGTTGCGGGAGACGACCTCGATGATGAGTTCGCGCACTTCGGCCGCGACCTGGCGCAGTTGCTCGGTGTCGAGCGCCTTCAGGTCGGCGGGAGTCTCTATCCGGTCCAGTAGTTCACTCATGGGATTCTCTGGGTGCTGTGTCGGCTAAGTCGCGGACGCCGGTTGCCCGGGCAAGCTGCTCCTTCAGAACACGGACGACGGCCCGCCGCGCATTGTCGAGGGTATCGCGGATCTCGCAGCCGGACGCCTGAACGTGCCCGCCGCCGCCGAACTGCGACGCCGCTGCGCAGACGTCGGCCGCGGAACGACTGCGCATGCTCACCTTGATGCAGCCGTCCTCGGGCAGCTCGCGGAACAGCGCCGAGGCCCGTACGCCCTGGATGTTGGCCGGCAGATCCGCGAAGCCTTCGCTGTCCACCGGCTCCAGGCCGGTGCGCTCCAGCATCTCGCGCGTGACCTCCATGGTCGCAATCCGTCCGTCGGCATGCAACTGAAGGCTGCCCAAGACCAGGTGCTTCAATCGGACCTGCGCAGGCGTCAGGGACGCGAACAGATGGGCAGCTATCACGGCCGGCCGGGCGCCCGCCCGTATGCATTGCGCGGCCACTTCCAGCGAATGGGGCGTGGTGTCGCCATGGCTGAACTGCCCGGTATCGCCGACGATGGCTGCAAGCAGGCACTCGGCGATCTCAGGCGTCATCCGCACCCCACCGGCCTCCAGCAGCGAGCCGATCATCTCCCCGCAGGAGCTGGCTTGGGCGTCCACCAGGTTCAGATCCCCAAACCCATCGTTCGTGGGGTGATGATCGATGTTCACAGTGCAGACGGCTCCCGTAAGCACCTCGCTGAGTTCGCCCACGCGCTCGGGCGTGCCGCAGTCCACAACGATCAGGTTGTACCGGGACGGAAGTTCATCCGCGCGGGAGATCTCCTGCATCCCCGGCAGAAAGTCGAACATGGTGGGCGTTGGGCCCGGGAATATGTGATGGACCTCCACTCCGAGCAAGATGAGCGCGTGCCGCAGTGCAAGGACAGACCCGGCGCCGTCCGCGTCCAGACGCAGATGGGCGGTGATGACGGCAGGGCTTCCGTCCCTCAGCCGGCGCCAGATGGCGCGGCACGTGTCCACAGTGCAGGTGGCTTCAGCCAAAGCGGGGTCCTCTGGTGGTCTTGTGAGAAAAGACGACGCGCAGGCAAGCTTGTTCGCCTGCGCGCATGAATCTCAACACTAAGCCGCGCGGATCGAGGGCGCCTGCGCCGGCCCGCGGGCATCCGAACGCGGGATGTCAGTCCTCCCGGCCCACGTCTATCAGGCCGGTGGACGCCGGGGCGGCCCATTCGTCCGGATGACACGCTTGTTTCATCAGCAATACGAGGTTCTCGGCGCGGTCGGACACACGGCTGAATCCCTCGCGATCGTCGTCGTCATCTCCGTTGCTGCCGCCTCTGCGGCCGTACTGCGGGTTGATGCCGATGGACCGCCCGGACGATGCGCGGCCGGACGAACGGTCGTCATCACGGCTGCCGCCCGTCAGATCGTTCGTGCTCAGGAGAAGATCCGTCACGTTGTAGAGCTCGGTGCGGTAGCCTGCGCGCAGGTGGCGCGGGAGCACCATCAGCACGTTGTCCGACGTGATCCGGTAGCCGTAACCGCGCGGCAGCAGCGTCAGGTCGAGTATCCGTTCCAGCGGCGCGTTGCGCAGATGGAGCGTAACCGTGCGCGGGTCGGCGTTCAGATCGTCGTGCATCGCCAGTCCGAACCCTGTGGTCTCCCTCAGATAGACCAGCACCTCCCTGAGAGGCACCTGGTCGAAGTCCACGTCCATGCGCCGCACGAGCGGATGGACGACGGGCTCAGGCTCGGTTTCAACGACATCCGAACCGAACACGTAGAGCCTGCCCTCAGAGAGGCGGTAGCGCAGTCCGTGCGGGGACAGGGCGCGGTCCAGCGCCTCGACAAGCGGCACCGACTCCGCCTCCTCGGGCTCGACCTTCGTCCCCAACGCCACTCTCGAGGATACGGAGATCGGCACGCCGGTCTGCCTGCGCAGATCGGCGAGGACGTCCCGGAGCGATGCGGCTTCTGCATCCACGCTCACCAACGCGGCAAGGGGATCGCGCGCATCCGACCCGGCGGCGGGCTTGCTTTGCAGCACGGTTGCGGGCCGAGGGTCGGGCACAATCGCGGCGACCCTTCGTGCCGGCAGGCGCGTCTCGCCTTCCGAGGTAGCGACGATCACTGTGCCCGCGGCGGTTCGCACGCTCCCATGGAGGATGCCTCCGCTGTGCAGCACCACCGTCTCCGCGCCCACGCCGGACGCGGCAAGCGCCATTATGGCGAACACCACCGCAGTCTGTCTTAACAGGCTTTCCATCTCCCCGTCCCCTTGTACCGAAAGCGTCCCAACTTCTCTCATTGTACTGCCGCCGGCGCCAGACCGTCAACCCTTTGTTCGCCGGTGCGGCATCGCAGGAAGCGCTCAGGAAGGCGGGCAGGAATGACAACCGTCCAGGATGCGGAAGAACCCGTTCATCTGGTCGCGGGCGACGGCGAAGGCACCCAGAGGCGGCTCAGACGGCCGGCCGTGCCAGTCCGATCCACCCGTGGTGGCCAGCCCGAAGTGCTCGGCCGCCTTCTCCACGTAGAGCTGTTCGTTGCCGCGGAGTGCCGGCCGAAAAAGCTCCACCCCGTCCAGACCATATTGCACCAGCGCGGCGAGCCACTCATCCACGGTGTCGATCCGTGGATGGGCCAGCACGGCGACGCCTCCGGCCTCGTGGATGGCCTCGATGCAGTGCGCGGGGTCCATCGCCTCCATCGGTACGAACGCGCGGCCCCGGCTTCCCAGGTACCGGGCGAACGCCTGGCCGATGCTGCCCACCACGCCCTGCTCCAACAACCACCCCGCCAGAACGGGACGGCCATTGTAGCGGTCCTCGGGCTCGGAATCGAAAAGCTCCCTGTCCACGGCCACTCCGTCGCGCTGGAGCCGGGACATCATCCGGTCGATCTGCTCCCGCTTGCGCCTGCAGATCTCCAGGCAGAGCTCGTTGAGCTGCGGCGATTCGGGATCGAAACCGTAGCCCAGGATGTGGATCTCGCCACCGTCGTCCGGCTGAGCGGTCAGTTCCACGCCGCAGATCAACTGCGCATGCTGGCCGTCCAGCACGGCCGCCGCCTCCCCTATGCCGGCCAGCGAGTTGTGGTCGGTGACAGCGATGAAGTCCAGCCCGCCGGCCACGGCCATGCCCGCGACCGCAGACGGCGAGCGGGCCCCGTCGCTCACGTCCGTGTGTATGTGCAAGTCGCCCTTCAATCGGCCTCCCCTTCGCTCAGCGCCTCAAACGGCGCCCATGCGGTCAGAAGCTCAGTTCTCTCCCGACCAGAGCGGCTTCCACCGCACCCACGTCTGCACGGGTGGTAAGATCCAGCACGCCGTCCGAGCAGAACTCCACCAGAAAACCGCCCTCTTCGGATTCCAGCATCGTTGCGACCGCCGCCGTCAGCTCCAATTCGCCGCGATCGGGGTCCGGCTCGATGCTGCGACACGCGTCGAATATCCCGGGCGTAAACCGATACAGGTTCATGTTCACCCAGAGCCGTCCATCTCGCGCATACTGCTCAGGATCATCGGGCTTCTCCACAATGCCCAGCAAGTCGCAGCCGTCGGAGGCGGTCACAACGGCGAAGTGCCGAATCCTCTCCTTGGAGATGTTGCCCTCCACAACCAGGGCGTCGCGGTCGAACGCCACTATCCGGCACACGCCATCCTCGCACTCCGCCAGCCGCGCCAGCGCGGCGTCGGGATACAGGTTATCGCCGTTGCACATCACGAAGCTGTCGCCGGCAGCGAATGCCTCCGCCGCGAGCACCGCGTCGGCCGTGCCCAACGGCTTCGCCTGGACGGAGCAGGTTACCTCGGCGCGGGACGCCTTCGCCATGCGATCGGCCTCTCGGCGCATCAGGTCCGCGTCGGGAGCGATCACAAAGCAGATGCGCCGTATGCCGGCCCGGATCAGGCTGTCAACGATGTAATCCAGGAACGGCCTTCCGTGGATCGGCATCAGCACCTTTAGCCCGCGCCCCGCCAACTCGGCGCGCCGCCCGTCCAGCGCCACGTCGTCCGCCGCCTTCCGCATCCTGGTGCCCAAGCCGCGGGCGAGGATCACTGCCTTATCCGTCATCTGCCGCCGTCGTATAGAGTGCCCGGTATTGGGGTTTTGTGATATGCTAACGTAAGATCGTCACGATGCAACTCCCAAGCCGGCCGCATCCTGGTATTACCGCTCCAGGACCTCCCTCAGAAATCGGCCCGTGTGGCTCCGCTCACAGGCGGCGACATCCTCCGGCGTGCCGGCCACGACCACCTCTCCCCCCTCATCCCCCTGCTCCGGTCCAAGGTCGATCACGTAGTCGGCGTACTTCACCACATCCAGGTTGTGCTCCACCACCAGCACGGTGTGGCCGGCGTCCACCAACGACTGGAAGCACGAAAGCAGCTTGCGCACGTCGTCGAAGTGCAGGCCCACGGTCGGCTCGTCGAAGATGAACATCAGCCGATCCTTGCTTCCCGCCGCCATATGAGTGGCGAGCTTCAGGCGCTGGGCCTCGCCGCCGCTGAGGGTGTTGGCCGGCTGGCCCAGCCGCACGTAGCCCAGACCGGTGCGGCTCAGGTAGCGCAGCCGACGGACTATCTTCTTGTGTTCGCGGAAGAAGGCGAGGGCGTCGTCCACGGTCATCATCAGCACGTCGTGAATGGACCGGCCCTTGTACTTCACCGCAAGGACGTTCTTGTGGAAGCGCTTGCCCCCGCAAAGGTCGCAGGTGACATACACGTCCGCCAGGAACTGCATGTCCACCTTGATGCTGCCAGCGCCTTCGCACGCCTCACACCGGCCGCCCGGCGTGTTGAACGAAAAGGCGCCCGGCTCCAGGTTCCGGATCCGGGCGTCCCTGGTCCGGGAGAACAGATTCCGAATCTCGGTGTATGCCTTGATGTAGGTGACCGGGTTCGAGCGCGGCGTCAGACCGATGGGGTTCTGGTCGACCAGGATCACGTCGTCCACGAGATCTGCGTTGATGAGGGCATCGTGCGGGCCGATCTCCTCGGCGTAACCGCCCGGCTTGCGCCTCTTAATGGCACCGTACAGGGTGTCGTGCACCAGCGTGCTCTTGCCGCTGCCGCTCACGCCGGTGACGCAGATGAACAGCCCGAGGGGGAACTCGACGTCCACGTGCTTCAGGTTGTGTTCTGAGGCGCCGTTCAGGATGATGCGTCGGGGCCCGGGCTTGCGGCGGCTCTCGGGGGTGGGTATCCGTTTCTCGCCGCGCAGATAGGCGCCGGTGACCGAAGCGTCGCACTCTCGCAGTCCGGCCATCGGCCCCGCGTACACCAGCCGCCCGCCGTGTTCCCCGGCCCCGGGCCCAAGGTCCAGGGAGTGGTCCGCCGCCTCGATGATCTGCCGGTCGTGCTCGACCACCAGCACCGTGTTCCCACAGTCCCGCAGGTTGCTGAGGATGTTGATGAGTCGCTCCGAGTCGCGGGCGTGCAGGCCCACGCTTGGCTCGTCCAGGATGTAAAGCGTGTTGACCAGCGCGGAACCGAGGCTGGTGGTCAGGTTCACGCGCTGCATCTCGCCGCCGCTCAGCGTGCGCGTCAGGCGGTCCAGCGTCAGGTATCCCAGGCCTATGTCGCGCAGGCAGCGCAGGCGATTGCGTATCTCCCTCAGCAGCAGTTCGCCCACCTCCATCTCGTATCCGGTGAGTTCGGTCTCCTCCTCGAAGAACCGCAGCGCGTCGTCAATCGTCATCCCGCTCACGTCGGCAATGTTCAGTCCACCGATACGGATCGCCCGGGCGTCCGGCTTCAGCCGCGTCCCGCGGCAATCCGGACAGGTGGAGTAACTGCGGTACCGGCTGAGCAGTACGCGCACGTGCAGCTTGTACTTGCGCCCCCGCTGCCATTCGAAGAAATCCATCACGCCGTAGAAGTCGTCGGTGCCGTCGAAGACCGCGTCGCGCTGCCAAGGCTCCAGGTCCTCCCACGGCACGTCTATTGGTATCCCGGACTCCGGGGCTCCTTCCAGCAACTGCTCCATGCATTCCTGGGTGCTGTCGGTGGTCCAGGGCGCGATCGCACCGTCCCGCAGCGAGAGCGTAGGATCCGGCACCACGCGGTGGCGACTGATGTCAATGGTGGCACCGTAGCCGGAGCAAGTCTCGCAGGCGCCGAGAGGGCTGTTGAACGAGAAGAGCTGAGGTGTCACGTGCAGGATTTCGCGGCCACAGTTCGCGCACTCCAGGCGGTTCAGGAAGTTCATGGTCCGCCCGTCCAGCACGTGGACGTTGCAGCGTCCCTTTCCGAGCTTGAAAGCGGTCTCGATGGCTTCGCTCAGGCGGGGCCGCAGGTCTTCGCTCATGGCCAGCCGGTCGACCAGCACCTCAACTTCGCTGTCACCCTGGAAGGCATTCTCGGCGTCAGCAGTGATATCGGCCACTTCCCCGTCCACCAGAAGCCTCACGAAGCCCATCTCCCGGATGCGCTCCGCCTGTTCGCTCACGCTCAGTTTCTCGGTAACGTCCACCGGAAACGAGATCATGAAGCGGGCGCCCTCCGGCAGCTCCATCACCACGTCCGCCGCGCGGCCGACGGAGTAGGCCACGATCTCCCGGCCGCAGTCCGGGCAGAACGGCCGCCCGATTCTGGCCCAGAGCAGTCGCATGTAGTCGTTCAGCTCGGTGGCGGTGCCCACGGTGGATCGGCGGTTCTTGACGGGGTTCTTCTGCTCTATCGCGATTGCCGGGGGGATGTTCTCCACCTTGTCCACGTCCGGCTTGTCCATCCGCTCCAGGAACTGCCGCGCGTAGGCGCTGAACGACTCGACATAGCGCCTCTGCCCCTCGGCATAGAGCGTGTCGAACGCCAGGCTGGACATGCCGCTTCCGCTCACCCCCGTCACGGCGACGTACTTCCCCCGCGGAACATCGACATCGATGCTCTTCAGATTGTGCACCCGGACACCCCGGGCTCTGATGACATTGTTAGAAGACACGCAACGCCCCACGGAGGGAGTTCTAAAGTCGACCTAAACCATCCATTATAGCATCGGGCGCCAGCGACTCCACTCCGAGGACGCCCACTCTTTCGCCTTGCCACGGCTCCGCCGTGGCATATAATGTTGCCCGGAGGAGTTCATAGCTACATCTGTTGTCGAGGCGGCAGCCATGTGCGAGAGTGGTGGAGGTCTGCAGACCGTGTGGGCGCGCGAGCAGCGGGTCCGCGAGAGCGCGACGCCTGAATACTCCGAGATCGAGGACATGTCCCCCAGGGTGCTTCCCCGGACCTTCCCTGTCCGCCCCATTGCCGGCGTGCCGACCGGTGCCAGGTGGCGCGCGCAGCGAAGCGACCGGCGCACATACGTCTGATCCATGCCGGTCAAACGCAGCCACAGCCCCCAAGAGACCCGAGACCAGGTACTAACCTGGCGATCCGAGGGCCTTACAGTTGGGTTCGTTCCCACGATGGGCGCTTTGCACGCGGGACACGCGAGCCTGATTCGGGCCTCCGCCGGCGAATGCGATCGCACCGTGGTCAGCATCTACGTGAACCCCACCCAGTTCGGCCCGGGGGAGGACTTCGACGAGTACCCGCGCCGACTGGACGACGACTGCGCAGCGGCCGACTCCGCCGGTGCCGATCTCGTGTTCTGTCCGAGTGATCGCTCCATGTATCCCGACGGCTCCTGCACCACCGTCCGCCCCGGTGGACCGGCCGAGGTGCTGGAGGGCAGGCTCAGGCCCGGGCACTTCGAGGGTGTCTGCACCATAGTCTGTAAGCTGTTCAACACCGTGCCGGCCGGCCGCGCCTACTTCGGCCGGAAGGACTTCCAGCAGACGGTGGTAATACGACGGATGGTGGCGGACCTGAACATCCCCATCGAGGTACGCGTGATGCCGACGATCCGCGAGCCGGACGGGCTTGCCCTGAGTTCGCGCAACGCCTACCTGAGCGATGTCGAGCGGCAGCAGGCAACGTGCCTGTACCACGCCTTGGCGGAGGCCCGCAGGCTGGTCGGCTCCGGCGAGACCAATGCGGATACACTGCGGGAGGCGATGCGCGCAGTGATATCCCGTGAGCCGCTGGCGCAGATCGAGTATGCTGAGGTCGTCGACGGGAGCACGATGCGGGCGCTGGAGGTCGCCGGGGCCGGCGCGGTCGCGGTGCTGGCCGTCCGCGTGGGAGACACCCGCCTGATCGACAATGTGCCGCTGAACCCGAACGACTACGTGTCCTGACCACTGAGGCGATACGCATGCACCCCGAGCTTTTCAGGGTCCCGGTCCCTCTGACCGACAAGAGCATCCCGGTGGCATCTTACGGGGCGATGATCCTCCTGGGATTCCTGCTCTGCCTGTGGCTGCTGCGGCGCCGGGGCGCCAAACGCGGCTTGGACCCGAACGCGTTGTTCGACGCGGCGACGTTCATGCTGCTTGGCGGCATCATCGGTGCGCGCCTGTTCTACGTGATCGAGTTCTGGGAGAACTTCTCGCAGGACCCGTCGACGATCATCCGTCTGGATCTGGGCGGTCTTTCGTTCTTCGGGGGACTGATGGGCGGCGGCGCCGCACTGCTGGCAACCATTCTCGCCCGCGGCCTGCCCCTGATGACCACGCTGGACACAGCAGCCGGCCTCGTACCGCTCGGGCACGCCTTCGGACGCATGGGCTGCTTCCTGAACGGATGCTGCTTCGGCAGAGCGACGTCGACATGTGTCGGGGTGCGCTTCCCCCGGATACTTGAGGAGGTATCCGGCCACGGTCAGGAGGGCTCGCACATTGTCGGCAGCCTTCCCTATCAGCATCACTTGGCCGAGGGGCTGGTTACGGCCTCGGACACCCATTCGCTGCCCGTATACCCCACGCAGCTCTTCGCGGTTGGCTATAACCTCGTGATCTTTGGTGTGCTGACCTACGTCTGGCGTCACCGGCGCCGTCCGGGCGACGTCGGCTGGGCCTACCTGGCGCTCTACGGCACCGCGCGCTTCATCAACGAGTTCTTTCGCGGCGACCACGAGCCCATGCCTCTCGCGGGTGGGCTCACTCTTTTCCAGCTTCTAGCGGGGACTGCCGCCGTTGTGGGCATCGCCATGCTGATCCGGAGCAGCCGGCTTCCGCGCGTGCCGCTGCCCGAGCCGTGGACTCCGCTGGAACAGACGGAACCGAATCCCGACTAGCGCCGCCCTCTTCGTCAACTCGACTTGGAGTGTTCCTCGGCGAGGCGACGGGCGAGCCTGCGCGCGTCCGGCCGGTCCGCAACATTGCCTTCCAGTTGCGCATCCCGAACCTGCTCCAGCACGTCGGAGAACATCGGCCCGGGTTCGTAGCCCATTTCGATCAGATCGTACCCGGTGACCAGCCTGGGTGGCTTCGCCTCCTCCTCGGGCATCTCCTCGCGGCGCTTCATCACGTAGTTGTAGGTCTCCAGGTTTCCCCAGCTTGCGAGGGCGTCGGCACGATGTATCGCCGCAAGCTGCTCGAAACCCGGTTCCGCGAAGAGCTTCTTCAGTGTGCTCTCGCGCATGTTGGGCGCGTCTTTGAAGTAGAGGTGCCGATCCACCAGCCAGCAGATGCGGTCGGTTTCGGCATTGGAGATCCGCAGGCGTTCGCAGATGCTCCGGGCCATCTCGCTGCCGATCCGCGAGTGCTCCGGAAACGCCATCTCCTCCGACTCCTTGCTCGCCTCCGGCTTCCCGACATCATGCAGGAGCGCGGCCATCGCCGTCTCGAAGTCCGGATGCGGCCCGAGCTTCTCTACGGTCAGGATCGTGTGGACGAAGACATCGCCCTCGGGGTGGTAGTTGGCCGGCTGTTCGCATCCTTTCATATCGCTGAACTCGGGGAAGATAACGCACAGCATGCCCAGGTCATCCATGAGACGCAGCGGGTCGGCGGGGGCGCGGTCGGTGAGGATGATGCGCAGTTCCTGCTGCAACCGCTCGGGTGCAACGTTCGCGACCGTGTGGGCCAGCGAACGGATCGCCTCTCTGGTTCGCGCCTCGATCCTGAATTCAAGCCGCGCCGCGAACCGGACGGCGCGCAGCAGTCGAAGGTGGTCCTCGCGGAAGCGTTCCTCTGCATCGCCCACGGCCCGGAGTATGCCCGCCCGCAGGTCGGCCACTCCCCCGAAATGGTCCAACAGGTCGTCGCGCACCGGATCGTAGAACATGGCGTTGACGGTGAAGTCGCGGCGGGCGGCATCCTCTTCCGGCCCGCAGAATGCGACTCCGTCCGGGTGCCGTCCGTCCGAATAGCCCCATTCGCGGCGGAAAGTGGCCACCTCGAACCACAGGCCGTCAGCCCTGACTCGGCAGACGCCGAACTGTTTGCCGACCTCGTTCACCTCGACGAAGAGCGCTTTGACCTGCTCCGGGCTTGCATCCGTCGCAATGTCGTAATCACTCGGGCGCTCCCCGCGCAGCATGTCGCGCACGCAGCCGCCGGCCAGCAGCGCCCGATGCCCGGCGCCTTGAAGCTCGCGCACGAGCCGTTCGGCCAGGAGGTAGTCGCTGTCTTCCGGCTTCTGCATCCTGCGCACCCGCCTGTGGGATCGGCATGCCCCGCCTCCCGGATTATAGACACCGCCGGACGGCCTTTCCAGATCGCGGCCTCGTTTGCGCCCCCTCGGCGGCCGGCCGTATAATCTGCGCTTCAGCACCGCGATACCAGCCGCACGAGGAAAGCAAACTTGAATCACGCCGCCCGCACTGAGGTATTCCGCAAGCGCATGTCCGAGGCCGGCCTCGACGCCTACTGGCTGCCGGCGGCCGAGAACGTGCGCTACCTCTGCGGTTTCACCGGCCTGGACAGCGGACTACTGCTCGGATCCGCGCGCACCGCGCTCGTCACGGACAGCCGCTACGTCGAGCAGGCCGAGGCGGAGTCGCAGGTGGACGACGTGATCAGCCGAAAGGGCCCCCTGTCGAAGGCGCTGGCCGCGCTCTGCGGAGAGATGGGCGTGTGGAAGCTGGGCGTGACGGGCGCAAACCTGACCCATGCAGCGTTCGAGGCGATCGACGCCGAGGCCGATGGCGTGGAGCTGGTGAGCCTGAAGGACGGCATCGCCGAAGACCTGCGCATGTGCAAGGAGCCCGAAGAGGTCGATGCGATCAAGGCCGCGCTGCGGCTTGCGGAGCGCACTTTTCTGGAGTTCCTGCCCGAGGCGGCAGACGGACGCACAGAACGCTGGCTCGCGGCGCGGCTAGAGTTCGCCATGCGCGAGGCCGGCGCGGATGGTGCCTCCTTCGACACAATCTGCGCGGTCGGACCACGGGCAAGCGTGCCCCACGCCACGCCCGGAGAGGCCGCGGTGGAAGGAGACGTCCCGGTTCTTTTCGACTGGGGAGCCCGGCTGGCCGGCTATTGCAGCGACTTGACACGTGTTTTCTGCAAAGGTAGAATCGAGGCCGACTTAGGTCGGCTGGTGGACGTGGTGTTGGACGCTCAGGCGGCCGTTTTCGACAAGCTGCAGCCGGGCGCCACCGGCGGAGAGGTGGACGCCGCGGGCCGCTCCGTGATTGACAACGCCG
>CAZZNQ010000037.1:0-7355 GCA_964655775.1 uncultured candidatus Brocadiaceae bacterium | reverse complement strand
GGACACGGCGTGGGGCTGGTCGTTCACGAGGAACCCCGTTTGGCTCCCGGCGTCGACACGACCTTATCGCCGGGCATGATCGTCACTGTCGAGCCCGGCGTTTATATTCCGGGGCAAGTCGGGGTTAGAATAGAGGAAATGGTGCTGGTCACCTCGGACGGATGCGAGGTGCTGAGTGAACTACCTCGGGAGCCGGACGCGTTGCGGGCCGACTGAGAACAGTCGGTACCGATTGCTTTGCCTGCTGCTGGGTTCGTCTTTCTGCGTTGCGCAACACAATCGAGCTTGAGGAAACCCGGTTATGGATCCTGTCGAAAGAGTCCGCCAGTTCATCGACATAATGGCCGACAACGATCTGGCGGAACTCGAAGTGGAAGAGCCGGATCTGAAGGTGAAGATCAAGAAGAACGTGCCCGTGCAGTTCATGCCACAGGCATTCGGCTACGGACCATTGCCCCACCCCGGCGCCTATCCCCCCGCCCTGCAGCAGCCGGCGTCCGTCGCTCCCGAAGAAGAGGAAGGCGCGGAGCACGAGGACAACCTCATAGAGATAACTTCGCCGATGGTCGGCACGTTCTATCGCTCGTCCAACCCCGGGGCGGAGGCGTACGTGAGCATCGGCTCGGAGGTGGAGTTGGACAGCGTGGTCTGCATCATCGAGGCGATGAAAGTGATGAACGAGATAAAGGCGGAAGCGGCCGGCACCATCGTCGAGATACTTGTCGAGGATGCGGAACCGGTCGAGTTCGGCCAGGTGCTGTTCCTGCTGGAGCCGTCCGAGGAATAAGTGACGGCCGCCGGCAGAGCGTGAGCTTCCCGCACCAAACAACACAGGCACATCCCACATGTTCAGCAGAGTCCTGATTGCCAACCGCGGCGAGATAGCCCTTCGAGTGCTGCGCGCCTGCAAGGAGATGGGCATCGAGACCGTCGCCCTTTATTCGAAGGCGGACGCGGGCGCGAAGTATCTTGAGCTGGCCGACGAAGCCGTCTGCATCGGACCCGCCCCACCCTCCGAAAGCTACCTGAACATCGCCCACGTTATCAGCGCGGCCGAGATCACCAACGTCGACGCGATCCACCCCGGATACGGGTTCCTTGCCGAAGAGCCCAACTTCGCCGAGATCTGCGAAGAGTCCAACATCGTGTTCATCGGGCCGCGTTCCGACGTGATGCGCAAGATGGGCAACAAGGCCGAGGCACGCAAGATCGCCAAAGAGAACCGGGTCGGCATCATTCCGGGCAGCGAGGGGGTGATCGAGGACGAGGAAGCCGCCCTCGAACTGGCCCACAAAATCGGCTATCCGGTGATGATCAAGGCGGCGGCCGGCGGCGGCGGGCGCGGAATGCGCGTCGCCCACAACGACATAAGCCTGAAGAACATGCTCGCCCTGGCGCGCTCCGAAGCGGATGCCGCGTTCAAGAACCCCGCCGTCTACATCGAGAAGGCCGTCGAGCACGCCCGCCACGTGGAAGTGCAGATTCTGGCGGACAATCAGGGCAACGTGATTCACCTGGGCGAGCGCGACTGCTCGATCCAGCGACGCTTCCAGAAGCTAGTGGAGGAAACCCCCTGCCCCGGCATCAGCAGCGACGTGCGGGACAAGATCACACGGGCGGCCGTGAAGATCGCCCGCGCCGTCGAGTATACCGGTGCGGGCACCATCGAGTTCCTGGTCTCCGGAAACGGCGACTTCTACTTCATGGAGATGAACACCCGGCTCCAGGTGGAACATCCGGTAACGGAGCAGGTCACGGGCGTGGACCTGGTGAAGGAGCAGTTGAGGGCCGCGGCCGGCGAGGAACTCACCCTCCAGCAGAAGAAGGTGGAGTTCCGGGGCTGCTCCATAGAGTGTCGCGTCAATGCGGAGAACCCGGCGGACGGCTTCCGCACGTCGCCCGGGACGATCACCCAGTTCGTGCCCCCCGGCGGCCCGGGTGTTCGAGTAGACACGCACGCCTATGCCGGCTACGTGGTGCAGCCGTACTACGACTCGATGATCGCCAAGCTCATCGTGCACGGCCAGGATCGGTCCGACGCGCTGGACCGCCTGCGCAGGGCACTCAGCGAGTTCTCCATCGAGGGCGTCCACACCACGATACCGTTCTTCCGTGATCTGATCCTCCAGGGCAACTACGTCAACGGCGACTTCGACATCGAGTTCGTGGGCAACTGGTTCGAATCGAGCTGATCTGCTCCCCGTTCCGCAGCGACAGAAGTCGCGCGTGCGAATCGATGCCAGGGAGAAACCCAGTGAGAACCTACGACGTGACAATGACGTTGCGGGAAGGCATGCCCACATGGCCCGGCGACCTGCCGTTCCGGAGGGTGGTGGAGGAGGACGGACAAGCCTCCCCCTACGTCTTGTCCAGCCTGCACATGACCGCCCACGCGGGAACGCACGTGGACGCCCCGTGCCACGTGCAGCCTGACGCCCCGGGCGCCGACAACGTTCCGCCCGACATCCTGATCGGCCCCGCCTGCGTTATCGAGATCGAGGACCCCGATGCCATCACCGCGCGCGAGGTCGGGACGAAACTCCCGACCGGCTGCCGCCGGGCGCTGTTCAAGACGCGCAACTCCAGGATGCTGGCCCGGCGTTCCGCGTTCACGACCGATTACGTAGGCATCGAGCCCGATGCGGCCGCCCTCCTTGTGGAGGCCGGACTAAAGATCGTCGGCACCGATTACCTCTCCGTGGACGGCCCCGACCAATCCGATCTGCCCAGCCACCGCGCACTGCTTGATGCGGGCGTGCTGATTGTGGAGGGATTGGACCTGGCGCTCGTGCCCCCGGGACGCTATGAGATGTTCTGCGGAATGCTCAAGGTGGCCGGCGGCGACGGGGCGCCCGCCCGGGTGCTGCTGAGGGAGATGCCCGAAGGGAACGCCGGTTGAGCGACCTCATTCTGCCCCCGCCCGTGCCGCGTGACCTCCCCGTCGAGCGCCTAGTGGGCATCACGACGACGGTGCCCGTAGAGGTGATCTTCGCCGCCGACCTGATTCCGGTGGATCTGAACAACCTGTTCATCACGTCCCCCGACCCCGACGACCTTTCGGCACGGGCCGAGCGCGCCGGTTTTCCTCGCACCTGCTGCTGCTGGACGAAGGGGCTCTACGGCGCCGTCCACGAATGGGGGCTGCGGACCGTGCTGGCAGTGACGCGAGGCGACTGCAGCAACGCCGAGGCGCTGGCGGAGGTGCTTGCCGACGAAGGAGTGCGGTGCATCGCATTCGACTACCCGCGAGAACCGGACCCGGGCGCCATGCAGACCGAACTCGAACGGCTCTGCGACGCCGTCGGGGCACGGATGGCCGAGGCCGAGGACTGGCGGCACAGGCTGCGGCCGGCCCGCGATGCCGCCGCCCGGATCGACGCCCTTGGTGACGATGAACTCAAGGTGCACGGCATCGAGAACCATCTCTGGCAGGTAAGCGCCAGTGACTTCTGCGCCGACCCGCAGACCTACCTGCGCGAAGCGGACAGCTTCCTGGAGCGGGCCGGGCTCCGGAAACCGAACCGCCCCGAGCTGAGGCTGGGCCTCTGCGGCGTGCCTCCCATAGTGCCCGGCCTGTATGACTACCTCGAAGAGTTCGGCGCCTGGGTGGTTTACAACGAGACGCAACGTCAGTTCGCCATGCCGGGCAAGGCTGCCTCGCTGGCCCAACTCTACACACGCTACACCTACCCGTACGGTATCGCCTCCCGCCTTGAAGATATCCGGGGCGAGTTCCACCGCCGCGGACTCGACGGCCTCATCCACTACGTCCAGAGCTTCTGCCATCGGAGGATTGAGGACCGCATCCTCCGCGAACATCTTGATCTGCCGATCCTCACCATCGAAGGCGACCGCCCCGGTACCCTCTCAGGTCAGCTCAAGACGCGCCTGGAAGCGTTCGTGCAGATGCTGTCTGCGCGCAAGCGAGGCGCCCGACTCATGTGAACGGCCCCGGCCGCCAGCGCCGCAGCAATTGACCGACCCGTACTTCCTCCCTTACCATGGTACCTGTTCGATGTGCTCCACGGGGGAGAACCCGGGCACGCGCACCCTTTGTTCGAGGTCACAGTACATGAGAAAGCTACTTCTGTTGGCAGCGCTGACGGCCACCGCATTCCTCAGCATTGCCGCCGACTCTCCGGAGCAGCCGCCGCGGCCTAACGTCAGTCCGGAAGCCGAAGCCGTCCTCAGGGAGATCGCCGAGAAGCATGCCGCCGTCGAAACGGCTGCAGGGCAGGTTGACCTGAAGATGACGCAGATCCAGGGGGATGAGAGCCAGTCCTTCTCTCACACGCTGTATTTCCGCCTGGGCAAACCGAATCGGGTGCAGGTCCGCATCAAGCTGGACACGGGTTACTTCCGCATTGCCTGCAATGGCGAGCAGGTCTGGACGTACTACTCCCCGACGAACAAGTACATGATTGAGGATGCTCCGCCCGATCTGGCCATTCTGTTCCGGGACCGCGCGCGCGTGGGGCTGATGATGGGCATGGGAAGGGCCGTCTTCGGTCCGTTCGGCATTGATCCCTACCTCGCCCTTACAAATGGAACCAAGGGGGTGGACCTGGCCGGCACCGAGATGATGGCCGAACGCGAAGTGTACCACCTCGTGTTCCATCTGCAACTCGGAGAAATGCACATCTGGGCGGATCGCGAAACCGGCGCTATCGGCCTGGCCCGCATGACCGTGGCCTCACCCCAGGACCCCACCCGCAAAGTGGAGATCGAGGCGCGCCTGCAACCACTGGAGACTCCCACGGCAATCCTGCCTGCAGGCTACGAGTTCCAGATGCCCGAAGACGCTGTGGCCGCCAACTCAATGCCGGCGTTGATGGAGGCCACCCTGGTCGGAGATCCGATGAAGGACTTCCAACTTGAAGCTCTCGGCCGGGAAGAACCCCTGCACCTGGGCGCACTGCGCGGCCGGGTCATAGCCCTGGACTTCTGGGCGACCTGGTGCGTGCCATGCAGGATGGAGATGCCCGTGCTCCAGAAGCTGCACGACGAGTTCGAGGACAGGGGATTCACCGTCATCGGCGTGAACCTGATGGAGGATCGGGAACAGGCGCAGAGCTACACAGACGAGTTGGGCCTTACCTTCCCGATCGTATTGGACAAGGAGGGAACGACGGCCAGGGACTACTCCGTGGGCGCCCTGCCGACGTTGATCCTTATAGGCAGGGACGGCGTAATCCGATCCGTGCACAAGGGCTATCGCCAGGACATCGAGCAGACTTTGCGCCTTGAGTTGGAGGAACTAACCGCCGAAGAGGCGCCGACCGAATAGCCCAGGCTACTGCGGTGCCGGGTGCGCCTGTGCGAAACCGGGCGCCCTGCCGTCCTCAATGGCGCTTATCCGTTGCTCCAGCGCCCGCACCTTCTTGTGGAGCCGCACGAGCGCTATCCCACTGATCAGGGCGATCACGATAAGGGCGGTGCCCAGGACGAATCCGGTCGATATGCGGCGCTCGCCTCGTGGAACGGGTGCAACGCTCTTCTTCTCCGACGACGCCTCGGTCTGGTCAGGGGCCGTCCGATATGTGGCGTAGTCGAAGCGTGAGTCGCGCTGCTCGAGCGGAGGCACCACCACCTTGCGAGGCTCCGACTGGTCGTTGCCGGCCGGAGCTGACTGCGCCCCTCCGCCGGCCGCGTCTTCCGGGGAGTACAGGCTGCCCGCACGCACGCCCGTCGTCCGCTCCTCGGCCGCGATTCTGCTTCCCACCGGCATCGCCTTCAGCACAGGGCGCGGGGTGGGCGCGCCGGCAACGGGACGCGGGCCGTCTCCTTCGGCGGAAGGGGCCTTTTGCCCCTGTTCTTCGACCTGGGCCTGGTCACACGTATCGCTCTTCGTCGTTTCTTCCATTCCTGGATCCTCCGGTCCTTCTATTTCTGCATCGCAACCACTTCGGCTGCCAGCGAACGGTAGTCGTCGGCCCCGTGGCAGCTCTCGTCGTACTGCGTGATAGGCAGTCCGAAGCCCGGCGCCTCAGCCAGCCTGATGTTCGTCCGCACGACTGTATCGAAGACGCGCCGGCCGAAGTGCTTTCTGATCTCAGCCAGTATCTCCTTCGCCAGGCACGTACGCGCGTCGTACATGCATGCAACCACTCCGGTCACGTCCACGCCGGGGTTGAGGGTCTGCACCTTGTGCACCGTCTGAATCAGCTTGCCCACCCCCTGTAGCGCGAAGAACTCAGTCTGAAGCGTGATGAATATCTCCTGCGACGCGCACATGGCGTTGAGCGTGAGCATGCCGAGCGATGGTGGGGAGTCGGTGAGGACGTAGTCATATCCGTTCCACACGCCTTGCAGGACGTCGCGCAGCACGAACAGGCTAGAGCGCTCCTTCGGGAGTTCGACAGCCAGCCCCGCCATATCCACGTTGCCGGGCAGCAGATGCAGGCCGTCTACCGATGTAGTGCACAGGACCTCTTCGGGCCCGTTCTCGCCCTGCAGGAGGGTGTAGAGCGACGGCTCGCCGCGTGGCACCTCCACCCCAAAATGCAGCGAGAGGTTAGCCTGAGGGTCCACGTCGACCATCAGCACCTTCTTGCCAAGCTCCGCAAGGCAGGCGCCCAGATTGGCAACGGTGGTAGTCTTGCCCACGCCGCCCTTCTGGTTGAGAACAATGATACGTCGCATTAGTATATGCCCATCCCGGCGCCGTAGCGCGAAGGGTTCCCGGAAGCACGCCCTGACGCGTCCATGAGAGAAGACCGGCGCCGTTCGATTCAAGCCGAAGCCGTTGAATCGGCCCTCCGCTTTCCGTTAGCCTGACCCGTGGGTTGGAAGTGGTCTTGCGCCGCACGAGAACGGGAGGCGTTGAGGGCACCATGGATGTCTATACCCAGACGCAACTTACGACCATTGTTCCGAGCGCCGGGGATGAGGCTTCTGCCGGGGATGCATCGCAGGAGGAGTCCCGGATCGTATCGCTTACGGACGCGAAGAGGATGGCTAAAAAGAAGACCCAGAAAGCACGCAGCAACGCCAGCGCCGCCGACATGGCGCGCCAGCAGCGCGAGATCAGCATAAGCGAGTTCTTCACCAAGAACCGCCACCTCCTGGGGTTCGACAATCCCAAGCGGGCCCTGCTCACCACCGTGAAGGAAGCCGTTGACAACGCCCTGGACGCCTGCGAGGAAGCGGGCGTGCTGCCCGACCTGGAGGTGAGCATCGCCGCCACAAAGGTCGAGGATCGGTTCCGCGTGATGGTGACCGACAACGGCCCCGGGATCGTCAAGGACGAGATACCCCGCATCTTCGGCAAGTTGCTCTACGGCAGCAAGTTCCACCGGCTGAAGATGAGCCGCGGTCAGCAGGGAATCGGCATCAGCGCGGCCGGCATGTACGGC
>CAZZNQ010000036.1:0-36577 GCA_964655775.1 uncultured candidatus Brocadiaceae bacterium | reverse complement strand
GTCGCCGTCCGCGAAAGTGGCCGTGTTCACGCCGGTCGGTATCACGCGAATCGGCGTCACCACGCCCCTGTCTTCCAGTATCCGTTGCACGCTCTCGCTGGGCGCGATCACGCGGTCGCACAGGTTGCAGTAGCCGGTGCACAGCTCGATCACGAACCGCCGCATGCCGTCCGCTTTCATCGGCACATAGTGCGTGTAGTCCTCGTACATGGTGTGATGGGTGAAGACCAGCGGCACCGCCCGGCCCGCCGCAACCCGCAGGGCCGCGTCGCCGATCAGGAACGGGTGGTGGGAGTGGACAACGTCCGGCCGGAACTCGTCCAGGCGCGCTTTCATCTCGAACGGCGTGGGCACCGCAACCGAGAAGTCGCTGCCGTTGAAGTTCTGGATCGTCGTGACGCGCACCACGTCGTCTTCATCCTCGGGCTGCCCCTCGTAGCTGGGCGCCACAATCAGCACGCGATGCCCCCGCTCGCGGTAGCCCTCGGCGAAGCGGGACACGGAGTTCGCCACCCCGCCGACGTGCGGCAGGTACGTGTTCGTCATCATCACAATGTTCATAGGTCGACCCTCGCCCCTCAGCCTCCCTCAGTCGCCCGCGGTGGGCACCGTCACGGAACCTATCCCGCCGTCCGTCACCGTAACCGGCTCGGTCCCGGCGAGCTTCACCGTTACCCGGGGCGCATTCTCGCGCCAGTCCGCCTGCCACCGCACCTCCGCCTCGGCGCCGTGGACATCCACCTGCACGCTCACGGCTCCCCACGGCGTCGGCGTCGGGCCGAACTCCATCTCCTCGTCCTCGGCCAGCCACTCGCGCGGGATGCCGCTCGCAAGGATCAGCCCGTCGCCTTCCTCGCGCACGAACAGGTTGCGCATCATCATGAACCACTCGGCGGACGCCCAGACGTGCTGCCCGTCGCCCATGCAGCCGCCCGCCGTGCGCGGATGCACCGCCTCCGGCCACTGGCCCGTCGGCGACGCCAGTTCGCAGATGCTGGCGATCAGATCGTGGCAGCGCTCGTCGCCCGCCCGCAACAGCACCTGCGCCAGGTGAAGCGTCAGGTAGGCGTTCATGCCGGAATGGATGACCTCGTGGAACAGCGCACCCCAGTAGCGGCAGTTGCGCATCAGGAACTCGGCCGTCCCCGCAAGACGCGCATCTTCCGGCGGCCAGAGTTGGAGCGGGTATCCGGCTATCAGCCCGCCGACCGCCGCCGAGTCCATGCGTCGGTAAGGCGAGGCCGGCACGCCGCCGGTCGCCAGGAAACCCGGCGACTGCGTGATGCTGCGCTCGACGGCCGCCATCAGGTCGTTCGCCTCCGCCGCGAACTGCTCCGCGTCGGAGCCGCCGATCATGCGCGCCGCAGCCCGCAGCCCGGCGACCGCCCACAGATCGTCCCAGTAATAGTAATCGTTGTTCCCGAAATGCTCCGCGCTGAACCCCGCCGGCAGCAGCCCTTCGTGCGGTCCGCCGCCCCTGGTATCCTGCCGCTTGCGCCTGATCCAGCGCGCGCCCTTCTCCACCATCTTCCGCCACTCCGGCTTCGGCTCGCGTCCGGTTAGGTCCGCAAATCGACCGAACGTCCAGAGCGCCGCTCCGTTCGCGTCCCATTCGCCGTCCTGCGAGTGGAAGTAGCCGTTCACCCGCTGGCACCGTTTGAACCGGTCCAGCGCCCGTTCAACGCGGTCGATCAGGTTCGCGCCGAGCAGCGCGTTAAGGATGAACGCGGCATCGCGCACCCAGAACCGCCGGTAGGTGTAAGGCCCGGGATAGACGCTGGCCGGCGAGTGCAGCACCAGGCTGCGCACCGCCGCGTCGTAGACGTACTGGTATTCCTCGTCCGGCACCCGCATCCGGCATGCGCCCTCCAGTCCCGAGCGCCAGCTCACGCACTTCCCGCGCGTCAGCAGCTTCCCGGACGGTCCCTTCTCCGTCAGCGGCACTCGCACCCCCGCCTGCGTGCCGGCCGTCTCCGCGTGCTCCGACTCCACGCGCCACAGCGCCGCCGCCGTGGCCAGCCCGGCGCGGCACTTCACGCTCCGTCTGCCGGGCCTGCGCAGCACGTCCGGCAACACGTCGCCGTCCTCGTAGGTCGACACCGCGTGGCGCTCCAGCGCCCTGCCGAAGCGCACCTTGGGCTTGCCGTCGACCGTCCAGACCTTGCCCGCCTCGTCCAGCGCGATCTCGTTGACGGGGCTGACGCCCTCCGGGTTGAACGGTCTCAGAGATACGGCCAGCCAGGCCGGCCGGTCGGCCCGTGCGCTGCACGTCATCCGGCAGACGGGCTGCCCGTCGTCTCCCTCCTCGACCCAGGCGACGACTTCCAGGGACAGGTCGTCCTGCTCGGCGAGCGTGCGCACGCTCAGCCGGTCGCCGTCGGTCTCCATCCGCTGATCGACGTCGCCCTGGAGCGGCATGAACAGTGCCGTGCCGTCGTCGGCCAGCACGGCGGCGTCGACCGACCAGCCATCGAACTCGGGCGTGAGCAGACCGCGCGGGTCGACGATGGGGAAGGCGTCGCAATCGGGCAGGCCCAGGGCGGTCCAGTTGCGGTGGGTCAGGTTCACGTGGCTCACGGCGAAACCGCGAGGCATGAAGGAGTTGTCGCGCGGATCGAACTGGCGCTGCACCCAGTAGGGCCAGACCCAGTCGAGGTTTGTCTGGATGACGCGGGAGTTCATCAGCCCGCGCGCGTGGAAGGCGGCGCCGGCGCGCAGAAGCTGGCCTGGGGCCATCACTTCGGACGGCTGGGCGAGTCGGTCGACCCGGGAGAGCAGCTCGATGGGATCGGGGAAGCCGTGTCGGCGCGCGAGACGTCTTGCGAAGTATTTCCACGGCAACCATCTGTACGGCATCTGTGCCCCCTGTCAGTGCGAGTTGCCCCTCTTTAGCCTCCCATTCCATTGTCGGCCATCCAGCGCCGCTGTCAACCGGAAGGGGGGGCGATGGGTGCGCTTCACGCGGATGGCCTTGCCCCCCGGCCGTTGCAGGTGAGTTCGGCATCGGGCAGAATGGGGCTTTCGTCCGACTCGCCCCATCCCGCCACAGACAGGAGACCGACGCCGTGAAGATCCGACGCGTGCGGCATCACGTGCTGCGCGAATATCGCTCCGAACAACGCCTGACCGACGCCGAAGGGCTCACCGAAGGTGCCGACGCCGACCGATTCAACAACTGGGTCGCCTTCACCAGCCTGCTGCCACATCCCGACGGCGGCCTCTACTGCGGCATCTTCTGCCGGAACACCGACGTGCTCCATCGGTTCGACCCGGACACAAACGAGTTCGAGTCCCTGGGCTACGACGAAGTCGCCGAGGAGTACGAGGTGAAGATCCACCGCTCCCTCGAACTGGCAAGCGACGGCACCGTCTACGGCGCCAGCGCCTGCCTGTTCCGCTGCGACCAGCGCGCAAAGGCCCCCGGCGGCAGCCTGTTCCGCATTCCGGCCGGCTCGCACCGCATCGAGAAGCTGGGCATTCCGGCCGACCACGATTACATCCAGACCATCACGCTGGACGAGGAGCGCGGCCTGATCTACGGCCAGACATACCCGTGCTTCCGCTTCTTCGTCCACGACCTAAAAACCGGCGAGACCACCGATTTCGGCTACGTCGGCTCCATCACCCACATCAGCGCGCTGGACGACGACGGCGGGTTCTGGGGCACCTGGGATCCGAAAAACCACTGGCTGTTCCGCTACGACCCCGACGACGGCGAGATCACGTGGTTCCACCACAGCGTGCCGAACGCCCAGCAGGACTCGAACATCATGTACCCGGCCGCCGGGCCGGTCGACTGCATGGTGAACGGCGGCGACGGTTACATCTACATCGGCACCTGCGGCGGAAGCCTGTGCCGGCTGGATCCGCGCACGGCCGAGGTCGAGTATCTGGGCAAACCGAGCCCCACGCGCCGGCTGCCGGGGCTGATCGTGTGGAAGGATTCGCTGCTGCTGGGCTGCTCGGGCGATGAGGAGGGCGGCAACGTCTGGGCCTACGACCGCGAGACGCGCGCGTTCCACCCGATGGGGCGCATCGTCGACTCCGAGACGGGCCTGAAGCTATACCGCGTGCACGACCTGCGGC
The DNA here is from genome assembly GCA_964655775.1 of uncultured candidatus Brocadiaceae bacterium. GTDB lineage: Bacteria > Planctomycetota > Brocadiia > SM23-32 > SM23-32 > CAZZNQ01. The sequence goes on along the minus strand of CAZZNQ010000036.1, from coordinate 32,491 downwards.
TGATGGGCGAGAACACGGCCTACGTCGCCGAGACCGATGTGCCGAAGCGGTCCGGATACCTGTGGGAATGCGAACTGGAGATCTGAGCGGGGCAGATATCCGGGTCTACTCGCCGACGACGAACGGGACGGCCGGCAGGACGCCGAGCGACGCGCGGCGGGTCTTACCCTCCTGGACCTCGCCTTCGGCGTTGCGAACCGGAACCTGAATGAATGCCTCAACGATCAGGTTGTCGGCGGTGCCCGGCTCGGCCTCCGGATCGACGCGGACCTGGAACTCCAGACCCTCGTCGAGGACGCGGACCTGGCCGACGTCGAACCCCTCCGAACCGAAGATCGGCTGGAGTTCCACCTTGTCGGACCGCGGCCGTCTGCCGGTGCGCAACAGCACGGGCGACGGGCTGCCGGACGCGACGGTGACCGGCTCGGGACCGGAGGGCAGGGCGGGAATCGGGAACCAGCGGGTCGGGCGCACGGCAACGACGAATTCCTGCACCGGCACCAGGTGGCGCCAGAGGAACGCCTGCATCATGTTCTCGCACGGCACGGCGACGTGCGTGACCACCTTGCCGTTGATGCGCGCGTTGCCCTCGAGTTGGAGGTTGACGGGTCCCTCTGGGGCTTCGAACGGGGCGGTAAGCGTCATCCGCACGCTCTCGCGCCCGGCGGGAACGCGACCGCCGCTGATCCGGAAGCCGGTCGTCGGGTCCCGGAGCGAGACCTCGACGTCGCCGTCGAAGCCCTCCCTGCGCTGGACGTGCACGGTGAACGGCGCGGACCGCCCGGCGAACATGGTGAGGGCGGACGGCGTAGCGCGGACGGTGAAGTCCGGCTGCGGCGGAGAGAGTCGAAGGCGATACGCGTAGGCCGAGCCGCCATGGCGCTGAACGTCCGCCACCTTGACGTAGTAGGTGCCGTCGGCGGGCAGAACGGTGCGGAGATATGGGTCGGCGTGGTGCGTCAGCGTGCCCATGTCGGGGTGCAGGTAGCCATCGTCCATGACCATGTGATCGTCGTTCCACGCAACGACCTTGCCATCGGCGTCCATGATGCGGACGACCGCGTCCAGCGGCGAATGGAGCCGGCGAGCCAGCACGTCGGCGACGACCTCGTCGCCCTGGGCGCCCTCGAACCGGAACACATCGGCGTCGTCGGGCGAAGAGATGCGGCCATTCACGATCCGCGGGAGCTCGATCGGTTCGGCCTCGGCAGTGCTGTCATTGGGCTCGGACTCCGTGAATTCCGGAAGCATGTCGACGGCATAGTGGATATCGTTCGACAGGGCGTTCCCAGCGCGCAGAGCCGCCTCGCGGACGACGCTGTCGGCGGGCCCGGCCTTAAGGCGTAGCGTGTCCGATGGCAGGTTCCAACCCTCGACCGAAGCGACGGGGCGGCTAACCGCGTGCCCACCCAATGGGAAGGCACTGGTCACGAACGGCGTCTCGCCAACGGAGACCCGGTAGACGAAGTCCTCGCGCCCGCGGTAGATCGCGTCACGTATCTCCAGCTCGTACACACCGTCTTCCGGCACCTCGAAGAGGACGACCGGGTCGGGGCTGAACCGATAGTCGTCCGCGAAGAGCAGTTCGCGGCCGTCCGCATCGTAGAGGGCGACGGTCGCCTGGAACCACCCGGGCACTGCATCGGCGAGGAACGGCACCAGCCGCCGTGCACGGGTCTCGATGACCAGGTTCTGTCCTGCCCTGGCACGGAAGCGGAAACGGTCGACGTCACCCGGCAGGATCTGGCCGTTCAGGACGGCCGGTAGCTCGACGGGCGGCTCCTCGGGCAGATTGGGGGTCGTGTCCGGCTCGTCGGGCTCGCGTTGGACGACCTCCGGAAGGACGCCGACCTGGAACGGGAGTGGATTCGTGACCCCGCGCGGGCTAACGAGACGCAGCTCACGATCTCCGGGCGCGGCACCGGGATCGATTGTCACCTCGATCAGAACGATCTCGCCGATCTGCGCGTTCGGTTGCTGTTTGCGTCTGATTCGCCAGTCCAGGAGCATGTCGGCCACGTGCCGAAGCTCCCGCAGGCTCTTGTCCTCCAGATTCCGGACCAGCGGATGGTCGGGGAGTTCGCCCTCCGCGCCATTCGGCCCGTTCTCCGCGTTGGCGGCGCGCAACCGGCGAGCCTGGGTGCCGGGGCCGCCCCCTTCTGAGCCGGAGCCCTCCAGTTCGGCCAGCTTTGCGTCTCTCAGTTCGACGAGCTTCTTCTGGAGAGCCTGTCGCTGCTCTTGCGGGATGAAGCGGCGCGTCACGTAGTGCTTGACGGCCCTGGCGCGGATTCCACCTCCGGACACGTAGACATCGCTCGCAGCCCGCAGGTATTGGCCGCCCACCTGCACCTCAAAGGTGGTGCCTCGTTGACCGCCCGCGGGGTACACGTAGCCGATGTGGGGATCGCGCGGCGGTGTCGCGCCGAACGCCTCGGCCATGCCGAGGAGGATCAGGACAAACGCCAGCTGACATGTCCTCATTTGCTCTTTCACCGCTTACATGATCTCCGTGAGCAGGCCACCGGTCTCGGCTGCGGGCAGCACGCGCTCCTCCAGACCACGAGGATTGGGCAGCATGGCTTTCGCATCGATAGCCAGGAGCGCATACATGCTTCGGATGAGGTCCTGCGGATGGACGGGGCGTTCCGCCACTTCGGCGCCTTTCGGGTCGGATTCGCCCAGCACGCGCCCTCCCTTGAATCCGCCGCCGGCAACGACAGCCGAGAAACACTTCCCGTAGTGCCCGCGCCCACCGTTCCACGGGGCCTCCCACTGCACCTTGGGCGTCCGCCCGAACTCGCCGCTCCACCAGACGATAGTGCTTTCCAGAAGACCGCGCTGCGCCAGGTCCTCAAGCAGCATCGCCATCCCCCGATCCATCTCGGGGAGCTTCTGCCTCATGGTCTCGAAGTGACGCTTGTGGGTATCCCATCCCTTGTAGTTGATGGTCACGTACGGGACTCCCTGCTCGACAAGCCGGCGGGCCATCAGGCAAGACTGGCCGAACGTGTTCCGGCCGTACCGCTCCCGCATCTCATCCGGCTCTTCGGTCAGGTCGAACAGCTTCCTGGTGTCCCCGAACATCATGTCGTAGGCCTTGGCCTCGGCGCCGTCCAGCTCGGTAAGATGGGGGTTCCGCGGCATTGCCTTGCCCAGAGTATCCAGCGAGTGCAGGAGATCACGACGGGCGTGCTGCCTTTGGTCCGAGATGCCCGGGGCAACGATTCCTTCGACGGCGAAGGGGTCTCGGTTGGGGTCGCCGCCGGTCGCGAACGGCTTGTACTTTTGGCCCAGGAACCCGGACTCCGAGAAGCGACCCTGCGGTTCGGTCAGCACGATATAGGGCGGCACCAGCCCGGCATACCCATGCTCGTAGCCCTTGAAGGCCGCGACAACGGCGCCCACGCATGGGAACACCACCCGACCCGGTTCGCGGCCCGTCTGCACCATGTACGACGCAGTTTCGTGCGCGTTGATGCCGTGCGTCATGCTGCGAATGATGGAGTACTTATCCGCCTGTTTGGCGAGCAGGGGCAACTGGTCGCTGATGACAATGCCGTCCACGTTCGTCTTCATGACCTTGTCGAGGGGGCCGCAGTAGTCGTACCCGGCGTCGGGTTTCGGGTCAAACGTGTCGAGATGGGAGGGACCACCCCACATCCATATCTGGATGACGGAACGCGCCTTTGCCGGCCGAGAGCCGGCGGGGGCGGACAGGGCCAACCGGTCCCCCAGCGCAAGCCCCACCGTGCCGGCGAGCATGTACTTCAGGGCGTCGCGCCGGCTGATCCCACAGGTCGATTCGATGTCGCTCATATCATGTGCCTCGAACTCGGCCGGGCGCGGGCCGCGCGGCCGTTCCTCAATGGCGGTAAAGGAACTCCTTCGAGTTGATCAGCGCCCAGGCCAGGTCGTCGGCCGCCTGCCGCTGGCCGAGCCCGGGCTTCTTCAGATAGTCTTCCGCGACCTGCAGCTCGGCACGCAGTGGTTCGCGCGACAGGATCATAAGGTAGAGGCCGCGCACCCAGTTCTCCGCGTTGCCGCGGGCCAGACGCTGGACTGCGCGCAACCGCTGACTCCGGGATACCTTCTGCTGGACGTGAGTGGAATTCAGCAGATGCAGGCGCTGTTGCGCCGTGACCGCGTTGTTCCGCTCGGACTCCAGACCGGTGTCGCGGGCGGGCCGCCCGAACATCTCCAGGAACTGGCTGGTGATACTGCCGTCGGGCAGCGCGATCGTCCGCTGCCGTTCCGGAACGAACGTGAACGGCTCGGGGATCAGGCTGGAGTATTCCTCGCCCGACGCCCCCAGCCAACTCAAAGCGTCGATCAACACCTCCGCATCGAGCCGCCGAACATGGTAGTGCGCGAACAGGGCCTCCGCGTCGGGGTCATCGCTCTGCGGAATGGGAGACTGCTGATACGTGCGTGAGTTCAGAATCAGACGGTAAAGGTGGCGCAGATCGTAATCGGCCTCGATGAGCTCGGACGCCAGGTAGTCGAGAAGCGCCGGATTGGAGGGCGGGTTGTCCGGCCGGATGTCGTCCGGCTCGTGGATGATGCCCCGGCCCATGAGCCACGCCCAGGTGCGGTTGGCGATGTTCCGGGCGAACCAGGGGTTCTCAGCCGAGATCAGCCAGTCCGCAAACACTACCCGTGGATCGTCGCCGGGCTCGATCACCACGGTCCGACCGTCGGGGAAGGTCGCCTCCAGAGGCCCGGCCGGGGCGGGATCGAGGCACACGATCTCCTCTTTCCACTCCGCCGTCGGCTTGTAGGCGATGCGCGAGAAGAAGGCGGCCATGCCGGCGCGCTTCTGGTCCGGCCAATCCGCCACGCGCACGCCCATGAACGTGAGCCCGACCGCCTCGGCGATGGTGGACGGATCGTGGCCCTGGACGGCACGGTAGAAGTTGACGGGCGGGTCCCGGAAGTTGCTGCCGCTGCGGGTCAGCATTTCCCGCACGAACTCATCGTAGGGCCTGTTGTCCCGGACGCTCTCCCATATCCAGCGGTGGTATGCCTGCACGCCGTTAGGCCACAGATTGATGGGGAACTCCGCCTTCACGCGCAGCAGATCGCACCACTTTAGCGACCAGTAGTCGGCGAACTCCGGGCGGCCCATCAACTCCTCGATGAGGGCCGCTCTCTTGCCGGGCCTGCGGTCCCGGAGGAATCGGCTCACGCGGCGCCCCTCCGGCAGCGTGCCGATCACGTCTATGTATGCACGACGGATGAAGACCGCATCGGAACACAGGTTCGCCGCCTGGATGCCGCGTTCCTCGAGCGATGCCAGCACCAGCTCGTCGATCCGGTTGTTCGGCGACAGGTCCGAGGGCTTCTCGAACGGCTCCACCGGCGGACCCCCGAACACGGCGGCCTGCAGCGCCCCCAACATCAGCAGAATCAGGTAAGGCAAATGTCTCATTCGTTCAGCCCGTTCCCGGGAACCGATATCCACCGAGTATGCCTTCGATTCTACCTGCTGGGAGGTCGATTGTTCCACACAAAAAAGCTATCGGTGTTCCGGCAGGGAGCGGCAGGCATGCCCAGACCTCTGCACAGGTCTCGAGGCCATTCACTGAGATGGCGGGACGCAGCCAGGCGTTGCCCATGCGCACGACGGAGGTCTGCCTCCCAAAGCCGACTACTCCGGCCCGCGCATGCCCTCGTCGGCGGGGATGAAGGGGACGGCGTCGGGATCCGGCTCGGGCTCCGGTTGCGGTTCGCGTTGCGGCGGTTCGGGCGGCTCGACGGGCTTCGGAGCGGGCTCCACCGGCTCGGGCGGCTCGACGTTCTCTGCAGGCTCCGTGTCGGGTTGCTTGTCGGGCTCGGGTGGTGGGCCGGGCTCGACCGCACCTTGGGGGCCGTCGGCGTCCGGCTCGGACTCGCCGCCGGCCGGAGTAGCTTCGGCGATGCGGGCGACGGTCGGCCGTACCTGCATCGAGATCAACAGCATGCCGAGAATGGTGGCTCCGAGCACAGCGGCCAGCATGCAGACGCCCAGCTTCTCGTAGCTGGCCCTGACTCGCGCCTGAGAATAGACAAAAACGGCGGTGCCACACACAAGAAGGCCCGCCAGCAGGGCCAGCAAGAGCCCGGCCTTGGCTGCCAGCGCCGTCTGAAGAACGCCGTCGGCACCTGCGGCCGCCCTGCCGACAAAGAAGCGGATTCCCCACGTCCAGACCGCAACGCATAAGCCCCATGCGCCGCTGACGATCACGGCCGGCATCAGGCTCTTCCGACCGACCAAGGAGAAAGCGAAGAAAGCACAGCAGGCGAGCGAGACCCCGAAGACTGCGGACTTAACACCCGTGATGTAGTTGCCCAGGCTGGCGTGATAGCCCACCCATCGCACGAAGGTGGACAGCATCAGAAGCACCAGAGTAAGCATCACCGCGAAGATGGCGGCCAGCGTGTTGTTATCAAGGTACTCGTACTCGGTGCTGGGGGCGGAAACCGCCCCGGGCTGGGTCTGCGGCTTGATCTCGAAGACTTCCTTGCAGTGCGGACACTGGCCGTCGCGACCGATGTTGCCGTCTGCGGTTTCCAGCTTCTCCTGGCAGAACGGGCAGACCAGAACGATCTTGGCCATTGTCGACCTCCCGGGCACGATTGACCCCGCGCGAGCCACTGCAGCCGGAACGGGGGGATGCAGATTCCGTGCTTTGTATAGCCCAACTGGCTCCCCGATGTCAAGCCGCTCGCCGACGCCCAAGGGCGCACAAAAGCAACGAGGCGGCGCCTCTTCGCGGGAGGGCCGCCTCGCTGTTTGACGCGTTGTCTGCGGCGCTACTCGCCGTAGACCTTGATAATCTGCTTGCAGTATACGCCCAGCACGCTCACTTCCTCGGAGTCCACGTGATGGATGCGGCTGATTCCGCCGTTCTCCATCGCCGCCTTGATGGAGGCATCGCCATAGGCAACCAGTACGATGCCCTCGCACATGGCCGTTCCCACCTTGCTGTAACCGGCGGACGTGTCACCCACCATGATGGCGCTCTGCGTCTTCATGACAGGAGCCCCGATCGTCGCACGGTAAGGCATAACGCACCCCGCCAGCGCGACAAACGACAACACCAACGCCAAAGCCAATAGCCGCCTCGCCATATCAAGACCTCCCTCGTGAGGATTGGACACGGGCGGACCACCCCGTGCGGTCGCGCCCGGGACGCACCGGCAGACGGGAGAATCAACGCGCACAGCCGCCTCGAAGTCCCCCGTGCGGCCCGTCTTCGATGACCAATGCCTTAAGAATAACCCGGGAAGGGGGGCAAGTCAACCTCTGATTCCTTCCGCCGGATGCCCGCCGATCACGCTCTCCGGCATGCACTGGATTCCTTCCATGGTACCCGCCATACTACGCGGTCTATCATGAGCGAGGAACTCCCCATACCAAAAGGCAAGCGCGACCTGACCCGCGGGTCCCTGCAGGCAAACCTGCTGCGGCTGGCCCTGCCCATTGCGGCCGGCACGATCCTGCACGCGATGTACTCGATGTGGGACGCGTTCTGGCTGGGCAAAGTGAGCAAGGAGGCCCTCACGGCCCCCGCGGTGAGCATGCCCATCCAGTTCGTGGCCATTGCCTTCGGCTTCGGGTTCGCCAGCGCGGGGACGGCGCTTGTCTCGCAATATACGGGGGCCGGCAGCCATCGCGAAGCGGATCGCGCTGCGGCGCAGACCATCCTGATCCTGGCCGGCCTGATAACGGCTGTCGCGCTGCCCGCAGCGCTCCTCGCCCCGCAACTGCTGTGGCTGTTCCAGGTTCCGGCCAAGGTCCGGGGGGACGCCGCCGGTTACCTGCGCATCGTTATGCTGGGCATGCCGCTGATGGCGTTCGTCATCAGCTACGGGGCCGTGCTCCGGGCCCTGGGCGACACGATAACCGTGGTCATCATCGGCTTGCTGGCAAACATCGCCAATGTTGCCTTGGACCCGATACTGATCATGGGCTGGGGGCCGATTCCGGCTCTGGGGGTTAACGGCGCCGCACTGGCCACGCTGAACGCCCGCCTGGGCGAGGCACTGATCTGCCTCTGGTTCCTGCGCCGAGGCCGGGCCGGCCTGCATGTGCGTCTGGTGGACATGAAACCGGACTGGGCCATCATCCGCCGGACTTTACGGGTGGGTTTTCCCGCGGCCCTGAGTAACTCCAGCAACTCCATCGGATTCGCCGTCTACCAGGTGCTGGTGAACAAGCTGGGGGTGGTGGTGATCAGCGCCGTGTTCATCGGCTTCCGCGTCCTGCACTTCTTCCGCGTGCCGGCCGAGGCGATGGCGCTTGCGGCAGCACCCATAGTGGGCCAGGGCCTGGGGGCGGGGCGCCCCGAACTGGCGCGCCGGGCCGTGCGCACAAGCGTCCGGTGGGTGGCGTGCATCACGCTGCCCCCGGTGATACTGCTGATCCTGTTCGGGCGTTCGGTGGCCGGGCTGTTCGTCGACGAGCCGGAGGTCATAGCCGAGGCCGGGCGCTTCTTCCTGCTTGTCCCGCTCTCGTCCTACTTCTTCGGTCTGATGTGGGTGCTCACCGCTGCATTCTACGGCTCCGGTCACACCCGACCGGTTCTGCTTCTGTCCGTTGTGCGGCTGTGGGGGCTACGGATTCCACTGGCGTTGCTGCTCGGATTCGTGCTGAAGATGGGCAGCCTGGGGGTGTACACGGCAATGGCGAGTGCCAACGTCGTGGCCTCGGCGCTCGCGCTCTGGCTGTTCACGCGAGGGGAGTGGGAATCGGCCGTGATCCACACCGGCCATGGGTCGTCGGAGGAACTGGAGCCCGAGGAGGAGACGGAGCAATCCGGCGAGGACTACTCCTCTCCCTCCTGACCGAAGAAGATCGGCCCTCCAGGCCGCGCCATATCCGCCTGGCGTATCTGCTGCAGGGAGCTCTCCGCATCGGGACCGATGGTGGGGTGCTCCTCAACGCTCTCCAGCGAATGCACGACGAACTGCCGCACGTAGGCGTCCTGATTGTCGACGGCCAGATCGTACTCGGCGCGGTTCTGCACGTAGTCGACGCCGATGCGGCCCAGCAGCCTCACCGATTCCAGAACCCGCCGGTCATTAATGCGCCGCATGATGCGCTCGTGCTCTTCCTTGGTGAGGCGTTCGGTCTCGACGGCCATCACCGGATTGATCTGCGTCCGTGTGGCATAGCCCCCCAGGAAGCGGAGGCAGAACTTGTTGTGCCGCAGCAGCCATACGCCTTCGACTATCGCCTTGCGCACGGAGTCCAGCGGCTGGCCAAGCAGGCTCATGTATTGGTAGATATGCGGGTGGTCGATCCGTTCGCCGCTGCCGATCACGCGTTTGAGCAGCGAGTATCCGACCTCGGCAACGCGCGTAATTCCGGCGTCATAGAGGTCCTCCCAGCGCTCAATCCGTTCCTGACAGTATTCGCTCTCACTCTCGGTCAACGATGTTTTCCCGCCTTCCAGCATCACCTGGAACTTCTCCGCGCAAGACCGGGCCGTGGCGTCGGAAGACGCAGCCCATTCCTGGATCAGAAACTCCAGGGCCTCCGCTTCGGCACCGACGAAGCGGGACTTCTCGTACTGGCGTTCCAGCGCGATCATTCGCCGCTTCTCGGGCCCCTGGGGCTGGCCGGGATAGCCGTCGGCAAGCCACTCCAGAACGTCGGTGATACGGGTTTCCACGTAGCTCATCTCGGGGTCGGCGCGCCGTTGCTCGATCATCCTGCGAAGTACAGTACGCATCTGGTCAGTGAGTTCGAAGTCGCCCGCGATTCCCCCGTCGTCCGTCATATTCGCTACAATCTGCTGGATCACGTCGAGGCGCACGGACATCTCACCCCACCGGATCGCCTTGCGAAGTGCGAGGATGCGGGCCATGCGCGGGTCTTCGATCTCATCGCGAAGTAACTCCTGAATCAGGTACAGCCAGCCGTCCAGAGGCCTGTTCTCCAGGGCGGCCACGGCCTGCTGGCCCTCCGGGGAGTCCAGGGAAACGTTCTCGGACAACCCGCCCAGAACCACGTTCGCCGCCGAGGTGAGTTGGTGCTGGACGTAGAGGGAGTGGCTGATCCAGATCACGGCGAAGACGCAGAAGGGCGCGAAGGTGCCGTAGAAAAGCATCTTGAACCACCGGGGCAACAGCGGGCCCATGGCCGGTTCCCTGGCCAGCCTGGTCTCTTGCTCATGTACAATGTCGCTAGCTTCACTCATCACTTTGCACCCCAAGCATCAGAAGGGCACCATGGTCACCGCCTTGGCAATCAACATGACGGCCACCGAGCCCATGGACACCAGGCCCAGCCCCGCACCGAAACCGGCCGCCAGAACCGGCGTGTATTCGGACCACCTCTTCTGGCCGAACGTCTTAACCATGTAAAATCGTCCCAACAGAGCAGCCAGGAACTGCGGGAAGATCCAGGCCGGGTCTGCCACCAGGCCCCGTATGGTTCCATACAGGAACAGCGTGGGCGCCCCCACAGCGCGCAGTATGGCGTACGCGCCCAGGCCGTAGGCCGTGCCGGCGCAGATCACCTTCCACTTCAGGGCCTTCAAGAAGAACGCGTTGCCCGTGGTCGTGGCCGTCATCCAGAAGGCTCGCACCGTCGCGTCCCGAGGCCAGAACCGCATAGCAAAGGGGTAGTCCTCCGGGATGTCGCTGATCTTGTAAAGGAACGACCAAAAGAACAGCGAAGTGACCAGCGCCAGCGGGAGCAGGAAAAGCTGGGCTTTGAATATGCTGGTGAACTTGGTGCCGGTCAGCTCGATCTCGCGAAAATGGGCGGCGCCGGCGCCCGCGTCGTAGACCGGCACGGGGGCGAACCAGATATCCACGCCCACGTGGCCGCTCAGCACGAATGCCGCCTCACGGGCGTAGGGAATACCGATTCGGTGCCCGGTCAGGCCGCTCAATCGGGCACTGATGTAGCTCATCAGCGGCGTATAGCCGAAGCCGAACATCAGCAGGATCCAGATCGGGAACTTCGGCACCAGGTAGTGGCAGAGCATCACCATCCAGGACGTTTTGGCGATGTAGAACAGCACGGCGATCGAGAGCGGTATGTCACCGCGCCCTCTGGGCGGCACACCGATGCTTTCGCCGGTGGCGGCCTTGTGTCTGCTGGCCTGCAGGAACTTGCCTATCGCTGCGTAGAACCCCAGCAGGGCGATGGCGATGGCCGTGCCGATCGAGAGGCTCAGCCAGAAGTCGAACTGGTTCGCCAGGCCGGTCTCGATGTAGTCCATGCCGGGCTCCCACATCCGCAGCACGCCCAGTCTGTAAAGCACCGGGTTAAGCACGAGTCGGCCGAGAACGCCCGCCGTGAAGCTGCCCACAATCATCCAGAACGGCAGCACAAAGCCGCGGAAGACCGCACCCAGATTAGTGCCGATGGCCAGGGGAACGGCCCGGAACCATGGCACGTTCTGCAGCTTGGTGGTCAGGTCGAAGAACGGCACCGGCAGAAGGTAGAGCGGTTTCCTCAGGAACACACCGGACAGGGTTGGAATGGTCACGTATATCAAGCCGAAGGCGATGCCGACGGTGCTGCCCACGGAGAAGCACCGCCAGCGCCAGGTTTCCTCGTCGCTCTCCGCCAGAGCGGTCACGCCGCGCGCGGCGATGGGCGCCAGCGGGAAGGGCAGCTTCTCCACATCGCTGGTCAGGCGGAACATGATGTAGCCCAGGCTGTAGAAACTGAGCCTGGACCAAAGGATCAGCAGCGACATCAGCAGAAGCTGCGGCCACCAGTCGCGGTGCAGCAGATTCCTCTCAAGGTATGCCGTGCTGCCCGGCGGAGGCGACCGCCAGAATGGTATCTGGTTGGCGATCTCGAACTGGGTTGCAGCGTCGCTCCGGACGAAATACTGCATCCAGATGAAGTTCATACCCGGACCGGTCGCCGCCGTGAGGATGCCGAAAGTAACGCTCCAGATGACGAACATCTCCTGGCGAGTCAGCGTGCTGCGGCAGCGCTTCGCGATCTCCAGGAAGATGATCAGCGTGACCCACACGGCCGGAGTGCCCAGCTGCTGGCCGAGCATGAGCCACATGAACATGGAGCCGGGCATCACAATGAACGCCACGAAAAGCCCCGCGAGCACCGCCTTGATCCCGAATCCCTCGGCGAACTCGGTGGGCTCTCCCTGCTCCTCACGTATCTTTAAGTAATCTTCTTCTGCTCGCATCGATCACTCGCGCTCTGTGGTACAGGGTACCGCTTTCGCCGACGACCGGCTCCGCCGCATCCAGGGCCGGGAGACGTCAGGCACTGTCAGCTGATTGCGGCGGTATCGCGCTCCTCTATCAGATCAGCGCCTTCCTCGGCAAGGCGCCGCTTCGCTTCGGGCGTCACCAGACGCCAGATAAGCAACTGCTTGCGCAGGTCCTTCAGGAATCCCAGGTTCATCCGGTGCCAGGTCTGGAACTCGCCGCTCTTGCGCGTGATGGTGAAGAACAGGTAGGTGATCTCGCCCTGGTCCGGATCGGGGATGGATGCGATTTTCACCCTCTGGCTCACGCCCATGTCCAGCGGGGCGACCCAGACATCGGCCTCCAGGCAGATGTTCCTGGCGCCCTCCACCTCCTCGGCGTAGAACTCCAGGTTGTCCGACGTGAAGTTGCCGACGGCGTCCTCGTCGTTGCTCTCGAAGTATTCCCTCATGTAAGACATGACCGCCAGCGCTTCCTTGCTGCTGACGGTGAACGGGAACCATATCTCCCACACGTCGCTGGTCGGCTTGGGAATCGCCATCTTGCGCGTCTCGTCCGGCACGCTCAGCTTGCCGGCCATGCGCGCCGGATAGGCCGTGGAGGCGAGCACCACGACGACCACCAGCACGGCCGACCAGACCGCGCTGATGCTGGAGTAGTTCAGCGACATGCCCGCCAGCAGGTCGGGCATCAACTGCAGCACCTGACTGACGATCTGGCCGCACAGGTACCCGAGCATGGCGCCCATAACGGCGTACACGCTGCTCTCCGCCAGGAAGAGCGCGCCGATGTGCATCGGCGCCAGGCCGACGGAAGCATATGTCTTGATCTCGCCCATCCGTTCGTAGACGGCGCCCAGCATCGTGTTGAACACGATCAGGGCGGCGATCATGATCGGCACCACCAGACCTTTGATGCCGCCCAGGCTCAGCCGGCTGCGCGTGGCCACGCGGTGGACGGTCACCTCCCCGCCGACCGTATCGCTGTACGCCGCGTAGAGGGCCAGGTTCACCCGGCCGAGAAGCTCGCGCAGCACCTGCCGGAACGGCCGCAGCACGCTCTCCGCCTCGCTGCTGACACCGGGGCCGGCCGCAATGGCGCGCACGGTGCCGCCCAGTTCCAGGTTGAACTCGTTGGGCACCACCAGCACCCGGTCCGGCTCCATGTGGATGTACTGCTCTTCCTCTTCCTGCTTGGCGGACTTACGGTGGACAAACGTCTCCACGTCGATCTCACCGGTGGCGCTCAGCGCGCCTCCCCCGGCCTGCTGCTCGGCGGCGGCGCCGCCGGCCGCCTGCTTGTACTGCTGCGCAACGAAGTCGGCCGGTGTGATCTCCTCGCCGTCCAGATCCTCATACTTGAACATCTCGTCGCTGTTGAACGTGCCCACCACGCGCAGCGTGCGTCCCATCACCCGGATTCGCGCGTCCCCGACCTCCGAATCTTCGATGCGCAGGCTCTCCTTCATGCGGCTGGGCAGTATGCACACGAACGGCCAGTCGGGCATGGCCCGCGAGAACCATTCCCCGTTCAGGTACCGCGGATCGTTGATGCCGGAGAAATAGGTCTCCTCCGGCGTCAGTCCCAGGATGGCGTTCGCGACGGCGTCGCCTATGCCGCGATCCGCCCGGTCGATCTCCAGTTGCAGGTCCTCGGTCTTCTTGCGGTTCACGAACCAGCTTCGGGGCGCGACGCGCATGCCCTGCACCTCGAAGAAGTTCATCATGTCATACGTGACGAACTCCGACAGCGGACCCCAGCCCAGCCCACGCAGCAACACGCCCTCGTAGGGCGCCTCGCGCGGCGATGCGTATTCGAGCATGCGGTTCGGGACCGACTCGATGCTGGTGAAGGACAGGATTGTGAAAGTGAGCAGAATGAGTGTAACGGCCGTAAGGCCCGTGCGCACCTTGCGCTTGCGCATGTTGGAGATGCCCAGCACAAAGGCGGCCATTGCTGCGCTTGCGCGGGCCACGTCGGCGCGGTGAATCATGTCCACCTTCTGCCGCATCTTTTCCATCACCACGCTGAACTTGCCGAGCAGGTAGTAGATGGTTGCGACGGAGGCCATGATCATGATGAAGCCGATCAGAATGATGATGGGCGTCTGGCTCAGCTTGAAGGCCGGGTGCACCATGCGCAGGATCACGTAGGACAGCGCGAACAGCACCGCGATGGCGGCCAGCTTGTGGCGGATCTCCACGTAGTTGATGAGCAGCCGCTCCATGAAGAGCACGAACGGGAGCAGCAGGGCAAAGTAGAAGATCACGCCCTTGACGACGTCGGTTCCCGTGTCCCTCACGTTGGGGTAGACTCGGTTCTCCAGGCCCCAGGCCATCCTGACGTTGTGATAGAAGCTGTCGTATTGCCGGGCTCCCAGATCGCGTTCTGCGGCCTCGATGTGGGCGCCCGCCTGGCTGAACAGGTCGTACACCATGTTCTTCACGATGCCGCTCTCCGCCAGCCGGCGCAGCCGCTCGCTGTCCAGCAGGTGCATGTCCTTGACGATCTGGAAGGCGGTTCGGTAGATGAAGTTCTCGTTGTCGCTAACGCGATAGCCCGGCCCGGTGCGTTCCTTGCGGCCCGGCTCGGCCGTCTCCTCCCCGAAGTTGAGGAGCAGGCCCTCGTAGCCGACCGCACCGCTCGCGAGGAGGAACTTCACGTTCTGGTCGCGTTCGGTGAAGAACACAGCCACGGGCTTGCTGAAGGGGTCGGTCAAAGACTCCTGCCCGACGAAGCTGATGAGGTACTGCAGCTCGCTGTTGGACTCGCCGCGCACGGCGGTGCTCTGGCCCAGCGTGCGCAGGTTGAGCGGGCTGGTCAGGTCGAAAATCGTCGTGCAGACGCCCCGGATGAAGTTCAGCCGAAGGTCGGTTTCACGCTCCGACCAATCGGTCTCGCGCTGCCGATTGGTGGCCACGGCCAGTTCGGACTGGGCGATCTTGCTCACCGTGCCGTTCAGCGGCGAGAGCAGGAATCCGTCGACGCGGAACTGCTTGGCGTTGACCAGGCCGAACACCTCGAAGAAGCCCTGCACGTTGCTGAGTCGGAAATCGTAGGTCTGCACACCCGTCATGCTCTTCGATTTGCTGGTCAGGTCGGCCGCCAGCATGCTGACGGCGGCCACGGCATTGGGGACGGCCACTTTCGGCATGTAGGCCAGCAGGCTGAGTTCGATCGCATAGCCGAACAGGCTGGCGGAAAGGCGTTTCTCCCAGATCTTCTCGCGGTCGATCGGCAGAATCGGCACGTCGGCCATGTTCTTTAGAAGATAGGCGCAGCCGATGGCCTGGGCGCGAACGTTGGTGCCCAGGGTGGGCTCGATGCGGTCAAAGGTGTCCAGGGGCGTATTCACGCTGCTGCGGGGGTCCCCCGTGGTGGCCAGCGTGAGGGCCGGGTACCCACAGATCGACATCACTTCGCTGTCGAAGGCCATCAGGTCCGGCAGCAGGGAACGCCAGTCGCGCCCCTGCTGGGGCACTATGCCGCTCTGGTAGGTTAGCGACGCCGCCGGGCCGCCCATGAGGCGCACCTGTTCACCCCATTCGGACAGCATGCTCGATAGCTCGCTGTAGGACCTCTGCAGCTCAACCTCCGTTGTCGATAGCTGGTCGTAGAAGTTGCCCTTGTAGAAGGCCCCAAACGTGTTCTGCCGGCTGGACAGGTCCAGACCCACAAACAGGTAGGATTCGCCGGTGCCCTGGCCCGCATCTTCATCGGCGCCCTCGCGCCGCGGATAGATCGTCTCGAAAGCATAATCGCGCACGCCGGCAAGTGCCTCGTAATGGCCGGGCGCGGCGATGAATTTCACCTTTCGGCGCGGGGGGTGCTTGGCCAGCAACTCGGCTATCTCGAGCATCGCGCCGATCCCGCAGGCGCTCTCCGCTCCGGGGCTCAGCGCGGGCACCACGGAGGTGCTGTCGTAGTAGGCGAACACCACTATCGTCTGCTCGCCGAGCTGCGGATCGGTGCCGGGGATCTCTCCGCTGATACGGGAGACGTTCACCTCTTCCCAGCGCATGAGGGCCTTCAGGTTGGCCTCCACGGTGCTCGCGCCCTCTGCGCCCAGCCCGGACAGGGCCTCCGTCGCGTCCTGCGGCGCCATACCTCCCCCGCTGACGGCCGCCGCCAGCGCCGGCAGGTCTGCCTTGCGCAGGTAGTAGCGCGGCACGGGTATCGGCAGTTCGCTGTACTTCTGCTCCGCCTCGATCCGGAAGGGGTCGTTCGGTTCTACGAAAATGATGGCCCGCGCCCCCAGCTTGGCAGCGTTCATCCAGCGCGTCATGCTGTTGAAGTCCATCAGCACGATGCTGCCGTCGACGCGCTTGCCGTTGAAATCGCTAAGGTAGCCCTCGCCCGCCCAGATCAGGTGCCCGCTGACGCCGTCCTCGGACGTCATCGACGTGCGCACGTAGTTCGGCAGCACGCAGTAGAGCGGGATTTCCGAGTCTCCGACGTACAGCGTCCCCCCGTGGTCCGGGCGCTCCTGCGCCTCTGCCTCGGGCACTTTGCGCCCCCAGTGCTCATCGTTCGGCGCGACGGGCACGACCACCTGGAAGGGAGACTCCTCGACGTTCGCCAGCCCGATCTCGCGGAAGCGATCGGTGATGTAGGACGCCGCCTCGAAGCACCCCGGGTACCCGGTATAGCGACTCTTGTAGCTGGACAGGACCTCGACGTGCTCGGAGGGATCGACGGCCATAAGGTCGCGCTCGAAGCTGCCCGCGACTTCGGCCTGCTGTGCTGCCGCAAGACGCGACGCGGCAAGGCAGGCGACTACGAGAAGGACCATCCCCAAACGCCGTCTATCAGACATCTTTTTCTTCACCATATCAATAAAGCCCGGGGATACCCCGCCGTATCGGTCTCTGATTATAGAACGTCGCTCATGTCTGTCAAAGGGAAAGAATCCGCGCGCACGCTTCCGGCGCCACGCGTTCGGACGATAACGCCTTGCGGACGAAATGGGACCGCGCCCGGGAGTGCCGGATGGAGGCCACGGCTGCCTGCGGCCGGGCCGGCCGCGCCGCCCTCGAACGTACGGTTTCGGGAAGTCGGGACGGCCGTATTCAAGACGCTTTTGCTCCCGAGTATAAGCACGCATTCCCCGATCGCAGACAGGGTTGCGGTTGCCCTCACCGAATCGCTACACTGGCCACTCGAAGACTCCGTTTATGTGCGCTGTCCACGAGCGAGGAGGCGGTTGATGTACGCGTGTCCGGACTTAGCAACAACGGTGCGGGCAAAGGCCCTGCACGCCCTGTCCGCGTGGGCCGTCTGCGCCGAACGCCACTGGTGGAACGATCCCGAAGCGTCCGGCCGGGGATGCTTCGGAACCGGCTATGACAACTGGGGCGTGCAGACCAACCAGAAATACCTCGCGGCAATGGCCGTTCTGGCCACCGATCCGGACACGGACCCGGCCGACTGCAGTGTCGACCCGGCCTTGGTGCTGGAACGCGCACTGGCCGCCCTCCGATACTCGCTGGACACCTACACCGGCGGCGAGCGCACGCGCACCGACGGCACCCAGTGGGGCGGCACCTGGATATCGTCGCTCGGAATTGAACGCATGATGCACGGCGTCGAAGCCCTGGATGAGCATCTGACCGATCGCGACCGCGAGATGCTCCGTCGCATGATAACCGGCGAGGCCGAGGCCCAGCTTGTCGCCGAGGTGGCCGCCAACCGCTGGCAGAGCACCCACCGGAACCGGCCGGAGTCGAACCTCTGGAACGGCGCCATCCTCGCCCGCGCAGCCATGATGTACCCCGATCACCCCCACGCGGACGACTGGCGCGAGAAGGCCAACCTGTTCCTGCTGAACGGCGTCAGTGTGCCGGCCGACGCCGAGGACGGCACCGTCATTGCCGGCAAGCCGCTCAGCGAATGGCACGTCGGCGCCAACTTCTTCCCGCACTATGCTCTTGACCATCACGGCTACCTGAACGTCGGCTACATGGTCATCTGCCTGAGCAACATCGCCATGCTGCACTACGGTTTTGTGGCGCGCGGCGAGGAGCCGCCGCCGGCGCTTTATCATCACGCGGAGGACCTGTGGTCGCTTCTCCGTCGCCTGGTCGCCCCGAACGGCCGGCTGCTGCGCATCGGCGGCGACACCCGCCAACGCTACTGCTACTGCCAGGACTATCTGCTGCCGACGCTGGTCTGGACGGCCCATCACCTAGGCGATGCCCATGCGATGGGACAGGCGGAGGGCGCCATCGACACGATCCTGCGCGAACAAGACTACAACGCGGACGGCAGCTTCGTCGGCGCCCGACTCTCGCACATTGCGCAGGAAAACCCCTACTACTACACGCGCCTGGAATCGGATAAGGCCGTTGTGTTGTCCATGCTGCTGCGCTGGACGCAGCAGTTCGCCATCACCGGGCCTGCGGAAGCGGGAGAAGATCTTGAGGGATCCGTGCGCGGCGGCTGGCATGAACCCGAGCACGGGGCCGTGTTTCACCGCAGCCCCACGCGCCTGGCAAGCTGGAGTTGGCGCGCTGCCGAGCGGCCGCAGGGCCTGTGCGTGCCGCCGGACCGACCCCACATGGCCGAGTGGCAGGAGAACCTGGCCGGCCGCGCGTGCCCGGTGGGGGCCACAGGACGGCGTGAGCTGAAGTGGGAGCGCACCCAGCAGTTCCCCGGCGGCTTCGTGACCATCGGCTGCGTCAATGAAGGTAGCGAGGTCCACGTCCCGGAGGGTTGGCGACGGTCGGATCTGGTCCGCCACGCCATCTGTTTCGCCGCGCTGCCGGACGACCACTCGGTAGCCCGGCTCGAGCTGGCCCGCATCGGCGACCTGCGTCTGTTCTTCCGCAACGTCGAGGGCGTTTCCCTGCGCATCGCGAACGATGTGTTCAACGAGATGAAGCGCTTCTACCACACGCCACTCGGCACCCGCGAGGTGGCCGGCATCCCCGAACGTGCCGAACTCCGCGAGTTCGGCTGCAGTTGGGTGAACGTGGACGACTGCCTCGGCTTGGTGGGCATCTACGGGGGAGACAGCTGGTACCTGCTGCGCGAGCCCTCACGGGCCGGAGGATACTCCGGCAGCATCTACAGCGACCGGCTCTGCTACCCGAGCGACGTCGGGCCGACGGCGGTGCAGGGCCCGCGCGCCGTGCTGGACACCGGCTGCGTGCTGCTCTCGTCCGTCGACACGGAAGGAACCCAGTCCTTCTTCGCCGACGATGCTAACCGCCGCTTGGAATGCGAGGAGCCGGACGGCCGGGCGCTGCTGGTGCGGGGGCAGGACGGGGTGCTGTACCTCGTGGCGGCCAACTTCTCATCGTCGGTGCACGGCGTCACGCCCTCTGGCCTGCCCGCCGGCCGCCTAACGGATCTTGCAGCGGGCAAGACCATCGACGTGCCGGCCGAGGGACCGTTGCGGCTGCCGGTGGCCCCACAGTCGGCCGCCGTCTACCGCCTGGATGCGTAATCCCTGCCGGTGCAGATCGCCTCAAGCTTCAGCGCTTACGGCGTCGCGAGGCGGTCGGCGATCTGGCCGGCGGTGTCGTAGAGGCGGGCCAGTCGGCCCCGCCAATCCGATCCCGCGAACCACGTGCTGCCGGCGATGCTGTCGGTGTGCGCCGACTGTATCGAGTATTTGGGGATCAGCATCATGTGCGATGATTGCCGCCACATGCAGCGGAGTCGCTCTCGCAGCAGCTCCTCGGCGCGCGCCGCCAGCTCTTCGCCAAGCTTCGCCCGGGAAGCATCGTCCGCCAGCGCACGCTCGATGAAGATGCGAGCCTCGCACGCCTGCACACCTTCGCGCATGACCTCGTAACGGGTGGTTGCCACCGGGCCGTCCGGGCCGGGAGCCAGCAGAGCAGCCCACGGGTCCAGATTGCGCCAACTGCTCTGGGGATAAAGCTGGGTGACGGTGCCCCGGCGGCGGCCGCGCTTATCCTTGATGACGTTCCAGAAGTCGGCGCCCAGCCGCCCGACGCCGCGCACGGAGCCGGTGACGGCGAACTCCGGATAGGTGCTCCAGGTGGCGTAGGGGAAGGTGTCGAACCCGACGATGCGGTTGAACTTGGCGACCAGCAGCGGCTCCTTCCAACCGAGCAGGCTGCCCTCGCCGGCGGGCTCGGTGGCGTAGTATACATGCCAGACGCGCGTCTGATAGCCGGCGCGGGCGATGTCGTACACGTTGCCCCGCGTGGCCCCCATGTGCGAATGCACAACCCAGGGCAGGTCGCCGGAGACTTCCTTCAGGAATGCGATCTCCTCCTGGGTCGCCCACTGGTCCGGCAGCAGACCCAGCATCATCGTGCCTTCCAGTCCCCGCGCCTTCATCCGCTCGCGCAATCGGGCGAAGAGTTCGCTCCAGTGCTCGGCGGTGCCGGGCTCGCCGTAGCGCGGCAAAAAGACGTTGCCGAACTCGCCGGTCTCGGGGTCGCGGACCGTCACCTCGGGGCCGGCGCCCATCAGTGCCCCCGTCTTTTCCAGGTGCGCGTAGACGCGACGGTCGCCGCGGCCGAGCTCGGATTCGTCTGTGGGCATCATGTAGACGTCCCAGACCTGGAACACGACGATCCCGGGCGTGCCGAGGTGTTTCTCGGCGACGTCCAGGTAGGCGTCCATCCGTGAGAAATCGAAGCTGTAGCCCCCGTTCCCGTCCGGAATCCAGCGGACCATCGACTCGTCGTTGCCGTAGTGGGTATGGCAGATGAGCGGCACGTAGAGGACGCGGCTGCCGGCGTCGCGGATGTAGCGCATGGACTGCGCGATGAGTTCGAGGTGCCGCTGCGACCAGGGCTCCACCTCGTATTCCATGGCCAGCGTCTCGGGCGACTGCACCATCTCCACCCAGGTCGCGTGCTCGGCCGGATCGGGCACGGTCCAGTCGCGCACGTCCACTTCCACCAGGACGTCGACGGCCGCACGGGCGTCCGCCTCCAACTTCACCTGCCCGCGATAGACGCCGGGCGGAACGTCGGTCGGGACCTTGACGGTGATCCAGACCGGCACCACGGCACCGAAGACGGGCTGCGGCTGACCCGGCAGGTCCAGATGCCCGCGGCCGGTCGGCTTTTCGTACACAGGCACCTCGCCCGGCGCCTCCTCGGCCAATGCGCCCAGAAGACCGGGCGCCGCGGGATACGGCAGCGTGTGTCCCTGGTAAGGGTAGACGAGCCGCTGTTCGCCCCAGGGCAGGCCGAACCGAACGCGCACGGCGGAGGCGGGTATCACGCCGCCGTCGCCCTCCAGATCGCCGGCGCGCGCCCGAAGACCCGTGATCGGGCCGTCGGAGCCCACCAGGACCTCGCCGGAGAACCAGCCGTTCCGGGCGCCGACAATGCGGACGGGGCGGAGCGGCTCGTTGGGGTCGCCGAAATCCAGGTCGAAGTCGGCGATCATCGGATCGCCGTTCCAGACCTGCAGTCCGGCGGGCCGCACGGCGTTGGGCACCAGGCCGCCGGCGTCCTCAGCCGTGAGCTGGAGGCGGTTGATCTGGCAGGTGTTCCACGAGATATTGTAGCCGTGCCCGCGTTCTTCCTCCGTGCGCTTCTCTTCAATGATCGGATTGTAGGGCGCGCGAACGATCTGGACGGCGAGCACGTTCACGCCCTCGCGCAGGGCATCGACGGGGAGTTCGGCCTTCAGGATTCCGCGGCGCGAAAGGGCGACGTGGGGCGCCAGTTCCCGGTTGCGTCCCAGGCGCCAGTGGCGGCGCATCTCCGATCCCATCAGCTCGCCGTTCTCGTTCAGGAAGGCCTCGCGGGGATAGGCATCGGCGAGGGTGTCGGCCGCCAGCGGGCCGGCGGGGAGATGCCTGCGCAGGACCTCCCGGCCGTTCAGATACACTACGATGCCGCCGTGATACTCCGCCGTCAGCGCGAGGCCATTGACCTCTGCGGGATCGGCCACGCGGAACTTGCCGCGCAGGCAGAGGCGCGAGAGATATGGCGTTCGGCCTTGGCGACGCAGCGGCAGGCGCAGCCAGCCGGCGTCGTCGAAATCCGGATCGGTCCAGCCCGCCGGGGCCGCCGGCGTCGGATCGTCGACCCAGGGCTTGCCGAACAGTATCGGCTCAGGCGCTCCGTCGGCGGCTACAAACGGTGGTTCCAGCCGGTGATGCATGCGCCAGAACCCGGCCGTATCCAGGACCACCGTCCTATTCGTCTCGGACGGGTCCGCAGCCTTCACCTCAGTGAATAACGTGGAGAGAAGAGCGACGGCAACGGCCAGAATGAGGGGGAGCCTTCCCTTCATGTGAAATCCTCTCGCATCGGTGGTAGGTGGGGCTGTCGTGGAACAATGCGCCGGACGCTTCCCAGAATCCGTCACACAAGCATGAGAGGCGAGTATACCATCTGCGATGGACGGCTGCAGGGCGCCGTCCTATCGCGCGCATCGGTCCCGGCGTTCGCGGGCGGCGGTCAGGGTCTCGCGCAGCGTGGGCACCCGCAGCTCGCGCAGCACGTCCAGCGGCGAGAGCTCGCGCGCGTTCGTCGTCAGCATCGCGATGTCTTCATCGCCGAGCACGTCCACGGTCACGTCCTCCCGTGCCAGCAACTCCTTCAACACGCGCTGGGCCTCGTCCAGATGGACGAGTTCGTAATCGACGTCGACGTCCGCGACCAGCAGGTTGGGCTGGTAGCCCTGGTGAACGGGCGTCTGCCGGTCGCCGACGGTTGCGACTGTCCGACCAACGGGATCGATGAGGCGAGACTGCGGGGCGAACGAGGTGAGGATGTAGTAGTTGCCCTGCAGCGCGGCCGCATTCAGGAAACGGCCGGCGGACCACATCGACGGATAGCAAACGAGCCGCGTTTCTTTCTCGCCGTAGCCGCGCCAGGGCTCGGGGAACTGACCGTCGTAGCAGATCGCGAAACCGAGCCGACCGAAATCCGCGTCGAAGCAGACCGGCCCGTCGCCCGGCACCACGCCGTGTTCCATCTCGATGACGGTGGGATTGACCTTGAAGTAGCGTGCCGCCACCCGGCCCTGTCGGTCGATCAGAATGGCTGAGTTTCGCACCAAACCCTCGTGGCGCTCGATCAACGGGAGCACGAGGTAGGCGCGGTTGTCCGCGGCCCAGGTTGTGAACATCTCCACCTCGGGACCCGGCACCTCGAGGGCGTCCGCTTCGCAGTGCTCGCACATGTTGCGCCGCCCGCGCCGGTACAGGTTGAGCGCCTCGGGCAGCACCAGCAGGTCCGGTCTCCGTTCGGCGGCAAGGGCCAGTCCCGGCTCTACCGAGCGCCACTTGTGCTCCAGTGTCTCGTGATGGGCGAGCGGAACGCCCAGACTTGCGAGCCTCACCTTTCTCATCGCCACGCCTCCACAGCAGAGCGGCGGCCGAGGCATCGAGGCCCCCGGCCGCCGCGAATCAGCTCCTGCGATATGCCGCGTCAGGACTCGAGGGCGATGGTCTTCCCATCCTGGTCCTTGCTCTGCCCGGCGGCGTCAAGGATAGCCATGATCTCCAGCGTCTCCTCGATCGGGATCGGGGATTCGCCGGTCTTCAGGAACGGCACCATTTTCTGGAGCATCAGCACGTGTCCCGGCGGCTCGTTCAGCGCCAGGCCGTGCACGGTGCCCTTGGTGGTGTAAACGTTCACGCCGAAGTGGTAGGTGGTGAACCGCATGCCGCGCACGGTGCCGATCTTGCCGCCCTCCCACTCGCAGATCAGCAGATCCTGATCGTCGCGATGGATTGCCTGCACGCTCTTGCAGCCGGTGCCCATGTAGCTTACGAGCATCTCGACCGGGTGCACGGCGTACCAGAAGTACACGGGATAGTCGTCCTGGATGGGCATAGTGCCGAACACCTCGCAGGCGCCCAGCTCCGCCTCCTCGGGCACCAGGCCGCTGCTTCCGGCCGAGTAGCGCAGCGACGAACCGGACATGATGGGGCAGTCGTGTTCCTCGGCAACGGCCACCAGCTCCTTGGCTTCCTCATAGGAGCAGGTGAACGGCTTGTCGATGAAGACCGGCTTGCCGAAGGGGGCGAGGATCTTGAACTGCTCCAGGTGCTGGCGCCCGTCCACGCTGGTCACGATGACGGCGTCGACGTCCTCGGCCAGCTTCTCGATCGAGTCGTAGATCGGCACGTCATGCTTGTCGCGCATCTCGTCGGTGAACTTGCCCACGCGGTCGCGGCTGACCGCGCACAGATCGGTGCCGCCGGGGTAGGCGGCGGTGATCTTCGCGCCCTTGATGTGGTGGGGATTGTCGGGGTAGTTCAGCGTGTTGACGATGGCCCCGCAATGGCTGGTGTCCAGCCCGACCATCCCGATCTTCAGTTCCGACATTTCATCCTCCCTGCGTCTGCGACTAAAGTCGTGGCTTGCTGGCGTCCGGACGCGCTCGCGCCCGAAAAGAGCATGTGCGTAAGAATACATCGCCGGTTAACGGGTGTCCAACGTCCGCGTCGGCTTCCCCGTACACGAAGCGGGCCGGGCGACGCGCTTTTCTGCGCTCGCACCGGCCCGCCCTATGCAAAGCCTGCGAATACTGCTATTTCTTCTTCGCCGGAAGAATCGCGTCCTTTGCCGCCTTGGCGACGCGGAACTTCAGCGCCTTCCTGGCGGGGATGCGGATCGTCTCGCCGGTTGCGGGGTTGCGGCCCTTGCGCGCCTTGCGCTTTACGACGGTCAGCTTGCCGATGCCGGGGATCGTGAACCCGTTCTTGGCCTGCTTGTACGCGAGAGCCGCCAGCTCGTCCAGAAATGCCGCCACGTCCTTCTTCGTCATGTCCATCTTCTTCGCAAGTGCGTCCACGGTCTGAGCCTTCGTCATGGACTTGGCCATTCCCACTCCTCCACAGTTAAGGTACAGAGTCCCTCACCCAGGCTTTGCAACGTGGCACAATCATAACGCTTTTGGCGTGCTTCGGGCAAGACCCATTCCGCACACCTTCTGCGGAATGCCTGCGGCAGAGATCAGGCCGCAACGCGTGCCGCTTGACGGACCGGCGAGCATGAGTTCCACTGGACAAAGCGGCCCCCGCAGGCCGCATGAATGCCGGCCGGATCCCTCCGACCTGAGGCGCGATTTCGGATGCCATACAAACTCCTGTGGGGCGACCTGCACAACCACTGCAGCGTCGGCCTGCTGCATTACTCCAAGGGCTCGCTCGAGCGCGCCATCGACATCGCGCAGAGCCACCTGGACTTCTTCGCCTTCACGGGCCACGCTCACTGGCACGACATGCCCGAGATGCCCGGCGGCCAGGAGAGCGAGTGGAAGGAGGGCTTCGACCACCATTCCGCCGTGTGGCCCACCACCAGGAAGCTGATCGCCGAGGCGAACCGCCCCGGCGAGTTCGTTGCGTTCCTGGGCTACGAATGGCACTCCAGCGCCTACGGCGACCGTTCGGTGCTGTTCCCGGACGACGAGGGTGAGCTATTCCTGCCCGACAACATCGATGCCCTGACCGACTTCGCCAGGCGAAACGGCGCCCTGCTGATACCCCACCACGTCGCCTACCGCAGCGGTGCGCCGGGACGCGGAGTGACCTGGGAGGGCGTCGACGAATCCGTTTCGCCACTGGTCGAGATCTACAGCGAACACGGTGGTTCCGAGCGCGACCGCGGGCCCTGGCCCTATGTGCGGCATTCGCTTGGACCGCGCACGACGCGCAACACTCTGCAGTACGCCCTCGCGCACGGACGGCGCTTCGGCTTCGTCGCCGGAACGGACGACCACTTCGGATACCCCGGCGCCTACGGCGAAGGTCTGGCCGCCGTCTATGCGGCGGAGAAGACGCGAGCGGCCGTCTGGGACGCGCTTCGGTCCCGACGCACTTATGCCGTAACGGGCGACCGCATCGAACTGGCCTTTTCCGTCAACGGCGCCATGATGGGCTCGCCGATCCCGCCCGGCCGGAAACGCCACATCCGGGTGAACGCGCGCGGCTGGGACGACATGGCGATGATCGAGGTGCTGCGCAACAACCGCGTCATCCATCGCCACTTCCCCGAGGACGCCGCGAAGGGCACGGATCCGTTGGCGGGGCCGGTCAAGTGCCGCATCGAGTTCGGATGGGGGCCGTGGACCGCCCTTGGGGTACCGCGCACGGCGGACTGGACGATGCGGGCGGGCATCAGCGGCGGCCACCTGCTGAGCTACATGCCCTGTTTCCAGAGCGGACCATTCGACGAGGAACGGCGCAACCGCGTGGTCGAGTTCGGGCCGGACGTCTGCCGCTGGCAGTCCTACACGGCGCGCGAAGGAGCGTTCGCCGAGACGCCGACGAACGCCGTGGTGCTGGAGATGGAGGCGCGTCGGGGCTCTGCCCTCACGCTGGAGGTCGACTCGCCGACGCGGATGCGCCTTCGCTATCCGCTCGGGGATCTGGCGGAGAGCAGTGAGATCGACTTCATCGGGCCGTTCCCGGCGGAGGCGATACTGGTGCATCGGCTGGTGCCGGAGGCGATGTATGCCGCTTCGCTGGAGTTCGAGGACGAGTCGACCGGAGAGGACGACTTCTACTACGTGCGGGTCACGCAGGCAAACGGCCAGATGGCGTGGTCCAGCCCGATCTGGACCGAATAGCGCCGATTTGCGGCTGCGCGTTGTGACTTCGCAAGGATCGCAGTAGCATAGGTCGGCACAATCAGAATCAGGAGGTCCGATTATGGCGGATGAACTGCGGTACGGGCTCATCGGATGCGGCGAGATAGCCGTGCAGAACTGCGACGCCGTCCTGGGCGCGGACAGATCGTGCCTGGCCGCCACCTTTGACGTGAAAAGCGAACTGGCGGAGGATTTGGCCTCGCGGCAGGAGGACGCCACCGCCTACGCGAAACAAGAGGACCTCCTGGCGGCCGACGACGTGGACGCCGTCATCATCTCGACGCCCCATTTCCTGCACGAACCGATCACCGTCGCCTCCGTCCAGGCCGGCAAGCACGTTCTATGCGAGAAGCCGATAGCCGTCAACGTCGAGCAGGGGCAGCGCATGGTCGATGCAGCCGAGAAGGCCGGCCGCAAGCTGGGCATCTGCTTCATGCAGCGCTGGCGCGGGATGTGTCGCGTGGGGCGCGAGCTTATCGAGAGCGGGCAGATCGGGGACGTCATGGGATGGGTCATGGCGGAACTCGGCCAGAAGCGCGAGACCTACTGGACCGGCGGCTACAGCCAGCGCGCGAAGACCGACTGGCGCCTGCACTGGGAAACCGCCGGCGGCGGGTATCTTGTCATGAACCTGATACACAACATCGACTACTACCGCTACATCTGCGGCGAGGAGGTCGTCGGGGCGGAGGCATTCGGCGGTAACTACAACAGCCCCGAGGGCGTCGAGGTCGAGGACTTCGTCGCGGCGACGGTGCTGCTCTCCGGCGGTGGGGTCGGCGTGATCGCAGGTTCGTCGGCTGCGCCCGGCGGCGGCCTGGGCGAGAACCGCATCCTCGGCACCAGGGGCCAGATCAAGATCGGCGGCTACGGGAGCAAGTCCATAGACGTCTACCTGGATGAAGGCGGCGAGGCCAACGGCCAGGAAGTGCCGGCCGGCGAGTGGACCACCATCGAGCTGGACGACAACGACGCGAAACTGGCCCGCACGATGATGGTGCAGTCATACAGCGAATGGGTGCTGGACGGTACGCCGTTCCTCAGCCCCGGCTCCGACGCCCTGAAATCCCTCCAGGTCTGCGAGTCCATCTACAAGGACGCCGGCCTGGGCAAGTACTGATGGATCACCGGAACGTATTGTTTCGCACTGGCTGTGATTCGGGAGAAGGACGATGGCGGAAAAGGTAGTCCGATACGGCATGATCGGGTGCGGCGAGATCGCCGTGCAGAACTTCAAGGCCGTGATGGAAGCGGAGAACGCCGAACTGGCGGCGACGTACGACGTAAAGGAGGACCTGGCCAAGGATCTGGCCGAGCAGGCCGAGGGCGCGGAGCCCTGCGGCACGCAGAAGGACCTGCTGGCCCGCACGGACGTGGACGCCGTCCTCATCTCCACGCCCCATTACCTGCACGAGCCGATCGCCGTCGCCGCAATGGAAGCCGGCAAGCACGTGCTCTGCGAGAAGCCCATCGCCTGCACCGTCGCGCAGGGCCAGCACATCGTGGACGTGGCGGCTGAAACCGGGCGCAAGCTGGGGTGCTGCTTCGTCCGGCGCTACGGCTCCGACACCACGGGCGTGCGCAAGGTCGTTACAGACGGCACCCTCGGCAAGGTGACGGCATGGGTCATCATGGGCCTGGCCAACAAGAAGGAATCTTACTGGACCGGCGGCTACACCCAGCGGGCCAAGACCGACTGGCGGCTGAAACGCGAGACGGCCGGCGGCGGTTTCCTGATCATGAATTCCATCCACACGATCGACTGGATGCGCTACGTCACCGATCAGGAAGTTGTGAGCGCAAAGGCATTCGGCGGCACGTTCAACAGCCCCGAGGGCGTCGAGGTCGAAGACCTGATCAGTGGCGTGGTATCGCTGTCGGGCGGCGGACTGGGCGTGATCACGGGCGGATCGGCCGTGCCGGGCGCCGGGCTGGGCGAGACCCGCATCGTCGGCACCGTTGGCCAGATGACGTTCGGCCGCAGGGGCGCCACTCAGATCTACCTGACCGAGGGCGGAACCGTCGCAGGCCAGGAAATCCCGGCGAAGGAATGGACGGAGATAGACCTTTCTGAAGAGAGTGAGGGCGGCTCGCGCTCGGCGATGGTGGCGGCGTTCGGCCGGTGGGTCACGGACGGCGAACCGTTCCGGAGCCCCGGCGACGACGCACTCAAGACACTCGCCGTATGCGAGTCCATCTACCGCGACGCCGGGCTGACGGTCGATTGACGGAGCGACCTCGCCGATGGGGCGGCAGGAGCGCGGCATGAATACGAGCAGGCTGGTGGGAGCGCGGTCGTTTGCCGCGCTCGAGCGCGAGTTCGCCCGGGACCTCGCCGCGGCGCCGGGGAGCCCCGGCAAACTCACGTGGGTGCTGGTTCCCACGAATCTGCTTGCCCTGCACCTGAGACGCGTCGCCGCCCGCGAGGCCGGCGGCCTGATGGGCGTCGAGTTCCTTACAATCCGTGCAGCCGCACGGCGGATGGTCCAGTTCCACCTGACTTCCGCCGGCCGGCAGCCGGTTCCCGACGGCGCCGAGGAACTGGTCCTGCGGCGCATCATCGCCGCCCTTCCCGCGCCCTCCTACTTCGCCTCGCTCCGGGACTACGCCAACAGCGCGCCGGCCATGCACTACGCCATCCGGCTGCTGGAGGACTGCCTCTGGACGCCGGACCGCCTGCGAAGCGCAGCCGAATCCGGCAGCCTTCGGGACCCCGGCAGCCGCCGGAAGCTGGCCGAACTGGCCGACATCTGGGACGAACTGAAGTCCTGGAGGCGGGCGGAAGGCGTCTTCACCGAACGGGACCTGCTTTCCCGGGCGGCATCCGAGGACCGCCCAATCGAGCTTCCGGACATCTGCTGTCTCTACGGCTTCTACGATTTCACACCCGTCCAGCGGAGCTTGGTATCACGTCTTCTCTCGACTGCGCGCAGTGCGTCGGCCTATCTTCTGTGGTGGGCGGACGATGACGGCCCCACTCCCGGATTCGAATACGCCAAGCCCGTCGTCGATTGGCTCGCGTCGTGCCTGCGGGTGGAAGGACCTGACTGCATCGACGAGGACGACGCGGACTCCGACCTCGCGCGCCTTCGGCGGGACTGCTTCCAGGACCGGCACCGTGCATCCACTAAGGGAGAAAGAAATGCGCGGGAGTGGGACGGCACGGTGCGTGTGGTAAGCTGCCCCGGGCAGGACCCCGAGGCGGTGGAGATCGCCAGGGCGGCCCTGTCCGGCGCGAACGTCGACGCGGTGAAGACGACGGGCGTGCTCCTGCGGTCCGGCGGAGAGGACGCAGCGCGCGTAGCCGAAGGCCTGGACCGCACGGGAGTGAGATACTTCATCCGGGAAGGCGTCCCGCTCACCTCGACCGTCGCCGGGCGGCTCGCGCTCAAGCTGGTGGCGCTCTCGACGTCGGAGCCGGAACGCGTGGACGTGCTGGACTTCCTCGCCGTAGCCGAAATGCCATGGCCCGAGGGGCTTTCGGCGACGACGGTGCACCGCCTGTCGCGCGAGGCGGGAGTGAAGCGGGGGCGCGACACGTGGCGAGAGCGGTTGGGAGACCATGCAGCGGCTCTCGTCCGCCACGGCGATGCCGCCGAGACCGATTCGGAGGCGGAGGCCTGCCGTCGGGACGCCGTCTCCTGCCGGCTCGCCGCGAAACTGGTCGACGGACTCCTGTCCGACTGCACGCCGTCAACGGCCTCAACCTGGGCGGAATCCGCTTCTCGGCTCTCGAAGCTGCTCCGCCGTTACGCTCCGCGAGACGAGGAAGGGACGCGGGAAGTGCTGGATGCCGTGGCGTCGCTGGGCGCCCTGGACATGACGGGCACCACTCCCGACGAGTCCCTTCTGTCATGGGTGCTGGGAAGACGGCTCGCGGCGGGCAGTGTTCCCCGCGAACGGTTCCAGCACACCGGTGTCTGCGTCTCCAGCATCATGGGCGTGCGCGGCGCGACGTTCGACCGCGTGATCGTCCCGGGCCTGGTGGAGAAAGGCTTCCCGCGACACATCTCGTCCGGTACGCTGCTGACTGAGACGGACCGCGAGGACCTGAACGGCTGCGCGGAACGACTGGGCGCCGCCGACCTGCCGCTGCAGAGCGCCCGCCCGGACGAGGAGCGTTACCTGTTCCGCATCGCCCTCGGATCGGCGCGCCGGGAAGTGGTGCTGACCTATCCCCGACTGGAACAGCACTCCGGCCGTCCGCGGTTTGCCTCGCGCTTTCTCACGGCAGCATGCAGCGCGCTGGCCGGCCACGACGTGACCGACGAGGACCTCGCGCGCGGCCTGCCCACCGGGCTTGTGCAACGGGTGCCCCTCAGCGGAAGGGAATGGTCCGCCGAGGAGCTGCGCTGCGCGCTCGACGAACTGGAGTACGACGCCGCCGTGTTCGCCCCGGGCAAAGACGGCCCGCTTCGCACGGATTACCTGGCCCGCGTCTCCGCGCACTTCGAACGGGCGATGCAGATGGAGGCGGAGCGCTGGGGAGTACCGACATACGGGCCTTATGACGGCAAGATACGCGCCGGCGACCTGCTGGAGGCCCTGGCAGACCGGTATGCGCAATTCGGAGAGGCCGTCAGCCCGACCCGTCTGGAGACGTATGCCTACTGCCCGTTCCAGTACTTCCTCACCTACGTGCTCGGCGTGGCGGAGGTGGAGACGCCGCCCGAGGAGCTCGAGCTCACCCCGCTGGAACGCGGCTCGATTATCCATCAGACACTGGCCCGGCTATTCACGGAGCGCTTCCAGGGAAGCAGGCTGGGGACGTTAACCGACGAGGAGGTGGCCGACGGTCTGAACCGGGCGGGAGAGATTCTGGACGAGCTTGCGGGCGCGCACGCCGAGAACCACCGGGCCACCTGGATGGCGGAGCGCGCCAGAACGCTTGAAGAACTGAAGCTGCTGCTGGAGACCGAGCGCAACGATCACCCCGAGGCATGCCCGGAACGCTTCGAGTGGTCGTTCGGATACGAGGAATGGGAGCCCTACCGCCTCGAGGTCGGCGATGGCCGGACCGTCGAGTTCCACGGCTTCGTCGACCGGGTAGACCGCCTGCCGGACGGGGCCGTCCGCGTCCTGGACTACAAGACGGGCAGCAGCCGTCCGTACAAGAGGCACACCCTGCGCGGCGGCCGTCAGCTTCAGCTCCCCGTCTACCTGATGGCCTCGTGCGAGTTGCTTGAGGCGGAGGATGGGACGGCCGCCTACCTCTTCACTCGGGAAGGCAAGGAGGTCGCCGGACCCGATCTGGATTCGCTCTCCGACGGCGCGAGCGGCTTCCGCCGGGCCGTCCGCCTCATTCTGGACCAGATAGCGGCCGGCAACTTCCCGCCGCTGCCGCCGGAGGACCGCCACGTCTGCGACAGATACTGCGACTTCCGGTGCGTCTGCGGGACGGCGCGCGCCTACCTGGCCGAGATGAAGCAGGCCGATGCCGACCTGGCCGGGCTCCGGGAACTGAGGGGAATCGAGTGATGGGCGGAGGCGGCGACCACGAACTGGCCGTGAGCGAGGTATTTCGCAGCATTCAGGGCGAAACGTCGCGCGCCGGGCTGCCGTGCACATTCGTGCGCTTGGCGGGCTGCAACCTGCGCTGCAGCTACTGCGACACGGAGTACGCCCGCACCGAGCCCGGCGAGGCGCTGCCGCTGGACGAGGTGTTCCGGACCTCCCACGGCTTTGGCACGCGGCTGGTGTGTATCACCGGCGGCGAGCCCCTGCTCCAGCGGCCGGATGTTGTCGAGCTGGCCAACCGGCTGCTGCG
>CAZZNQ010000035.1:0-37698 GCA_964655775.1 uncultured candidatus Brocadiaceae bacterium | reverse complement strand
GCAATGGGTAGAGCGGGGCGTCTCGCCCCGCTGCGTCGACGAAGCAGAACCGGCGCAATGTTCGCCGTCTCAGCTTCTGCCGGAACACATCCCGCCTACACTCATTGTACGCGGTCTGTTATGGCCTGCAAGCCGGGACGGGCGGCGGAACGGCCGGGTCGGGTGAAACGTCAGCCCTCCGCGCGCGCAAGGTTCAGGGCGAGGAGCTTCTCGAGGATGGTCTCGTCGTCCATGTCGGGTTGCCAGGCGGGGTCCCCAATTGCCGCGGCATAGGCGGCGCAGACGGCTTCGTCCAGGGTGCGGTGGGCGTTGTCCAGCCAGGTGGGGCGCTCGTTGTACAGGTTCGTGAGGGTGCGTTTCTTCAGCGCCTTCGCGAACGGCGGGTCGGGCACGCGACGCGGGTAGCGGACGGTGCCGATGCCGCGTCCGTCGGGCTCGTGGACGTAGCGCGCCCAGGGACCGTCGACCGACCCGGGGAACTCCAGCACCTCCTCGACGGTCCACTCCGGCGGGTTCAGCCAGTTCTCGCGCAGCTCGTTCAACTCGCGGGCGGCGTCGGCGACGGCCTGCACCAGGGGATCGTCGGCCGACTCCGAGCCGGGCGGCCAGGGGAAGGGAAAGGTCTCGAAACACGTCGTGGGTGTGTAGCGGGGTCGCGTCTCCAGGCGCGTGCCGAGTCTTAGCGCCCAGACCTCGTGCAGCCGCGAGTGCAGCACCCCGAAGAAGTAGTCGTCGGAACGGGCGAAGGCGACGTTGGCGTGGTTAGCTAGTACTTCAGGAGGTAGCCATGCGAAGACTCTGTGCTTGGACACACAAGGCGTCACCACACAACGGCTATCAGACCGTAGGTAGTTCCTGTATATAGGTGAAGGCCGCGCATGGAGCCACCAATACTGGCGCTGGATCCGTGAATTGTGATCCTTGCGAAGCGGATAGACTGAGGCTCTAATGTGTTCGAACGGTGCCTCATATCTGGCAGGTTCAGTCATGTTCTTTTCTTGGCCGAAATCGATGACAAACCCTTCTGGTCCCCGGCTGAGAAGCTCTGCAGCATTCAGGCTGAGCCGGATTACGTCGCTATTCGGCCGGCCTGTGGGATTCGGCAACCGCAGGAGCTTTAGGGCAAGGCTTTCTGGAATGCGGAACTTGGCTTTCTGCTGGCTCCCATAGGCCCACAAATCCGCCCTTCCCTGCATAGGCCGAGAAGTGGTCACATCTGTGGCAGCAGTCAGGTTCGCGTTGATCGTGGCAACGGGATGCCCGTCAAGCACAGCTTCCGAATTCTCGGTGGCGCCTACCCCGGCCTTGCCAGCCGCAAAGCCCACCATCGACACATGCACGTTAGCCCCGTCCAGTACCCAGGGCCGGTCGCTCTCGGCGAAGAAGATGTCGCCAGATTCCTTGATGCGCTCCAGGACGGTCCGGTTCGCACCGCCGCGGATGCCCTGCGTCGCCAGCAGGCCGGCCCGCTCGCAGCGGCCGGCCTCGATCAGGGCGCGTGCCTTCTCGAACCAATAGCAGCACAGATCAGCAAATGCGGGTACGCGTCCGTCGTACAGACTAAAGAGCGTGTCGACGTATTCGTCTCCCAACCCCTGACGAATCTTGTTGCCGCCCAGAAACGGCGGGTTGCCGACGATGCAGTCCACCGCCGGCCATTCGGGTTCCTTCGGGTCCTCCGGATCGCCCAGGTCCAGGACGGCGTCCATGTTCCGGAAGTTGCCCTCCATCGGCCTGAGGATCGGTTCGCTCGGCTCGCCGAAGCCGTTCGCCTTGACCCACTGCAGGTAGCCGATCCAGACGACCATCTGCGCCAGGTCGTAGGCGTAGGGGCTGATCTCGATGCCGTAGAGCTGCCACGGGCCGACGCGCGGCGAGAGCGGCTCCAGGCCGTGCTCCTCCGCGAAGACGATGACGTCCTTCTCCAGGTCCTTCAGCTTCTGGAGGGTGACGTAGAGGAAGTTGCCGGAGCCGCAGGCGGGGTCCAGCACCTTGAGGGCGGCGAGGCGGTCGTGAAAGCGGCGCACCAGGCGGCCCGACTCGTCGCGCGCCTTCGACTGCGCGGCGTCGGAGAGGGGCTTTTTGGGCTTGCGACCGTCCTTGCGGCCGGTGGCGAGCAGGTTACTGACGGTGCCCCGCGTCTCCTCCCATTCCCGCTGCAGCGGCCAGATGACGACCGGCTCGACGAGGGTCTCGATGTCCTCGCGGCTGGTGTAGTGGGCGCCGATCTGGGAGCGCTTGTCCGGGTCCATGCCGCGCTCGAACAGCGTGCCGAAGATGCTGGGGTCGACGGCGTCCCACTCGAGCTTCGACGCCTCGTAAACGCGGTCGATCTCGTCCTCGGTCATCTCCAGGACGGGGCCTTCGACGAACAGGCTGCCGTTGAAGTGGGGGATGCGGCGGAAGTCGAACTCGCCGCCGGTCGCCATGGCGTCGAACAGGTCGCCGACGGCGTCGCGGAAGCGGGCGGGGTCCTTGTGCGTGATCTGGAGCACGCGGCGGAACAGGTCCTCGGGCAGCAGGCCGGTGTCCTCGGCGAAGAAGCAGAAGACGAGGCGGTCGAGGAAGTGGGCGACCTGCTGCGAGTCGAGGCCGCGCTCGCGCATGTCCTGTGCGACGCCGGCGAACCGCTCGGCCACGTCGGCGGTGATGGCCTGGCTGGTGCGGCCGGGGCGGAGCTTCTCGGGATCGGTGAAGACCCAGCGGAGGACTTCGAGGCTTCGCGGCTGGTCGATCTCCTTCAGGAGGACCCTGTGGACCTCCGGCGGCGTGTTGGTGAAGTTGGTGTGGACCTCGATGGTGAGGATGTCGCTGACGACCAGCAGGGGCGGGTTGTTGAGCGATTCGCGGTACTTGAGAAGCTGGTCGTAGGCGGCGGCGAGGTCGTGGTGCTTGCCCTTGTATTCCCAGGCGAAGTGGTCGCGGTAGTAGACGTCCGCGAAGCCGTGTCCGCCGCCGTGGGTGTCGGTGAACTTCTCGAAGGTGTAGAACTCGCCGGAGGGGTCGGCCTCGGCGGGCTTGGGGTGATTGAGCAGGTCGCAGAGGTCGAGGAAGTGCTGGTGGGAGGCGGACCTTTCGGTGAGGTCGGCGACCTGCCACTTGCGTTTGAAATCGGCGACGTTCATGGTGACCCCGCGTCTGCGCAACCGTTCCCATTCTGCGGTGTGCAGCTTACCGGAACGCGGCGGACACGGCAAGTGTTCAGAGCGGGCGGTATCCCGCGCGCGTTTTGACGGCCCGGCGGGGCGGGCGTATAATCGCCGCCGTCCTGCACCGGAGCGCCGGCGCGCGCCGGCCGGGCAGGGCGCACACCGCGCCGTCCGAGGCAGAAGGAGTTCCCGTCATGAAGCTGGGCGTCTACTCTCTGGTTACACCCGACTACAAGATCGACGAAGCGGTCGACCTGACCGCCGAGATCGGCTACGACGCCATCGAATGGACCGTCGACTACACCCGCGCCGTCTGGGACGGCGAGAGCAAGTGGCACATCGACACCGACCGGATGGAGGCCAGCACGAAGGCCGCCCGCGAAGCCGCCGAGCGCAACGGCCTGGCGATACCGTCCCTGGGCACGCGCGCGAACTGCCTGGACCTGGACGGCGTGCGCACGTGCATGGAGGTGGCGCAGCGCGTGGGCGCGGCGGGCATCCGCGTGGCCGTGCCGCGCTACGACGGATCGACGCACCACGACGAGCTGTTCGAGCAGGCGCGCCGGGGTTACGCCGAGGTGGAGAAGCTGGCGCGCGAGACGGGCGTGAAGGCGCTGATCGAGACGCATCACGGCCTGATAACGGCGACGGCTTCCGCGACGGCGCGCGTGCTGGAAGGCCGCGACCCGGACTGCGTGGGCGTGCTGTACGATCCGGGCAACATGGTGCACGAGGGGTTCGAGAACTACAAGATGGGCATGGAGATGCTGCGCCCCTACCTGCATCACGTCCACGCGAAGAACGCCGGCTGGCTGCGCAAGGACGGCAAGTGGGTCTGCGAGAACATGTCGCTGCAGGACGGCTTTGTGGACTGGAAGGTGGTGTTCGACGCGCTGAAGGAACTGGATTACGACGGCTACATCGACATCGAGGACTTCCGCGGCGGCTACGCGTGCAAGCCGGTGGGCATCACCACGCGCGACAAGCTTCAGGAGGACTTCGACTATCTGAGCTCGCTGCTGTAGGCCCTGGCTGCGGCGAGGGCTTCTGCGTCAGCTTTTGACGGGTGTGGGATTGCCGTCGGCGTCCACGCAGACCATGACGACGGTTCCGTCGAAGGAGCGGACGGGATCGTTGCCGGCGTTGTCGTAGATGAACATGGTGACGCGGACGCGGACGGAGGTGCGGCCCAGGCGCTCGATGCCGAAGTCGAACTCGATGACGTCGCCCAGGTGGGCGGGGGCGGTGAACTCGGCGTTGTGGATGGCGCGGGTGACGAAGTTGCGGCCCGGGTAGGTGCGCGAGCAGACGATGAAGGCCAGCTCGTCGATGACGGCCAGCACGGTGCCGCCGTAGAGGTTGCCGTAATGGTTGAGGTGTTCGTGGCGGACGATCATGTTATGCTGAAAGCGTTGCTTCATGGCGGCCTCCGGTGAGGGGGTGCGTGCGGCAACGTTGGGTGTCCCGATATGGTAGTGTCGGGCGGCGGCGCAGGTCAACGCGAGTGCCGCTCGGAGGCGACGGCCGACTGAACGATCGTGCGGAATCCTTGAGATGGGAGCCGAGGGATGGACTTCGACTACGTGGTGGTGGACGACAACCCGCCCGGAACCGAGAACGACGTCTGCCTGATCGTGGACGTGAACGGCGACGGCTACAACGACATCGTGATCGGCGGCAAGAAGGGCGACGGCAACGTTGTCTGGTACGAGTATCCGGACTGGACCCGCCACACGATAGCCACGGCGCGGCTGGAGGCGGGCGGGGTGGTGCTGGACGTGACCGGCGACGGCCGGCCGGACGTGGTGGCCGGCATGGACCACGGCGGCAAGGAGCTTTACTGGTTCGAGAATCCCGGCCCGCCGTTCGAGAACTGGCCGAAGCGCCTGATTGAGAACGAGTTCAACAAGTATCACGACCAGGCCGTCGGCGACGTGGACGGCGACGGGCAGGACGAGATAGTGGTGCTCTCGCAGGTGGCGAAGATCATCGCCTACTACGACATCCCCGAGGATCCGACCGTCAGCCCCTGGCCGAAGCGCTACCGGCACGTGATCAGCGAGGGGCTGGAGGTGGAGGGCGTGGCGCTGGCGGACCTGGACGGCGACGGCGCGCTGGAGATCGTGGCGGGACCGTACTGGTTCAAGCTGGACGGCGGACGCTGGGTGCGGCGTCCGATCTCGCCCGACTACCGGCTGACGTGCGTGGCCGTGGGCGACCTGACGGGCGACGGCCGGCCGGAGGTGGTGCTGAGCGAGGGCGAGAGCGACCCGGCGCGGCTGGCGTGGTTCGACGGTTTCCCCAACTGGCGCGCGCACGTGCTCGCGGACGACCTGTTCCACCCGCACAGCCTGGCCCTGGCCGACATGACGGGCAACGGGCGGCTGGACATCTTCTGCGCGGAGATGGGCCTGGGCAAGAATCCGTCGCCCAAGATGATCATCTACGCCAACCAGGGCAACGGCGAGTTCGAGGAGTGCGTGATCGACGACCTGCACCCGACGCATCACGCCAAGGTGGGCATCATCGGCGGCGGCCCGCTTCCGAGCATCGTCAGCAAGCCCTATCACCCCGAGAACCGGGTGGAACTGCTGCTCAACAGGACGCAGGCCGGCGAGTGACCGGGTGCCGGCCGCGAACGCTCTTTTGCAGGAGGCGGCCGCAATGCGCACTGCTCAAAGGTTTGACGGTAAGGTCGCATTGATCACCGGCGGCGGTTCCGGCATCGGCCGCGCGGTGGCGGAGCGCCTGTCCTCGGAAGGGGCGGACGTCGCCGTGGCCGACATCGATCCCGACGGCGGACGAGCTACCTGCGAGTTCGTGGAGGCAAACGGACGCCGGGCGCTGCTGATAGAAGCCGACGTGACGCTGGCGAACGAAGCGGAGCGCATGGTCGTCGAGACGGTTCGTGAACTCGGACGCCTGGACGTGCTGTTTCCCGCCGCCGGAGTCGGGGCGGGCGGGGACGTGGTCAAGACCAGCGAGGAATACTGGGACCGCGTGGTGGACCTGGACCTG
Source organism: uncultured candidatus Brocadiaceae bacterium (assembly GCA_964655775.1). Classification (GTDB taxonomy): domain Bacteria; phylum Planctomycetota; class Brocadiia; order SM23-32; family SM23-32; genus CAZZNQ01. The sequence continues at coordinate 31,531 of CAZZNQ010000035.1, read as the reverse complement.
AAGGCCGTGTTCCTGGCGTGCAAGTTCGCCGTCCCGCGCATGCGCGAACTGGGTAAAGGAGCTATAGTCACGGTGTCTTCGATCGGCGGACAGCGCGGCAACTTCGCGGCGTCTTTTGCGGCTGCAAAGGCGGGGATCGAGAATCTGACCCGCAGCATGGCGGTCGCTCATGCGCACGAGAGTATCCGCGTGAACTGCGTGGCGCCCGGCTACGTGGCGACGCCGATCATCCGGACGATACTGGACGATCCCGAGAAGCTGGCGTCTGTTGCCGCGCGCCACCCGATGGGCAGGATCGGCAGGGCCGAGGAGGTGGCGGCGGCGGTCGCGTTTCTGGCTTCGGACGAGGCGTCGTTCATCACCGGTGCCGTCCTCCCCGTGGACGGCGGGTACCTTGCCACGGGGCCGCGCGGCTGAAAGGAAAGGAGAGGAGTTCCGGATGTGTCGCAGACTGGAAGGGAAGGGCGCGCTGGTGACCGGCGGCAGCCGGGGGATAGGGCTCGCGATCGCCAAACGCTACGCCGGCGAGGGGGCGGCCGTGGCACTGCTGAGCAAGACGCACGAACACCTGGAGCGGGGCGCGGAGCAGGTGCGGCAGGCCGTCCCCGGCGCCCGTGTGTCCATCCATTGCGCGGACGTCACTGACCTGGGCGAGGTGGAGAGTGCCGTGAACGAAGCCGCCGCCGCGCTCGGCGGGCTGGACATCCTGGTCAACTCGGCCGGCGTCGCCTCGTTGGGCGACATCGACGAGATGCCCCCGGACGAGTGGCGCGGCATGATTGAGGTGAACCTGATGGGCTGCTATCATGCCGCCCGGGCCGTGTGGCCGCACCTGCGAGGCCAGGGGGGCGGCAGCATCATCATGATCGTCAGTGGCTCCGGGCGTCGCGCCCACGCCGGCTGGAGCGCCTACTGCGCGAGCAAATTCGGCGTGATGGGTCTCGCCCAGGCGCTGGCCAAGGAGGGCATGCCGCTGGGGATCCGCTGCAACGTGATCTGCCCCGGACCGACCGACACGGACCAGAGAAGATCGAACTTCCCGGACGAAGATCGCTCGCGTCTTCTCACCCCCGAGCAGATCGCCGAGACATCGTTGTTCTTCGCCTCGGACGAGTCACGATGGGTCAGCGGGCCGGGCATCGACGTGCGCCGCGAGCCCATCTGAGGCACCATTCCGGCGTGTCGCGACCCTGGCGGCGAACCAGAGCGGAGGGAATCGAGTGACCGAACGGGCCTTCACGATTGAGGAATGCCGCGAGACGCTGTTCTTTGGGCGTCACCAGGGCGTCTTGCGGCAATGGATAGAACTGACGATACGGAATGCTTCCGGCGAGGCGACGGGGGCGACGGTGACGATCTCCTCCGGCGGGGAGGACGTGGCGACCACCCTCCGGCTTGAACCGGGGGTGCGCACGTACCGCGCCCACGCCCCAGTGCTCTGGCCGGATCGTGCGCCCGAAAGCGAGGCGCCGATCTGCCTGCGTGTCGGCGATCGGCATGTTGGCGACGTCGTCAGTGTGGGCAACCACCGCCCCTGGACCGTTTACCTCCTGAGCGATACCTGCACGGACTACGCGTGGGTCTACGATTCGGAGGAGGCGCTGCGTGCCGACGATGCCGAGCTGACCGAGGCGGAGCTCGTGCAGGCGGAGGCCACCGAGGGGCTGCCGGAGCCGAACCGCAACCATTACAACCTGGTTCACTCGCGCGAGATCGAGTTCTACCTCGAACGCTACCCCGATCGGGCGGAGCGGCTGTGGGAACACCTGCGCCGCGAGACAATCACGCTGAATCCGTTCTTCAACATGTGCCTGACCGGCAACATGAGCCTGGAGGAACTGATCCGGCACTTCTACCCGGCACGGAACGCTGCCGTCGAGCACGGTGTGCCGCTCGCATATGCCAATCACCAGGAGACACCGACCATCGCCTGGGTGCTGGCGACGATACTGGCCGATTGCGAGGTGAGGCACCTTGTGAAATCCATCCTGCAGGTCGAGTGCCCGTGGGCGTCGCGGCTGGAGGAGCCGCCGATCTTCGTCTGGGAGGGACCCGATGGCTCGCGCATCAAGGTACGGCGGAACAACCGCAGCTATGCGGAGGGCTACTTCGTCCCGCGCGGGGCGCACCGCATCAATCCCAACCTGCATGAACGGATCATACCCGAGTACGAGGCCCTCGGAGCCGATTACCCGTTCTCGGCCATCGGCCTTGTCGGCTGCTACAGCGACCTCAGCCCGCGCACGAAGTCCCTTGCCGCCGACAAGGCCCAGGGCACCATCGCCTACAATGCGCAGCCGTGGGAGTTCCCGCGCCTGGTCAACGCGTCCCATCGGCAGTTCTGGGACCACGTGGAACGCGAGACGGAGGAACGGGACCTGAGTTTGCCGGTGTCGCGCGGCGATTACGGCACGTCCTGGGAGGTCTGGCCTGCCTGCCTCGCGGCCCACTTCGCCGGCTGGCGCCGGGCCCAGCGCGTGTCGGGGACGGCCGACGCCCTCGGCAGCGTGCTCTCCCGTGTGGACCCAGACTACTTCCGCGGCACCCGCGCCATGCTCAGGCAGGGCTGGCGCAATCTCACATACCTGGCGGACCATGCCTGGAACGGCAGCGGCGACGGCAACCTGGAACTCAACAAGTCCCTCCGCAGGCGATGGCAGGCGATGGCCAACCGTGCCTTCGACGACTTCACGGAGGCGGCGGCGCACGGCCTGGCTCACAAGATAGGCGAGGTCCGGGACGGCTCAATCGCTGTATTCAACGCCGCCGGTCGGACGCGAACCGACGTGGTCAGCGTCGCGTGTCCTGAGGAGGCGCCCGTTTCCATTGAAGGCATCGGGGATGGTGAGTCTCTGCCGGTGCAGGTCAGCGACGACGGGGAGGGGCGGATGCTTCACTTCGTGGCCCGCGACCTGCCGCCCGTCGGCTATCGCGTCTATGCGCCGTCCGATCGCCAACTGGCCGAGGGCGAGGAGGTCCGGCTGGAAGGCAACCGCCTGGAAGGCCCTTTCTATCTCGTGGAAGTCAGCCCGCAGACCGGCGGCATCGTCCGCATCTACGATAAAGCCCACGGGCGCGAACTGGTGGATGCCGATAGCCCCTACCATTTCAACCAGTGTCTTTTCTACTCGAACGACGTCGAGCATACTCCGCGTGAGAGTGAGGTCAGACGCGGTTCCGTTGGGCCGGTCTTCGGGCGGATCGTTACGGTCTCCCAACTGAAGGACATGACTGTGCGCTCTATCGTCACCGTCTACTCCGGTATCGACCGGATCGACATTCGCAACGAGGTCGCCAAGCGCGTGACAACCGAGCCGCAGGAACTCGATTTTACATTCCCCTTCAACGTTCCAGGGCATTCGTACCGCTACGATGCCCCCGGTGTAGTGCTGGATCCGGAACGCGACCCGTTGCCGGGGGCGGGTCTGGCGGTCAACGCCGTGCGGCACTTCGTGGACGTCTTCAACGACGAGTACGGCGTCACGTTACGGCAGGTGGATTCCGGCCTGGTGCAGTTCGGGCACAGGACCTCGCGCGAGGACCCGCAGTCACCCGACATGGACCGTGCGGCGGTGCTCGTATTGGCGATGCAGAACTGCTTCGACAAGACGGAGGCGGCGCTGGACCAGGACGGCGTAACCGAGTTCGTGTTCCGCTACAGCCTTCGCGGCCACGGACCGGGGTTTGATCCGGTTGAGGCCGTGTGCTTCGGGCGGGACGACGCCTGCGATCTCTCGGTGGTCTCTCTGGGCGCGGGCCTTTCGGGGAATCTTCCTGGAGACCTGCATTCTTTCCTGGACGTATCGCCCGGGCACGCGGTGTTGGAGTCGCTCAAGGTCGCCGAAGATGAGGGCCTGATCGTGCGCCTGTGGGAGTGCGCTGGCGAGGATTGTGAGGCGCAGATCGGAACACAGGGATTGGGCCGGTTGGCCGGCGCCGCGCAGACCGATCTGCTGGAGCGGGATCGCGGGCCGCTGCCCGTCGAAGACGGGACGGTCCGGGTCCCCCTGAAGGCGAGCGGCCTCGCCACCGTACGACTGCTCTTCGAGTGAGCGCTCAGCGGGCGTACGTGCCGGTTAGCTTGGCCGTGCCCAGCACGTGGCCGCGCATCGCCGCGCGGAATTGCTGCCTCGTGAACGGGCCGGGGATGTCGAGCGTCGTATCCAGGGCGTAGAGCGTGAAGACGTACCCGTGCGCTTCGTCGCCCGGCGGCGGACATGGCCCACCGTATCCGGCTTCGTCGAACCCGTTGTCCCCCTGGGTGGCGGCAACGGGCGACGAGATGTTCGCGCCCTGGGGCACGTCCTCGGGGAGCTCGCGCAGGCCGGCCGACAGGTCGGCGATCATCCAGTGGATGAAGGCACCCAGTCCCGGCGCGTCCGGGTCGTCGACCAGCAGCGCGAAGGAGACCGTGCCCTCCGGGGGGTTCTCCCAGCTCAGCGGCGGCGACACGTTCCGGCCGTTGCACGTGTAACGAGCCGGTATTGCCTCGCCCTCAGCGAACGCCGGGCTGGTCAGCCGGAATCCCGGCCCCGCCGATGCATCCGGTGCTGCCGGCGGCTCGGCTTTCCGGGTGAAAAGGAAGAAGGCGATACCGACAACGACGACCACTACGATCACCCATACCCAGCGCATGATGCCCACCTCCACAGGAGACGCTCGGTTCCGGATACGCTATTCTTTGGTCCGGGACCGCGCGTTGTCAAGCAAGAAAGCCGCTCTCACGCCGCTGTTCCTCAAGTCCCGGCCGACTGGCGGATGGATCGGCTGTAGTCGTACAGCTCCTGCAGCGTCATCGCCTTCAGGAAACCGAGCCCTCGCGTGGCCCGTATCAGCGCGCTGGGGTGTTCGTGGAACCACTGGCGGCCCAGGCAGGTCTTTACCGCCTGGTACTGCTCCACCTGGATCTTCTGCGCCAGCTCGGAGAACGGGCCATCGTGTTCGTGGCTGGGGAAGGATGCGTCCTTTTGCGAGGCGAACGTTTCCATGAACGCGCTGTCCATGATGGCGAACATGTTCAGCGAAATCGGGACGTAGACGTTGGCTTCGCCGGGATGGAAGCGGTACCAGACGTTCCGGTAACCGAGCACGCGGCAGTCCGACCGCCCGGTTTCTTCCTCGTACTGCTTCAGGGACGCGGTGATGGCCTGGAGCACCTTGTAGTGCGTATCCGGACCGCTGGCTTCCGGGTCTATCGCGAGGGAGACCACGTCCGGCCGCATGCGTCTGAGCGCGTCCAGCACGGGCGGCACGTCACGCTCCGCCGTAGGCTCTTCGGTGAAGACGTCCCCCGTGTAGAACCCCAGCCGGAGCGGCACCACCTGCGAGCGCCTCGCCCCCAGATAGCCCCACAGGCACTCGGCCTCCCATTCGCGCCGCATGCCCTTGAGCCGCTGAATCTCCCGAGGGTCTTTCTTGCCGGGATACTGCGATGCGAAGTAGTCCATCAGCTCGGCGATCAGACTCAGCAGCCCGGCGGGGTCCCGCTCGTCGTGGACGGCGATCAGGTCGCTCAGGAGCCTGCGTGCCGCGCCTTCTTGTTTCATGGCGGCATCGTTCGCGGCCACGCCGTCCAGACACTGCCACACGTCACGGCTCCGAGCGGTGTCGTTCTCGGGGTCGAAGTAGCCCTCTTCGGCCAGCTCGACGTAGGTGGGCGTGGCCATGAACCGCTGCAGGCGTTCGAGCTCCCGCAGCATGAAATGGTTGGCCACGGCGGTGAAGCCGCTGGTGAGCGTGAGGAAACTGTGCGTGTTACTTGGATCGCGGGTGTGCCGGACGATGTAGGCCAGGCAGCCGAGCATCAGATCGTCGTGGTGGGGCTCGGTGTGGAAGAAGCGCGTGTCCGATACCATCCGCGAGCCTTCCTCGACCTTGGCGATCAGGGAGTCCCGCACTCGCCGGGCCAGCTCCGGCAGCGATACTTTCGTCTTGCGCACCAGCAGGGACGCAAACGGGTCGGTCTCCGCATCCTCCGCCGTCAGATCCACCAGCCTGCTGCCCTTGGCGACGGCCAGGTCGATGAGAATCCGCTCAACCTCTTCCTCGGAGAGCTCCGGCATTGTGCCCAGTCGGACGAGCTGGCGCTCGGACAGCTTCTTCGCCGCTCCGGCGGTCACGTACATCCGCGAGTTCGGCAGCTTGTGCAAAGCGGTTGCGGGCCAGAGCACTTCGGGCTGATTCTGCACGGCCTCGGCCACCACGTTCGCCTTGGTCTCGCCGGCCGCGATGATCACGGCCGTGCACTCCGGATTGTAGGTCATGGTGCCCAGGCCGATGGTGATGACCAGTCGCTTGCGGCTGTTCTCGATGCCGCCCAGATCGCCGGCCGCCGCCGCCTGCGTCTCGTAGTTGGTGTGGGTGAGCCGGGTGGTGGAGTGGTGGTCGGACCCGCGCACGTTGAAACCCACGTGGCCGTCCGGCCCGATGCCGCCGAGGAAGAAACCAATGCCTCCGAGTGCGCGAACCCGGTCCTCGTAGTCCTGGCACCACTGGTCGATGCGCGCGATAGCGTCCTTCTGTCGCTGCTCCAGGGCCGTCTGTGGCGCCCGGTGACGCAGCGACAGGTCCACCACGCTGTCCGGCCAGAGCGATTCAAGCGTCTGGCCGGGCCGGAGCCCGATCTCGGCGCAGTTGATGAGCAGGGCGCGTCCCGGGTCCAGACCGAAGCCGTCGATGTAGAAACGGTTTACGTAGGAGTAGAAGCTGTTCGCCTGGTTCGGGTCGATGGGGTAGAACTCATCGATCTGCACGAATCGCAACCCGTCCAGGCGCGGCTTCACGCTTGGCTCGATGCCGGCTTCACGCAGTTCCCGCTGCACGTCGGCCTTGTCCCAGCCGGACAGGAGATGCGTGACCCATCGGATGAAATGCTCGGGCGTCTTGCCCGTAGGCAGGCTGACCACGCCCTCCGGGTTCTGTTGGACCCATTCCAGGAAGCGCATCGCGGCGAGCTTTCCGAGGGCGGGGAAGTTGTCGACGGTGATCGTCGTCATCTTCTCGGTCGGCGGATACAACCCCCCAAACGGCGACGCTGCCAGTGCGGCAGTCTCGACGGGTGTAAGCGTCTCTTCACTCATGGTCGGCAGCTCCCCTCGGGCGATACGGCGCGGTCTATCGGGAATCTCCGGTCTTTTTACTGCCGGCGGCCAGCAGTTTCGGCAGAACCAGGTCGGAAAGCTCGGGATGCTGGTCCAATCCCCGCACGTTGAGTCGGCAGTTATGGATGCCGCACATCTCCAGATTGCGCTCCGTGCATTCCACCACCGCCTGCACGAGCTTGGCCTTGCTGCATTCCTGAAAGGCCTTTTCGATTGGCTTCGGGAGCGGCTTCATCGCGGAGATATCCAGCGTGACCGCCGGCTCCGGGCCGACCAGTTTGTCCAGCTCGAGGCGGACGTCGCAGAGGCTTGCGAGATTGATGTTGGCTCCCTGTGGCTCGCCGGGCCCGGCGTTCACCCTGTACGGCCAGGCAACTGCCCCGACGGTTGCCTCCGGCTGGGAGTAGCGCGAGGAGAAGACGACCTTGCGGACGACCAGGCCCTTCTGCGGGTCCAGGAGAGGTACGTGCGTTGCGAACAAAGTGGTCACCGATCCCTGGGCGACAGCCATCGATACCGCCAGGAGTAACAGGAGTGACTGTACACGATGCTGCATGGTCATTCTCCGTAGAGATGGTATGATTCGGGCAGCGCGTCGGCGAGCGTGACGGCACAGTCGCCGCGAGTCGCCCTTGCCGTATCCTGCCACTTTTGGTTGCTGCATTTCAAGGCACCGGCATCGGCTTTACACGGCCGTGCACGCGGTCTATGATGGTTGTTTCCCATGCTGCCGCGGACCGCCCCATGAGCCTCCTCGCCATAGTGTTCATCGCCGTCGGCCTCGCCATGGACGCGTTCGCCGTGTCCGTTGCGGAGGGCGTGGCCCTCACCAGGGTCAGCGCCGGGCACACTTTGCGCGTGGCCCTTTACTTCGGCGCATTCCAGGCGCTGATGCCGGTTGTGGGGTGGTTTGCGGGCACGGGCCTGCAGGACTTCATCGGCGGGGTGGATCACTGGGTGGCGTTTGGGCTGCTGATGTTCATCGGGGGGAAGATGCTGCTGGACGCGGTGTTGGGCTTCGAGACCGGTGAGCCGCGCGCACCCAGCACGGGGGTGCGGTTGCTGGTGCTGTCGGTGGCGACCAGCATCGACGCGCTGGCTGTGGGCCTCAGCTTGGCTATCCTGCACGAGGGCGTGTGGGGGGCGGCGCTGGTTATAGGTATGGTCACGGGCGTCATGTGTGCGGCCGGCATTCATATAGGCGATCGCATCGGGCGGAAGGTAGGCCGCTACGCCGAGGTGCTGGGGGGGCTGCTGCTCTGTGCGATCGGGGCGCGCATACTGGGTCAGCATCTCTGGGGAGCGGGCTGAGGGGCGGGCCATGGACGACGAGAAGACGCTGAGCGTGTTGGAGGAAATCCACCGCACCTTCAACCGGCGCAGCCGTGCGATGTCCGATCCGGTATCGTTGCTATACCGCTATGACGAACAGGCTGACCGCGAGGTGGCGGGGCTGGTGGCCGCGTCGCTGGCCTACGGCACACTGAAGCAGATAATGAGGTCGGTTGCCGACGCATTGGGCCGGTTGGACCCGCATCCGGCCGAGTTCATACGGCAAGCGCCCCCTCAGTTTTTGCGGCAAACGGCCGAGGGTTTCGTCCACCGCGTTGCGAACGCCGACCGCTTCTGGCGTCTGCTCTGGGCCATAAAGGATGTGTTGGAGAAACACGGTTCGATCCAGGCATGCTTCCTGAGCTACGACGATCCCGACGTGCCCACCGTGCTTCCCGGGCTGCAGGGCATGGCCGGCGAGATGCTGCGGCGCGGGTTCGGCCCTGCCCATCTTCTGGCCGATCCGTGCAAACGAAGCGCGTGCAAGCGCTGGCACCTCTACCTGCGGTGGATGGTGCGCTCCGACGACGTGGACCCCGGCGGCTGGAGCCGAGTCTCACCGTCGCGCCTGCTGGTGCCGTTGGACACCCACACCTGGCGCCTGTGGAGCGGCATGGGATTCACCGACCGGAGGACCTGCGGGCTGGGCGCTGTGCTCGAGATCACGGAGGCCCTTCGCAGGCTGCGGCCCGAGGATCCGGTTCGCTACGATTTCGCCCTGATGCACGCCTCCGCGTCGGACGATCCCCTGCTGGACCAGTTGCTGAGGCCAGGTGGCGATTGAGAGCCCGCTTGATTCCCGCTCTCCGCAGCGGCCATAATCTGTAGTCAACGGGACGGTTACTCGAAGGGGAAGTAACGCGAGAGGACAGGCGGAGATGATCGTCAGGCAACGCGCATACGCAAGGGCGGGTTTCGTCGGCAACCCTTCGGACGGCTACCACGGCAAGACTCTGGCCTTCACTTTCGGCGACTTCTACGCGGAGGTGATCCTCTACGAGAGCCCCGAGCTGGAGCTCCGGCCGAACATCCAGGACAGCAGCATCTTCGACAGCCTGGCCGAACTGGTGGCGAACGTCGAGCGCACCGGCTATTACGGAGGCATACGCCTGCTCAAGGCGACTGCCAAGAAGTTCTTCCGCTATTGCCAGGAGCACGGCCTGGAACTGCCCGAGCGCAACTTCACCATGCGCTACTACACGAACGTGCCGCGGCAGGTGGGGCTGGGCGGGTCCAGTGCCATCATCACGGCCGCGATGCGCGCGCTGATGCAGTTCTACGAAGTGGGTATCCCCGATCACGTCCTGCCCGCAGTGGTGCTTTCCGTCGAGACGGAGGAACTCGGGCTGACGGCCGGCCTTCAGGACCGCGTGGTGCAGGCATACGGCGGCCTGGTGCAGATGGATTTCGACAAGGCTTACATGGACGAGCACGGATACGGTCGCTACGAGCCGCTGGATCCCGCAATGCTGCCGCCGGTCTACGTTGCCTACCGCCGGGACCTGGGTGAAGAGAGCAGCCGCGCACACATTCGCGTGCGCGAACTCTACGACCTGGGCGACAGGAAGGTCGTCGACACCATCAGTCGGATCGCCGCCCTGACCGATGCGGCCCGCGAGTGCCTGGAGAAGGGCGACCACGACGGGCTTGCCGAGGTCGTCGACCGCAACTTCGACCTGCGTGCGAGCGTGTTCCCGATCCGCGAGGACGATCTGGCGATGATCCGGGCCGCCCGCTCGACGGGCGCCTCCTGCAAGTTCTGCGGCTCCGGCGGGGCCGTGGTGGGCACGTTCAGGGGCCGCGAGATGCTCGAGAAGCTGCGCGAGGTGATGGTGAACGGCGGCTACGAGTTCATCCTGCCGCACGTGGCGCCGAACTCGAACTCAACCGGTTGACGAGCCGCTCAGAGCGGGAACAGCTCGTCCAGTAGCGCCTCGTCCGGCTGCCGGCCGTATTCGCTTATCTCGAAGGCCTCCGCGAACTCGACGCCCGAACCGCGCTCTTCGCCGTACCGCTCGATCAGCTTCCCGCGGTATGTCTCCGCCACCGGGCGAAACCGCCGTCGACAGCGTTCGGCCATCCACTCCATGCGCTCCTCTTCGCCCTCGGGCACCTCGTCCAGGTAGCGGCCGTTGTACGGGATCCACTCGAAGAACTGGGAGCCGTGGTTGGCGAGCATGCACACTTTCCTCTCGAAGTAATCGTCCACGTCCACCACCACGTCCGGCTCGAACGGCAGCGGCTTGCGGAACCGGTCGTGAACATAGGCGATCACCGGCATCTGCCGCATCAGCGGCACGTCCGGCCGGATCAAGGGCACGGTGAGCATGTAGCTGGCGTCCATGACCAGCTCTCCGGCGGCGCGGTGATCGGGGTGGTAGTCCACCGGCCGTAGCTGCAGCAGCAGGTCGGGGCGGAACTCGCGGATCATGCCGATCAGTTCCTCGCGGATCTCGACCGTCGGCTTGAGCTTGCCGTCGTCGTGGTCCAGCACCACGTAATCGGCGCCGATGACCTTGGCGGCGTTGGCGGCCTCCGATTTGCGCCGCCGGGCGAGTTGGTCCGGCCGCATCTCGTGGTGGCCGGCGTTTCCGTTCGTCGTGGAGACGAACAGGGCCTCTCCACCGAGTTCCACGTAGCGGGCGGCCAGGCCGCCCGCGCGCCCGTCGCCGTCATCGGGATGTGCGCCAATGAACATCAGCCGCATCGCGCGATCCTCCTTGTGTCTGTCGTGTTTCGGGCACTGTGGGTAGCGAGTGTACAAGGGGTGCCTGCTTCGGGCAAGCGCCGCGTCCGCAACGAGATCGGCATTGCATTTGCTCTGATACGCCCCCGTAGCATTGAGAAACCGACGCCTCAGGCCGCGGGACAGCGGCCGTCTCGTGAGGAAGGATCGCCCGATGTCTTCAGTAGGCCTCAGCCGACGCGATCGCATGGTGTTGCTTCTGGCATTGGCAGTCTCCATGCTTCCCGGCATTGCTGCTGCAGGGACCGCCACCTCGGCCGCCGCCATGCGTTGGGGGGAGGTGCCTGTCGAGGCCCTGACGGCGACGCGGGGCCGCATTGTCCTCAACGCGCCGTGGCGTTTCATGCCGGCACAGGGGGCCGCTGCGCGGGCGCCGGCCGGCGACTGGCAGTGCATTCTGGTGCCGGGCGCCTGGTATCGGACCGGTTGGTCCGCCCCGCACCTCGAAGGGGTCTACACCGCGCCGAACGGGCCCATGGTCCCGCCGGAGAATCTTGCCACCGTGGGCCGTGCCTGGTACGAAAGGGAGATCGCCGTTCCTGCGGACTGGGAGGGACGGCAGATTATCCTGCGCGTCGACCGCGTGTGTACGGACGCCATCGTTTACGTGAATGACCGCGAGGTGGGGCAGATGCGCTGGCCGGGCGGCGAACTGGACGTGACCGAGTTCGCGCAACCGGGAACGACGGCGAAGCTCCGGATGCTCGTCGTCGCAACAACCAAGGAGGAGCAGGTGGAGGACCTGCTGGCCGGGCGCGCGACCGAGGGCAGCGGAGAGTCGCGCGGCATAGTGGGCGATGTGATTCTGGAGTCGCGGCCCGCAGGCCCGCGCATCGACGGGGTGTTTATTCAGACCTCCGTTCGCGAGAAGAAGCTGACGCTGGACGTGGACCTGGCCGGCTTGGAGGGGAACGGGGACGTTGATTTCACCGCCGAGGTGTTCGACATGGACGGTGCGCGGGTGAAGGAGTTCTCCGGCTCCGCGTCTGTCTCGGGCGATTCCGAACAGACGGTCAGGCTGAAGTGGCCCTGGCCGGATCCCAAGCTGTGGGACGTGGGACAACCCAATCTCTACCGGCTGGTGCTGACGGCGACGGGCGCGGGCATCGAGGACGAGTACGCCCAGCGGTTCGGTTTCCGCGAGTTCCGCATCTCCGGCAAGGAGTTCCTGCTCAACGAGAAGCCGATCCGGTTCCGGCCGGTTGTGGACAAGTTCATCTGGTACGGCGTGGGCATGCGCGAGGCGCTGGAGAAACAGATGACCTCCGCCATGGATGCCGGCTTCAACCTGATGGAGGTCTGGCCGTCGCCCGAGATGCGACGCGGGCTGGCCCTCTTCCGCGGCATGAAGGCCACGGTGGCGGATGAGCTGGGCCTGCCGCTCATGTACCCCGCCATGAACCTCAGCTACGTGATCGGGCGCACCGGCGGCAAAGAGGAGTGGGACCGCTGGGAGAGGCTGATGGTGGAAGAGTGGCGCCGGATGCGAAACCATCCATCGGCGCTGATGTTGGTCTGCACGGCGAACGCGTTCCAGCATTCCGACGACCAGAATCCCCGCCGCATCGGCGACCTTGAGGCACTGATGGCCGAGGTCGGCGAGGGCCGGCTGGAGGGCAGATTCGCGCCGGGCTTCAAGGCAATGGACATCATCCGCAAGTATGAGACAACGCGGCCCGTTACCACTCACCACGGATCGGCCGTCGGCGATTTCCAGACATGCAACATGTACCTGAACATGCTGCCTCTGCAGGAGCGCGAAGAGTGGCTCAGCGCCTGGGCGGAGAACTCCGAGGCCGGCCCTTTGATGATGGTCGAGTTTGGCACTCCCTGGGTGGCGACGTTTCACCGTGGGCGCGAGAACGGCAGCCAGGCGCGCACCACCGAGCCCCTTCTCACCGAGTATGCCGCCATCTACCTGGGGCCGCAGGCGTACCGTAATGAGACACAGCAGTACCGTGGTCTCATTAAGACACGCTTCGCCGGGGAGCAGTCCTACGAGATGTGGTGTACGACGGGGAATCCCGACTACCGCTACGTGCCGAATCACCAGGCGCTCCAGGCTCTGTTCATTCGGCACACATGGCGCAGTTGGCGCACCTGGGGGCTGACCGGCGGGATGCTTCCCTGGGCTGAGGGATACGGCTGGGCTCCCAGGCCCCAGGCGCCCCGCATATCACTGCCGCCGTACCAGCCCGGCCGACTGGGCGCATACGTCACCGGCAACGCTTTCGCCTCCGGCTCGGATTTCCGCAACGCGGCGGCCTACTACCGGGGGCTGGACGGGATGATCGAGACCGACGCCGGGCGGGCGCTCACCATGAACAATGGCCCGGCCCTGGCCTGGATCGCCGGGCCGGAGGGCGCCTTTACCGCCAAGGACCATCATTTCTTCCCCGGCGAGGTGGTCAGCAAGCAAATCGTTCTCATAAACGATTCGCGTGAGGAACTGGACTGGGAGATGTCGTGCAGCGCCGAGGGGGCGGGCCGCCAGCTCTACTCGTGGGACGACAATGGAATGATCGGGGTGTCAGAGACCGAGCGGATTCCGTTCGAGTTCACGGCCCCCGACGTGGACGAGAAGACTACGTTCAAGATATCCCTTGCCGGCACCATCGGCAGGGGCAGTTGCACGGACAGCTTCGAGTTCCGGGTGTATCCCCGCCCCAAGGCGCCCGAGGGCGATTCCGTCCTGGCGTTTGATCCGGAGGGAACGACCAGCGGTTTCCTGGAAGCGTTGGGCTTCGATCTCGATGAATGGGAGGGAGAGGCGGCTCCCGGAGGCGTGCTTGTGATCGGTCGCAACGCGCTCAGCGGTGGCTCTCCGCCGCCCAGTTCCATCGAGTCCTTTGTGGAAGGAGGCGGACGCGCCGTCATTTTCGGACAGGATCCCGACTGGCTGCGCAGCGAGGCCGGGTTCCGCGTTGCGCGCCACGTCAGCCGGCGTTTCTTCCCCGTCTGCAGTCAGAGCGCGCATCCGGTGGTGGCCGGGTTGGGGGCAGACGACTTCCGGGACTGGCGAGGCTCGGGCAGTCTGGTGTCTACCGAATCGAACACGGAGTTGGAGAAGGACTTCCGCGACCGGCGGGCGCTGGCCGAGGGACGCAAGTACGGCTGGCACTGGGGAAATCGGGGCAGCGTCTCCAGCGCGGCCATCGAAAAACCCCACCGCAGCGGCTGGAGGCCGATTCTGGAAGGCGAGTTCGATCTCGCCTACTCGCCCCTGATGGAGCTGCACTACGGGGAGGGGATAGCGCTCTGGTGCACGCTGGACGTGGAAGGGCGCGACGACGAAGATCCGGTGGCCGAGATCGTAACGAGCCGTCTGTTGCGGTACGCTGCCGAGGCGAACGTGGAGCGCCGAGCGCCAAAGACCGTCGCCCTCGGTCTGGCCGAGGAGGAGGGAATCCTGGAGACGTTGGGGATGCCGCACGAGCAGGTCGACGTGCTTCCGGCGGCGCCGGCGTTGGTCGTGATCGGTCCCGAGAAGACGCCGAACGAGCAGACCCTGGCCGCCTTCCTGCATGCGGGCGGCAGAATCCTGTTCACGCCCCGTCCAGCCGGAGTGCTGCCGCTTCGGTATAAGGTTGGCACCAACGGGGAGTTCCGCAGCTTTCCAATTGTGCCCGGCTGGCCAGAATGCAGGGGGCTTTCCGAGTCCGACCTGCAAATCCGCTCCGACGTCCACGTGCCGATACTGGTCTCCGGCCCCGGACAGGGCAGTCGCGACGGCCTTCTCGGCCGGCTGGCCCACGGGGAGGGGGTGGCGGTGTTCACCCAGCTTCTGCCCGACATGCTGAACGTGGAGGAGGAGACCTACCTCCGCTTCAGCAAGTGGCGGATCACCCGTGCCGTTGCACAGATACTGTCCAATCTTGGTGCGCAGTTTGCCGCCGACGGCGCGGGCCTCCGGCGTCTGACGGACCCGGCCGCAAGTGCACCGGAATACTACTGCGCGGGCTATATCACAGAGTTCAGCATCGGCGACGACCCGTACCGCTATAAGCGGTGGTAGCGGCGGCGGCCGTCCGAGGCGTGGCTGGGGACGCCGGAGCTTCCGTCGCGCTTGCCAGCGGGCTCAGTTTCGATTAGCATTGGGGCTTCTTTTCCACATGATTCCGCCCATGGTGGCGGGGGTTCTACTTAGCGACTGTGGCCGCCGTACGTCCGGCGCGGCCGGGCGGCGCATCAGCCTACGGAGGACGACAATGCCCAGCATCGATTTTGAAGCATTGGCCGAATACATTCGCATTCCGCGCAACGCCGAGCTCCTCCTGCGCAAGAGCGAGAAGGAGATAACGTTCAGCCTGAATCTTTACCTTGGCAATGGAGAGATGCTGGAGGCGAGCTCCTACGTGGTGCTGGCGAACACGGTTCGCGGCCCGGCGAAGGGCGGCATCCGGATGTCGTCGCTGGCGACGCTGGAGGAGACGCGCGACCTGGCGGAGCGGATGACGTGGAAGACGGCCGTGGCCGGTCTGCCGTTCGGCGGCGGCAAGTCGGGCATCTGCCTGGATCCGAAGACGATCACCCGGTTCCAGAAAACGGCCATCATGAAAGAGTTCGTCCACATGATGCGCCTGGAGCTGATGAACGGATTCTACGTGCCCGCGCCGGACATGGGCACGGGTCCGTACGACATGGCCGTGATCTACGGCGAGACTCACAAGCCCGAATCCGTCACCGGCAAGCCGCCGCGCATCGGCGGGCTGCCCGGTCGCCGCGAAGCGACCGGCAGAGGCGTTGCCCATGCGACGGAGGTGGGGCTGGCGCGCGTCCTGAACCGCTCCGCGGAAGGCGCTAGAATCGCCGTCCAGGGGTTCGGCAACGTCGGCAGCTGGACCTGCTGCTTCCTGCAGGAGGCGGGCGCGAGGATTGTGGCGGTCTCGGACGAGAACGGCGGCCTGTTCAACGGCGCCGGGCTGGATATCCGCGAGCTGATGGCCTACGCGGAGGAGCACGGCGAGCTGCCCCGGACGGGCGACCGCATCAGCAACGAGGAGCTTCTGACGATGGACGTGGACGTGCTGGTTCCGGCGGCGCTCGAGAACCAGATCACCGGGCAGAACGCCGGCCAGGTCCAGGCGAAGCTCATCGTTGAGGGCGCCAACGGCCCCACCACACGGGAGGCGGACGCGATTCTCGACGAGCGCGGCATCACGGCAATCCCGGACATTCTCGCCAACTGCGGGGGCGTGGTTGCATCGTATGTGGAATGGCGGCAGGGCAAGTCCGGCAGCATCACCGAGGCGCGCGAGACCTACGCCACCATCACCGAGCGTATCGACAAGGGGTTCGACCTGATCTCGGAACTGGTCGCCGACAAGAACGTGTCATACCGCACGGCGGCGGAGATACTGGCGGTGAGCGAAGTGGTGGAGGCCATGAAAGAGCGCGGCTGGATCTGACACCTGCCGGTGGTCGGCTACTTCAGTTCGGCCCGACCCCAGTTGGCTGCGTCGTGCGTGGGCGCCCAGCTATAGAGTTCGGTGAAGAGCTCGCCGTCGTTGTCCCACGCGCCCACGTTCAGGAACACCTCGTCGCCGGGCGGCGTGTGCTGGGCCAGTAGATCGTCCCACGGCACGAACGCCTCCAGCGCCCAACCCCGGTTGCCGTTCTTGCGCTCCATAGCGGCGTGCACGCCCTGGGCGCCGACGCCACGTGGGTCGCGCGCATCCCAGAACGCCGTTTCCGCCTGCATCGGTCGGCTGAACGGGTATATGACGATGATCGGGGCGTGAAGCAGATCGGGCGGGGTGACCTCCGGTTGGGTGCCGTAGGCGCCGAGGAACACCGCGTCGCTGAGCATCCGGTCGCCGCGGAAGTCGGATACAGCATCGTCCTGGGAGTCGGCGTAGAGGAATACGCCCGCCGCGGTGGCGAGCAGGCGGAAAGTGGGGCCGGGTTCATCGGTCTCATACGGGCTGACCCGCCATCGACGCGTCGTCAAGACCGCAGCGTCCTTCCATGCGGCCTCCTCCGGCTCACCGTCCAGCTCGATTCCCGGCCTGCCCATCTCCAGCGATACGGTGCGCTTGAGCGGGATCCGGCGGCGCAGCACGATGGGCACCTGCCGGCCCTTGGAGTCCGTGTAGCGATAGACGAACTCCACCTCTGGGACGGCGACATCCCCCGCGTTCTTCCTGGCACAGCGTGCGGTGATCCGGAGGTCGCGGCGCGTCCCGGCGTCCAGCAGCAGGCTGCGCTCCGGCGGATCGAAGCTCCAGCCACCGGCCTTTACTCCGCGCACGAGCACCGGCAGGGGCACGTCGAGCGGATTCGTCACCACGGCCGAGAAACGGTCGCTCACGTCGCCGGTCTCCGGGCTGCGCACGGACGAAGTGATCCCGGTCGACGCCTCGCCCAGGAACCGCAGCTTCTCCATGTTCTTGAAGTCGGCATTGGCTACGTAGTCGTCGGCCAGCACAGCGCCGGGCCTGACGAGGGCCATCCGGTAGTCCTCCGGCCGCACAGTCAGCAGGCAGTAGTGTTCCAGTCCGCCGGCCAGCTCCGGCGAGAAGACCTGTCCGCCCGTCACGCCCAGCACGTAGTACTGGACGCCGTCCCGCTCGACGGACTTGTAGTAGTGATGGAAGTGACCGGCCATCACGGCGCGCACGGGATGGCGGCGCAGTATGCGCTCCACCTCGTCCCAGCGGGAGTCTGGGTAGGTCGCCATTTCCCAGGCCGGCTTGTGCATGAAGATGAATATGCTCCGCGCGTCGGTGCGGGCAAGATCGTCCTTCAGCCACGCGATCTGACGGTCGCTGAAGCGCGGCTGTGATTGGAGCTGCTCCTCGGTGTCGAGCATCACGAAATGGGCGAACCCGCAGTCGAAAGAGTAGTAGAGGGGGCCGAAGTGCTTGCGATAGAGGTCCTCCCCGCGGCGGTCGGTCGGGTCGCCTGTGCCGGTTATCACGTCGTGGTTGCCGGGCAGCGGGTAGAAGGGCGCCTCGATGTCGGCGAGTATGGCCTTGACCGCCGCAATGTCCTCCTCCCACTTGCGCATGTCGCGCTTGTAGCCGGGCACCAGATCGCCGATGTGCAGCACCACGTCGGGCTGCAGCAGGTTGATCTCCCGGACGGCGCGGCGAAGGACCGCGAGCCCGTCCTCGTCGCCCGTTGTGCGGTCCGCGATGACGGCGACGCGGATCGACGGAACGGGGGAGGGGGACTGCAGACGCACGTCGGACGGGGTGCCGGTGTTCACGTCGGCGCGGCAGACCGGCGGCGTGCAGATCGCCGCCCCCACCAGCAGACACGCCCACGCGATCGCTGTTCTTGTCGCCATGTCGTGTTCCTCGATCAAGGCAAAGCGGCCAATCGTATTCTACACGCGGCGGGATGTCGACGCTACTGCTGGGGCAGGGGCGAGCCGGACCATAGAGAAGCCCCGCCGGATCCCTGAAGATCCGACGGGGCAGATGCGCCTTCGACAGACGATGATGCGTCTAAGTGGGGAACATTAGTCTTCGCCGGTTCTGCTTCATCGACGCAGCGGGGCGAGACGCCCCGCTCTACCCATTGCAGGGGTAGCGCGGCCGTCTCGGCCGCGTTGCTGCAAGCCAAACAGTGGTATGCTTCTGTAAGACCGCTTAGCCGAGCATCCCGCCGTACTGCGCGATGACGGGGGCAAACACCAGCGAGACGACGGCCATGAGCTTGATGAGGATGTTCATCGACGGGCCGGAGGTGTCCTTGAACGGATCGCCCACGGTATCGCCGACGACGGCGGCCTTGTGGGCATCGGAGCCCTTGCCGCCCAAATTGCCTTCCTCGATCCACTTCTTCGCGTTGTCCCAGGCGCCGCCGCCGTTGGCCATGAAGATGCCCATCAGCACGCCCGTTGCGGTCGCGCCTGCCAGGAACCCGCCCAGCGCGCGAGGCCCGATGACGAAGCCGACGATGAGTGGCATGGTGAACGCCAGCACACCGGGAATGACCATCTCGCGCAGCGCGCCGCGCGTGACGATGTCGACGCACTTGTCGACCTCGGGCTCGGCCTCGCCCTCCAGCAGGCCTGTGATCTCACGGAACTGCCGGCGGATCTCCTCGACCATGGCGCCGGCGGCGCGGCCGACGGCTTCCATGGTCAGGGCGGCGATCAGGAACGGCATCATGGCGCCCAGCAGCAGGCCGATGACAACGTCCGCCTCGGTCAGGTTCAGTGTCAACTCCGACAGCCCAAGCTTGGCCTGCGTGGTGGTCACCGTCATGCGGTAGGCGCTGAACAGGGCCAGCGCTGTCAGGGCAGCCGAACCGATGGCGAAGCCTTTGCCGATGGCCGCCGTGGTGTTGCCAAGGGCGTCCAGCTTGTCGGTGATCTTGCGGATCTCGGGGCCCGCGCCACTCATCTCGGCAACGCCGCCCGCGTTGTCCGCGATCGGTCCGTAGGAGTCGGTGGACATCACAATGCCGATGGTGCCGAGCATGGCGACGGCGGCCATGGCGATGCCGTAGAGATGGGCGGTCCAGAACGCGATCGCAATGGCGCCCACGATGGTGAGGATGGGCAGCGCCGTGCTCTTGAACCCGACCGCCAGCCCCGTGATAATCGCCGGAGCGGAGCCCTGCTCGCATGACTGCGCGATGTCGCGTATCGGGCGCGAACTGGTGTAATACTCGCTCTCAACGCCGATTAGTGCTCCCGCAATCAGGCCGGCCAGAATGGCATACCAGACGGCTAGGCCGCCAAGCACCATCCAGCAGGTGATAGCCGAGCCCACCAGGAACAGGGCCGCGGCGATATACGTCGAGTTGCGCAGCGCCTTGGCGGGCTCGCTGCGCTTCAGGGCGCTCATGGACAGCACGCCTAACAGCGATGCGATAAGGCCGACGGCGATCACGATCAGCGGCAGGGCCATCAGCTTGAGCGTTGCATTCTCGCCGCTCTGGACCAGCGCGGAGACCTTCGGCATGGCGCCCGCCGCGGCCGCACCGGCGATGGCCATTGCGGACACAACGGAACCTACGTAGGACTCGAACAGGTCCGCGCCCATGCCGGCAGTGTCGCCGACGCAGTCGCCGACGTTGTCCGCGATCACGCCCGGGTTGCGGGGATCGTCCTCGGGGATCCCGGCCTCGACCTTGCCGACCAGGTCGGCACCGACGTCGGCGCTCTTGGTGTAGATGCCGCCGCCGACGCGGGCGAAAAGCGCGATGCTCGAGGCGCCCATGGCGAATCCGCTGAGGATGCCGGGTGCATCGGCGCCCAGACCCTTGACCGCCAGGAACCAGAAGCCCAGGCCAAGCACGCCCAGCGATGCGACGGCTATGCCCATAACCGAGCCGCCCTGGAACGCGACGGCCAGCGCCTTGGGCGTGCCGCCCTCAATGGCGCCCTGGCAGGCTCGCGTGCCCGAACGTGTGGCCGCCTTCATGCCCAGCCAGCCGGCCAGCATGCTGGCGAGCGCGCCGGTCAGGTAAGCCAGGCCCACGGTGGTGCCCAGGAAGATGAGCAGCGCGACGAACACGACCGCCATGAACACCGCGATCAGCGTGTATTCACGCCGCAGGAATACCATGGCGCCCAGGTACACCTTGTCCGAGATGCCTTTCATAACATCGTCGCCGGGCGGGTGCTTCATCACTGCGAAGTAGGTGGCCACAGCGACCACCATCCCCAGAACGCCCAGCCACGGCACGAGCATCAACACCGTATCCATTCCGACGTCTCCTTCCCGGTATGCGTCTTCCGGCATCGTGTGGAGGGAACCCACTCCCGGCCGCGCTGCTGAGAGCGGCTACGATGGGGAGCGGGCAGCAAGATTCTCGGGTCGGCGGGCGACCCGAAGCAATCGCATGGATCAAGCCTGCTAATGGTAAACTCGGGCGACGTTTTCTGTCAAACGAAAAGGTCGTTCCGAACAATCGTCTTAGGTCATCCGGTGATCGAGGTCGAAAGGATGCTGAGAAGCCAGACGCCCCCGGGCTTTACTCGGTCGACCTGAGTTTCTCGGCCGCCCACTTCAGTTTCGCAGTGATGGGCAGTCCGTAGGGGCAGCGCGACTCGACGTCCGAGCAGTCCGTCTGCGCAGTCACCTTCGGTTCAAGACTCGCGTAGGTCGCCCTGGCGTAATCGCGGTTGCCGAACCAGTTGTTCAGTCCCTTGCGCAGGTCTGCGTCGGGCAGATCCATCACCGGTCCCGGCATCATCTGGCGGTCGTAGTAGCCTTCCAGCCTGAATACCTCGGGTATGTCCAGGCCCGCGGAGTTGGGCATGCACTTGCCACAGCGGCGACAGACGTAGTTTGCCAGCTCAGGGGCGGCCGCGTTGAGTTCCGCCTTCTCTTCATCTCCCATGGGCGCGTAATCCTTCGCCAGCGCCAGGTTCGCCGCCAGTTGGTGCATCGTGTTGTTGCCTGTCGCCGCGGAGGTCACTTCGTCCATGCTCCACACCCAGCGGAACGCCTTGGCGGCCGATTCCGGACGGTAGAGCAGACCGTCCGCGACCGGCTTCATGCATATGACGCCGATCCCGCGTCGCCTGCACTCGGGGATGATCTCGTCGTAGATGATGGGGAAGTTGAAGTAGTCGTAGTAGTTGATCCACTCCATGACGGCGTCAAAGGCATAGGATTTCACCGCCCGGAGCAGCACCTGCGGAGAATGGGCCGTGATGGAGATGAAGCGCACCTTTCCGGCGTCGCGGGCCTCCTCGGCTGCCCGCAGCGCACCGTCTTCCGAGAGGCAGCGGTTCAGGTCCTCGTCGGTGCGCACATTGTGCATGAACAGGTTGTCGACGTGGTCCGTCTGAAGGTTGCGCAGGCTCTCCTCGATGTGGGCTGCGGCGCGTTCGCGGGAGCGGTGGTATGTCTTGGTGGAGAGGAAGCAGTCGTCGCGTCGTCGCTTCATCACGCGGCCGATCTTCCGCTCGGAATCGCCATTGCCGTATCCGATGGCCGTCTCGACGAAGTTGCCGCCCGCGTCCAGGTAGAAGTCGAGCAGCTCTTCCGCCTTCTGCTCGGCGACCTCGAGCAGATGGAAGCCACCGAAGCCGAGTATGGTCAGTTCGACCCCCGTGCGGCCGAGGGGGCGCTTAGGGAGCGGGCCCTCCAGCGCTTTCCTGCGCAGTTCGTCGGTCAGTGCCGGTTCGGAGTAATCTTCAGGCTTCATGGCCAGGGCCTTCCCACACAGGCCGGTGATCCCGGCAGCAGCCGAGACCGCCAGGAAACGTCGACGGTCCATCCGCGGACCGTTTCTCTCTTCGCCTTCCATCGCAAACCTCCCACGTCGAGTCACCCATCAGTATCGGGTGCCGGGCAGGTGCCCGCAAGAGCAGGCCGGGGTGCGGGAAGGCAGGCCGGACCGTCCTGCAGCGGCGCGGACGTGCGTCATGACATGACTGTCTGCAGCAGCGCGCGCTCGGCGTGCAGGCGGTTCTCCGCCTGGTCGAACACGGCGGAGTTCGGCCCTTCCATCACTTCGTCCGTGATCTCGTCGCCGCGGTGCGCCGGCAGGTCGTGCAGGACGATGCAGTCGTCCGCTGCCAGGGCCACCAGGTCCGAGTCGACGCAGTAACCGGCGAACGCCTTGCGCCGCCGTTCGGTCTCCTCCTCCTGACCCATGCTCACCCAGACGTCCGTGTAAAGGACGTTTGCGCCGCGCGCGGCCTCCTGGGGAGATTCCACAATCCGGATGGCGCCGCCGGTCGCCTCCGCCGTGCTTGTCACCTCGCCCACGAAGTCGGCATCGAACGAGTAGTCGGCCGGGCAGGCGACCGTGAAGTTCAGCCCCAGCTTGGCACTGATCACGGCCAGCGACCGCGACACGTTGTTGGCGTCGCCGATGAAGCTGATCTTCAGCGACCTTGGGTCGCCGAAGCGTTCCTCGACCGTCATGATGTCCGCCAGAGCCTGGCAGGGGTGTGCCCGATCACTCAGGGCATTGATGACGGGGATGCTGGAGTACTGGGCCAGTTCCTCGACCGAACTGTGGGCGTAGACGCGGGCCGCGATGCAGTCGACGTATCGGGAGAGCACGCGGGCGCCGTCCTTTATCGGTTCGCGCACGCCGAGGTTCACGTCCTCCTTGGAGAGGTACGTGACGTGGCCACCGAGCTGGGTCATGGCCACCTCGAAGGAGACCCTGGTGCGGATGGACGCCTTCTCGAACAACAGGGCCAGCGTCTTGCGGCCCAACACCGGGGGCAGCTCGTCCTCCCGGATGCGGGCCTTCTGGCTGTGGGCCAGGGCCAACACATCGCGGATGTGGTCGGGCTCCCAGTCGCGAAGCGTTACCAGGTTCTTGGGTGTGTCCGCCATGGTGTCATATCTCCCCGTTCTGGGCTTTCTCGAAGGCGTCCTTCAGCACACCGAGCCCCCGTTCCAGCGCGTCCTGCGGCACGTTCAGCGCCGGCAGCATGCGAACCACCGTGTCGTGCGTGCAGTTCAGGCGCACGTGTTCCTTCAGGCAGTGCTCGAAGACGGGCGCGCCCGGACGGTCCAGGTCGATGCCGATCATCATCCCGCGTCCGCGCAGTTCCTTGATCATCGGGAAGCGCGAGGCCATCTCGCGGAGCCGGCCGAAAATCCACTCGGACTTGCGCCGACCTTCCGCGAGCAGATCCTCGTCCTCTATGACGCCGAACGCGGCCACCGCCGCGGCGCAGGCAAGCGGATTGCCCCCGAAGGTCGAGGCATGGGTGCCGGGCTTCAGGCTCTTCGCCACCGCGGGCTTCGCCTCGATAGCGCCGATCGCCACGCCGCCTCCCAGGGCCTTCGCCATCGTCATGATGTCAGGCTCCACGCCGTATTCCTGGTACCCGAACCAGTTTCCGGTGCGGCCCATGCAGGTCTGCACCTCGTCGAAGATCAGCAGCGTGCCGGTCTCGTCGCACAGCTTGCGCAGGCCGTGCACGAACTCCTCGGTGGCCGGCTGCACGCCGCCCTCGCCCTGCACGGGTTCGCACATCACGGCGCACGTCTCGTCGTCAACGGCCGCTTTCACGGCGTCCAGATCGTTCAGCGGCACGTGCCGGAAGCCGGGCACCAGCGGCAGGTAGCCCTTGTGGTACTTCTCCTGGCCCGTCGCCGTGATGGCCATCAGCGTGCGACCGTGGAAGGAGTTCTGCATGGTGACGACCTTGTAGCGGCCTTCATCTTGCTTGTGCAGGCGGGCCAGCTTCAGGGCGGCCTCGACCGCCTCCGCGCCGCTGTTGCAGAAGAAGCACTTGCCGCCGAACGACTTCTCGCTGATGAGCCTGGCGAGCCGGCCCTGCGGCAGGTTGTAGAATGTGTTGTCCACGTGGATGAGCCTCGCGGCCTGGCGCTGTATGGCGGTGACGACCTTGGGGTGGCAGTGGCCTACGGTGGTGGTGCCCCAGCCGGGCATCAGGTCGACGTACCGCGCCCCTTCCGAGTCCCATATGTAGGAGCCTTCGGCCCGCACGAATGCTATCGGCAGACGGCCGTAGTTGGCGATCACGTAGCTGTCGAACGTTTCCTTTACGTCGTCAAACTGTTCCATGTCGACACGCTCGAATCCTGTGGGAGGAACGGTCTATTCAAACATCGCTTCGACGAACTGGTCGGGGTCGAAGCGCATCAGGTCGCCTGGGGTCTCGCCGACGCCGACGAACTTGACCGGCACGTCGAGTTGGTCCTTGATCCCGAAGATGACGCCGCCCTTTGCGGTGCCGTCCAGCTTGGCGAGCACGATGCCGGTGAGATCAATGCTCTCGTTGAAGCGGATGGCCTGGCTGATGGCGTTCTGGCCGGTTGTGGCGTCCAGCACGATCAGCGTCTCGTGCGGGGCGCCGGGCACTTTCTTGCCCACCACGCGGCCGATCTTCTGCAGTTCCATCATCAGGTTGCTGCGCGTGTGGAGTCGGCCCGCCGTGTCTATGATCAGCACGTCGTAGTCGCCGGCCAGCGCCTTGTCCGCTCCGTCGAAGGCGACTGCGGCCGGATCGGCGCTCTCGTTCTTCACGATGTCCGCACCGACCCGGTCCGCCCAGATGGTGAGCTGTTCGATGGCGGCCGCGCGGAATGTGTCGCAGGCGGCAAGCAGCACGCGCCTGCCCTCGCTGACGTAGCGATGCGCGATCTTGGCAATGGTGGTCGTCTTGCCGGAACCGTTCACGCCGGCGACCATGATCACGCCCAGCTCGCCCTGGGGCAGCACCACTTCCGCATCCCAGTCACGCAGTTCCTGCTTGAGATGATCGCGCAGGAAGTCCAGCACGTCGTCGGGGGACTCGATCTCCTTATCCTTGTAGGCGCTCTCCAGCGCCTCGCGGATGCGCATCACGGTTCTGGGTCCTACGTCGGCGATGTAAAGCTGTTCCTCGATCTCCTCGAGCAGCTCGTCGTCGAGCGTGCGATGCATGGAGAGCACGCCCCGCAGGCCGCCGGTCACCTTGCTGCGCGTCTTCTGCAGGCCGTCGCGCAGTTTCTGGAAGAGTCCACGCTTCTCTTCGCGGGGCTCCTCCTGGGTCTCGGCCTCGTTCGCGTTCGGGAGCTGCTCTTCGTCTTCAGTTTCTTTGCGGAAGATGTTGAACGGTGTCATGTCGTTTGTATTGCGGTAAGAGGCTCGGATTGCCGGTCGCCCGGTCTCTTGGGGGTTCTCAGGCCCTGGTGCCGGCCCGGCGCCTTAGATCTTCAAGCTCCACGAAACTGACCGTCGCCTGGCCGATCTCGATGTTAGGCTTCGCGTCGCCGTGAAAGTCGCTTCCGCCCGTGACGGCCAGGTGGTAGCGCCGGGCCAGGTCCATCAACTGCTTCACGTCCCGGTCCGAATGAGTGGGGTAGAACACCTCGATTGCGTCCAGACCGTGTTCGACCAGGCCGTCCAGATATCGTTCGTAGTTGTCGACGGAGGTCGGGTGGCACAGAACCGCGCAGCCGCCCGCCGCCTGGATCAGGCCGATGCACTCGTTCGGCGTCATCTTCTCCTTGGGCACGTAAGCTGGGCCGTCCTGCCCGATGTACTTGTCGAACACCTCTCCGAGATCTTCGCAAAGGCCCTTCTCGACCAGTTCCTGCGCGACGTGCACCCGGCCCACGGCCCCGCCGCCCGAGCGTTCCATGACGGCTTCGAACTCGATCTCCAGACCCAGCTCGCTCAGCCGATCGACCATTTCGCGAACGCGTTCGACGCGCGACTCGCGCAGTTCCCGCAGCCGGTTCTTCAGGGCCGGGCCCGCCGGGTCCACGAAGAGCCCCTCAATGTGGAGTTCCACCTCGCCCTCGCCGCTGACGGAGGGGCGGTAGGCTGTCAGTTCCACTCCCGGAATCACCTCAACGCCGACTCCCTCGGCCGCCGCGCGGGCGGCCTCGATGCCTTTGAGCGAGTCGTGGTCGGTCAGCGCAAAGGCCTGCAGGCCCGCCGCTACGGCCAGCGCCGGCAGGTTCTCCGGTGGCACGGTCCCATCGGACGCGGTCGAGTGCACATGCAGGTCTGCGCGTGCCTTGGGGTCGGCCCGCCAGGGACTGCCGGATCGCGCCGTCACGTCGGCTTCGCAGTCTTCAGTGACCTCCGTATTGTAGATTCGATCCAGCACGCCGTTCACAAACGTGGGCGAGTTCTCGGTGCTGTACTTCTTGGCCAGTTCTATGGCCTCGTTGATGGCGACCTTTGGGGGTATGTCGGGCCGGAACAGCAGCTCGTAGACGCCCAGGCGCAGGATGTTGCGGTCGCTGGTCGCCATCCGGCTGAGTTCCCAGTGCTCGGCGGTGCGCCGGATCGTCTCGTCCAGAACGTCCTGGTGCTCCAGACAGCCGTCCACCAGGTCAATCGCGAGCCGCACTGCCTCGGAGCTGCCAAGCGTGTGGCAGAAATCGTGCAGCTTCTGCGGCGTTCGGCCCCCGAGCAGATCGTGCTGATATATCGCCTTCAGGGCGATCTCGCGGGCCTGGGTTTCAGTTCTCAATCGAATCTCTCGCCGTGGCACAAAGGGGTGGGAAGGAAAACGCGGCGCCGGATCGGTCGTGGGTCGTGGGGATGCGAACGGCCGAGTTGCCCGCTAGTCGCCCGACATCGCGCCCAGCAGATTGGCCATCTCTATGGCCGCCATCGCCGCTTCCGCGCCGCGGTTGCCGGCTCTGGCGCCCGATCTGTCCACGGCTTGTTCCACGGTCTCGGTGGTGATGACGCCGAAGATCGTCGGCACGCCGGTCTCCAGGGCAACGTGCGCTATTCCCTTGGCCGCCTCGGATGCCACGAAGTCAAAGTGCGAAGTCTGGCCGCGCAGCACGGCGCCCAGACAGACCACGGCCTGGAACTTGCCCGTCTCCGCAACCCGTCGCGCCGCCAGCGGCAGCTCGAAGGAACCGGGGGTGCGGTATATCTCGATGTCCGACTCGGCGGCGCCGTGCCTCAGCAGACAGTCCACGGCTCCGTTCAGCAACCTGCCCGAGAACATCTCGTTGTACCGACTCACCACCAGCGCGAACCGCTTCCCTTCGGCGTTCAGCGAACCTTCGTGCGTCCTGATCTCACCCATCGGTGTCTCCGTCCTCCACGCGATGGGAGGACGCCTTTCCGCTAGCAGACAGCAGCAGTATAATGGACCGTTACTATACGCAAAGGGCCGTCCTTATGCAAACACTTCGGCCGGCCGGTGCGGCGCCGGTGCAGTCCACAGCCACTTGAGGAGCTTCATGTCGGCAGTCAGCGATTCAGCCGCGTTGAGCGAGGCGCTGGACGCGTTCCGGCGCGACCTCCGCCTAGCCCTTCTGAGCTCAGGAGCCGCGCGCCTGGCGATCCTGATTACGGGGACCTCGCTGGCCACGTTCGCGCTGGACCGGTTGCTGCGATTGCCGCGGGGACTGCGAGCTCTGCAGTTGGCCGTGCTGGCCGTGGTGTGGGCGTGGGCCGTGTGGCGGCACTTGATGACGGCCGCCCTCCGACCGCTGCCCGACGGGGCGCTCGCGCTGGAACTGGAGCGCCGGACTACCGACTGGCACGACGCCGTTGGCAGTGCCGTGGACTTCGCCCTGAAGCAAGGGGAACCGCTGGAGTCGCCGGCACTTCGCTTGCGGACGATCCGGCGGGCCGCCGGTCTGGTTGCGCGCCGTCGCCCGAACTCGCTGGTCGCGTGGGACCAGGTGCGCAGAAGGGCGGCGGGCGCCGGCGTCGGTCTCGCGCTCGTCGGCGTCTGGATAGTCGCCGCGCCGGGCTCGTTCGCCCTCTGGGCGCAGCGCACCTTCGAACTCTCGACGGCCGATTGGCCTCGAGACACGCACCTGGAACTCCTCGATTCGGCCGACGGGGTGCTGCGGGTTCCCAGCGGCGAGGACGCGGTGCTTCGGGTTCAGGCCCGGGGCGAACTGCCGGATACGGGCCGCCTGAGTCTGCGCCGGGCGAGATCGACCGGGCGAGAGACCATCACCATGTCCCGCCTGCCCGGCGGCGTCTTGACAGCCCTTGTGCCGGACGTTGCGGAGACGGTCTCATTCCGTGTGCGTGCCGACGACGGTCTGCTGGAAGGGGGCAGAATCGAGCCCATTGAGCGGCCGACGGTGGAGGCGGCGGCGCTGGTGGTTCGGCCTCCTTCCTACATCGCGGCCGAGCCGGTTGAGCTGGAATGGAACGCGGCCGAGTTCGAGGTGCCCGCGGGCAGCACGGCCACGGTGCGGCTGATGGCCGGCAAGCCGATAGCCGAATCGCGGTGGTCGAGGAACGGATCGCCGGTCGGGGAAATGACCCGCACGGGTCCGGCGTCATTTGAGGCCGAGTTCGAGGTCAAAGCCGCTCTGAGCTGCACGTTTCAGCTGCTCGACAGGTGGGGAATCGGTCTGGCGGAGCCTTTCGTGGCCCAGATCCGCGCTGTTCCCGACCAGCCCCCACGGATCAGGCTCCAGTCGGAATCGCTCACGGGGATGGTTACCCCGGATGCAACGGTGCCGTTGACGGTGCGGGTCTCGGATGACTACGGAATCCGGCGCCTGTGGCTGCAGATCGAGGCGCAGGGCACCGAGGCCGGGATGTCCGTTGAGGACGAGCTTCCGGTGCAGTCCGGTTCCGTCGACGCCACTCTTCTCCGCGCACTGGATCTGAGCGCGCTGGACATGGAACCCGGCGGACGACTCATCGTGACCGCTTTCGCGCGGGACGAATCCAGCGTTCCTGCGCCGAACACAGGCGAGAGCGTAGCGCTGACGTTCCGCGTTGTGGCGGCGCAGGACCTCTTGCGCGCGCTGCTGTTTCAGCAGCAGGACGCCCGGCGCGATCTGGAGGATCAGATGGCCCGCGAAGTGGGCCTGCTCGACGCTGCTCCGGATGCACAGGCTGCGTGGGGCGTTCACCGGTCCGTGGCATCGGCCCTCCGGGGTGTGGCGGAGACATACGGTGTCGTGTTGGCCGAGTTGGGCAATAACCGTTTGATCACGTCGGACACGCGCACTGCACGGGAAGTGCGGGTAGTGGAGCCACTCCAAGCGCTCGTCGCCGAAGGTGGTCCTCTCAACCCGCCCGAGCCTTCGGAGGGTGGCGCATCACCCGTGCGCCGCGCGCAGACAGCGGTTCACGTGATGGCTCGCGTGCGCGCGCAGATGCTTCTGTTGGAGGATTACGGGGCGCTGCTGGCGACGCTCGGCGAGGTCCGCGAGGGGCAGGAGGGGATCCTGAATCGGACTCTCAAGCTGCGGGAAGGGCTGAGGGAGGGACTGCTGCGCGATGAGTAGAGCGTTTGTCACACTGCTCCTGGTCTGCGTCCTCTGGGCACTGGCTGCCGATCGGCGGGTTTATGCCGCCGGCGCGGAGGTGTCCGGGCGGCAGGCGGAGGTCGAGCGTCGGATGAGCGAACTGGAGCAGCGGCTGCTGGAACTGACCACCGCTCCGGATGCGGCCGGAGAGGAGCGCACGGCCGAGATTGCACGCGCGTTGCGACTGAGCCGGGAGCGCTTCATCGTCGAGCGCATGGAGAGGATCCGAACGTTGCTGGCCTCAAATCGCTACGCCGAGGCGGCGGACCTTCAACGCGAAGTGCTAGCCGACATCGATGCCGTGGCCGCGGTGCTGGCAGCTACGCCGGGCGGGGAGGACGTGGAGCGGCTGCGGGAGGTGTCTCGGGAGTTGGAGTCGATGCTGGAGCGACAGAGTGCCCTCTCCGAGGCGCTTCGGACACTCACCGATCGCGGCGCGTTGCCGCGCATGGCGGAGGGCCAGGGCGAATTGCGCGATGCGGCGGAGGGGTTGCTGTCGGAAATGGCTTCGAGGGCGGGATCGGCGGAACTGGCCTCCGCAGCGGCCGCCATGGGGCAGGCGGCGCAGGCAATGGCCGCCGCCGACGTCGGTTCGGCAACCGAGGCCCAACGTCGGGCTGAGGAAGACCTCCAGGCCGCGTTGGAACAGGTCCGGCGGGCAATCGAGGCGATGGACCGTCGCCTGATGGCCGAGCGGCGGGCTAAGCTGCGTGCCATGCTCGAAGAAGTGCTGGCCCGGCAGCGGGCGGTCACGGAGCAGACGCGCTCACTGGTGGACTCGGGCTACGACGCGCAAGACCCCCGCCGGGCCCAACTGCTTAAGCTTGCCGAGTTGGCCGCGAGGGAGCGGGCGCTGCAGGAACGGGTCGGGGAAGCGGCGGACGCTGTCGCGGACGACGGTACAACGGCCCTGTTGCCGTCCGTGCTTGGCCAGGCGGTCGCGGACCTGGCCCGCTGCGCCGACCTGTTGGGCGAGGGGACGGCGGATGCGGCGCTTGTCCGGACTCAGCGAGGCGTAGAGGACGCGTTGCAGGACGTGCTGGATGCGCTGTCGCTGACCCGGCAGGAGGAGATGCAGCCGGAAGAAGAGACGGAGGAGCAGCAGCAGAAGCGGAAGAAGCCGGAGCGGCTGGTGAGCGTGACCGCCGAACTCAAGCTCTTGCGCGCGATGCAGATGAGGTTGAACGACGCGACCCGCCGCACCGACGCGGAGGATGCCGCTGAGATATCGCGCCTTGCCGCCCGACAGGCTCGTATGGCCGGCATGGTGGAGGAGATGGCCGCAGCCATGTCGGACTCACAAAGGGAGTGACGCGATGCTTGTGGAATCCAGAGCCCTGATCTGCGCGACGCTGCTGGTCGTGGCGGTGGGAGTTGGGCGCGCGGCCGAGGACAGGCGCTCGCCGCTGGCCGACGTTGCCTCCGGCATGAGACGCGCGGAGGAACTGCTGCGGCAGCAGCTGACGGGCAGGCCGGTTGAGGAGGTGCAGGAGGATGTTATCGCGCGGATTGACGCTCTTATCGCCGCGACTGAGCAGCAGCAGGGGGGAGGCGGACGGACCTTGCCTGCAGGCAAGCAGCCCCAACAGGTGAAGCCGTCCGGAACCACCGGTTCTCCGGACGCGCCGGCCGAGGAGTCAATGCTGGAAGACCGTCCGTGGGCCCGGGGGCGGCTGCGCGAGGAGCGGCTGCCGGGGGGCTCTTGG
>CAZZNQ010000034.1:0-38187 GCA_964655775.1 uncultured candidatus Brocadiaceae bacterium | reverse complement strand
GGCGGGCGCATCCTGGCGGTCGCCCGCGAGGGCGACAGTGAACTGGCCGAACTGGCCGAACATACGCTCTTCATCCCCGCCGTGCCCGATCCGCTCGTGCCCATACTCTCCGTGGTGCCGCTGCAGTTGCTGGCATACCATATGGCGGTCCAGCGCGGATGCAACGTAGACCGCCCCAGGAACCTCGCCAAGAGCGTGACAGTGGAGTGAAACCGACCATGAACGGAAACATCGTCCTGTTCGAAGACCACCACGCGGAAGACATGTGGCCCATCACGCTGACGCGGCCGGCCTTCGGCGTAACCTGCTCCTGCTGCAACCTTTACGAGGTGGCGTCCGCCGCCGCAACCGGCGTGGGATACATCGTCCGTGACTACCTGGAGCCCGTTGCGGAGCAGACATACCCGCGGACACAACTGGAGGAGATGACCGGGCCGACGCTGCTCCTGAACGCTTCCGTTGCGCCGGACGTGCGGTACGTGGAGGTCCTGCGGGAACTCATGGCCGATGGAGAGACGTGGATGTGCACTTCCGGCAAGCGCGTGGCCGCCGCGTTCCTGCCGGAGACGGAGCCACTGCCGGACGACTTGACCCCCGCCGACGTGGCCCCGTATCTCCTGCGGCTTGAACTGCCTCTGCACAAGGAGGAGCCGTTCAAAACTCTGGACTATCCCTACGACACGGTCCGGCTCCAGGAGGACATGTTTCCCGCCAACCTGGAATGGCGGATGCGGGAGGGTGCGTTCACGGAGGTGCGGGATGGCGTTTTCGTGGGGGAGGGCGTGCAGCTTGCAGACACCACCGTCTATCACGCCGAAGACGGGCCGATCGTGCTGGAGGACGGCGTGAAGGTGCTGGACCTGGCATACCTTCAGGGCCCGCTTTACGTGGGGAAGGGCTCGCGCATCATCGAGAGGGCGTCGGTCAAGGAGTTCACCTGCATCGGGCACACGTGCAAGATCGGCGGCGAGGTCGAGGTGGCCATCGTGGAGGCGTACAGCAACAAGCAGCACCACGGCTTCCTCGGGCACGCCTACGTGGGCTCGTGGGTGAACATGGGCGCGGGCACCAGCAACAGCGACCTGAAGAACACCTACGGCGAGGTGCGCATCGAGCACGGCGGCAAGCGGCTGGAGACCGGCATGCAGTTCCTGGGCTGCATCATGGGCGACTACGTGAAGACGGCCATCAACACCAGCATATTCACCGGCAAGATCATCGGCACGGGCAGCATGCTCTACGGCTACGTGGGGCAGAACGTGCCGTGCTTCACGAACTTCGCAAAGTCGTTCGGGCAGGTGACCGAAGCGTCGCTGGATCAGGCCATCATCACCCAGCAGCGGATGTTCTCGCGCCGCGACATCGAGCAGACGGAGCAGGACGTGGAACTGCTGCGCAGGGCGTTCGAGCTGACGCGCGAGGAGCGCCGCATGAGCTCGGAACTGCCCATACTGTAAGGTCGTCGGCGGCGTTGCGTCAGCCGCCGACGATCTCGCGCCGCACGCTCTCAATGATGCGGGTCTGGGCGTCCGACGACAGGCCCTTCCTCCTCGCGAGTTCCACCTCGTAGCCGCCTTCCGCAAATGCTTCTGTGGGCGGCACATACGAAAGCTGGCCCGCGTGTGTCAGCACGATCGGCCGCAGGCCGGCGTCCCGCAGCATCCGGCGGAGCCGCAGGCCCGTGTCGATGAAGTGCTCCCCCGGAAGTGCCAGTATCGCCAAGTTGCCGATCCGGATGCACCGGATGCGGACCTCGACCCGTGTTGCGTTCCCCAGGTTCACCGTCCACGACTGACTGCGCGGCGCATCCGGCGTCGACACGGGTTCGCCGCCGACACCCATCACGGCCTGGGCCAGGCGTCGGCCGAGTGTTTGCGCCTCGGCAAACGTGCCCGACGTGCGGTCGTAGATACCCGTGAGCGGGTCGTCCGTGTACCAGGCATCGCCGTGTTCGGCGAGCGACTGTTTGACCGACGGGGTGAGCGGATTCATCTCGCCGGAGGCGCCGGCCACGAACACGGCGGTGCGGCCGCTCCGTCCCCTCTCGATCGCCGCGCGCGCATAGCCGATGTAATCCGCGGAGAGCGACAGGTTGTTGCTGCCCAGCACCACGCCGTGCAGCGGAAAGGAGAACAGCACGCCGCCATCCGCCGCGCGTGTCCGCAGATAGGCGAACTCCTCATCCACGGGTCCGCCCGGCTCGCGCCGGTTCACGCAGAGGCCGGCCGCGGTTCCCGAACCGTAGATCAGCCCGGTCGCCGTCCTCCGCTTCCAGGCCAGTTCGGCCGCGCTGGCCATCAGGTCGGGAAGCAGGTCGCGGTAGGCGCCTTCCTCTCTCAGTGCCGGTCCGGAGTGGGTGTGTATGGACGCCGCCACCACCGAATCCGCCGGGATGCCGGTGCGCTGTTCGACGCGTGCGGCGGCCGCGTCCATCACGTCCGCCGGCAGCATGCACGTGTCGATGGTGATGAGTGCAGAGGAGGCGCTTCCCTGGGCGAACACGACGGAGCGGGCCGTCAGCGGATCGTGGACGTCCTCCGCCACGCCCTCGCGCTGGGCGTACCCGGCCATCCTCATGCCGAGTGGTGGCGTGATGTTGTAAGTGCCGAAACCCACCTGGATTGCCACGTTCCGCCCTCCCTGTTGTTGCTCGCACGTGGCATTGGACATCGCCGGGGGCGGGATGTCAAGCCTCCGGCGGGCCGCCGCCGACCGACAAAGAAAGGGCCCGCGCCGCGCGGGCGCGAGCCCTTCGTATGCGTTCACCGGCCGGTGATCAGTACTCCGGCATCGGCGGCTGCTCCTTCTTCTTCTCGGGCAACTCACTGACGATGGCGTCGGTGCTGACCAGCACGCTGGCCACGCTTGCGCCATTCTGCAGAGCGGTGCGGACGACCTTTGTGGGGTCGATGATGCCGCGCTGCACCAGGTCGCAGTATTCGTTGGCCGAGGCGTCGTAGCCCATCGCGTCCTTCTTCTGCTTCAGGACCTCTTGGAGGACAACGGCGCCGTCCTGGCCCGCGTTTTCGGCGATCTGCCACAGTGGTCGCTTGAGCGCCCGGCGCAGGATGTCTACGCCGATCGCCTCGTCGCCTTCCGCCTCCACTTTGTCGAGCGCGCGCGAGGCCCTCAGCAGGGCAACGCCGCCACCGGGCACGATGCCCTCTTCGACGGCCGCGCGGGTGGCGTGCACGGCGTCCTCAACGCGGTGCTGCTTCTCCTTCATCTCCACCTCGGTCGCCGCCCCAACGTTGATCTGGGCGACGCCGCCGGCCAGTTTCGCGAGCCGCTCTTCCAGCTTCTCGCGGTCGTAGTCGCTGGTGGTGTTCTCGAGCTCGCGCCGAATCTGGCTAATGCGGCCCTTGATGTCGTCGGTGCTGCCGGCGCCCTGTATGACGGTGGTGTCATCATGCGTGATAACCACCCTCTTGGCGCGGCCCAGATCGGGCAGGCCCACGGACTTCAGCTCCAGGCCCAGGTCCTCGCTGATGACCTGACCGCCGACCAGCACGGCGATATCCTGCATCATGGCCTTGCGCCGGTCGCCGAAGCCGGGCGCCTTCACGGCGCAGGCCGAGAGCACGCCGCGCAGCCGGTTGATGACCAGCGTGGCCAGCGCTTCGCTCTCGACGTCTTCAGCGATGATCAGCAGCGGCTTACCGGTGCCGATGACCTTCTCCAGCAACGGAACCATGTCCTGCACGGAGGAGATCTTCTCCTGGTGGATCAGCACGTAGCAGTCTTCGAGCACGCATTCCATGTTCTCGCGGTCGGTGATGAAGTGCGGGCTCAGGTAACCGCGGTCGAACTGCATGCCCTCTACCAGATCGACGGTCGTCTCCAGCGCCTTGCCCTCTTCGACGGTAATAACCCCATCCTTGCCGACCTTCTCCATGGCATCGGCGATCTGCTGACCGATCTCGGGGTCGTTGTTGGCGGCAATGGCACCGACGAAGGCGATGTCTTCCTTGCCGCGCACCGAGCGGGACATCTTCTTGAGCTTTTCGGTGACGGCTTCCACGCCCTTCTGGATGCCGCGCTTTAGGGCCATGGAGTCGGCCCCGGCGGCGATGTTCTTGAGCGCTTCCTCGAAGATGGCCTCGCCCAGCACGGTGGCGGTGGTGGTTCCGTCGCCGGCGTCGTCGCTGGTCTTGGAGGCCGCCTGCTTCACCATCTCGGCCCCCATGTTCTCCAGCTTGTCGGCCAGTTCGACCTCTTTGGCGACGGCGACACCGTCCTTGGTGACGGTTGGGGCGCCGAAGCTCTTCTCAATGACGACGTTGCGGCCCCGCGGACCCAGAGTGGTCTTGACGGCCCGCGCCAGTTTGTTCACGCCACGGCGCATGGCTTCACGCGCCTCGGCATCGAATACTATCTTCTTTGCGGCCATTGGGTTACTCCCTCCCTCAGCTCAGAACCGCCAGGATATCGTCTTCGGACATCAGGAGGTACTCCTCGCCGTCGACGGTGACCTCGGTGCCGGCGAACGAGCCGAACAACACCACGTCGCCCTTCTTCACCTGGAAGTCGGCCGTCTCGCCGGATTCAAGCTGCTTGCCCGTGCCCACGGCGATGATCTTCCCCTGCTTCGGCTTCTCCTTGGCCGTGTCCGGCAGGACGATTCCTCCAGCGGTCTTCTCTTCAGCCTCCAGCCTCTTGACCAGAACTCGGTCCCCAAGCGGCTTGATGGTCGCCATACTCAAAACCTCCAAGCAAAGCACACAGTCCATTTGTAAACAAAGAAAGCACGTGGGGACGTAGCGTCCCCGCCGGAGCAATATGTGAGCAAACGCCATGCCGTGTGGACAGTCGCGGAAGCAGGACGATGCGCAAGATGCTTATTGTAAAGGATTTGGCGCCGACGTAAAGCGAATCCGCCGCACTCCCCCAGGCCTCACAATTCGCCGTACCTCTGCCAATCTGGCAAAGCCGCGCGCCGGACCGCGGCGCCGTTCTGTCAGTTTGGCACCCCTCATTGCCGCTTGAGGGGCTTTGGAGTAGACTCGAAAGGCCATGAACGCGACCAGACTCCACTGCAGCCGGTGCGCCCGTCGGTGGACGCTGAACGAGCCGCCCGAGGGGCTTCCGCTCCATTGCCCGTCCTGCGGCGGAGCGCTGGGGCCGGAATCGCCGGAAGATGTCGACTATGGCCGCCCCGACGCCGCCTACAAGCGCAAGACCGTCGCCGGCGCCCGGCTCACGGAGCTGCTGGAAGTGCGGCCCACGCGCAGCGTCTACCGGGCCGGACACCGCCGGCTCAAGTCCGAGGTCCGCGTGGAGTTGTTCGACAGCGGGCGCGCCGAGGCGAACCGCGGCTA
Source organism: uncultured candidatus Brocadiaceae bacterium (assembly GCA_964655775.1). Lineage (GTDB taxonomy): Bacteria > Planctomycetota > Brocadiia > SM23-32 > SM23-32 > CAZZNQ01. Next base: position 32,869 of record CAZZNQ010000034.1, on the reverse strand, counting down.
TGTGGAAACCGTATTCCGGCGCGCGGCGCAGACGGCCGAGTTCCGCAGCCCGTTCATCGTGTCCGTGGTGGATCTGGGCAGGCGCGGCGACTGCTGGTTCATCATCACCGAGCAGGTGGGCGGCGACCTGCGCGGGTTGATGGACAGGAAGGGGCAGTTGCCGCTCTACGACGTGTTGGTGGCGGCCGGGCGGGTTCTGCGCGGGTTGGAGGACGTGGAGAAGGCCGGCGCTTACCACGGCAACGTGACCCCGGAGGGGATACTGGTCGCCCACAACGGCGAGGCCAAGCTCGATCACCTCGGGTCGGCGCCGCCGCGCGCCGAGGCGGCGAAGCTCAAGCCCACCCCCGGCGGGCGGGTTCGGTGCGCCGTTCAATACATGGCCCCGGAACAATGGACCGATCCGGCGGTCGTGAACGTGCGCGCGGACCTGTATTCGCTCGGTTGTGTCGTCTACGAGGCTATCACAGGGGAAGCCGCGTACCGGGGCCGCTCGGCAGAGGAGATCGTGCGGAAGCACGCCGAAGACGGCGGACCCTCAATGGACGGGATTCCCAGGCCGCTGGAGCGCTTCCTCGGCCGGCTCATGGCCAGGAATCCGGAGGAGCGTCCTGCCTCTGCCCGAGAGGCGGGGGAGGAGCTGGTCGCCTGCGTGAAGGACCTGGATGATGCCGGCGTTCTTCCACCGCGCCGCGATGAAGGAGAAGGCCGCTCCGTGCGCGACCTCCGCGCGGCGGGGCTGTGGATGCTGGCGGCCCTTGTGCTGATTCTCGCCGCGCTGGTTCCGCCGGTCATTCTGTATCGGCGGAGGCAGGCACGAAAGGCGGCGGCAGCCTTGCCCGAAGCCGGCGCCGGTGTCACAGTTGCGGTCTTCGTGCGCGCGGCCCCGGGTACCGAGGATCTGCCGGAAGAGGAGCGAGCGGCCATGACCGGCCTCATACTCTTTGTGCTTGAAAGAACGCCGGGAATGCGCGAGGCGGGAGCTTCCCCGGCGGAGAATGCCGACGACGGGGTGCCGGGAGCCGTTTATCTGCTGGACGCCGAGGCGCGCCCGGGTCTGGGGCGCACGGTGTGGGCCCTCTCGTTCTCGCGTCGTGGACCGGGGGGATGGAAGGTCGAGACACAGGGAACGTCCGACGCCGGACCGGAGGAGGACATCGCAACGTTGCAGCAAGCGGCCAACGACCTCATCGTGCAGGCCCTGGCGCGCGTCGACCCCGGCACGCCGCCGTTGCCCGAGCCCGAAGCGGACGCCCCCCCGGCGGCGTGGGCCGCGATCGGCCGCGCCTTGAGAGCGGAGCCGGCCGACCGCCTCCAGGAAGCAGAGGCCAACATGGACCAGGCCGCGGAACTCGCTCCGGATTTGCCGCTGGTGGGTTTTCTGGCAGCCTATTACCGAACCGTGACCGCTCTGGAAAGCGGCGGTGAACCGTCTCGTCCGCTGCCGGACGAGACCGTCGCCGCGCTGCCGGAGGAGAAACGCCCGCTGGCCGAGGCGCTGAACGCCGCTATCCGAGACGACGCGGAGGAGGTCGAGAACCTGCTGAGCACGCACCTGATTGCCCGGCCGGAGTCGGTGCGGGGTTACTATCTTTTGGGCCTCTGGCGGAGGAGGCAGGGGCGGGCCAACGACGCCCTTGTCGCCCTTCGTCATGCGGCGCGGCTCGACCCCCTGTATCTGCCGCCGGCGCGAGCGAACGTCGAGCTGATGGCGAAGTCCGATCCCGAGGCCGCCCGCAGATGGCTGGAAGAGCATTGCGCGCTGATGCCGGACCCCGAGTCCGCCGAGATGCTGCGGCGTCGCTTGGCGGCGGTTCTGGGCGAGCCCGAGGGGCGCCTCAGTACTCGATGATATCCTCCAGAAGTGCCACGCTGAGCACTTCCTTCAGCATCACGTAGACGATGCGGCGGTTGGGGCGCACGCCGGTCTTCTTGGCGTCGACGAGGTAGAGCTCGGACGTTGTCGACGAATCCCCGAAGAAGTGCACGTCGCAGTCCCTGAGGACCAGTGATTCCGGCCCGACGGCGACGAGCGTGCCGATGTAGATGTGCGAGTGCTTCACGTCCACGACGACCTGCTCGTCCACCAGCGACTGCAGTTCCTGCTCCAGCGGGGAAGATTCGTCCATCAGCTCCTGCCTTTCGTGATCGGTTGCATGTTCGCTTGTTGTTGCGTCACCAGGCGTACGCCTTGGGGGCGGGCCCGCCCGGGCCCGGCCATATCTCGTCCAGCCTGTCGAGCGCCTGCTCGTCGAGTTCGATCTCGAGCGCGCGCTGACAGCCGACCAACTGCTCCATGGTTCGGGGTCCCACTATCGGGCCGGTCATAGCCGGGTTGGACAGTATCCACGCCAGGGCCACGTTCGCCGGCTCCTCGCCCAGTTCGCGGCACAGGGACTCGTACTGCTCCAACTGGTCACGGTGGCGGTCCACCATCTTCTGTATGCGGTCTTCCGCTCGTCGGCCTTCGGTGTGCTTCTCCAGCGCACCCGCCAGCAGCCCGCCGGCCAACGGGCTCCAGGCGATGACGCCCACACCGTATGCCTCGCACGCCGGCAGCACTTCCAGCTCGATGGCGCGACAGGTGAGGCTGTACTTGCTCTGCTCGCAGACCAGCCCGAGGAAGTCGCGCTGCGAGGCGATCTGGTTGGCGGTCACGATATGCCACGCGCCGAAGTTGCTGCTGCCCACGTAGAGAACCTTGCCCTCGCGGACGAGCTGCTCCATCGCCTGCCAGGTTTCCTCCCACGGCGTCTCCAGGTCGACGTGGTGCATCTGGTAGAGGTCGATGTGGTCGGTCTTGAGGCGCCGCAGGCTGTCTTCGCACGCCTGGCGGATGTGGTAGGCGGAGCAGCCCCTGTCGTTGACGCCTTCGCCCATCTGGCCGAACACCTTGGTGGCCAGCACGATTCTCTCGCGCCGGCCGCCCTGAGCCAGCCAGTCGCCGATGATCTCCTCCGTCAGGCCCGGTTCCCCGGCGACGGGGTACCGGTTCGCGGTGTCGAAGAAGTTGATGCCCAGATCCAGGGCCTTGTCCATCAGATCCATGGCGTCTTCGGCGCTGGTATGCGAGCCGAAGTTCATCGTGCCCAGACACAGCCTGCTGACCTTCAGTCCGGTCCTGCCCAGATTCTTGTACTCCATTTTCAGCCCCCTTCAGTCGTTGCTCGCGGAATGCCCGGGTCTCAGGCGCCCGCGAACTTGTCCCACAACTTGAGAATTAAAAAGAACTCGGCCGCCGCGCAGCCGATGGCCCAGACGAAGTGTGCCCCCGCCTTGAAATCCGCGGCCTTTGCCTCCCAGTACTGGCCCTCCCAGGCGGCCTGCCAATCCGTCTTGGCGCTCATCATCAGCACGCTCAGGAATCCGAACCAGTAGCCGAACAGCAGCTTGGAGAGCAAGACGTAGTTGACGATGAAGAGCACCACGAACGCGGCTATCTTCAGCTCCATTCCTCGTTCCCTTCGCTGGAGGCCGGCGCGCGGCTGTGGGAGGTCCCTGCAGAATGCCTCGGAACTTCCGGCGGCCCTTTGCGTCTAATATGATGCGTGAAGGGCTCAGGTTCAAGTACGCAGGCACCGGACACGGAGGACGCACCATGCTGTCGAAACGCTCGACGTTGCTGCTGACCACTGTTCTGGTCGTTTTCGCATGCCGGGCGGCCGCCGCAAGCGGACTGCTGATACCCGAGGACCGCAATCTGCCGCCGCTGGCCGTTCAGAGCCACCGCGTCAACGCCGACATCCGCGGCGGCGTCGCCACCACGCGCGTCAGCCAGGTGTTCCTGAACAGCACAGACCGGCGCCTGGAGGCCACTTTCATCTTCCCCCTGCCCGCCGACGCCGCGCTGACGGATTTCGCCATGTTCATCGACGGCAAACGGCAGAGCGGCGAGGTTGTCGAGGCGCAGAAGGCGAGACAGGTCTACGAGGATATCGTTCGCAGGCTTCGCGATCCCGGATTGCTCGAGTACATGGACTCGGGCCTGCTCCGACTGCGTGTGTTCCCAATCGAGCCGCGCAGCTCGGTCAAGCTGGAAGTCTCGTTCACGCACGCCCTGCCGTTCGATAGCGGCGTCTACGAATACACGTTCCCGCTGCGGACGGGGAACAAGTCCTCGAAGGTGCTTGAGGACTTCACGGTCAGCGTTGGCATTGCCAGCGAACAGCCGATCAAGAACGTCTATTCGCCCACGCACGACCTGGGCGTAACCCGCAAGGACGACCACCACGCCATCGCGGGCTTCGAGCAGACGGGCGTGAACCTCGACAACGACTTCACGCTCTTCTACTCCATCGGCCGCGAGGATTTCGGCCTGAACTTGCTGACGCATCGGCTGGCCGGCCAGGACGGTTTCTTTGCATTGATGCTCGCCCCCGGGGCGGAACTGGCGGCCGAGAAGATACTCGCCAAGGACGTCGCGTTCGTGGTCGATACCAGCGGCAGCATGGAGCAGCAGAACCGCATCGCCGGCGCACGGGATGCCGTGAAGTTCTGCCTTGGGGCTTTGAACCCGAAGGACCGGTTCGCCATCGTCGCGTTCAACACGGGCGTCGAGGTGTACGGCGACGGGCTTACGGATGCGACGCCGGAGGCGGTTGCGGATGCCGCGTCCTTCGTCGGCAAGATGGAGGCGCGCGGCGGCACGGCCCTCTGTGAGGCCGTCCTGCGGGCCCTGGAGATGTCTCCCGGCGGAGACCGTCCCTACCTGGTTGTGCTCGTGACCGACGGCAAGCCGACCGTGGGCGTCACCGAGCCGGACGAGATCGTCGCACAGGTCAAAGGCGCCAACAGCGCAAACGTCCGCGTCTTCCCGTTCGGTATCGCCGAGAGCCTGGACGTGCCCCTGTTGGACCGGATCGCCGAGGCGACGCGCGGCTACAGCGAGTACCTCGCCCCCGGCCGCGAGATCGAGGCCAAGATATCGTCGTTCTTCCGCAAGGTCAGCTACCCCGTGCTATCCGGGCTGGAGCTGTCCTTCGGGCGCATCAAGGTCCGCGACCTGTATCCGCAGCAACTGCCCGACCTGTTCCGCGGTAGCCAGGTGGTCGCGTTCGGACGCTACAGCGGCACCGGCGAGGTCGCCGTCACGCTCAGCGGCTCGGTGGAGGGGCGGCGCAAGGAGTTCGCCTACGATGCGTCCTTCCCCGAGGTCCAATCCGCCAATGACTTCCTTCCACAGCTCTGGGCCCGGCGCAAGATCGGCTACCTGCTCGATCAGATCCGCCTTCACGGTCGGTCCGACGAGCTGGTCGACGAGGTGGTGCGCCTGAGCAAGGAGTACGGCATCGCTACGCCGTATACGTCGTATCTGGTTCTTGAGAATGAGGATGCGTACCGGCAGCACGGCATCGTGCGCGGCGAGTCCCTGGGTGCGCTTCGCCGGGCGGGACTGCCCATGCGGTCACGCACGCCGGCCTCCGTGGCGCAGAACGCACCGCTCGCCGAACGGGGGCGGTTCGCGTTCGCCGCTGATGCGCTTGAAGGAGGCGGAGCCGGCGGTCCTGCCGGTGGCGACGCCGTCTCGCTCAGCACCCGGCTGAAGGAATGGAAGAGCGCCGAGGCCCTCTCCGATACGGCGGCCGTCGCGGCCGCCCTCAAGCGCGTGGGCGACAAGTCCTTCGTCGTGGTGGGAGGGGCGTTCGTGGACACCGCCTTCGATTCCGAGATGCCGCTGCTGAAGGTCAAGTGGGGCAGCGAGGCCTACTTCAACGTGCTGAGCGCCATGCCGGAGCTTACCGACTGTCTGGCGCTCGGCGAGGCCGTCGTGGTCGTCATCAACGGCAAGGCCCTGGTAATCGGCGATGAGGGCTCGGAGACCATGTCGGTCGAACAGATCCGCACCTACTTCCGGGACTGACCGCAACTCTGTCTCGGCGGCGCTGCGCGATCTGCGTGGCGCCGCTGAGACCGTTTCGGATTGAAATCTGGGGGCGGCAAGGGTACCATTCCTGGGAGCGTCCTACTTGGCTGGACGCACACCAGAAAGGGAGCCCAACGTGAGAAGACACATAGCACTGCTGCCGCTGTTAGCTTTTTTCGCGGGAGCCTATGGCTGTGCGACACCCAAGCCGCAGGACCTGCCGAAGATCGCGGAGGGAAAGAAGCAGGCAAGGGACATCCTGGAGGAGTTCGGCGAAGCGGTGCGCCTGAAGGAGCCGGACCGCGTCAAGCCGCTGCTGCCCCCGGGACCGAATCCGAGTAACGTCGCCGGTCTGCTGGAACTCTCGACGTGGATGTTACTCTACAAGGGCTACCAGGTGGACATCCCGGCCACTCTTGCCGAGGTGCCCTGGCAGAGCTGGCGTGACGGCCGTGTGATGACGTCCTTGATCGGCTCCAACCTGCTGGGAGACCGGCTGACCGACTCAATTGAGCTTGTGCGGCTGCGCGACAAGTGGTATCTGGGCGGGTTCAGCCTGGCGCGACCCCAACGGGGAGACGCACTCGACCTGCCGGAGGAGATGATGGCCCCGCTGCGCGATCGGGCGCTGGAGATCCTGAAGGAGATACGCGCGGGTAACGCTGGCAACGTGCACTACATGCTGCCGGAGGAGGCCCGATACCGCTGGCCGACACTCTCCTATTGGCAGCGGGCGACGCTCGAAGGGAAACCGCGCCGCATACCGCTGTTCGAGGACCTGCGGGTCGTCGAGGAGCTCTATATCCGGCGCTGGCCGTCCGAAGATGACCCCCTTCAGGTGGCGTGGTTGGCCCCCGGCCGTGTTGTGGTGGTCTTCGACAAGATCGCCTACGACTGGCCCGAGAACGGTATCGCCGCTGACACTTTGTCGATCGAGATGACCTTCCAGCAGGAGGGCGACGACTGGCAGATCTATGCGCTGCGGCTCTTCGGGCAGGCGATCCCCTTCTCGACCGAATAGCCGGGGCCTGGGGGCGGCATGACCTCGGATGCGTCGGACCCTAAGCGCACGCTGGAAGTACCGGTCGAATCCAACGGCCGTCCGCTGCTGGAGTTCCTCAGTGCCCGCCTCATCGGGCATTCCAAAACCAGGCTGCGCCGGCTGATAGGGGAAGGTCGGATCCGGGTGAACGGTGGCTGCGCTGTGCCGAAGCGGCGGCTGCGCGAGGGGGATCTCGTGGGCCTGCCCGATGGCCTGGAACGCGGTGAGCTGCCCAAGCAGCACCTTGAACTGAACATACTCCACGAGGACCCCAGCCTGCTTTGCGTGGATAAGCCGGCGGGCAGGTCCGTGCTGCCGGCGCGCGGGGGGCAGGGCAAGGAGTTCTACCAGTCGCTGGTCGCTTACGTGAACCGCGATGCCCCGGACGGCGGGCCCTACCTGCGTCCGCACGTGGTGCACCGGCTGGACCGTCAGACATCGGGCGTCCTCCTGGTGGCGAAGAACGCGGAGACCGGGCGTCGGCTCAGCCGCCAGTTCGAGACGCGGCGCGTCGAAAAGGGCTACGTGGTCCTGTGCGAGGGCGCGCTGCCGAGGCACGAGATTCACTGTCGGGCGCCCATCGCCAGGCGACCGGGGACGGTGTCCGAGATGAGGGCCGTGCGGGACGGGGGCAAGGTGGCGCACAGCGTCTTCCGCGCGCGCCGACGCTTCGGCCATTTCACGCTGGTCGGCGTGGAACTCCACACCGGTCGCCAGCACCAGATCCGCGTCCACCTGCAGGCCATAGGCTATCCTCCGGCCGTCGATCCGCTATACGGGCGCAGAGATAGGCTCACGGGAGGGGATCTCAACTCCGTGCTGGGACGCGAGGCGGTTCCGGCGGGCCGGCTGCTTCTGGATCGCTGTCCGCTGCACGCGGAGCGGATCGCCTACGCGCATCCCGTCACGGGCGAACCGATGGAGCACCGTAGCGACCTCCCGCGCGACGTGGCGGACGTGGCAGCCCTGCTGGCTGAATTGGATCCTCCGGCATAGGGATTGCAGTGGACCACCTGCGGACACGGCTTTGGTTTGCAGTGCAGGCCAGTCCGAAGTTAACCTAAGGACATCGCCACGAAGGCTGCGCGGGCGGACCCGCGAATCCTCCATCGGGGAGAACAGGTGCAGAACGGGCAACCGGTCCTCATAATGATCCAGGGACCGGAACCCGGCAGCTTCTACCGTCTGCCGGACAACCGGGTCACAACGATTGGGCGGTCCTCGCGGAACAGCATCCGCGTGGTTACTCCGTCGGTGAGCCGTTTCCACTGCGAGATCTCCTCGGTGAACGGCGTGTGGGAACTGAGCGATTTGAACAGCCGCAAGGGCACGATGGTCAACTCCGTCCGCGTGCGCGACAGAACGGAGCTGCGCCCAGGCGACGTGATACGGCTAAGTTCCACCGTCTTCCGCTTCGATCTGATGAAGGACGACGCCCGCGCCACAGAGCCCATCATTGCGGTGCGTGAGGCAGAGCTGGGCGTGCGGCTGCGGTCGATGGGCGAGGCAACCGCAACCCTGGACGAGATAAAGGTGCGCAGCCGCCTGGACGGCGAACGGCTGCGGCGCGACCATGACGCTCACGAAGAGGCCAGGCGGCGCGGGCTCGGGTTTCTCTGCGTGGTGTTCTCCGCGGTGTCCGTACTGGTAGCCGGGGCGTTGCTCTACGGCTACATGCGGGCGGGACGGCGCGCACACCAGCGCGAAATCCAGGCCCGTGAGGTGTGGGACGAGGCGGTTGCCCTGGCCCGCGAGGCACGGGAGGTCGATGCCCTGGAAAGGTTGAACACGCTGCAGGTCTTCTTTCCCAATTCCACCGTCGCCCGGGGCGTGGACGGCAAGAAGGAGGAGGTCTACTGGGCGGTGACGCAAAGGCTTCTGAGCGATGCCGTGCAGAGCGAGACCCGCGGCAACTTCGCGGAGGCGTTCGACCTCTACAGCCAGATTGACGCGCTGGAAGGAGGCGAAGAGATCGAGAAGCTTGTGGAGAGACGCCGCGAATATACCGAACGGCTCGCCCACGCGGCGTTCCGCTCGATAGAGGAGCAGGCGCGTGAAGAACGCGGCGAGGGGGATCTCGCAGAAGCCCTGGCCCTCTACCGTAACGCCGCGGACAGAATAGGCATACCCGAATTGGCCGAAGCGGCCCGGCGCCGGGCCGAGGAACTCGGCAGGCAGACGCTTCGGTAGTACTGAGGAGAACGTCACTTGTCAGAGGAACGCAGCAAGGAATTGCGCACCAACGCGCACCGGCTCATCGAGCAATCCGTCGTCGGCGCCGTCTCGCCACCGGTAAGCCGCGGAACCTGGCGGCTGGACCCGGAAGGCTCGCCCTCCATACTCCCCGGCGTGGGAGGCATTACCTACAACTGCAAGGTGGGCGACAGCGCGCTTGACTGGGAGGCCGATCACGTGGAGCCCGGCGTGTCGGTCAAGACCGAGAAGACCAACGAGAATACCGCCCTCAACCTGCTCTCCTGCGTCGGCAACGTGGGACGGGTGGTCAGCGGCGATGCCAAGGGCGACCAAGGTGTGGTCACCGGCAAGCACGGCGGGATCGAGCACGTGCTAATGGACTTCGCGGACGAGACGCTTGAGAAGCTGGTGGTGGGCGACAAGATACTCATCCGCGCCCTTGGGCTGGGGCTAAAACTCACGGGCGCACCGGACGTGCGCCTCATGAACCTGGACCCGCGGCTCCTGCAGCGGATGAGGGCCGAGCTGGACGGGGAGACGCTGGTGGTGCCGGTTGCGCATCGCCTTCCCGCCGCCGTCATGGGTAGCGGCCTGGGCCGCGCCCATTCCTACACCGGCGACTACGACATCCAGCTGTTCGACGAGGACATCAACGAAGAGTATGGCCTGGCGGCCCTGAAGCTTGGCGATGTGGTGGCGCTGGAGAACGCGGACAGCACCTTCGGCCGCACCTACAAGACGGGCGCCGTCACCATCGGCGTGGTTGTGCATTCGCGCTGCGCAACGGCGGGCCACGGACCGGGCTTCACGTCGCTGATGACCAGCCGCAGCGGGCGCATACGGCCGGTGGTGGACTCCGGCGCGAACATCTCCCTATACCTGCAGATCGGTCGGGCCCGCGCAGATTCCGCAAACGACTGAACGGCGCCAGACGCTTATGGAAGTCAGAACTTTCGGCAAGTATACGCTGCTGGAACACATGGGCAAGGGCGGTGTTGCCAGTGTGTACCGGGCCAGTGACGACGAGGGGGGCGACATAGTCGCTGTGAAGATATTCGCCTCGGGCAAAGAGCGCGGCCCGAACGAGAGCCGCCTGCTGCGCGACCGCGAAGTCAAGATGCTGGTGAGCGTTCAGCACCCGAACATCGTGACCTTCTTCGAATCGGGCGAAGAGGGAGACGACGCGTATTACGCGATGGAGTTCGTCGAGAACTCACTGCTAAAGTGCATGCGCGACAAGCAGGATTTCGAGCTCGTCGAGAAGATCCATATACTTCGCCAGACCGCCGGCGCCCTCGTGGCCATACACCGCCAGGGTATCGTTCACCGCGACATCAAGCCCGGCAACATTCTGCTGGATCAGGACCCCAGCAGCACCATCCACGTGAAGCTCACCGACCTGGGGATAGCCAAGAGCGTCAGCGAGATGGACATCTCGCGCGAGCACGCCTCCACGCGCGTGGCCGGCACGGCGCGCTACCTCTCGCCGGAGCAGATCCAGCGCAAACCGATGGACGGTCGCTCGGACATATTCAGCCTCGGCGTGGTCGCCTACGAGCTGGTCAGCGGAATCCGTCCGTTCACGGCCCGAAACAGCAAGGGCTACCTGAAGGCCAATGTCGAACAGGAGCCGCCGGACCTTCGCGAGAAATGCAGCGACCTGCCCTCCTTCCTGCCGCCCCTGATCGAGCGCATGCTGGCCAAGGATCGCGACATGCGTTACGACAGCGAGACCCTCGCACGCGACCTGGAGCTGGTCGAGCAGCATCTCATCAGCGGCGCCCCGTTGGTGGAGACTGAGAATCCGGCTTCGCTCTTCTACGACCCGGCCACGGCCGAGACCGTTGAGGACATCGAGTTGGAGACCGCGCCGAGCTACACCGGCCCGTCGCGACTCTGGGCCCTGGCTATCGTTGCGATCGGTGCGATGGTGCTGGGCGTGCTCTACCCCCGGATCCCGGAGGAGGTCCCGGGCGACGAGCCGGCCCCGGCCGCTGCGGCCGAACCGGACCCGTGGGAGGCCGCGCGGGCAGCGGCGGCGGCCGGACGCACCTGGCAGGCGCTGGAATTGCTGAAGCAGGTGGACGAGAGCCGGCTGCACGCAAACCGACGCCTCGCGTTCCGCGAGTTCGCGACCGAAACCCAGGAGGCGCTGGCCCAGGACACCTACGAAATGGCCTCGCGATACCTGGCCGACGGCCGGCGCCTGGAGGCCGAGATTCTGCGGGATCGAATGAAGGAGTTCTTCCCGGACGCGCAGCAGACCACGCGGCTCGCGGCGGCCATCATGGCGCTTGAGCGGGAGTCGGCCATGGAACAGCGATGGTCGCAGGAGTTCTCCGCCACTTACGACCTTGTGAGCAGGCAGCGGTTCATGGAGGCGCTACAGGCGCGGAAACGCCTGATGCAGGAGTTTGCGTCCGACCCGGAGAAGGCCCAGGCGGCGCGCCGGGCGATCGGCGACCTGCTGGAGCAGTGGGGGAGCGATCTTCTGCAGCGCCAGGCGCAGACAGAGGAGATCCGGAAGTTCCTGGCGGCAGCGCGAGAGGAAAGCGCCATCTCGCCCGATAAGCCCTCCGTTCGCCTTCGCGCGGGCCTGCTGCTGCACATGGCGGATCAGTGCCGACGTGCCGGAGACTACGCCGCCGCGCGGGAGCACTATCTGGCTGCATCCCGGCTCAGCGATCCCGAGCTTGCCCGGCGCGCCTCGCAGGAGATGGAGGACATGGTGGGGGAACTGGCCAAACTGCCCCTGGAGGCGCACGAGTTCCAGACCCTGGTGCAGGAACATGGGTTCAGCGGCGATCTGTGGCAGGGAAGCGCCCTGCAGAGAGGCGGTGCGCTCTCGCCGGAGGGCGCTCTGCGGCTCACTATGTCCGAGGGAAGCTGGGAATCGGCGGCGGAAATGGCGACCATCAGGCCGGTGCGACAACAGGGCTTCACACTCGGCCTCGAGTTCCGCGTCGCGAGGAGCGTTATGAACCGGCCGGGCACCCGCACGGGATTGGAACTCATCAGCAACGGCGACGACAGCCTCGACATCGGGTTCGACGGCACGGACTACTACCTCCGGAGGCGCATGGGCACCATGTCCGCCCGCACCACGCTTCGGCCGGCGGCAGGCGACGAGGACCGTGAATGGCACCGCATGGGGATCGAGTATGACGACGCACTGCGCGAGCTCGTCGTCTTCCTGGACGACGAGCGGCTCCGGGAGTTCTCCGTCAGCCTCAATGATCTACGATTGCGCCTCTACCTGGAGGCCACCAGCGATCCGGCGGCCGCGTGCGAATTCAGGAACCTGTCCTTCCAGCCAAGCGGCGCCACCTCGTCTTGACGCCCTTCGTCGCAATCGGTAACCTGTGAATGCAACTGGTGTTGCCACAAGGAGTTGTGGGTACCTGGGGAGAATCGAGGCGGAGCCGATGTCACTGTTCGAGCAGGAGCCGGCCGGGGAGGGCGCGCAGTTCCCCGAAGACGCGCCTCTTTCCACCCGCATGCGTCCGCGCTCACTCGGCGAGTTCGTCGGGCAGGAGCACTTCGTAGGTGAAGGCCGCCTCCTTTGGCGGATGATCCAGGCGGACAGGCTGGCCTCGCTGGTGTTCTACGGCCCTCCCGGAACCGGCAAGACCGCACTCGCGCACGTGATCGCCAGATGCACCGAGGCGCGCTTCGTGCTGCTGAACGCCACCACGGCCAACGTCTCCCAGGTGCGCTCCGCCCTGGAGACGGCGCTGAACCTGAAGCGGCGCTCGGGCCGGCGCACCGTTCTGTTCATCGACGAGCTGCACCGCTTCAACCGCGCCCAGCAGGACGTGCTGCTCCCGGACGTGGAAGCCGGTACCGTGATACTGGTCGGCGCCACGACGCACAACCCCTTCCATTCCATCAACTCCGCGCTTCTTTCCCGTTCGCAGATATTCGAGTTCAAGCCGCTGGCGCCGGGCGATATCCGAACCCTCCTCGAAAGGGCCCTGGCGGATGAGAAACGCGGGTTGGGCGGCACCCCCGTTACCGCGGAGGACGACGCGCTGGACCACCTCGTGGAGATCTGCGACGGGGACGCCCGGCGGGCGCTCAACGCGTTGGAGGTGGGTGTACTGAGCTCGGAGCCCGGAGCGGACGGCGTCATCCGTTTTGACCTCGCGCTCGCCGAGGCGTCCATCCAGCGCAAGGCCATTGTCTACGATGCCGACGAGGACGAGCATTACGACACGGCCAGCGCCTTCATCAAGAGTATGAGGGGCAGCGATCCCGACGCGGCGCTTTACTGGATGGCCAAGATGCTCAAGGGAGGCGAGGACCCGCGGTTCATCGCGCGGAGAGTGGTGATCTGCGCTTCGGAAGATGTCGGCAACGCCGCGCCGAACGCGCTCTTGCTGGCGGTGGCCGCGCAGCAGGCGGTGGAGTTCGTGGGGATGCCCGAGGCCCGGATCCCGCTGGCGCATGCCGTCACCTACATCGCCTGCGCGCCCAAAAGCAACGCCGCGTATCTCGCCGTCGATGAGGCCCTGAAGGATGTTCGCGAGGGGCGCACGCTTCCGGTGCCCGACCACCTCAGGGATGCCAGCTATCCGGGCGCCGAGCGGCTGGGGAGGGGCGACGGCTACAGGTACGCACACTCCTTCGAGGGCCACTGGGTGGATCAGGACTACATCCCCACCAGCCGGATTTACTATCGACCAACCGACCAGGGCCACGAGAAGGCGCTGCGCCAGCGGCTGGAAGCGATAAGGAAGGCCCGGGGCATCGACGACGAGGCCGGCAAAGGGCAGGACTAGAAACCGGTGGAGAGAATCGGAGGTCCGCGACAGATGCGTTCCGCGCCACGATCCCGCTGCCGTTGTCCCAAGTGCGGGCGACCCATGCACGGCATGCAGCTTGAGGACGTGCCCGTGGACATCTGCCCGGCCTGTCTCGGGATGTGGTTCGACGCGGGCGAACTGTCGCGTGCCGCCGGGCTCTCGTTCAGCACCGACCCCACCGGCAAGGCCCTGCGCGGCGCCGTCCGCACGGAGAGCCGCTGCCCGCTCTGCACCAAGCCGCTGTTCCGCCGGGAGCTCGACGCCGGGTCGGGCATCTTCATCGAGCAGTGCCTGACCTGCTCCGGTCTGTTCCTGGATCGCGACGAGTATTCGCAGGCCCGCGAGCACTACCGCAAGGCGGGCGCAGTGCCGATCGCACGCCCACGGCCCGCAGAACCGGGCGAACGCTACGAGATGCCGCCGTCGGTGGACCATGAGTCCGCGCCCGTCGCCCTGCTGCAGTACATCCTGGGCATCCCGCTGGAGATCAACGTGCCGCAGACTCTGTTCCCACCGGTGGTGACGACGCTGCTGGCGATGAACTGCGCCGTGTTCATCACGGCCGTCTTCCTGGGTTTCCGGGAGACTCTGGAGTCGCTGGCGCTGGTGCCGGCCGACGTACTCGCCGGGCGCAACCTTCACTCCGTGCTGACCAGTATGTTCATGCACGGGGGGATCTTCCACCTGCTGGGGAACATGTACTTCCTGTACATTACCGGGGACAACGTGGAGGAACGGTTTGGCTCGCGCGGCTTCATCCTCTTCTACCTCGCCTGCGGGCTGGCGGCCACGGTCGCCCATATCGTCGGCGATCCCTCTTCCCAGATCCCCGCCGTCGGCGCGAGCGGCGCGATTTCTGGCGTGCTGGGGGCGTACGTCATCTGGTTTCCCGAGAACCGGTTCCTGATCCGCATGATCGTTTGGTGGCGTCCGGTGCGCTTCGAGGTACCCGCCTGGGCCTACTTCGGGTTCTGGATTCTCCTGCAGGTCTTGTACGGGTCGCTCGAAGTGCCGGGCGTCGCCTGGTGGGCCCACGTCGGCGGCTTCGGGGCGGGCGTGCTGGGCGCGCTGCTGTTTCTGCGGCAGCCGAGGGCGGATGATTCGGCGTCTTGACCGCAGGAGCCGTTCCTTTCGCCCGTTCAATTCCGTCGACGCGACCTTTGGTTCCATGCCGCCGGGAGGGGGGCTTGGAAAAAGTTGGGAAGAAATGCGCGGCCCAAGGGAACTGTAGTGTCGGACACCAAGGAGAGACAGCCACCGACGGAGAGAGTCTTCTTGCGCGATAGCGACTCGCAGCTCATTCGCAGTGCGCTCGCCGGCGACGACGATGCGCGCCGCGAGATTGTGAATCGGCACGCAGACAGGCTCTATGGGCTGGCCTACTCCCTGGTCGGCAACGCGGCGGACGCAGAGGATATGGTCCAGGAAACCATGCTGGCGGCATTCGAACAGTTGGGACGTTTTCGCGGAGAGGCGTCGCTCAAGACCTGGTTGAGCAAAATCCTGATGCGAAGGGCCGCCCGTCACCACAGGTCCGAGCGGGTGCGCAAGACGGCTCCCATAAGAGTGATGTCAGACAACGCGCGCTCGCCGTCCGGGGAGACCAGGGCCCGTTCGCGCGATGTCAGCCTTCACATGGACGTGATGGCCGCCCTCGACCAGCTCAGCGAGGACCACAGGCAAGTGGTGGTGCTGCGTGAGTTCCAGGGCATGGCCTACGACGAGATAGCGGAGACGCTTTCGGTGCCTCGGGGTACCGTTGAATCGCGCCTGTACCGGGCGCGCCAGCACCTGAAGGAGCTTCTGAATGCATATCTGCCGTGAACAGCGCGCGTGGCGCGCTGAGACTCTGATCGCCGCGAAAGCAGCGGTTACGCAACGGGAGGATTAGACGACATGTCCCAGTGCGAATACACACAGCGGGCGGGCGCCTACCACGACGGTGAACTGCCCGACCAGCAGGCCCGGCAGTTCGAGGCCCATGCCGCCTCCTGCCAGCGGTGTCGCACGGAACTGGCGCGGCTGGAGGCGCTCTCCGGCGTGTTTGAGACGGTGGAACTCCCGCATATGTCGCCGTTTGCCGTTTCGCGCGTGCGCAGCATGGTGGTGCGTCGGTCGGAGCGGGGCATAGTCCGTCTGGCGGAGGCCCTCACCGCGGTGGCGGCGGCCGTCCTTGTCGTCTGCGGTTTGTGGCTGTGGAAGGCGGAGGCGAGCCCCGCATCGGTCGGTTACACGCCCGCCGAGTGGGAGACTCTGGCGATAGGGCCGAGCACCGACACCCAGGAAATCGGCACCGAACTCCAGGTGGCCCAGTGGATGGTGGACGGCCTCTCGGGAGGCGACTTCAATGAGTAAGGCAAAGGCCGTCATACTCGTCTGTTTCGTGGTGGCTTTTGCCGCCGGTGTACTGCTGGGTTCCGTGCTCGGCCGACGGACGGTTCCGCCGGTGGAGCCTACACCAGCCGAAGGCGGCCGCAGGCACCGGGGGCCGTCGCTGTCAGAGCAGCTTCAACTTACCCCGGAGCAGCGCGAACAGATGAAGGAGATGTGGGAGGCAATGGCACAGGCGGGCCGGCGAAATCGCGAGCGCCGCATGGAACTGCAGCGCGAGCGCGACCGCGCCGTCAAGGATCTCTACACCGAGGAACAGCTTACCGAGTACGAACGGGTAGTCCAGGAGTATGAGACGCAGATCGAGGAACTGAACGAACAGAGGCGCAAGGGCTTCGAGGATGTGCGCGAGCGGACCCGTGCGATCCTGACCCCGGAGCAGAGACAGAAGTACGACGAGATGTTGGAACGGTTTGAGAGACCAGGCCCGCGCGGCCCGGGGCGACGGTCCGGAACGGGCCCGCCCCCGGGACCGGGACCCGCAGGGCCTCCCCGAGCGCGTGATGGCGGAGGGCCGGCCATGAATGGCCCGAGACACAAGGGCAGTGGGCCTGGAGGAGACGAAGATGCGTAGGAGAGTTCTGGCTACCGTAATGGTCGGTGTGGCATTGGCCCTGGTAAGCCACCAGGGCAGTGTGTACTCCCAACAGCGTGGAGGCGGACGTGGTCGCTTCGATCCAGAACGTGTGCGCCAGATGATCATGGACCGCATGCGCGAGCGCCTTGGCGCTTCCGAAGAGGAGTGGACTGTTATCGGACCGCGACTGGAGAAGGTCATGGATCTCTCGCGCCAGGCGGATGGCGGCGGCGCCATGCGCATGTTCGGCGGGCGGCGCGGCGGACGGCCGGGCGGCGACGAGGAGCCACCCGACCGCGAGATGTCGCCGGTGGAGAAGGCCGCCTCGGATCTGCAGCAGGCCATCGACGATTCCAGCGCCTCGGCGGCCCAGATCAAGCAGAAGCTCGGCGACCTGAGGGCCGCCAGGGAGAAGGCCCGCCAGGAACTGACGAAAGCACAGGCCGCGCTCCGCGAGGTGCTCACTGTTCGCCAGGAGGCGCAACTGGTGCTGATGGGCCAGCTTGACTGAAGCGCGGAAGGTTCCGGCGGCGGGGCATATCCTCGCCACAGAATCGGCGGAGAGAAGAAGATGAACCAGTTGCTCGACAAGATGAGCCGGCAGGGCATGATCGACGCGGAGGCCGTTGCGCGCGTGGGCAGCCTTCACGCCCAGGGCATGCCGCTTGACGAGGCATTGCTGACTGCCGGCGGCCTGCCGGAGGACAAGGTGCTTCGCTTCCTTGCCGAGCAGCTTCACCTTCCCTACTTGGAACTCGACGGTGTTGTGCCGCCGCCGGAACTCCTCTCCCAATTCCCCGCGCGCGTTCTGCTGGAGCACAAGCTGCTGCCCGTGGAGCGGCAGAACGGCGCCGTGCTGGTGGCCGCGGGCAGGGCGTTTGACACCAGCGGGCTGGATGAATTGCGCATGGCGTCCGGGCTCGACCTGCGTCTTGCCCTGGCCGCGCAATCGGAGATCGAGAGCTGCATTAAGCGTTCCCTCGGCGTCGGTGCGGACACGGTGGAATCCCTCGTGTCCGATGCCGGGGCCGTGCAGGTGCTCGACAACGAGGCGGACGGCACGGTGGACCTGGCCGAAGCCGCCGAAGACGCCTCCATTATCCGGTTTGTAAACCAGGTGCTCACCGAGGCCATCGAGGCACGCGCCACCGACGTGCACTTCGAGCCGTTCGAGGAGCAGCTCCGCGTGCGCTACCGCATCGACGGCGTGCTGCAGGAGGCGAACATACCGGCCCAGGTGCGCCGATTCCAGGCCGCCATCGTCTCCCGCCTTAAGATTCTCAGCCACCTGGACATAGCCGAGAAACGTCTGCCCCAGGACGGGCGCATCAAGCTGAAGATATCCGGGCGCGAGATCGACGTGCGCGTCTCCGTCATACCCATGCTCCACGGCGAGGCCGTGGTGCTGCGCCTGCTGGACAGAAGCTCTGCCCTGCTGGGCCTGGAGAATCTGGGCATGTCGGCCCCGGACCGTGAGACGTTCTCTCGCATCCTGCAGTTGCCGCACGGCATTGTGCTGGTCACCGGCCCGACGGGAAGCGGCAAGACGACCACCCTCTACGCCGGTCTGCAGCGCATAAACGACGTCGAGCGCAAGATCGTCACCATCGAGGACCCCGTCGAGTACCACCTGCAGGGAATCAACCAGATTCAGGTCTCAACCAAAGCCGGGCTCACCTTCTCCCGGGGACTTCGGTCCATTCTGCGCCACGACCCCGACGTGGTACTCGTCGGCGAGATCCGCGACTCCGAGACCGCCGAGATCGCGGTACAGGCGTCGCTGACCGGTCACCTGGTCTTCTCGACGCTGCATACGAACGACGCCCCCGGCGCCGTCACCCGCCTGGTGGACATGGGCGTGGAGCCCTACCTGGTGGCCTCCTCGCTGGAAGTCGTTCTGGCTCAGCGGCTGGTGCGCCTGATCTGCACCGAATGCCGCGAGCCGGCCGACGTGCCGGACCGGCGGGTGCTGCCCGAGTCGCTGCAGGGCGACGGCGTGGCACTCTACCGCGGCCGAGGATGCCGCGCGTGCCAGGGTACCGGCTATCGGGGGCGGAGGGGGGTGTTCGAACTGATGCCCATCACCGAAGCCATGCGCGAGGCCATCCTGCAGCGCGCGTCCTCCGGCGAGATCCGGAAGATCGCGCTTCAGGAAGGCATGGTGACCTTGCGTGAGGACGGCTGGCGGCTGGTGGGCGAAGGCCTGACGACCGTCGAAGAAGTGCTTCGCGTAAGCAAGGATGTCCGCGGTGCGGCCGACCTGGCCATCCAGATCCCCGAGACACAGGTGGAGCCATGACGGTGTTCGCCTATAGGGCCGTGGACTCGATGGGCAAGGAGTTGACGGGCACGCTCTCCGCCGAGAACCGATCCCTCGCCATAGGCCAGGTGCGCGGCAAGGGGTTGGAGCCGGTGACGGTCGAGGCGGCCGGGCCCCGGGGCCGGGCCGGCCGGAGCATTGCCGGCGAGCGCCGGCCGCGAGTGTCCAGGGGCAATGTGGACGCATTCACGCGCGAGCTTGCGAACCTGCTGGGCGCCGGCGTCGACCTGAGCCGAGCCCTGCAAATCATCAGCCGCGAGGCGTCACGCCCCGGCGCTCAGCAGTGCTGGTCGGACATCCGCCGGGAGGTGGTGGGCGGATCGTCCCTGGCGGACGCGCTTGCACGCTGGCCGCGCGCCTTCCCGCCGGTATACGTGGCGATGGTCCGGGCAGGGGAGACCGGCGGGTTCCTGGACGTGGTTCTGGGGCAGATCGCCGACTTCCGCACTCTGGAACAGGACCTGACCGGTCGTGTGAAAGCCGCGCTCGTCTACCCGGTGGTGCTGGCCGTTTTGGCCGCAGGTGTGCTCTCGTTTCTACTGGTCTACTTCATCCCGCGTTTTTCGGGCATATTCGCCGAGTTTGGCGGCTCGCTGCCGTGGCTCACGCGGGCCATCGTGCGCGCAAGCGAACTGATGACGGACCACGGCCTGATGGTGCTGCTGGCCGTCGCCATTGTTGCGGTGGGACTGCAGCGGCTCCGGGCCAGCGAATCGGGCCGGAGATTCTGGGAGAGGGCCATGCTCGGGACCCCAATGCTGGGAAGTGTCGTCGCCCGGTTCGCGCTGGTGCGCTTCTGTCGCATGCTGGGCACGCTTGTCGGCGCCGGCGTCCCGCTGGTTTCCGCCCTTCGCGTGGCGCGGGAGGCCATCGGCAACCAGACGCTGGCGGACACCGTAGACCATGCCATCGCGGAGGTGCAGCGGGGTTCGCCGCTGGCGCAGAGCCTCTCCGGAAGTCCGGACCTCTTTCCGGCCTCGGTCACCGAGATGGTGGCCGTGGCCGAGGAGAGCGGCCGGCTGGACACCGAGCTTGTCCGGCTGTCCACCTCGTACGAGACGGACCTCGACCGGCGCCTGCGCATGCTTGTGAGCCTGGCGGAGCCGGCGCTCCTGATGGTGATGGCCTCCCTGATCGGGACGGTCGTCATCGGCATGCTGCTGCCCGTGTTCACAATACAGGAACTCATTCGTTAGCGAACACCGAACCCGAGGAACCGAGGAGAACGCAATGAATGACGGCAGACAGAACGCGCGGGCCCGCAGATCGGCGTTTACGCTCGTCGAGTTGCTGCTGGTGCTCGTCATCCTGGCGGTGCTGGCCGCCGTGGTCGTGCCGAGGGTCGTGGGCCGATCCCAACAGGGCCGGGTGACGGCGGCTCAGACGCAGATAAGCTACTTCGCCAGCGCGCTGGACATGTACGAGATCGACACCGGCCGCTTTCCGACCGCAGACCAGGGCCTTGAGGCCCTGGTCGAGGACCCCGGTGTGGAAGGCTGGAACTCGTCGTATCTCCGGGCCGACTCCGTGCCCCTGGACCCGTGGGGCAACGAATACGTCTATCAGTATCCGGGCCGGCACAACACCGACGGCTACGACATATACAGCCTGGGACCGGACGGCCTGGAAGGCACGGCCGATGACGTCGTCAACTGGTCGGAGCGCTGATGTGAAGGTTGCTACAGCCACCATGCGAGGCCGCCCAAAGGCCGGTGGTTTGCGATCGGGGTTCTCCCTGCTGGAGTTGATTCTGGTGATGCTCATCATCTGCACAGTTCTGGCGCTGGCGGCGCCGTCCCTGCGGGGCTTCTCGCAGGCCCGGCAGACATCCGACGCTGCAGCACAGCTACTGGCGTTCACCCAACTGGCCCGCACGCTGGCGGCCAGCGACGGCGTGCCGTACCGGCTGAACTTCGAGCCGGACGACTGCTATTACTGGCTCACCGCGCAGAAGCAAGGCGCCTTTGAGAGACTGGCCACCGAGTACGGGCGGGACTTTGCGCTGCCGGACGGCGCCTCGGTCGAGCTGTTGAGCGACGGGGGACCGACCGGCGCCGACTACCTTCAGTTCATGCCGGACGGAACGCATGACGCGTTGACAGTGGTGCTGACGGGACGGCTGGGCGAGCGCATTGCCGTGACCTGTCCGTCGCGAACGGAACCGTTCCGCATAGTCTCCGGTGGCGAGCAATGACGCGAATGACCCCCAAATCTGCGCGCCGCGAGGCATTCACCCTGGTCGAGGTGCTGGCAAGCCTTGTTCTGGTCGCCATTATCCTGCCGGTCGCGATGAAGGGAATATCCATCGCCGCCGGCGTGACCGACGTTGCCACGCGCCGGATGGAGGCCGCCGGGCTCGCCGATAGCGTGATGGCCGAGCTGATCGCGTCGGGCGACCTGTCCGACGGGCAGATAAAGGGTGATTTCGGGGAAGATTACCCGCGCTACACGTGGGAAGCCGAGGTCGCCGAGTGGGAAGAGACGTACCTGAACCGCGTGGACGTCACCGTTGCCTGGATATCGCGCGGCAAGGAGCGGTCTGTGACGCTGAGCACGCTGGTGTACAACGAGGAGGCGGCCGAATGAGAACACCGTGCACGACTCGGTCCGCCTTCACGCTGCTTGAACTGCTGGTCGCCCTGGTGCTGATGAACATCCTGGCGGCGTCGCTCTACGCCGGCCTGCATATCGCCCACCGGGCCCGCGACCAGGCGCTGGAGCGCCTGCAGCCTGTGCGCACGGCCGAGCTGACCGCCGACCTGATCCGCCGGGAACTGGAGGCGGCCTTGCCGCCGACCGGCATCATGGCGGGAGCGTTCATCGGCGAGGACGGATTGGACCAGGCGGGACGGGACTCGGACATACTCACGTTCTCTGCCGCAACGAACGTCGTCCGCCCCGGTGAGAGGGCGGGCGACCTGCGGGAAGTCACTCTGGCCCTGCTGGATTCCGAGGGCACGCAGGGGTCCGCGCTGGTGCGCCTGACGAGCACCAACCTGCTGGCGCCTGAAGAGCCGGAGCCCGTCGAGGATGTGCTGTGCAGGGGCGTGCGCTCCTTCAACCTGCGGTACTTCGACGGATCGGACTGGCTGGAGGTGTGGGATTCCACGGCGGTCGAAAACGCGCTGCCCGCGGCCGTGGAGGTAACCCTGGGCATCGACGGCCGGCCGGACCCCGTCACTGGTTCCGAAGAACACGAACAGGAGTTGTGCCGCGTGGTGCTGATGCCATGCTACAGCGTGCCCGGAAGCGGGGTGCAGGTCAACCGGGGCACGGGGACGGGCGGCACCGGAGCGGGAGGAGGAGGCCGATGAGGGCTACCATCCGGCAGGCGGCATCCGTGCGGCGCGGCACAGTGCTCATCGTGGCGATGGGCATCATACTGGTGCTGGTTGGGCTGGTACTGGTGTTCGGACGCACGGCACGGACCGAGGCCCTTGTCTCGGCCAACCGTGTCTCATCCGTTCAGGCGGGGGAAATCGCGCGCGGAGCGCTGCAGTACGTGCTGCGACATCTGGACGGCGCCGACGGGGAGATTCCGTCCGACGAGGAGATGCTCTGCGAAGCGGTGGAGGTGGGAGACGGCTACTTCTGGCTGCTAGGGCCCTCTCTGGACGACGACCAGACGCTGCGCTACCGGCTGGTGGACGAGAACTCGAAGATCAACCTGAACAACGCGCCGGAGGAGATGCTGCTAAACTTGCCCGGCATGACGCAGGAACTGGCCGCCGCCATCGTCGACTGGCGCGACGCCGACTCGGAAATCACCGAAGGCGGCGCCGAGAGCGAATACTACCTGCTTCTGGAAGACCCGTACTACTGCAAGGATGCACCGTTCGAGACGGTGGAGGAATTGCTCCTGGTGAAGGAAGCCGATTATGACGTCTTCTTCGGCGAGGATGCGAACCGCAACGGTGTGCTTGATCCGAACGAGAACGATGCCGACGAAAGCGACCCGGCCGACAACCGGGACGGTCGTCTGGACGCCGGTCTGTGGGACTACGTAACCGTCTACGGCAGCGAACCGAACACTTCCGCCCACGGGCAGGAGCGCGTCAACGTGAACGACGCCGATACCGGTCCCCTCGGAGACCTTCTTCAGGGCGTGGTGCCGGATGACCGATACTACCAGGTCATGGAGTCCGCGAGGCGGAACCGGCAGTACGACAGCATCATCCAGTTCTACTACCGCGTCGGCCTGGAGTACGAGGAGTTCGCCCAGGTGGCGGACCGGCTGACCACGACGGACGACGAGGAGCTTACCGGCCGCGTGAACATCAACACGGCCTCGGCCGAAGTGCTCCGCTGCCTGCCCGGTCTGGAGGAAAGCGACGTGGATGCGTTGCTGCAGGCCCGCCCCCAGAGCGCTGCGGCGGCGGAGGGCGTGGCCTGGGTGGTGGAGGCATTGGACGAGGAAAAGGCCGAGGGCATCGGCAGCTACATCACCTCCCGGTCCTACCAGTTCTCGACGGACATCGTCGCCACCACGGCGGACGGGCGCGGCTACCGGCGGGTCCGCGTTGTGCTGGATGCCCGGGAGAGTCCTCCGCGGGTGCTGTATTGGCAGGATCTGACGCATTTGGGGTGGCCTTTGGACTACGAACTGCGGGCCTCCCTGCGGCGCGGCGAAGGGATCGAGGCGGCCCTGTCCGCCTCTGGCTGAAAGGGACTGCAAGTATGCTGGGTGGACGTTCAACGCTGGGAATCGCCGTGCGGGAGACCTCCATGAGTGTCGCCGAAGTCCGCGACCACCACGACGGGCCGGAGGTGGTGCGCACGGCCGCCTTCAGCTTCCCCGAGAACGCAACTCTGGATGAACCCGAGGTCGTGGGCGCTGCGCTGGCGCAGTTCCTGCGCGAAGGGGGATTCCGCACGCGGAGGTGCGTTGTCGGCCTTCCGGCGCGCTGGTTCACGGCCCGCAGGGAGTCCGTGCCGCCGGTGGACGCCGAATCGTTGGCCGGCATTCTGAGGATCCGCGCGGAGGAACATCACGGCGTCGACTGCGACGATCTCGTGCACGATTACCTGCCCGCCCGGTCTGCGGAGGGCGACGGTGCGGTGGTGCTTTGCGCGACCCCCCGGCGGCGTCTGAACTGCCTTCTGGCGACGATGAAGGCCGCCCGTCTCAAGGTGCGCGCCGTTACCTCTTCGGCCATCGCGCTGGCGGCGCTTTCAGACGGGGCGGAAACGACCATGGCCGGCATCCTGTACCTGGGAACCGGCGGCAGCGAGCTGGTGCTGTGGGACAGGGGGATGCCCCTGCCTCGCTACCTCGGCCCGCGGCCGGAAGAGGCCGACACTTCGGATGCGGGGGATGTTGAAGACCGTGCCCGCCGGCTGGCGAACGATGTGGAGCGCCTGTTGATGCTGAACCCGCGCCCAGTGGACGCCGCAGACGAGTGCGTGCTGAGCGTTATCGACGCTGCCGGCGAGGGCCGCAGGCTGGCCGCTCTGCTGGACGGGCGCCTGCCGGTGAAGGTGCGGTTATGCGAGCGCCCTGGAGAGTGTGGTTTGCCCGAGGCGCCCGAGGCGTTCCCCCAGTCAGACGCCGCCGCGGTGGCGACGATCGCGCTCGGCGATTCCGCCCTGCCACTCGATTTCATCAACTCACGCCTGCAGGTCCGCCATCGGCGCATCGGTCGCCGACCCCTGATCTGGGCCTGTGTGCTGATCGGGGTCGCCGTGATAGCCATCGCCTCGCTTGTCGCGAGCTGGCGGCGGTCGGCTCGTATATCGGCCGATCTGCGGCAGACGCTCGCGTCGATGGAGGAAGACCTGACCGCGGCGGAGCAGGTCGTCGAACGGTTCAGCCACGTGCGAGGGTGGTACGACAGGCGGCCGCATTTCATGGACTGTATGCGCGCGCTCACACTGGCTTTTCCCCGCGAGGAACTGGTCTGGGCGACCACTCTGGACATTGGTGAGGATATGCGGGGTTCGCTTCTGGGCAAAGCCGACAGCGACGGGGCGGTTCTGGCGCTCATTGACAGCCTGCGGGCCCGGCCGGAGTTCGTGGAGGTGAAGCCGCTGTACGTGCTGGAAGAGAACAGCCGCGAGGCTGCCGTATCGTTCGCTCTGAGTTTCTCTTACGTTCCATCGGAGTAACATCGTGATTCTGTCGCGAAGAGAGAGATACATAGCCATCGTGGCCGGGGCTGCAGTGGCGCTGCTGGTGCTGGATCACTACGCCGTGACCCCACTGCTGGAGCGCTACAGTGCCGCACAGGCCGAACGGCAGGAGCTGGCCGCCCGCCTTGTCCAGGCTCAGCAGACATTCGACCAGCGCGGACGGCTGAATAGTCGCTGGAATCAGATGCGCGAGACCGGCCTGAGCAGCGATCCGGTCGAGGCGGAGAGCTTGCTCTTGCACGCTCTGAACGACTGGGCCAACGAGACGCGCCTGACGCTCACCTCCAGGAAGTTCGAACGCGAAAAGCCCGGCAAGTACGTCGGCGAGATACGGTTCCAGGTGGTGGGCGTCGGGAACATGGAGTCGGTCAGCCGGTTCCTCCACATGGCCGAAGCCAGCCCGCTGCCGCTCAGGATCAAGGAGATGCAGATAGGCATGAGGCGCGAAGGCGCCGATGACCTGTCGCTCAACCTCAGCATGTCCACAATCTACGTGATTGACGAGCCCGAGGACGGCTCCGGAGGCAATGCATGATGCGCACATTTCTCGCAGCGGCTCTGCTGGTCCTGACAGCCGGTGCTTCTCCAGAACCGGATGCTACTGCAGAAGCGCCGAAAGCAGAACCCAAGGCCGTCCGGACAGAACGCGGCTGGGACTACTACAGGATCATGGTGGAGCGCAGCATCTTCCGCAGAGACCGGCGCGCGCCGCGCGTGGAACGAGTGGAGCGCGTCGACCCGCCGGAAGATCCCGACTCTCGCCTCGCCGTCAAAGGCATCGTCTGCGCCGGCGGCCGCTACGCCGTGTTCGTCGAGGACCTGCGCTGGGCCACCACCTCGGTGGTCAACGTGGGCGACGAGGTGGGCCAGGGGAAGATCGTGTCCGCTTCGTTGGATGCCGTGGAATATGAGCGAGACGGAGTGGTTCACCGAATCGAAATCGGACAGAAACTTACGGGCGAGATCGGCGGTCGGTCGACGGCGCCTCCAAGGGCCGCCCGGAGCGATTCCGAGGCACCAGCATCCGCAACTGGTGCCGCCCCCGCGACGGACGCCGCGCCCGCGTCCGGTGGAGATGCGTCCGACATACTTGAGCGTTTGAGACAACAGCGAATGAGGGAACTCGGAAGATGAGCACAGCATGGAGAAAGCCCCCCGCCGCCGCAGTCGGGCCGTGCCGCGGCATCGTCCTTCTGCTGGCAGTGTGCCTCGCCGTCGCGACCGGTACGACGGCGCGGGCGGCAGATAGTTCCATGGAGTCGACGGCCGAGGACCGTTTCGCCGCGCGGCCCGCAGCGCCCGATATCGCAGACGGCATTATGCTGAACTTCGAAGATGCTTCCCTGCGGGTGGTGCTGGAGCACCTTTCCCAGGAGGCCGGCCTGGCCGTTGTCGACGAGGTGGGCATCGATGGCCGCGTCACGGTGTTCAGCAGACGGCCACTGAGCGTCGAGGAGGCCGTCGGCTTGCTCAACACCGTGCTGAAAGAGCAGGGGTACGCCGCCATACGCACGGGTAAGACGCTGACCATCGTGACCCTGGAACAGGCGAAACAGCGCAACATACCGGTGCGTACCGGCAACGATCCCGAGCACGTAGCCGACAGCGACGAGATGATCACGCAGGTGATTCCGATCCGCTACGCCGACGCACTGAAGATGCGCGACGATCTCCAGCCCCTGGTGTCCTCCTACGCCGAGTTCTCGGCCAACCAGAGCAGCAACTCGCTGATACTGACGGACACCGCCGCAAACATCCGCCGCATCATGCAGATCGTGCGGGCGCTGGATACGGCGCTGTCCGGCGCGACCGATGTGCGCGTCTACCAACTGGAATATGCCGACGCGACCGACGCGGCCCGGCTCATAAACGAGGTGTTCCAGATGGAGGCGACGACCAACCAGCGGCAGGGCGGCCGCGCGGCAATGGCCAGATTCTTCCGAGGGCGGGGCGGACCGGGCGGCGACCAGGACCAGGAGGGAGAGGCAAATGGACCGGCTACCCAGTCGGTGACGGCCTCAGCAGACTCCCGCACCAACACGGTCGTCGTCAGCGGCCCCTCGGAGACGCTCGATGTGGTCGAGCGTGTCATCAAGGATCTGGACGCCAATCCGGCGGAAGAGGAATCCGTATTCGTCTACGCCGTCAGAAACGGAGAGGCCGCGAACCTTGCCGAAGTGGTGAACAACCTGCTCAGCTCCACGCAGACCAGTGCGCGCGGGGGCACCACGGGCAGGAGCACGCGAGGCGGCAGGCAGAGCTTCCTTGCCGCCATGCGGGGGGGCACCCAGACCGCCCAGCAGGCGGCTGCCGGCCTGGCGGGGGAGGTCTACGTCGTCGCCGACGAGGACAGCAACACGGTGCTGGTCCTGACCGCGCCGAAGAACTTCGACACCGTCCGCAGCATCCTGGAGGAGCTGGATCGCCCGGTGCCGCAAGTGCTCATCAAGGTCCTGATCGCGGAAGTAACCCACGACCGCACAGTCGATCTCGGGTTCGAGTTCTCCATTCTTAACATCGCGGCGGGTAGCCGCGGGACGGCACTGTTCACCGATTTCGGCGTCGCCGACCAGACCACCGGCCTGATCTTCCGGCTGGTGCAGGGCGATCTCGGCGCCGCCTTGCAGGCCCTGGAAGAGATCGGCAGGCTGGACGTGCTCTCGCGTCCTTACATCCTCACCAGCGACAACCAGGAAGCCACTATCACCGTGGGTAGCGAGGTGCCGCGCGTCACCAACAGCTTGATAACAGAGCAGGGCAGCACGCGCAACACCGTGACATACGAGGATATCGGCATTATTTTGAGCGTGACGCCCCACATCAACCCCGAGGGCCTGGTTATTATGGACGTCGGTCCTGAGATATCCAGCCTCAGCGGCGTGACGGTGCCGATCTCGGACACACTTGAGGCCCCCGTCATCGCCAAGCGGTCCGCTGCAACGCATGTGGCCATTCGGGACGGGCAGACGATCGTGATCGGCGGCCTGATGGAGGATCGCAAGACCGAGACGATCCGCAAGGTCCCCCTTCTTGGCGACATGCCACTCGTGGGCGCGCTGTTCCGGCGCACCTCCACGAACAAGGTCAAGACCGAGCTGCTGATCTTCCTGACGCCCCACGTCGCGCACCATGCCGACGTGCTGGAGGACATGACGGCGGATGAGCGCGAAGGCATCCAGATTACGCCGGATGCCGTCGGGCCGGGCGTCTTCCAGGAGCACATGGAAGGCATGCAGCGCGGGGCCGCACCGGAAGGCTCCCAGGAGCAGCCCCGCGGGGGATACCACGAGATGCCTCAGCCGACCTACCCAAGCAACTGAGCCTAAGCCAGCCGTCTCGTTCGCCAGTTGGGCGCGGTCCGGGCGTTGTGCTTGGATTGCGCCCCTTGCGCTCCGCTATACTCAACAGCGCACCCTAACGGAACCTCACCACCATCCCTGAGGAGAAGCGGCGATGGACAGGCGTTATCCACTTGTGGCCGAACGGCTGCCCCGCTTTCTGCACGGCGGCGACTACAACCCCGAGCAGTGGCCGCCCGAGATTTGGGACGAAGACATCCGGCTGATGAAGACGGCCAACGTGAACGTGGCCACCGTGGGCGTGTTCAGTTGGGTCAGCCTTCAGCCGGCCTCGGACCGATACGAGTTCGGTTGGCTCGACACCGTCATGGACAAGCTCGCCGAAAACGGCATCTACGCCGTGCTCGCCACGCCCTCCGCCGCCCAGCCGGCCTGGCTTTCGCGGGCCCACCCGGAGGTGCTCCGTGCCGATGCCAACGGCACTCGGCGAAGGCACGGCCGTCGCGTCAACTACTGTCCGAACTCGGCCGTCTACCGAGATGCTTCCGCTGCCATGGCCCGCAGGCTGGCCGAGCGCTACGGCGAACACCCGGCGCTGATTCTCTGGCACGTGAGCAACGAGTACGGCGGCGCCTGCTACTGCGAGCAATGTGCCGAGGAGTTCCGCGCCTGGCTGCAGAGCCGATACGAGTCACTGGACGAACTGAACCGGAAGTGGTGGACGCCGTTCTGGAGCCACACCTACACGGACTGGTCGCAGCTTGAGCCCCCTTACTCGAACGGCGAGCAGTCCATCCCCGCCCTGAACGTGGACTGGATGCGGTTCTCGGACGAGTCCATGCGCCGGTGCTATCTGAACGAACGGGCCGTGCTGCGGGAGATCACCCCAAACGTGCCCATAACAACGAACATGATGGGCTTCTACTACCCCATTGACTACCGCAAGTGGGCGCCGGAGACGGACGTGATCTCGTGGGACTGCTACCCGCAGACGACCAACGAGCCGGCCGCCGTGGCGTTCGGCCACGACCTGAACTACGGCCTGCAGAACCGCCCGTTCCTGCTGATGGAGCAGACCCCCAGCACCCAGAACTACAAGCCCGTCAATGCCCTGAAGCGGCCCGGGCAGATGAGGCTGTGGAGCTACATAGCCGTCGCCCACGGCGCCGATTCGGTGATGTACTTCCAGTGGCGGCGCGGCAGGGGCGGCATAGAGCAGCTTCATGGAGCCGTCATCGAGCATGCGGGGCACGAACACAATCGCGTGTTCCGTGAGGTGGCCGCGCTGGGAAGCGAGTTAAGCCAGCTCGGGGACCAAGTCCTGGGAGCGGGCGTGGATGCGTCCGTTGCGGTCGTCTTCGACTGGGAGAACTGGTGGGTGCTGGAGAACACGTCAGGGCCCATCAAGGACAAGCTCTACCGCGAGACGGTTTACAAGCATTACGCGGCTTTCTGGGACCGCAACATACCCGTGGCCGTCATCGGCACGGACGCGAATCTCGACGACTACAAGGTCGTCATCGCCCCGATGCTCTACTCGGTTCGCAACGAGTGGGGTGCGAAGGTGGCCGACTACGTGCGGCGCGGCGGGTGCCTCGTGACCACCTGCCTGAGCGGCTGGGTGGACGAGAACGCGCTGGCTCACGAGGGTGGGTATCCCGGCCCCCTGCGGGAGGTCGCCGGCGTCTGGATTGAGGAGATGGACGCCCTGTATCCGGGCGACACGAACCGCATCATCATGAAGCAACCCTTCGGGCCGTGTCGCGGCGAGTATGATTGCATGCGTCTGTGCGATTCACTGCACACCGAGACCGCCTCGGTCCTTGCCACCTACGGCGAGGACTTCTACGCCCGGCAGCCCGCGGTGACCGAGAACCGACTGGGCGAGGGGGCATGCTACTATATCGGAACCGACCCCGAAGCGGAGTTCCTGGAGCATTTCTACCGAACGCTCTGCGCCGACCGCGAGATCGTTCCCGTGCTGGAAAGCCCCGCGAACGTCGAGGTCAGGCGGCGCTCCCAGAACGACAGATCGTTCCTCTTCGTGCTGAACCATAACCGCGACTTCTCGTACGTGGACCTGGGCAACGCCACCTACCGCGACATGCTGACCGGCGCGGAACTTACCGGCAGCATCCCCCTGCGCGGCTTCGACGTGCGGGTGATGGAGGAACTGTAGGCGCAGCGGCGCAGTCAGCGGATGAGGATCCGATCCCCGGGCGACACTCCGTGTTCGCGGAACCAGCCTTCGCTCATCTCCAGGACGTAGTTGACGCTCCCCCGCGACGCCGCCTCCCTGCTGCTGCCCGGCTGCAGGCTCTCGATGTTGGCTATGGTGCCGTCGGCGCGGATGAAAGCGATGCTCAGCGGGAAGGACACGCTCTTCATCACCATCACCGGCCGGGTCCGGCGCGGGAAGTAAAACAGCATCCCGCAGTCAGCGTCGAAGCCCGTGCGTCCCTGGGCGCCGTAGCTGCGGGCGGCGGGGGTGTCCGCCAGCTCCGCGCGGATGATGTGCCCGTTCACCGTCAGCTGCGCTTCGTGGAATTCCCGCAGCCGCACCCAGAATTGCTCGGCGGCCTCGGGCCGATGGGCACAGGGTGCGATGACGCGATGGTCGCTCGGCTCCCCGATCTGCATCAGCGCCTTGCCCTGCCAGAGCACGGCGACATCCCACGGCGGCTCATCTCGCGGCAACTCGCCGTCCAGCGACTCCACTTCCTCGGCAAGCAGGAAGGCCTTCCCGTTGCTGCGAACGGCAACCGCGCCGGCAATCCGCAGCCGCTCGCCGAGGGCCGCCCGGCGCGCGGTCGCCAGCGCCTCCACCGCTCCCTGTCCAACCGCGCAGTGGACGCGCTCAAGCGTCTGAAAAGCGTAGACGGCGCGCTGCGTCCTGCCGTCGCCCGTCTTCAGCAGGAGCGGGCCGCCGCCCGGCAGAGGCATCTCCCGCTGGAAGTTGTCTTCGAACCTTACCCGCGCCGGTGTCCCCTCGCGACACAGACGAACGACCTCCGCGGCATCGGCCTCGCGGTACGGGAAAGCCCCGTCGGAGGACCGGCGGGCGATCTGGATGGACAGCGGGGCCGCCCGGCCCGGCTCGTGCGTACAGTTCACGTGGAGGCCGTGCATGCCGGGCGTCCGGAACCTATGGTGCTCGGAGGAGGAAGGCCATGCCACCACGACCTCCCGGCGCAGATGGGCTGTCGGAGGCGGGACGTCGGCACGCCCCATCGCCGCCACGCACGCGAGCATGCAGCATAAAGCGGCCGCCGCGGATCTCAAAGTGCTGCCTCCGTTGGGTTCATCGTCAGGTTACCCGACGCCGCGGCCGCCCGCCAGCGCTACTTCTTGGCGAGATGATGCCGGCGCAGGTGGATGAAGGTTAACCGGTCGTGCATCTCGACGATGGCCTCCTTCTCGCAGATGCCCACGATCCGGAGCCCGTCGTCGGATTCCCGGCACACAGGCAGACAGTCGTAGTCGTAGTTTGCCATCTTTTCCCACACCTGCCCAAGGGGTTGTCCGGGCGAGAGGTACACCGTCTCCGGCTCCAGCAGGTCGCGCACCTTCGGCACGCGCTCCGTCCATTCCGCCTGGCCGAGCGCCGTGATCAGCTTCGCGAGCATCACCACGCCGCTCAACTTCCCGTCCTCGCCGACCACCGGGAACGTGCTGTTCTCGCTGGCCCGGATCGCGTCGTCGATCTCGTTGAGAGTCGCATCCGCCGGCAGAGCCACGTAGTCTTCCTCCATTACCTCGTCCACACTGCACTCATCCAGCAGACCGAAGTCCATGCCGTTGCTGACGCGCTCGCCGGACGTGATCAGGCGTCGGGTGAACACGCTTTCCGTCTCCAGCATCTCCGACACCTTCAGCGCGATAACGCAGGTGATCATCAGCGGCGGTATGAGGGAATGCTCTTGGGAAAGCTCAAAAGTGATGAGTATCGCCTGAAGTGGCGCCCTCATCGCCGCTCCCATCACGCCCGCCATACCGGCCATCACGTACGCCGTCGACGGCGCCGCCTCCAGAATCCCTATTCCGTGCGCAGCCTGCACGAACACCGCTCCGAGCGCGGCTCCCGTGAACAGCGATGGCGCGAAGATTCCTCCGCTTACGCCCGAGCCCAGCGCAACGCCGCACAGCAACGGCTTCACCAGGACGAAGACGATCAGCAGCCGGGCGGCCATGTTCGGATTCAGCAGCATCTCCTGGACGACGTTCCGACCGGTACCGAGCGTCTGTGG
>CAZZNQ010000033.1:28513-39308 GCA_964655775.1 uncultured candidatus Brocadiaceae bacterium | reverse complement strand
CACGCACCGCAAAGCCTCGGGACCTTGCCTTGACACGGCTCACTTCATGGGAGGCAGGCATGGCCTGGTATGAGAACGCGACGATATTCTACGACTGGGTGCGCTACGGCGAGGAACTTGACCGGAACTATCCGCGCGACGTCGTTGGGAAGGCAATAGACCTTGGCGTAGACACGCTCGCCTTCTGCGTTCAGGCCGGGGGCTACGCCCTCTGGGACAGCGAAGTCACCCCGAAAGCCGAGTTCATCGGCGGCATGGACCTGATCGGGCAGCTTGCCCGCCTCTGCGAGGAGAACGACCTGCACTTCGTGCCGTGGTGGCTGGGCACGGCCCTGGGCGTGGAGCGCGTGCTTCGCCTGCACCCGAGCTGGCAGTTGGTCGGCCCGCCGATGCAAGACGGGCCTCAAAGAAGGCATAACTACGTCTGCTACAGCAGCCCCTACCGGGAACTCCTCTACGACGAGATCGGCGAGGTACTGGAGCGGTACGAGCCGGACGGCATCTACTTCGATCAGTTGCCCGGAAGCTGCTACTGCTCCTGGTGCCGCGCGAAGTTCGAGGCCCGGTACGGACAGCCGATGCCGATCGTGGAGAACGAGTTCTTCGTCTACAACACGGCCGCCGGGCTTCCCCCCAAGCTTCGCGAGTTCCGGGACGACGCGGTACGGAGCTTCTGCACGGGTGTCCGCAGGATAGTCGATCGGATCGCGCCCAGCACCTGCTACGCGCAGAACTGGGTGCGCAACCAGCAGGCCTACCTGGCGGCGGACCTGGCCGACGTGCTGTTGCCGGAGTTCTACCAGCGGGAGGACCTGATTCCCCTCGGACTCAAGCACCGACTGACCAAAGCGTACTTCGACAACGGCCCCATCTGGGGCAACGTACGGCACAGCGTCCGCCACGACGCTCGCCACCATCCGGTCCGGGGCACGTGCATGCTGCTGTTCGACTGTGTGGCCAACCTGGCATCGCCGCTGATGCTGGACCTGTGCGCCATGGATTTCGACCCGACCGGCAAAGACGAGTTGGCCGAGGCCTTCGCCGACATCCGCGCCGTGCAGGAAGTGCGCGGCCGGACCGAACCGGTGCGCTACGCCGCGCTGCTCCATTCGCGAAGAACCCACGAGCTCTTCACCGGGCGGTTCGACGAAGCTTTCGAGGGAATGTACCGTCTGTTGTTCGAGAACCACGTGCCATTCGACGTCGTGAACGAGGCCGGCGTGCAGCGCGGAGAACTGGCCGACTATAGCGTGCTGGTCTTGCCCGATGCGGTTTCGCTGGCGGACGCTACGTGCAGCGCGATCTGCGAAGCGGCCGCCGAAGGCATGGGGGTGGTTGCCACTCACATGACGGGCTGGATGGACCCGCAGGGCCGAACGCGGGAGACTCCGGCACTTGCGGATCTGTTAGGGGGCCAGTTCTCAGACGTTGTCGCGTATGAAGGACGCAAGCCGGAAGGCCACGACCCGGTCCTGAACCTGCCGGACACGGAGACCGAACGCTTCTTCCACTACGGAAGCGCGATGACCGAGCATCCACTGGCGGAGGGCATCGACGAGGCGACGCGCTTCAGCTTTCACGGGGCGTTCACGGTGTTCGAACAGGCCGGGGACTGCCGGGTGCTCGGTTACGTGCATTCCACCGACCAGCCCCGCCTGCATGGGCGACCCTACAACCGACCCGGCATATACCCCGGCCCGCGCAGCCTGCCCCTGGCGGTCACCCGCGAGAAGGCCGGCGCTCGGACGGCCTACTTCGGTCCACAGGCAGACGCAACATGGCGCCGGAGCGACGCGCCCGAACTGGAGAAACTGATGCTGCGCAGCATCCTGTGGGCCGGCGGTGAACCGCCTTTGCGCGCTCCGAACTGTCCCTCCTCGGTCGAGGTCAGGCTGTTCGCAAACCCGGAGGACGGCTTGTACCAGGTTCTCCTGGTCAACCAGACGACGAACCCCCTTGTGCGTTCCCCCGGCGGGTGGGGTGTGGTTCGCTACGTCACGCCCCAGAAGGGACTGGTGCTGGCCATACGGACCGATGGCGTCGCCCGCAACGCAAGCAGCCTGAAAGGGACGGACGTCACCGTGGAGGCGATGGAAGACGGCTGGACGCGGCTGCTGATTCCCTCGCTGGACCTCTACGACAGCATAACCATCGAGTGCGAAAGGCGGTAGCCTACTCCGCCTCGAACTCGCGGTTCAGCTCCCAGACCCACGTCTCGGTCTCAAAGCCTGATTCTTCGAGCTCGCGCAGCTTATCCGTGTTGATCTCGATGCCCAGGCCGGGCTCCTCGGGCACGGGCAGGCAACCGTCGGCGTCCAGGGCGAAAGGCGCATCCAGCAGGTCCTCCACCAGGGGATTCCCGACGTTGAACTCCACGTACGAGCGCGTCGGCAGCGTGGCGACCAGGTGGATGTCCGCCGCCACTCCCACGGCGGTGTTCCAGCCGTGCGGCACCAGCTCGATGCCGTAATCCTCCGCCGTCCAGGCGATGCGCCGCATCTCGGAGAGCCCCCCCACCTTAGTCGCGTCCGGCTGAACGATGTCCATCGCCCGCTGCTGGAAGTAGGGGACGAACGACTGCCGCCGCGTGAGCACCTCGCCGTGGGCGATCTTGACCGGGGACGTGTCCGTCAGCCGCTGGTAGCCTTCCACGTCGTCCGGGGCGAGCGGCTCCTCGAACCAGTAGACGCCGTAGTCGGCCAGCATCCGGGCCTGTTCCAGGGCGTCCTTGTAGCGCAGGCGCCAGAACGGATAGCTCCCGCCGGCGTCGACCATCAGCGTCACGCCCTCCCCCGCCGCCTCGCGGGCCGTACGAACCAGCATTTCGTCGGTGGCGAGGCCCTCCTGCCCGAAAGGCTCCCAGCCCAGCTTCATGGCTTGGAAGTTGCGCTCCTTCATCTCGGCGATGCGGTCGGGCAGCGTCTCGACGGGATGGAAGAGGACGGAGCCGTAAACCGGCACGGCGTCGCGGTGTTTGCCGCCCAGCAGCCTGTGAACCGGCTGTCCCAGCAGCTTGCCCGCGAGATCCCAGAGGGCGATGTTGATGCCGCTGACGGCGTGTGTGATCGCACCGCCCCGGCCGTACCAATAGGAGATCTGGTGCAACTTCTCCGTGACGCGCTCGATCTCCAGGGAGTTCTCGTTGACGACGAACTTCTTGAGCCACTCCAGGGCGCCCTGGGCCTGTTGCCTGTGGCTGAAAACAGCTCCCCAACCGCTTGCGCCCTCGTCCGTGTGCAGTTCGACGAAGACGTGGCGAATGCGGTCCGGTGTATGAATGGTCCAGTCGGTGATCTTCATCAGGTGACTCCTGTCGGCTCAGTGGGCTGATGGCCGGTCATGCTAACGTGAGGCACGGCCGCGCGCAAGCCGTCCGCCCCTCGACCGTCGGCCCCACCCGCGCTACAATACGGAAGCTGACAGACCGCGCCCCTGAGGGAATCCGAACAATGCTGGAAGTATCGTCTTACTACTACGATAGGCTCTCGTGGCCCGAGATGCGCGAGGCGGCAAAGCAGGGCCGGGTGATACTGCTGCCGGTGGGCTCCACCGAGCAGCACGGCCCCCACCTGCCGCTGGACGTGGACAACTTCCTCTGCCGCAGCGTCTGCGAGGGAGCGGCGGAGTTGGTGCCCGAGCAGATGCTGCTGATGCCGCAGCTCAACTACGGTTTCAACTGGCACCACATCGACTTTCCGGGCACCATCGGCATCGCGTGGGACAACTACGTCCGCTTCCTGCTGGACATCGTCAAGAGCGTCGCCCACCACGGCTTCCGCAAGATTCTGATCGTGAACGGTCACGGATCGAACCGCCCGCTCGTCGAGGTGGCGGCGCGGCAGGCCACCATGGACAACGACGCCCTGGTGGCCGCTTTCAGCTACTTCGAGCTGGCCAGGGACTCGATCGGCGATATCCGCGAGTCGCCCAAGGGGTGGGTGGCGCACGCGGACGAGATCGAGACTTCCCTGTACCTGTACCTGCAGCCCGAGGGGGTGAGAAAGGAACTGGCGGCCCCAGAGAATAGGATGCTGCACAGCGATTTCTGGTGGCAGGACCTGGAAGGCGGCGCCCGGGTGGGCATGATGGAGTGGTGGAGTACGTTTTCCTCCACCGGCGTGCTGGGCGATCCGACGCTGGGCTCGGCTGAGAAGGGAGAGCGGCTCTACAAGGCCTGCACCGAGGAGCTGGCCAAGCTGGTGCGGGAGTTCAAGGAGCGCCCCGTGCGATCGCGCGAGGACCATCACTGACTCGTTGCGAAGCGGAGGCAGGTCCCCGTGAGCAGGATGCCCTGCTTGACAGAGCGTCCGACAGCATGTAAAGTCTTCCAGCATAAGGGGTCATGTAGCGCGCATGTGAGCCGATTGGCGAATCGCGCCCCCGTCGAGGTCTTTGGACCACAGTACTGTAGTGGAGAGGAGCACAATCGTGGCCGACGAGCAGATCAGTGCGCAGCAGGGGGAAGCCGGTGAGGAGAGGCGCATCCAGGTTCGGGACCGCGGAATCCCCACCCTCTATTCCAACTTTTTCTCGATTACCGGAGGCCAGGACGCCATACTGCTGAGCTTCGGCAACCAGTTCGGACAGCCGAACATGCTGCAGCTTGAGGCGAAACTGGTGATCTCGCCTCGGAACGCCAAGAGGATGGCGATGTCGCTGGGGCACGTAATTCGCGAGTTCGAGAAGCAGTACGGCGAGATAGACATCCAGGCGCCGGCCCAGCCGGGCACAGTCGAGACCCAGCAAGGCGGCGCCACCCCCCAGAGCTGAATGCCTCATGAAGTAGTCCTCACCGGGCGCGCGGCCGGCGAACGAGATCGCCGACCGCCGTCCGTCGTCTAGCCCGGACTATTCGCCGCCCATGGCCAAAGAGCAGACCAGCGCAGCCGTCTCGCGCCAGCTTATCGAGTTGAGCCTGACACGCCCGCCGGTGCACTCCTTCAACCGGCAGCTTGTGAGGATCGTGATCGACGCCGTCGACGCCGATGCTGCGACGCTCTGGCTGCTGAGGGACGACGAGTTGATCCTGTGCGAGGAGATCGAGGACTCCGTCGGCGCGGTGAAGTCCATACGCGTCTCTCCCCAGAGCCAGCAGCAGGCGCTGCGAGGCGCGTTCGAGAAGGGCGAGGTATCGGTGCTGCGCGATCGCTCCGACGGGTTCGATCCGCTGGCCCCCGAGGCCGAAACTCAGCGGGCCCTCGTGTTCATACCCGTAGTGGGCCTTCGCGGCAACCTGGGCGTTCTCCGTCTGGTGCTTCCACCCGTGACGGAGCCCTTGCTTTCCCGGCAGATCCAGCTCGCCGAGACGCTTTCCGGCTACTACAGTCTCTACAGCGCCCAGCGGATCCTGTCCGTCCAGCACGAAGAGCGACGGGACATCGACCGCTTGAGTAAGGCGATCCTGCAGCTTCAGCACTACACCTTCAGCAGCCAGCTGCCGGAGGTAATCGTCAACTCGGGCGTGGAGGTCGCCCGGATCGACCGCGTCGTGCTGATAACCGTCAACCAGGATCAGGAGCCTCGCGTCCGGGCCGTTAGCAGTGTTGTTGAAAACAATAAGCGCAGCGCGTGGACGCGGCTGGCGTGCGAATTCGCCGAGGTCCTGATGCAGGCCGGCAAGCCGATGCAGCTCGTGGAGGGTCTCACCAAACCGGAGGAGATCGAGGACGAGGAACTCCGGGAGTACACCCATTCCTACATGCTGATGACCAACGCGCGTTCGCTGCTTGCGTACCCGCTGACGGTGGGCGACGAAAAGATCGGCGCGCTACTGTTCGAGACGTTCTCCCGCGAAGAGAACCTCACGGTGTTCGACCGGGTCCTCTGCACCGTTTTCGCCTCGCACGCCGCCTCGGCGCTGGCCAACCACCGGCGGTTCGAGAGCCTTCCGCTCAGCCGGTTCTACGCCCAGCGGCTGGACCGCGAGGTGGAGGGAGTCAAACGCGGTCGGCCCTGGGTGGGCAAGGCGACCAAGTGGGCGGTGGGGCTGGCCCTCGCCATCGCGGTGATCTACCTGGCGTTCTTCATGCCCGTCAGCGAGAAGGTGGGCGCTCAGTGCTACGTAGCCCCGGCCCACGAGCGCGTGATCACGGCCAAGATACCGGGCGAAATCGAGGAGGTGAGCTTCGCGCAGGGCATGGACGTTCAGGCCGGCGACCTGCTGATAAAGCTGCGCACGGACCAGATCGCCCTGAAGCTGAACGAGGAACTGGAGAACGCCAAGAACCTGAGCACCCGCATTACGAAGCTGCGCGGCGAAGCCGCCGACGCGCTCGATCCCGAGGCGAGCAGCCGCCTGGCCGAAGTGGAGGCCCTCACGCATTCGCTGGCGGCGAAACAGGAACAGATCGCGCTGCTCAGGTCCCAACTCGAGGACTGCTACCTGAAGTCGACCATTGACGGGACCGTGCTGGAGCCGGACGAGCCGGAGTCCATGATCGGCTACGTGGTGCGGGCGGGCGAGCCGCTGTGTCGCGTGGGGAGTATCGCCGAGCGCGTGAAAGTCCGGCTGGCCGTGCCGGACGAGCGCGCGGACGACGTGAAGCAGGGCCTGCCCGTGAGGATACGCCTGCGCCCTCTGGTGCGTGAAGAGGCCCTCGAAGGCGAGATACTCAGGATCGGCGAACGTTCGGTCACCTACAAGAACTCAAACGTGTTCATGGCCGACGTGATGATCGAGAACACGGCCGCCCCCAGCCCGGAGGGCGAACCCCAGTACCTGCTGAAGCCGGGGATGACAGGCAAGGCGCGCGTGGTGCTACCCGGCAAGAGCACCTACTTCAGCATCTACGGCCGGCTTATCCTGCGCAAATTGAGCTACTGGCTCTACTGAGTCCACCGCGCAGCCCGCTGCAGGGCTGCTAGAGATTCTGCTGGCCGAACAGAATCTTGTCCGCTTCCTCCTGGGCCAGGTCCTGCACGAGCAGCGCCCGACGTATCTGGGCGAACCGCGCGGCATAGGTCTCTTGTGCCGTGGCAAACGTGCGCTCAAGCCTGCGACCAGTCGTCTCGCCTCGGCGCGAGTGACGCCTGCGCAGCCGCTTCAGCCGTCGGTCGGGCAGAGCCAGGAGCAGCTCGTCCTCCAGGCTGGCGAAGAACTGCACCGTGCCCGGTTGTCCGCGCCTGCCGCAGCGGCCGGCCAGCTGCCGGTCGACGCGCGAGAGCAGGTGGCGCTCGGTGCCGACGACGTGCATGCCGCCAATCTCCTCCACCCCTTCGCCCAGCTTGAACTCCACGCCGCGGCCGGCCATGTTCGTAGCGACGGTCACCGCTCCGCGCTCCCCCGCCCCGGCGATGATCTCCGCCTCCCGTGCATGGTCCACGGCGTTCAGAACCTGGTGCGACACCCCCCTCTCTTCCAGCATTGAGGCCAGAAGCCGCGAGCGCTCCACGGAACGCGTGCCCACCAGCACCGGCCGGCCGCGCTCGTGCTCGCGGGCGATATCCTCCACCACGGCTTCCCATCGCGCCCCGTCCTCGGCGAAAGTGCGTTGCGGGCGCATGTGCCGGTGGAGCTTCAGCCGCGGGGCGAAGCGCACCGTGCCCATGCCGTAAACGCCGGAGAACTCCCTCCTCGCCTCCCAGGCCGTGCCCGTCATGCCCGCCAGGTGCTGGTAGGGGCGCATAAGCGACTGGATGGTGATCTTCTTCGCGACGCTCTGGCGCGGCCTGATCTCCATGCCCTCCTTGGCTTCCAGGGCCTGGTGGGCCTCTCCACCCAGCCGCTGGCCTATCAGGAGACGCCCCGACGTCTGATCCACCAGGAGCACCTGCCCGTTCTGGACCACGTAGTGATCGCCGCGTCGCATCAGTTCCTCCGCCCGGATCGCCTCCGTCACCCTTTCCTCCCACTCGGAATCCATCAGGCGAAGGTAGTCGTATTCCTCCTGCAGGCCGGGCAGCTTGCGTTTGCCCTTGTTGGTGAGCTCAACGTGCCGTTTCACGCGGTCCAGCGTGTAATCGGCGCCTTCCTGCAGCTCCAGGGCAAACTGGCGTGCTCGCGCGTATACTTCCGGGGAGCGCTGCGTGTCCGCCTCCACGCTGATGGACAGGGGGCTGCGCGCGTAATCGATCAGAATGCTGTCCACTTCGTCCAGCACGGCGAAGTAGCGCCCCCGCAGGCACCGCTTCTCGCGCGTGGAACCGTCTATCTCGCTGCGCAGGTACTGCCACATGTCCCGCGTTCGGAGCGCGTCGGGCGCCTGCTCGAAGTACTGACGCAGGAAGTCGAAGCCCAACTGCGGCACCGTGGCGTAGGTCACGTCCGCCTCATAGGCTCGGGCCCGGTCGCGGCCGGGGGTGTCCGCCAGCACCACGCCTGCCTTGAGCCCCAGGGCCTCGTACACGGGTCCCAGGAGTGCGGCGTCGCGGCCGGCGAGGTAGTCGTTCGCCGTCAGCACGTGAACCCCGTTCTGGTCCAGGGCGTACAGGCAAGCGACCAGCGGCGCAACGAAGGTCTTGCCCTCGCCGGTGTTCATCTCCGCCACGTAGCCGCTCGCCAGCCCGGCGGCGCCGGCCACCTGCACGTCGTACTGTCGGATACCGATG
Organism: uncultured candidatus Brocadiaceae bacterium; assembly: GCA_964655775.1. Taxonomy (GTDB): domain Bacteria; phylum Planctomycetota; class Brocadiia; order SM23-32; family SM23-32; genus CAZZNQ01. Next base: position 30,761 of record CAZZNQ010000033.1, on the reverse strand, counting down.
GTCCGGCGCGACGCCTCGCGCACCAGCGCAAAAGCCTCAGGCAGGAGGGCGTTCAGGGAGTCGCCCTTCCGGCGACGGCGACGCAGTTCCAGGTACTCTGCGGGAAGATCGGCATCAGTGAACCGGGACTCGAGCCCGTTCACAGTTTCTGCCAATCTCCACAGTCGGCGCTGCCGTATCTTGCCCAGGAATGCTCGCATGCGTCGTAAGCGGCCCCTTGCCATCAGTGCGGGTCACGGTGCATGAGATGTTCGCACGCGTGGCGACACGAAAGACTCTACCGGCCGAAGGAGCCCCAATCAAGGTCGGCCGGCCGATCGGCGGTCATTCGGGCGCCACAACCCTTTGTCAGGCAGGCGTTTGCACTGCGTTTCCGGGTAGTGGCCGGGGCAGAGCGCCGGTCACGCTGTCCGGGACACGGACCCAGATGGCGCACCGAAGGGACCGAGAGGGCTTTTTGTCCTTGACATACACGGGGTTCATACGATAATCATTACGCACCGGCAGTAGGCAGTGTATAGATAGGAACACACTCGAACATTACGGTCTCGCTGGCCTGGGGAGGTAGCGGCCGTTGCTAATGGATTCGTCTTCATCTTCTTGACCGGAGCACGCCGATGAGAAGCAAAGCTCGTTCCCGTTCGAAGAGCAGAGAACTGTCCCTGGAGCAGTTGGAGCCGCGCATTCTGCTGGCCGTTGTGAACCCCAATGAGACGGCCGTGCTCTTCGGAGGCGACCAACTCTACTTCGTGCAAGGCGAAACGGAAGATGCCCCCAGTGACCTGGGTGGCGAGCCCAACGAAGACTGGGTCATCATCGTCAGTTTCTGGGGCGACGGCCGCGCCGAGATATTCGATGGGGATGGCGACCCCGAGATCGAGTTGACCGTCGACGACCCGGTTCTCGAAGACTTCGGCGGGAAGATCGGCGACATCGTCTTCTACGACACCACGGAAGACAGCCATCTGTTCATACAGAGAGGCGTTTTCAACAGCGATGCCAGCGTCACCGATTTCGCCACGAACCCCAACCTGGAAACCTTGACGTCCCTGGATGTCGACTCCCAGACCGGCGTGTATGAATGGGGCACCGACGTGGACACTCCCTGGATGAATACCTATGTGGCGGGTGGCGATCCTGTCCCCGTCCCCGCCCCGGAGGGCAGCGGGCCCGCCGTGGTGACGGGAGACGTCTTGTTCGACACATCCTGCACCGGCTTCGGTACGCTGGCAATCGACGGCTCCATCAAGGGATACGTCGGCATAGGGCTGCAGACCGATGAGACGCTGAACGAGGTCCGCGTCGGCTACGTGAACGGCAATGCCGGCGCCCTTACCGGCGGCAACATCGACCGTTTCGTTTCGATGACTACCGTAGCCGAGTTGGAGGACGAGGAGGTCAATCGTGACGGCTTAGGCGACCGATTCTCTCCGGCCTTCTTCGGTGTGGGCGGCCACCTCATCGACTTCCAGGCGAGCGGTACCGTCTTCGCCGAGTTCGACGTGGGTGGCAACTCAACGACCAGCCCTGTGCTCGACTCCGATCTGAGAGCGGCCATGGGCCTGTCGACGAACGTGACGACCAGCGCAAGCGGCACCCTCCCGGCCTTCCTCTTTCCGTGGTCAGAGGAGTACAACATCGGCCTGTCCGCCGGCTTCTTGAATGACGGGCCGGACAGCGCCTGGATAGTCGGCTCGCCCACCGGCGATTTCACGATACTCGGTGCGAATGACTACAGTATCTTCGATCCGCCAACTCCGCAGGACAAATGGGACCTGCAGGACTGGTATGCCTTCGCCCCGGGCCTGGGCAACGAGATCACGATGACGCTGTCGACCAGTAACGATTGGGGTTACGCGCACGTTTTCGCACCTTCCGGCGACCTGGTCTGCGTCATTGCCCCTGACGAGACCCACACGTGGCTTGCCGATGAAGGGGGCAACTACAACGTTATGATTGGCCGGTTCAACGACCCGAACCGCTGGATCGATACGGGCGGCGGCATGACGTACGAACTCGAAGTCAGCGACGCCATGCCCGTTGGCTTGGGCGGCGTGCGGGCCGGTTACAACGTGTTCAACCAGGCGGGCAACGGCGATGGCACGGTTGTGGAACTCGGAGACGACCGGAGCGGCGGCTTCCTCGGCGGGCTGCCCATCAGTTCCGATGTGTCGATCGGCTCAGTGGAAGTGAATACCGGCGGGATTTTCGGCTACGTGGACGTAATCGCCGGCGGGAGCATCGGATT
>CAZZNQ010000033.1:0-28503 GCA_964655775.1 uncultured candidatus Brocadiaceae bacterium | reverse complement strand
CGCCCAGTGTGGACACCGACGGCGCAATCCCGGTCCCGTCATTCTCGGCGGGCTGGAACATCGACCGGATCGAGTTCACCGATCCGGCAGGTGGGCTGCTCTACAACACCATAACCGCCGGTAACAACTTCGGAGAGCTGTACACGCCCGGCTACCTGGGAAGCTCCGTAAATCCCTTGCTCGGAGTGATGACGGTCTCCGGCCATGCCGGTTCCGTCGTGGTCGGCGGCGACTTCTTCACGCGACTGACGGTCTATCAGGATGGGCTGGACCAGATCTACGTGGGCGGGAACTTCGGTTCGTTGATCTACGATTCTCAGGTCAACATGGCCCTCGGCTCCGACGTGGCATTCGCGCACGTCGCCGGCGAGATCTGGAGCAACGGTCTGCAGGTGCCCACCATCACCTCGACAGGCACCACGGCGTTTGCGGACGACGGCGGCGCCACCTTCACCATCCGCGTGAAGGATACAGTCGACGACATAGGATTCTTCGAAACAACGCCGACGTATCAGTTCCGCTATCTGCCGGTCGGGCGGCCGGGCGGCGGCCCGTTGGGCGCAGTTTTGACCGAGATCGCTTCGAACGACGCCCTGGAGATCACGACCCAGGGAGGAAGCGCGGATATCCCATATGTCCGGTTTGACCCGTTCCTCGTGCCCGGACCGTTCACCGGGCTTCCAAGCTTCTCGCTCGAACTGGATACGAACGATCCGCTTGGCGAGCTGGACGTCTGGATGGTCGAGTCGCAAGGCGGTCTTGGGGCCCTCAACCGCGTTGAGAACAATACGTTCCAGGGCGACATCGTGAACGTGTTCGCCGGGTCCGTCGGCGATATCTGGGCGAACGGTCACGTGGGGATTACCGAGCGCTACATGCCCGAACTGGGCCGCTTCCAGAACCCCACCCCGACTGCCTTTGCGCCCCACACGCTGCTGGGCGCCACACCCGACCCGGCCGCACCCATCTTCCAGGCCGATCCGTCGCTGGCATACATCTACGCTGGCGCTTCGCTGTTCTATGCAACCGAGGATACCACCTACGTTACGCAGCTCAGCGCAGATAGCCTGCGCTATTGGAACGGCGTCGCAGTGTCCGCTGGGATCGGCTCGGTCGGTGCGAACGGTTCCATCGGCGACGTCTACGCCGGCACGTTCATAGGTTCGGTCGAGGCCGACATGAACGGCGTCGATAACGGCGGAGCCTTCACGTTCAAAGGGCACATGATTCCCGCGCGCACGTCCGACGGCCTGGCCGGGACGGTCTACGCCGGCCTGGGCATCGGCGAAGCGGATCCCGGTGACGGCATCCTCGGCAGCCACGGCGGCACCCCGGACGGCGGCATATTCACTGACGGCATTCTGGACGAGTTCTACTCCAGCAACGCCCTGGTCATGGGGCCGATCTTCGGCGCAAACGGCATCAACAGCATGCAGGGAACCGACACGATCTTCGACGAAGCATCGATCGGGGCCGGCGCCGATACGTCCGACTGGACCTTCTGGGATGAGGCGATTCTCACTACCCCGGGCGTGGAACTCGATGAATTCGAGTTCGACGGTGTCAGCGGCATTCGCTACTCTAGATTCCAGGTCGGCGTTATCGGCGATCTGGTACTCGGCCCTCAGGCGGTCGGGATCGAGCACACCAATTTCCTGGCCGTCGGCGACCCGCTCAGCGGCCGGGGCATCGACCTGATCGAGATCGGCCGGGGCGATTTCGACGGCACGGAGGCGCCGCCTTTCTACCTTCAGTCCGGAATCCGCAGCCAGGGCCGCATCGGCGACATACTGGTCCGCAACGGCAACATGATCAACCTGAACATCTTCGGGCTGGCCTCCATCGGAGAGATATCGATCTCCGACGATCTGATCGCCACCCAGCCGACGACCATCAGCGCGCCTCTGTTCATCGAGCTAATCGAGGCCGACAACTTCACCGGCGGCAGCACGCTTCAGTTGGCAACCGGCCGCGTGTTCGGCATACACACCCGTTGGGACATGAATGCCGACCTGAACGTGGACGGCACGCTGGAGAACGTGATGGTGGACGGCGACTATCTGGGCGACCTCATCATGTGGGGCCCCAGCGGACACCTGGGCTACCTGGGCGTGGGTCAGCAGCTGTTCGGACAGGTCACCATCGCCAATTACATCGGCCAGATCGAGGTGTTCGGCGGGCACGTGTTCGGAGATATTCAGGCGGGAGGCAGCACGCCCAATAACCTCGCCATAGGCTCCATTCAGATCTGGAACGGCGATCTTTTCGGCGACGTTGACACCATCGTCAACACCGCCACCCAGCGCCCCGGCGGCGGATTGGGCGAACTGATCGTGGAAGACGGCACCGTTTTCGGAGACGTCACCACGACAAGCTACTTCGACTTCTCGCGCGGCAACCCCGTAACGGCCCATATCGGCCTGATCGAGGTTATGGACGGGAACATCGAAGGAGATATCACCATCCAGCAGAACAACCCCCTGGACCCGTTCGATCCGGGCGGGACCCTGTTCGAACTGTTCGTTGAGAACGGAAACGTCAACGGCGACGTGTTAATCGAGCAAGGCGATATCGTCGACTTCGAGATCGAAAACGGCGTGCTGAACGGCGACGTGACCGTCCTCGGCAGCGACGTGTACAGCATGGTGATCGAAGGCAACGGCGCCTGGGCGGTCAACAGCAACATATACGTCGAGGGCAGCCTGTTCCTCTTTGAGGCCACCGACGGCTTCGTCGCAGGATCGCTGACCGTTGAGGACGTGCTGGCCGAGTTCTACACTGAATATCAGCTTCAGGCTCCGGTCTGGGCCGGATATATCGGCGAGATGGAACTCCAAGGCGGATCTTCGGCAGCCGGCACGGTCACCAGCATGGATGACCTGCTCGAGTTCCAGAGCGAGGCCGACGTCTCCGGCGACGTCACCGTCGGCGACGACATGGAGGAGTTCTACATCCGCTACGGGAACCTGGACGCGGATCTGACCGTGAACGGCAACGTTCCCGACTTCAGAATCAAGGGCGGCAGGATAACGTCCAACAGCGACGCCCTGGACCCGCGCGTTGAGATAGACGGCAACGTCGAGGACTTCCGCGTCGACAAGTACGGCGGACCGGTCGCCAATGTCATCGACGATGACATCTACATCGGCGACATGCTCGTCAAGTTCAAGGTAAGCGACGGCGATTTCAACGGCTCACTGGAAGCCGGCTACATCGGCAAGGCCGAGTACAAGACGCCCAACGGCGTGATGGGAGCCATCACCTCGCATACTGAACTGGAATCGCTGAAGGTCAAGTACGGACCGATTGACGCTCCCATCAACGTAGCGCGTCATGCCGGCAAGATCGATGCGCAGGGAGGCGTCACGCCCAGCGGCGACATCTCGATCGGATGGGGCCTGCCGGGCGACGGTCTGGACCAGCTCAAGGTCAAGAACGGGCCGTTCATGGGCGACCTGTCGATCGATGGCAACTTCCTGAAGGGCAAGATCAAAGGAAGCGTCATCAACAGCGACATCGACATCTCGAACATACTGGGCAAGCTGAAGATCAAGGGCAATTACACCGACAGCAACATAGACGCGAACCAGATCGTTCAGATTAAGGTCAGCGGCGCAGTGAGCAGCACTGGCGCACCCGCCGAAGAGATCCACGCCGCCTTCGGCAGCTTCGTCTTGAAGGCCGACGGTGACAAGTACTTCATCGACGATCTGGTCGGCGAGGTGATCAACGGCATCCACGCCTATGTGGGGTAAGCCTCAGGGCTTGCTGCGCGCACTGTAATCGTAACTCCTCGTAGCCTCAAGCGGCCCCCCAGGGGTCTCAGGAGGAACGTATGCAGTCGCGAAGCACTTCTGACGGAAGCGGCCGGAATCGCAGCACTTCCATCGACCTGGAGGCGCTGGAACCACGGATACTGTTGAACGGCGCTCCCGGGGATGCAGCACCCAAGCTCGTGCTGGAGAGCCACGTGCTCAAGGCCGACGAGCTGGAATCCCTCAAGGAGAGGATAGGCGTCTCCGAAGAAGGCGGCTACTACAACACCGTCATTGACGGCCACGGCACCGGATGGCGCCCGCCTACCGCTGAAGAGTGGGATCAGATGGTGGGCAAGCTGCAGATTGTCGACAGCGTCTCGCTGCCGTCCGCACCGGGCCAGCCGCCGTCCGTCGACTGGACCACAAGCCAGTACTTCCCCGCCATTGGCAACCAGGGCTCAGAGGGCTCCTGCACGGCCTGGGCCGTCGTCTACTACACCAAGACCTTCCAGGAGGCGAGCGAACACGGCTGGGACCTCTCCACCGTGAACTGGGTTGGCGACGCCCCCGACTCGCAGCTTGACCACATCTTCAGTCCGGACTTCGTGTACCATCAGATCAACGATGGATACGACGGAGGGTCCTGGGACTTCGACGCCATCGAGATCATCAAGACCATCGGTGCGGCCACCTGGTCGACCATGCCGTACAGCGACAGCGACCATAGCTCCTGGCCCGCCGAGGCCGCCTGGCGTGAGGCACCATTGTACCGAGGCGACGGTTCGGCCAGCTATCTGGACGTGAGTGTCTCCCTCGATGGGCTGAAGGACCTGCTTGCCGCCGGTAACCTGGCCCAGATCAACATAGACGCCGGCGACATGGTCGAGATGTCCACGCTGGACAACTTCCAGAACCTGAGCATCAACCACTGCGTTACGGTCGTCGGCTACGACGACAACATGTCGTATACCGAAGGCGGCAGCACCCAGTACGGTGCGTTCAAAATCGCGAACTCCTGGGGAAACACATGGAGCGGCGAGACGGACAACGACGGCTGCTTCTGGCTAAGCTATGAAGCAATGCGCCAGCGCGTGGGCAACGTGACGTTCTACGACGACCTGATTGGCTACGAGCCCGAACTGGTTGCCGCGTTCACCATCGACCACAACGACCGTGGCGAAGCAGTGATCGAACTCGGCGCCGGCGACACAGGCGCCCCCACCGTAACAAAGTCATTCATCTCCCCCCAGATGGCCAGCGACGGGAACGACCCGTTCCCATCCAACATCATGGTGCTGGACATTACGGAGTTCCTCGGATCGGTCTCCATCCCCCAGAACTTCTTCATCGAGGTGTACGACACCGGATCTTCGATGACGGGAGAGATAGACTATTTCGCCGTAGAGCAGTACTCCGACTATGCAGGCGGAGTGCCGGACACGGTCCGCGTGAGCGCCGATCCCGTCGTCAACACGGTGCAGGGGAGTTCGGTCTATGCGCAGTTGGTATTCGGCACCGTCGCCGGCGTCGACCTCCTTCCCGTCGATGTTTCACTCGGCACGGACGCACTGTTCGGGTATTCCTACGGGGAACTCAGCTACTCCATCCTCAATGCGGGCGACACGGCGGCCGGCGCCTTCGATGTGAACATCTACATCTCCGACGACAACGCCGTGGGCGGCGGCGACGACTACCTGCTCGCAACCGAACACGTGGCAGGGCTGAACGCTTACGCCACCTACTCCGGTACCGTGCAGAACCCGGCCGTGCCGGTGGCCGACCCATTCGCCACGGACGGCCAGTATTACCTGATCCTGGACGTGGACTTCGACAACGACGTGGCCGAAGCGGACGAAGGCAACAACGTCTTGGCCGAGGAGGTCACGTGGGATGCCGGAGCGATCTTCTACGACGACTTCAGCAGCGACCAGGGCTGGGGCGGCCTGATGAACAACCGTTGGGAGATCGGCCCTGCGACCGCCGGCGTCGTTCTGGGGCTGGGATACCCGGACCCGGCCCTCGACACCAGCCCGGGCGGCGACAACCAGGTGCTGGGCTACAACATAGGCGGCAACTACGAGAACAACATCGTCGCCACCCGGTGGACGACATCTCCGTTCATCGACTGCTCGAACGCATCCGACGTGACACTCGAGTTCGAGCGCTGGCTTAACGTTGAGGACTCGTTCTGGGATCACGCCTATGTCCAGGTCTTCAACGGCGTATCCTGGATCACCATTTACGAGAACGCCTTCGACGTGACGGACTCATCCTGGCAGCATCAGGAGTTCGACGTCTCCGCATCCGCGGATGGGAACGCCAACTTCCGCGTTCGCTTCGGCATGGGCCCCACGGATTCCTCGGTGATCGGGTCGGGCTGGAACATCGATGACCTGCAGGTAACCGGCACCATTGAGCCGGACATGGATCCGCCAGAGGTGGCCTACCTGAGCATCGGCGGCGCCATGCAGACGCCCGTGGGCGAGATCGAGGTGGTGTTCTCGGAGAACATGGCCCAGTTCGCCATGGCGGACGAAGCCAATTACTCGCTGATTGACGACACCACAATGCTGCCGGTCGATTTCGACCTGGTGCCGGATTCCGACAGCGTCCTGATCGACATAACCGGGACCGATCTCTACGAAGGGGAGTATACGCTCACTCTCTCCGGCGACGGTCTCACCGACACCTGGGGCAACCGGCTGGACGGCGATGAGAACGGAACCGAGGGCGGAGATTTCGTCTTCTCCTTCGTCTTCAAGCTGCCCGGCATCCAGGACGGCCAGATCTCGGCCTACGGCGGGTTGATCACCTTTTACGACACGACCGACGGCATTACGCCCGACGAAGTCGACGTTCGTGCGGTGGCCGACGTCAGCGGCAACTCGAACGGCATCAGGAAGGTGGTGCTCAAGCCTCAGTACTCGGAGTTCGGCGTGGTCATCCAGCAGAGGCCCGGCTCCGATCAGGCCATCAAGATCGTGGACGACACGTATCCCGGAATGCCGATAAGCTATATCGTTCTGGACGGTAACGCCAGCAAGGTCGACCTCAATTCGCCCCTGTCCGGCTACGACATCAACGGCCTGACTGTCGGCGACGGCGTGGTCCTGCCCATGGACGTAGATCACGACGGCGAGACCGACGACCCGGTCGGCCTCGCCGTATCGGGTTATGTGGAGAAATTCCAGACCGAGGCCCCCGTGGTGGGCGACGTCGCCAGTGACCACGGCTTCGGCAAGGTGAAGTTCAAAGGCGACTATGGCCAATTGATGGGTGACTTCGGTACCGGCGGTCCCATCCTTAAGCTCAAGTCCTCCACCCCGCTGATGGGCAGCGTATGGTCCGAGATCGGCATCGGCAAGGCCAAGCTTGAGGCAATGGCCAACGGTTCTTATCTCGGCGGACGCTACCTCGGCAAGCTTAAGGTGAGCGAGGACTGCCGCGGCATGGTCGAGATCCTCGGCAACGCGGAGAAGATCAAGATCGGCGACGATGCCATCGGTGCACTGTTCGACATCGACGGCTATCTCGAATCACTCAAGGTTGGAGACGCCTTCGACACCAGCGAGGTCTTTGCCTACGCCTGCGGCAAGATCAAGATCAACGGCGCCGCCACCAGCACAGACCCCGTCAGCATGATCCATGCGGACGTGGGCGGTTTCGACCTCAAGGTGGACGGCGAATCCTACTACGTTGACTTCTGGAATGACATGTGGTTCGACGGCGGCAACGTCCACGCCTGCGTGGGAGTCGTTTGAGCTGTCGGGACCAAGTAGCAGTACCACGGCGGAACGGCGTGCAATGCATGCCGTTCCGCTTTGTTTCAGCCGGGGTCAGGTAGCGGTAAACGGCCCGGGGTCTTTGACTTAGGGCCTCGCGTCACTTACAATCCCAGCGTTGTTCTGGGAGCTCCCGCACCGTTGGGTTGTGTGGGAAGCCCCTCCGGTGATCGGAACGCGTCCAGGCTTGCACGGGGTGATCGCATGAAGACTGTTCTGTGTTTGGGCATCGCCGCAGCTCTCACCATTCTGGCGATCGACACATCATGGTGTGCGGGCGCGGCTCGGGAGGCCGAAGGCTTCCTCACCACGCAATGGCCGGCCGTGAGCGCGGCCAAGACGCAGGTGCTCCTCTCCTCCAAGCTCGACGACAACGTCGTGGAGGTTGCTCACGAGGAAGGAGAGGCCGTCGCAAAGGACGATATCCTGGTGAGATTCGATTCGCGGATCATCGACGCCCGAATCAAGGCTGCCGAGGTCGCAGCGGACTTTGCTGCGCGGATAGCGGGCACCGAACAAATGTTCTCTTACCGCAAGGCGGAGTACAATCGATTGCGCGAAATCCAGGGCGACGAACCCGACCGCTACGTCATGGAGTTCGACGTCGACAAGGCGCGGCACGAGATGAGAATGGCCGAACTGGACCTGCAGGAACTGGAACGCGGCAAGTTGCTGGCCGAAGCCCAGCTCGCGCTGCTGAGGGCTCAGGCGCAGGACTACACGATCCGATCGCCCATCGACGGCCTGGTCTCGCGGGTGTGGATCGATCCCGGCGAGATGGCTCAAACGGGTCAGCCGCTGGTGGAAGTGCTGGATCCAGGGGTCATCGAAGTGACCGCCCACCTGCCCGAGGAGCATGCTGAGCGCGTCTTCGTCGGACAAACGGCGATGGTCCGCTTCCCCGCCGTGCGCGAAGGCGCCTTCTCCGGCGAGATCAGCGTCGTATCCCCCTACGTCGACAGCCGATCCGGCAAGTTCGCCGTCAAGGTGCTGGTTCGCCCGGAAACGGATTCGGTGAAGCCGGGCATGGAATGTCGCGTCCAGTTCACGGACAGCAAACAGGACTCATAGCCATCCACGGTGATGAACCGTGCCGATATCCGAACCTAAACCGCCCCCGATCCGAACCGACCTGGAGATAGTGCCGCAGTACTATGGCGGCGTGCTCTGCTACGTCGCCAAAGATCCCGTTACGCTCAATTACTACCGCCTGGGAGAGGTGGAATATGTTGTGCTCAAGTGCTTCCAGGACGGCATGGGGGTCGAGCAGACCATCCGTGAAGTCAAGAACCGGACCGGGTTCGAAGTGTCCCCCGTTGAGGTCTACAAGTTCGCCAACCAGCTCCAGAGCTCTCACCTGCTGAAAAGCAAGGGCATGGAGGACGTGCGGCGCCTGGCTCGGAATCGAGAGAAGGTCCGCAAACACAAGCTGCGCCAGGTCGTCTCCAACTACCTATTCGTGACCATACCCCTCTGGGACCCGGACAGAGTCCTCAACAAGCTGCTGCCCTACTTCCGGCCGATCATGACCAAGGCTTTCATGATCTGCTGGCTGCTGCTGTCGGGAGTGGCTCTGTGGATCATCCTGAGCAACTTCTCGGTGCTGGTGGCGGATGCGTTCAGTCTCCTCAGCGGATGGAACCTGCTCATCCTCAGCATCGTCATCTTCTCGGTGAAGTTCATCCACGAGATGGGCCATGCCCTCACCTGCAAGTACTACGGAGGCGAGGTGCACGCCATCGGACCGGCGTTCCTGGTGTTCCAGCCGTGCATGTATACGGACACCACCGACGCGTGGCTGTTCCCGAATAAGTGGGAACGGATTCAGGTAACCGCATCCGGCATCATTTCCGAAGTCATGCTGGCCTCCATCGCCAGCATCGTCTGGATCACCTCCGACCCCGGGATCCTCAAGCAGCTTGCCTACGCCACCATGGTCACCTGCACAATCAGCACGGTGCTCTTCAACGCCAACCCGCTGCTGCGGTTCGACGGGTACTACATCCTCTCCGACCTGGTCGAGATACCCAATCTGCGCATGAAGGCTGGAAAGTACCTGGCCGGGCTGTTCGACCGCCACGTGCTGGGGATCGAGACTCCGGAGAGCACCGTCCCGGACCAGGAGAGGATGGTCTACCTGACATATGGGGTCGCGCGGTTCTTCTACAGGATCATTATCGTCGTCTCCATCGGCCTGGTGCTCTACAGCCTCTTGCCGCCCCTTGGAGTCTTCATGTGGGCCACTTCTCTCTACGGTATGATCATCGGCCCCGTCTGGAAACGCGGCAAGGAACTGGCCCGCCAGTACCGCTCGGGGCGTGTTCGCGTGCGATACCTGGCTGTGGTGGCATCCATTGTGGCGGTGGCGGCGGGGCTCTGGTTCGTGCCCATCGAATACGCCATCAACGCGCCGTGCGTGGTAGCGCCGCCGCGGCTTACCGTCGTCCGTGCGGCAGTCTCCGGGCGCGTGGAGCGCGTCCTCGTGCGCGAAGGACAGCGCGTGGCGGAGGGCGAAGTGCTGGCGGAAATGACTGATCCGAACCTTGAACTTCAGGCGGAAATGCTCCGGCACAGTCTGGCCGAGGTAAATGCACGCATGCGCGAGGCCCTGGTGGACGACCCGGCAGGTCACGCGATACAGGTGCGGTACAAGGCCGTCCTGACGGACCAGCTCAGACAGGTGGAGAGTGATATCGAGCGGCTGACGCTGCGTGCCGAACACGCGGGCGTGGTTGTAGGTCTGCGCCAGCAGGAGATTCGCGCGGCAGCCCCCCAACACCAGTTCGTGGAGTACCCCTCGCCCGACTACGACACCGATTTGAGCGCGCTGGAAAGCGTGAGCATCGCCGCCGGCACCGGCGTGATGGCGGTAGCCGCAACGGAAGGCTACCGATTCGAGACCTTCGTCTACGAGCACGACCTGTCGAAACTGACGCCCGGCAACCGTATGGTCTGCCGCCTGCGGGCGCTGCCCTCTCAAGATTTCGAGTCCCAGGTCCGCGTCATGACGCCGGTGGACGTGAAGGAGATCGAGAACGTAGGCATCACGCTTGCCGATGTCGGCTACATACCCGTCAAGCCCGGCCCGGACGGCCGCAACAAGCCGCTTGTGACCCTGTATCTGTTGCGTAGCGCCATGGTCGATCCCAAGACTCGACTCGACTGGGGAATGACCGGTAAGGCGCGCATCACTTACGGCTCCGGCCCGATGGGCAGCTATCATTTCGGCCGTATCGTCTCGGGCCTTCGCCTTCGTCTGCAGGCCGTCTCATCCTGACGGGCATCCGCACCGAACAGCGCACCGACGACACGAGAACCGGACGCCATCCAAAGGACCGCACATGCACCGCCCCCTGAGTCTTTTCGCCCTGTTCGCCATAGCCTCCGTGACGGTGGGATGTCTGCACCCTGATCCACTGAGCACGACCCCCGGACTGCCCGTCGGCCCGTTCGCCGTTTACGATCAGGCGGAGGAACCGGTGCCCGTCATCCCGGCCCGTTGGCCGGAGCAAGGCCGGTTCACTCTCGCCCGTTGCATAGAACTGGCCCTGCACCACAACCCCCGCACCAGCATATCCTGGCATAGTGTTCTGGCCTCCGCCGCGCAACTGGGTCAGCAGCGCAGCCGCTACCTGCCCCAGGCGGAACTCAGTGCGACCGGACAAAGGCGGAAGTACCAGGATCTCGCCGGCATCGAAGAAGCGGTCAAGACCGAGACCTACGACGCCTCCGTGACCGTAACGCAGCTGCTCCTGGACGGCGGCGTCAGGAGCGCCAACGTCAATGCAGCCGAGGCCGCCCTGCGCGCAAGCGCATTCCGGCACAACGTTGAGCTCCTGGATGTGGCGCTGGAGGTGGAAGAGAACTACTACAATCTCCTGGCCGCCACCTCCCTGCTGAACGTGGCCGAGGACACAGTCGATCAGCGAACGCGGCAATGGGAACTGGCCACGCGCCTGCATCAGGGCGGGCTGGCACGGCAGGTGGAAGAACTGCAGGCAAAGGCCGAGCTGGCGGACGCGGAGTCCGCGCGCGTGGGTGCCCGCAACCAGGTGCGCATCGCGCGCGGTCGACTCGCTTCGTCCATGGGCCTGTCAGTCAACTACCCACTGCAGATTGTTGAGATTCCGCTTGGCGACGCCGCTCCTCGGCGCAGTGGCGTGGAGTCACTCATCGAGGCGGGCACCCAGAATCGGCCCGGTCTGAAAGCCGCCGTTGCTCAACTGGCCTCGATCCGCGAGCAACTCAAGGCCGAGAAGGGCTCCCGCTGGCCGCGCCTGGAGGCTCGGGCTTCCTACGGCTACAACGACACGCACCTCCTCTTTGAGGACCGCAACGAGTGGTCCGCCGCCCTCGTGCTCAACCTGCCCATTTTCACCGGATTCCAGACCACCTACCGCATCAAGCAGGTCGAGGAGCAGCTCCGCAACGGTATTGCCAGCTACGAGAGACTGCTGCGCAACGTGGAGCTCGAAGTCTGGGAGGCTTACTCGAACGTGGTGCGCGCCGAAGAGGCCATAAGGGCGGCGGACGAGTTTCTCCGCAGCGCACTCGAGAGCCGGCGTGCCGTCGAGCGCGCCTACGAGAACGGCCGCGCGACCATCGTCGAACTGATCGACGCGCAGACCGCAGTCACCCGTGCACAGAACCGCCAGGTGAACGCCCGGCTCGGGTGGCGCCTGGCCGTGGCGCGCCTTGAGCGGGCTGTGGGACGAGCATGGGATCCCGTCGAGGGCACCTCGGATGGTGCTGCCGAAAACGCGGCAACGACGGTTGACACTTACGCAGGCGAGATAGAGGAGGCGGCGCAGACGCCGTGAAGAAAGTACTGACCGTGCTCGTGTACATACTGCTGCTCGGCGTCATGGGTGCCGTAGCCTTCGTTCGACTGGCGCGCGGCTGCGGCCAGTTCCTGCCTTGATTTTCTCAGACCCGATGATTTGGGAGAGCGCCTGTGGCCATTCCGAAGTGGACGGTTCATGAAGCCCTCATCCAGAGTGAAGCCGAATACGGCAACCCTCTCTGGGACGCGCCGGTCGAGGTCGAGTTCACCTCGCCCTCGGGACTGGTATCGAGGGTGGATGCCTTCTGGGACGGCGACCGGGACTGGCGCGTGCGCTTCTGCCCGGACGAGTCAGGCACCTGGCGCTGGCACGTCGTGAAAGCACCTGTCGACGACGGTGGCCTGCGTGGCGCGTCCGGCGAGTTCGACTGCGTAGAGCAAGAGTCGCAGAACCCCCTTTACCGGCATGGCCCACCGCGGGTATCCGAAAACCGCCGTTACCTCACGCACGCAGACGGCGCGCCGCTCTTCTGGCTGGCGGACACGGCGTGGAACGGCGCGTTGCGGTCCACAGCGCCCGACTGGGACGGCTATCTCGCCGCCCGGAGGCGGCAGGCGTTCACGGCCGTTCAGTTCGTCTCCACGCAGTGGCGCGCCGCGCCCCGCGGCCCCGGCGGCGACATCGCCTATGCCGTAAACGACCGCCTGACAGTGAACCCAAGTTGGTTCCAGAAGTTGGACCGCCGCGTTGCCGCCATCAATGCTCACGGGCTCGTCGCTGTTCCCGTGATCCTCTGGGCATACGGCGAGGAAGATCCCGGGCGATCCCTGTCCGAGGAGGACGCGATCCGGCTGGCACGCTATATCGTCGCCCGCTGGCACGCCCACCACGTCGTCTGGCTGCTGGGCGGCGACGGCGACTATCGCGAAGAGGAGTCAGACAGGTGGCGCCGCATCGGCCGCGCCGTTTTCCAGGGCCGCCACACGCGCCCGGTGACGATGCACCCGATGGGAGGCCATTACGTCGGTCGTGAATTCGAGAACGAGGAGTGGTACGACTTCGTCGGCTACCAGAGCTCCCACACGGACAAGCCCGAACGACTGCGGTGGATGACGGAGGGCCCGCCGGCTCGCATGTGGAAGGAAGGCCGGGCCCGCCCTGTGATCAACCTGGAACCCAACTACGAGGCGCATCCGGCCTACGGCACCCGGATTCCCTTCGGCCCCTTCGCCGTGCGGCGGGCCGGCTACTGGAGCCTTCTCACTGCACCGACGGCGGGCGTCACCTACGGACATAACCAGATATGGCCCTGGAGCGACCAACCCGAGGTGCCCGCAGGGCATGAGGGCATCGGCGTGGTGGGCGCCTGGCACGAGGCTGTCCCGGCGCCTGGTGCGGAGAACATGAGAGTCCTGCACGAGTTCTTCGCCGATCTGCCCTGGTGGCGGCTTCGGCCTCATCCGGAGATGGTGGCCGGCGCGCTGGCGGACGATAGTCCGGAGCGCTTCATCGCCGCGTCCGCAACCGACGACGGCAGCCAGGCGGTCGTCTATCTTCCAGTTGGGCAGGCGCTGGAATTGCGGACGGGGGGCATTGCTCAACCCTCAGAGGCCGCGTGGATCGATCCTCGCACAGGCAACGAGATCGGTGCTCCGGCCCCAATCGGTGCACGGCAGGAATACACGGCACCCGATGAGCGGGATTGGCTGCTGCACATCAGGCCTGCCACAAGGTCCAGTTGCTCTTAGAAGGACGATCGCGCTCACGCGTCCGGCCTTCGCGTCCCTTCGATGGGCGGCGTGTCCGAAGTCCACACCTCTACACTATTGCGCCCATTGCGCTTCACTTCGTAGAGCGCCGCGTCCGCCCTGGCGAGCACGTGGGAAGGCGTCAGTTCCTGGCCGGGAGTAACCGTGGCTACGCCTATCGATGCGGTGAGTTCGGTGGCTTCGCCTTGCTCCTGGAACGGGGCATCCTTGATAGACTTCCAGATGCGCTCGGCAACGGCCAGGGCACCACGCCCGTCCGTACGGGGCAGAACGATCACGAACTCGTCGCCCCCGTACCGTATCAGGTAGTCCGAGGTCCGGATCGCTTTCCGACAGCGTTCGCAGAACTCCTTGAGCACCTCGTCGCCGAAGGCGTGCCCGTGCGTGTCGTTGACCAGCTTGAAGTGGTCAATGTCGGCAATCAGCACCGACACCGGATCGCCCAAGCGCGGCCCCGTCTCCAACTCGGAGCCGAGCACTTCCTCGATAGCTCCGGCGCTGTAGGCCCCCGTCAGTTGGTCGGTGGTCACAGCGTGCTCGAGTTCTTCCCGCTGCTCCTCCAGGCGCACAAGCATGCTCTGGAGCTTCTGGACGCGCGCCCTCTGGGTCGCCGCGTCGGAGACCAGCACAAAGGCCCCGGCTTCGCTCAGCCCGCCCAGCACGCAGATGCCCACGATCACCTCGAGCCAGTCGCCCCCGGCCGTTCTGATCGATACTTTCACGGTCATGATCTCCTGGCGAAGCGCCTCCGCCAGGGCCGACCGCCATTCCTCCACGTCCTCCTTCAGCACGAAGGAGGAAAAGGAATGCCCTTTCAGCAACTCCGGTGACTGACCCAGCATGGTCGCAAGGCGTGGACTGCACATAACGAACCGGCCGGCGCGGTCCAGGGTGGCTGTCCCGTCCTGTGAGAGTACCATGACGTTATGGACGAACGTCCTCAGCGCGCTGCGGGTTGCGGTGGCGCTGCGCGCGTCCCTATGGCTGTCTACCGTACCGGCCTCCCTCGCCGCGGCACTGGAATCGCGCACTTCGTCCGACACGGGGGGTTGCGTCGAATCCGTCATGGGAATTGGCTCTTGCTCCTCGCATCGATGTGCCAGAATTCGCACAGGATTGTACCAAGTTCGCCCGGCAACCTTCAACCGGGCACTCTACGCATCTGTCGCGGGTCGCTGTGGGGGCGCATTCAGCGTTTACTTCCGGGTCGGAGTCTCCTTAGAATCTTTCGTGTACGGTTCCTCCAGAGGGGTAGAGCCATGAGCACCGCACAAGGTGAAGACGGGAAGCTCCCTAACTGCACCGACGCGTTTCGCAGACTGATGTGGGGCATGCTCTTCTTCGTGCCGATTCGGCTCCAGCTTGGGGGCGTTTTCATCGAAGTGCCGCCGGATTTCCTCGGTTGGATGCTCGTTCTGAGCGCCGTACCCTGGCTGATTCGGCTGTACCCTGCCCGGAGCAAAGGTCTGGGGCTGCTGGCCTGCATCGGACTGGCACTGTCGCTGCCGCAGGTCGTTGTGCCGACACAGGCGGCGGATTGGCAGCAAGCTGTGGCAGTTCTCAGCGGAGCTGCGTTAGTCATGCAATGCCTCATGGTCTGGCGCCTCTGCGGCCTGGCTACCGGCTTTGCTGCGGGCAAGGCGTCTCTGCAGCTCGCATGCAGGGCGCAGTGGGCACGATGGCTGTACTGGGTACGTGTCCCCATCTTCGTCTACATGCAACTGGCTCGTGGACCACAGGGCCCCCTGGGAGGCATCGCCCTGGCATTCTGGCTTGCACGCGGGCTGGGCCTGTTGCTGGTTCCGTGCATTGCCATAGCCTTTGCCATGAGCGTGATGAGCCTTGCGGCACGGCTCTGTGAAACGGCCGGTCCGGCAGAATCGGAACCGGGCGGGACGTCTTCTGCCGAACGAGAGCCGCGCCCGCATTGATTGCGCGCCTGCGTCCGCCCCATTAGAATGGATGCAGCGCAGACATGGTGGGGATTCCTCCCTTGATGGACGCATTCTGCGAGGGAGCAGTAACTGATGCGACACAGGACACAGCGTATCGTATCGTTGGCGATCGTCGTTGCGGCGCTCTTTGCATCCGGTGCGGCCTCGGCAGACGACACGATCGAGTACGCCACCGAGCACTATTCGGTGGAGACCGACATCACGCCCCGCTTTGCGCGCGTGGTAGGCGACCACATGGAGACGATCTATCGCGAGTACGAGCGGCGCTTCGCCGACTACGGCGAGATGCAGGCGAAGTTCAACGTGAAGGTCTTCGGGACCGAGCGGGCCTACCTGGGGGAGGTGCCCGCGACGGTGCAAGGCTCTACGGGAGTATTCGTATCGCGAGGCAATCTGCTCGCCGCGCACGCCGACGGGCGCACGGCCGAGGAGGTCCTGCGGACGCTGTATCACGAGGGCTTCCATCAGTTCATGTACTACATGATCTCCAGGGACGCACCGATCTGGCTCAATGAGGGGCTGGCGGAGTACTTCTCGGAAGCGACGTGGAACGGCAAAGGATTCGAGACCGGCCTGGTGCCGTCGTCCCGTCTTCACCTGGTTCAGGAGGCGCTGAGAAGCGGAACCTACGTGCGCCTCAGGACCCTCTTCGCCTTGAGTTCGGATGAATGGCTCTACAACGTGCGCATGGACCGCCGTCGGGCCAGCCTCTACTACTCGCAGTCCTGGGCAGTGGTGCAGTTTCTCATCCATGCCGACGGCGGACGCTACCAGCCGATGCTCAAAGCGTTCATGAAAGCCGTCTCCGAGGGCAAGGATCAGGAAGAGGCGTTCGCTGAGGTCTTTGGGCCGAATGTTGAGGCGTTCGAGAAGGGCTGGGGAATGTACATGATGTCTTTGCGCCCAAGCGCGAAGTTCGTCTGCCGGGATAACATGGAGGCCCTGATGGTGCTGGCGCAGATGACCTACTCCGACCTGCGCGAGTTCACCAGCCTCTCCGACCTGCACTACAAATTGCTCCGCAGGGGCAGGTACCAGTGGACCTTGACCAAACCGAGCGGAGAGAGTGTGAGTTCCCGAGACCGCACGGCGGCGGAGGCCCTGTTCCGGTGCCCGTTCCAGAACGATGCCGGTGACCTGGGCTACACTGTGGTGAACGACCCGCGCGACGGGATGCCGGTGCTTGTCTGCCTCCACCATCCGGGCTTCATCATCAAGGCATACTTCAAGTCAGACGGCGGGGACAAGCCGCGCGTGGTGATCGAGGAGGAAGTGAACGAGACCGTTCGAGAGGATTTCCGCCGCGCGATTATTTCCGCTCGTCAATGACTGGAAGCCGGGGGAGGCCGCCATGAGTTCCGCAGTACCCGAGACCCGATGGTTCACCTTGTCCACGCGTGAGCTGATGGCGCTTTGCGTGTGCGTGGGCATAGCGCTGGTGGCAGTCGGCGCCGCCAGACTGCTGCGCGGCCTGAACCGACCTGAGCCCCTCTCCTTCACCGAGGGTGCCAGCGCCCTGGGCATGCCCGCGCGGCTGGACGTCAACACCGCCGCCGAGTACGAGCTGATGATGCTGCCCGGAATCGGGCCGAAGACGGCCCGGGCTATTGTCGAGAGCAGAGAGACCGACGGTGCGTTTCACTCGCTCGATGATCTGGGCCGCGTGCGGGGCGTGGCGCAGAAGACGGTCGAAGCCCTGCGCCCCTACGCAATGTGCAGACAGGACTGAAATGGCCCTCTTCGATCTCCAAGCCCCGTTCGAGCCGGCCGGCGACCAGCCGGACGCCATCCACGAACTGATTGACCGCTATCGCGGCGGCAGCCGATACGAGACGCTCCTGGGCGCCACAGGCACCGGCAAGACCTTCACCATGGCGAACCTGATACAGGACCTGGGCCTGCCCACGCTGCTGATCAGCCACAACAAGACGCTGGCCGCGCAGCTTTACAGCGAGTTCAAGGAGTTTTTCCCGCACAACGCGGTGGGCTACTTCGTCAGCTACTACGATTACTACCAGCCCGAGGCTTACATCCCGTCCCGCGACCTCTACATCGCCAAAGACGCCTCCATCAACCAGGACATCGACCGCCTGCGGCTGAGCGCCACCACGCGCCTAATGCAACGCGAGGACGTGGTGATCGTGGCCAGCGTCTCCTGCATATACGGCATCGGCTCGCCCGAGGACTACCGCCGGATGTTCGTGTGCGTCGAGCTGGAGCAGGAGGTCAAGCGCGACGACCTGCTGGCCGGACTGGTGGACATCCAGTACAAGCGCACCGACGGCGACCTGCGACGCGGCACCTTCCGCGCGCGCGGCGACGTGGTCGAGGTCTACCCCGCCTACGAGGAGATCGCCTACCGCATCGAGTTCTTCGGCGACGTGGTGGACCGCCTGGCACTGATCGATCCGCTGACAGGCAAGCGTATCGAACTGGTCGAACTGGTCGACATCTACCCCGCGAATCACTTCGTCACCCCCGAGGAGCGCATCCACGGCATCCTGGGCGCCATTGAAGCGGAACTCGATCAGCGACTCGACGAGCTGCGCTCCGAGGGCAAGATGCTCGAGGCACAGCGCCTGGAGGCGCGCACCCGCTACGACATGGAACTGCTGGAAGAGGTCGGCTTCTGCCCCGGTATCGAGAACTACTCTCGCCACATCAGCGGGCGAAAGCCCGGCGAGCGGCCCGACTGCCTGCTGGACTACTTCCCCGACGAGTTCCTGTGCATCGTCGATGAAAGCCACCAGACCATTCCCCAGATCCGCGCCATGTACAACGGCGACCGCGTGCGGAAGCAGACGCTGGTCGACCACGGCTTTCGCCTACCGTCGGCGTTGGACAACCGCCCCCTGCGCTTCGAGGAATGGGAGACCATGATCGACCGTGCTCTTTTTGTCTCCGCCACTCCCGCCGACTACGAGTTGGAAAAGTCGGGAGGGCGCGTCGTCCAGCAGATCATCCGTCCCACCGGTCTGGTGGACCCGGCGATCGACGTCCGCCCCGCCCGCGGCCAGGTGCAGGACGTGATAGGCGAGATCAAGGACCGGGCCGAGAGGGGCGAGCGCACCCTCGTAACCACACTCACCAAGCGTCTGGCCGAGGACCTTTCCGACTACCTGCGCGAGGAAGGCATCGACTGCTGCTACCTGCATAGCGAGATCAGGACCATCGAGCGCGTGGAGATCCTCAACGACCTGCGCCGCGGCAAGTACGACGCCATCGTCGGCGTCAATCTGCTGCGCGAGGGGCTGGACCTGCCGGAGGTCTCGCTGGTGGCCATCCTGGACGCCGACCGGGAGGGCTTCCTCCGCTCGGAGACCAGCCTGGTTCAGACGATGGGCCGGTGCGCGCGCAACGTCAACGCCATCGTCATTCTTTACGCCGACCAGGTCACTGAGTCCATGGCGCGCGCCATCGAGGAGACTCAACGGCGCCGCGAGATCCAGATCGATTTCAACCGGGAAAACGACATCACGCCGCAGACCATCCAGAAGCGCATCCAACCCGGCATCGACTACGAGGTCCAGGCATGGAAGCGGCGGGTTGAGACCCCCGTCGCCGCCGAATCCGAGGGCGACTACGTGACCGCCGGCCGCCTGGACTCGCTGGAGAAAGAGATGAAGGAAGCCGCTGCCAACCTCGACTTCGAGCGTGCGGCCCTCCTGCGCGATACCATCCAGGAACTCAGGACAGGGTCGTGTTAGCCCTCGAGCCGGTAAATGAAGTGGCAGCAATCTCCACCGGTCATGATCGTCTCCGGACGTTCCAGGCTGATGCGCGGGTTGAAGCCCTCGATCATCGCGTCGTCGCCCGCGCACATGAACTGCGCTCCGACATCCAGCGCGTTCATCTCGGCGAACATCTCCGCGTGCCGGCAGCGCGTCACCTTGAGTTCCAACACCCACTCGTCGCGTCGCAGCACCTCGATGTCGTGCGTCTCGGAAGGAGCAAGCATGTGCTCCGCGAGCGCGTCCATATTGTTGGGCGCCCCGCCCGCCGTCTTCTCAGCGAACGCCTTGCGCACGTTCTCCATGTGCTGCGCCGCCACCGCGTCCACCGCCGCCTCTCCGAACCGGTCGCGGATCGTCCGACAAACAAAGACCAGAGACCTGTGCTTGCAGCGCCAATCGTCCATGCCGACCATCACACCCTCCCTTGCGCCGTCCAGCCGCCCATAAGCTTCTGCCCTTTCCGTTGTGCCACGCCGCACGAGCCTATCGCAAATCGAGTGTCCTTGCCAGCCCGCGCCTCTGACGGTAACATCCTCCTGCTTTGGAGAACCCCCAACGGATAGGGCTTCTTCTCGAGGAAGGAACCAGACATGGAACATCGGCGCCTCGCGCTGGCATGCGTGATTCACGTGACGGCAATGCTCTGGTTGGCCGGCTGTGCTACCTCGGCCTCCAGGCCCGACCGCAACCTGACGCACGAAGCAACGGTTTCTGCCAGCGCCTGGGAGAACGTTGCCGCCGGAGGCTGGCGCGACTTCCCGCCCGAGAAGACGGTGGACGGCGATACCTCGCCGATGTCAAGCTGGCGAGCGGAAGCCGAAGAGGGATCGCGGGGCCAGTGGATCGCCTATGACCTGGGCAGCACGATGACCATCAGTCGAGTGGAGATCGCCTTCCTGCAAGGTGACAGCCGCATCTACCAGTTCGAAGTCGCCCTCTCCCGCGACGGTCAGACCTGGACTAGCATCTTCTCCGGAAAGAGCAGCGGCGAAACCACGGACTTCGAGACGTTTGATGCCGTAGGAGAATCCGCCCGTTACGTCCGCATCACGGGCTACGGCAACGAAGGCGTCACCGAACCGAGCAAGTTCCCCCACTGGATCAACATAACCGAGACGCGGATACTGGGGCGCTGACGCCCACCACCATCAGCTCGGCAGCTTGCCTACCGGTGCGATGTAGATCGCGAACTCGTCCTCGCCATCCACGTCCAGCAGCCGGTCGACCGCCTGCTGGTCGTATGCACCGATCGCGCACGTCCCGGCCCCGATCGCCTCGCAGCACAGGTAGAGGTTCTGACACACGTGCCCGGCGTCGAGTGCGATGACCTTTGCCGACGCCGCCCCGTAGCGCCACTCCATCCGGTACGGGATCGCCGTCCAGAAGAAAGTGCAGGCGCAGTTCCCCGCGAAGTCCTGCCCGAAGCACGCGTCTGCCACCTGCCAGGAGAGATCGCCTGCCTTCATCACCGTCAGAAGCTCGTGCTCGACCGGCAGGTACCGGTATACGCCCTCGTCCAGTCCCTCCACACGGCGCGCGTAGACATAGGTTTCCAGCGCGTGCCGCGCACCGGCGGACGGCACCGTCCGACGCACCAAGCCGGGACGCGGCCTTCCCCGTATCCCCTGCGTGGCCCAGAGGAGGAAGGATAGCTCCGTCAGGCTGAGGGGCACGTCGCTGAACCGCCGACGGCTGCGTCTGCGCTCAACTGCCTCGGCCAGGTCCATCGGGAAGGCTCCCCGCAGATCGGTGGCACAGGTCAGTGGGATGCGCTCGCCGCCCTCGGGGTAAGGCTTCTGAATCGGAGGAGGCCCCACCCCGCGATTCTGGTCCGTTCGGCTGAAATCCACGTGTTTGCGCACCGTGTCCTTCAACAGGAAACGCCACTCCTTCGGATCCTCATAGTCCACGACCAGCCCCCTGATTTCGGTCTCGCCGGTTTCCGACAACACCGCCGAGCATATCGCGTCGGCCAACGTTCCACAAGGCGAGAAGCGATCGCGGACACACCCCGGCCGTTGCCTTGCCGTTCGTCCCACACTACAATTCACCCATGGTGTAGACTGCAGGAGACTGCATCGCCAGACGATCTCGCACAGGGAGAGGGACGATGAAGATGCTCTATATGGCCATTGTGATCGCATTGACGCTTTGGGCCGCCTCAAGCGCGCTCGCCGCCGACGCGGAGACGTATGCCACTCCAAGGAAGGGCCCACAGTCTTGGCATTTCGGGCCGTCAACGGACCCCGGCTACTTCCCGCTGGGCGTCTGGGCTCAGAACACGCGCGACGCCCGGGAATACGCAGAGCTCGGCGTCAACTTCTACCTCTCCCTGCCCGGCGGGCCAAACCAGCAGCAACTGCAGCAGCTCAAGGCCGCCGGCCTGCGCACAATCTGCCACCAGAACGAGTTCGGCCTGCAGAACCTGGAGAACCCCGTCATAATGGGCTGGATGCACGGCGACGAGCCGGACAACTTCACCCGCGACGAGACCGACACCAAGTGGGTGCCCAAGAGAAGCGCCGAACAGATCATCGCGGACTACAAGCGTATCCGCGAGAAGGACCCGACCCGTCCCGTTCTACTCAACCTGGGGCAGGGCGTGGCCAATGATGCATGGAAGGGCGGATGGGCAAAGGAGGAGGATTACATCGAGCTCGTCAAGGGCTGCGACATCGTCTCCTACGACATCTATCCCATGTGCAGCAGCCGTCCCGAGGTCGCCGGCAAGATGGAACTGATCGGCCTGGGCGTCGAACGGCTGCGCCGGTGGACCAACGACGAGAAGATCGTCTGGTTTATCATGGAAGCCGCCCACATCAATAACGCCGAACGCATGGCCACGCCGGAGGAGATGCGCTCCGAGGCATGGATGGCCATCATCCACGGCGCAAAGGGAATCATCTACTTCTGCCACCAGTGGCAGCCCACGCGCGACTTCGCCGTCCCCGTCCATCAACCCGAAGTCGGAAAAGCAGTCGCCACCATCAACCGGGAGATCACGACCCTCGCGCCGATCGTCAACTCCCCCACCGTCGAGGGACGCGTCGAGGTCACCAGCTCCAACCCCGACGTTCCCATCAAGACGATGGTCAAGAGCCACGAGGGCGACCTCTACGTCTTCGCCGTCAGCATGCGCTCGCCGGGGACCGTCGGGTCGTTCCAGGTGGAAGGGCTCACCGGCTCCGGACAGGCGCAGGTGTTTGCCGAGAACCGCGGCCTGGAGGTCAACGGCGGCCGGTTCACGGACGATTTCAGCCACTATGGCGTTCACATCTACCGCCTGCCGGGCGCCGCCCGCTAGCTAACGGCGCACGGACGCGCCTTTGCGCTCGGAGTAGCCCGCACTCTCGGTCAAAGGGAGGCGGGCTGACCGGGCCCCCCGCTGTCACTGCACGTCGTAGCCTGGACGCCGTCCCGGGCATCCAGTACGGCAGCGATCCCGGCGAATCGAAGACGTTCTCCTTCCTCTGGATGGTCGTGCGCTACGACTGGAGGCGCGGCGAGGGCAAGAAGTTCCACCTGCTGTTCGTGCCAGTCTACAACAGCATGCCGCCCGGACCGGAGCCGCAGAAGTGATAGGGCTATCAGTCGGCGACCATCCTTCGCCGGCGGATTTCGACGAACAGAATAGTGCCGCCGACCACTCCGAGGGGCAGGAAGGCGGCACCGACGAACGGGATAGCCATAGCGACCAGCAGCGGCAGCCCCAGCCCGAGCAGTTCCCAGACGTAGGTCCGCGCGTAGGCGAACTTCTCCCCCAGCTTCATGCGACGCCGTCCCATCGGGTAATCCAGATACTCCAGCGACAGCAGCACCGCAGAGATCAGCACTGCGGGAATGGTCGCGAATGGGGCCAGCAGAAGGCCGACGACGAGGACACCCAACTCGATGCAGAGGATGATGCCCGTGCCGATAAGGGCGCGCCAGATGTCCACGACCATGTTTCGCAGGCTGAACGGCTCCTCCTCGACCGTGCCCCTAAGACACTTCTCGACCGACGCGGAAAGGAACTCGTACAGCGGCGCCGCGATCACCAGGCAGGCCCAAGTATAGGTAAAGGCCGTCGCGACGAGGGCGGTCAGGTCGATGGCCACGATGATGAGAACGCGTAACGCCGAGCGCCACCACGCACCCGGCTGAATCACCGTGTCCGCCAGATTGTCGGCAAAGGCAAAGGCGAAGGAGATGAGGGCGATGTATATGAACAGGCACAGAAGAAACGGCAGCAGCGCCAGCAGAAACACGCGCAGGCTGCTGAAAATCATGCCCGGGGCCCTCAGCAGACAGAAAACGCCTGTCAGGAACCGGCCGGCGAAACTTCTACGCATTGGCTGGGACACGGAACTCACCCCTGAAGGGACTTCCTCTGGCCTCGAGGCACGATTATGCTACAATGAAGAGCGACGTGGCAAGCACCGGGTGGCCGCAAGGGTGCTGAGCAATCGGGGGCGATTGCAGGCCGCGCCATGAAGCGAACCCCAGGTCGCGCGACGCCGGCGGAAACTGGAGGGGTTGGGTGCTGTACGGAAATCGCGAAGAAAAGCCTGCCGGGAGGTTGACACGCATATACGGGAGTGCTACACTCCTATTATACGGGATGTATTTACTCCTATAGGTGGCGGCATGGCGATAGTCAACCGGGAAACCGACTACGCACTGAGAGTTCTGACACGTCTCGCTCAGGATGACGGCTTTCTGCCGGTCAGCGTGCTGGCCGAGAGTGAAGAAGTTCCTGAGGATTTCCTGCGCAAGATCATGCAGCATTTGAACAAGGCGGGAATCGTAGAGAGCCGGCAGGGCCCGTTCGGCGGCTACCGTCTGAGCGTCGAACCCTCGGAGATCACACTGCGGGACGTTGTCCGCATCGTCCAGGGACCGCTGCTCGTCAACGAGTGCTTCGGTGAGCCCGGCATCTGCAAGCGGGTCAGGAACTGCCCGTTCCGGGAACGCCTTAGGAAACTGCAGGACGATCTGGCGGAGGAACTTCAATCCATTCGCCTGTCCGACATTGTCGAACAGATACCCGAGGGGGACGCTGCCGACACCAGGCATGCGTCGGAGAAAACATGACGGTAAGGAACATTGTCGAAATAGACGCCGAGAAGTGCAACGGCTGCGGCGATTGTATCCCGCAGTGCCATGAGGGGGCACTCCAGATAGTGGACGGCAAAGCCACGCTCGTAAAGGACAGCTACTGCGACGGCCTTGGGGCGTGTTTGGGCTCATGCCCGCGGGACGCAATCCGCGTTACCGAACGCGAGGCCGACGAGTTCAATCCTGACGCAGTTGCTGCGGCCCGCAAACAGCCAGATGCACCTCAGGCCTGCCCTGCAATGGCCGGGTTCGATCAGGCCGGATCGCTGGACGCGGCGGGCCCGGACTGGCCGATTCAGTTGGCCCTGGTGCCGACGAGGGCGGCTTCGTTCGAGGACGGGGACGTGCTTCTGGTGGCGGACTGCGTGGCGCCCGTGCTGCGGGAACGGAGCGGGCGACTCCTGGACGGCAAACGGGTGCTGATCGCCTGCCCGAAGCTGGACAACACTCTTGGCCATGTGAAGAAGCTGGCGGCAATACTGCGGGAGAACAGAGTGCGGTCAGTGACTGTTGCCCGCATGGAAGTGCCCTGCTGTGGGGCCCTGGCCATGATGGCGCGGCACGCCGTGGAAAGCTGCGGCCGGAAGATGCCCTTGGAGACCTTTACGGTAACCATAGACGGGGAGTTCACCGAGGATGGCGGGCGAGCCGCAGCGAATCGCGAGGAACATGCGCCCGCCCACGAGAAACGCGTTCCGGCACACAATACAACGGGGGCTGAATGATGAGCGATATCAGGACCGATATGACCATAGGCGACGTGGCGGCGCGATGGCCGCAGACGAGGGCGGTGCTCGAACGTTTCGGGCTCGATTACTGCTGCGGGGGCGACAGGAAGCTCGGCGACGCACTCGAGGAGGCCGACTCAAGCTGCGACGAGGTGCTGAGCGCACTGGAAGAAGCCGCGTCTGCCCAGCCAACCGGTGAAGAGGAAAGAAGCTGGGTGGAGGCCTCAGCCACCGAACTGGCCGATCACATTGAGGAGCGACACCACACCTTCATGCGGCAGCAATTGCCGCGCATAGCGGATCTCTTGGATACAGTGATCGCCGCCCACGGGGAAGCGCACGGCGATATGCTGCGTGCGCTCCGCGGCACATATGACGGGCTCCGTTCCGAGATCGAGATGCATCTGATGAAAGAGGAGCAGGTCCTGTTCCCCTACATCCGCCAGGTCGAACGCTATGTCGAGGAGGGCGGCACGCGGCCGCAGATCCACTGCATCACCGTGCAGAATCCAGTAACCCAGATGCGGCACGAACACGAGAACGCTGCTCAGGCTTTGGAGCAGATGCGCGCGCTCACCGACGATTACGCGCTGCCGGACGATGCATGCGCCAAGTTTGCCGCCCTCTACGACGCGCTGAACGCCGTCGAGAAGGACCTTCATCGGCACATACACCTGGAGAACAACATCCTGTTTCCGCAGGCGGTCGAACTGGAGCAGAAGGCCGGGGGCGGCAGCGCCCTGCCCCACTGCTCCTGCCACTGAGCGCGCGAGCACCCCCGTTTCCGGGAGCACGGCGAACCACGGTACAAGTGAACAAGGAGGAGGAAATGCCTGTAGAGAAATCGTCGGCAGAAGTGCCTTCGGCGGAACCGGTCGACCTCGCGGAACTGGCGCAGTATGCGCCGGCCAGCATCGTGAGCCGCACCATTCTGGACAGCGAGGTCGGCACGCTCACCGTGTTCGCGTTCGACCAGGGCCAGAAGCTCAGCGAGCACAGCGCCCCATTCAACGCCTTCGTGCAGATCCTGGACGGCGAGGCCGATCTCCGGATAGGCGGAGAGGACGTGCACGCAACGGCGGGACAGCTTGTGCTGATGCCGGCCGACGTGCCGCATGCCGTCGAAGCGAAACAGCGTTTCAAGATGCTGCTCACCATGTTCAAGAATTCGTAGCCGCCATTTCGTCTGGACTAAGGAGACGTCAGCATGAATATGTTCTGTTATCAATGCGAGCAAACCGCGCAGGGCTCTGGCTGCACCGCCTTCGGAGTCTGCGGGAAAGACCCCGAGACGGCTGCACTCCAAGACCTGCTTTTGCACGCCGTTAAGGGCATTTCCATGTACGCCCATCGTGCACGCGAACTCGGCCACACGGACGACCGCGTCAACCGTTTCACCACGGCCGCCCTTTTCACGACGCTCACGAACGTCGACTTCGATCCCAAGAGGCTTCAGGAGTACCTGAACGAAGCGGCCGAGGTCCGAGACGCAGCCAAGGCCCTCTATGAGGAAGCCTGCCGACAGGCGGGCAAAGAACCGGACGAACTGGACGGCCCGGCCGCCTTTCAGCCCGCCGAAGACCTGGACGAGTTGATCCGCCAGGGCGAGGCAGTCAGTTTCGCCAAGGACATCGAGCAGTACGGCGAGGACATCACCGGGCTGCAGCAGTTGAGCATCTACGGCATGAAGGGAGCCGCGTCGTACGCCCACCACGCCTGCATTCTGGGCAAGGAAGACGACGCCGTTTACGGCTTCATTCATAAGGCCCTCGACTACCTTCAGGAGAAGCCGACGAATATCGACGATCTCCTGGGCGAAGCCCTGGCGGTCGGTGAGATGAACCTCCGCGCCATGGAGCTTCTGGACGCCGCCAACACCGGCGCCTACGGGCATCCGGAGCCGACGCAGGTCCGTGTCACTCCCGTGAAGGGCAAGGCCATCGTGGTCTCCGGCCACGACCTGAAGGATCTGGCCGAACTGCTCAAGCAGACCGAGGGTACGGGCATCAACGTTTACACCCACGGCGAGATGCTGCCGGCGCATGGCTATCCGGAACTCAACAAGTACCCGCATCTGGTCGGCAATTACGGCGGCGCCTGGCAGGACCAGCGCAAGGAGTTCGACGAGTTCCCCGGCGCCATCCTGATGACGACGAACTGCCTTCAGAAGCCCAAAGAATCCTACAAGGACCGCATCTTCACGAGCGGCGTTGTCGCGTGGCCGGACGTGACGCACATTGACGGGCATGATTTCAGTGAGGTGATCGAAGCCGCCCGGGCCGCCAACGGTTTCTCCGAGGACGCTCCCGAGAAGACCATAACCGTCGGTTTCGCGCGCAACGCCGTGCTGGGCGTGGCCGACAAGGTCATCGAGGCGGTCAAGAACGGCGACCTGCGTCACTTCTTCCTGATCGGTGGCTG
Source organism: uncultured candidatus Brocadiaceae bacterium (assembly GCA_964655775.1). Lineage (GTDB taxonomy): Bacteria > Planctomycetota > Brocadiia > SM23-32 > SM23-32 > CAZZNQ01. The sequence continues at coordinate 475 of CAZZNQ010000033.1, read as the reverse complement.
CGACGGAGCGAAGCCGGGTCGCAACTACTACACCGAGTTTGCCCAGGCGGTGCCGGACGACTGCGCGATACTTACGCTCGCCTGCGGCAAATACCGGTTCAACAAGCTGGACTTCGGCGACATCGGCGGTATACCGCGCCTGCTGGACGTCGGGCAGTGCAACGACTCCTACTCGGCGATCCAGATCGCGCTGGCACTGGCGGACGCGTTCGATTGCGACGTGAACGATCTGCCGCTTTCGATGATCCTCTCATGGTACGAGCAGAAGGCCGTCGGCATTCTGCTGACATTGCTTCACCTCGGGATCCGCGACATGCGGCTTGGTCCGAGCCTGCCCGCCTTTGTTACCCCCGCCGCGCTTCAGGTGCTGGTGGACAACTACAACATCGCACCGGTCACGACTCCCCAGAAGGACCTGGCGGCGATCCTCGGCTAAGAGGGCGAACATAAGTCTTCGCCAGTTCTGCTTCATCGA
>CAZZNQ010000032.1:0-39390 GCA_964655775.1 uncultured candidatus Brocadiaceae bacterium | reverse complement strand
CGCGCGGATGTACAGCGGCTCCACGTAGAGGATGCTGCCGGAGATGGGGATGACCAGCAGGTTGCCGCGTATGACGCCGCTGCCGCCCTGGCCCCAGAGGGTGAGCTGCTGCGAGATGTCCGGTTCCTGGTCGATGCGCGCCTCCACCTGCCGCGGACCATACACCAGCTTCTGCTTGGGGAAGTTGAAGGCCACAAGCTCCCCGTAGTTAGCGCCGTCGCAACGGCCCGCCAGCCACGCGATCATGTTGTCCTTGCCCTTGGGCGTGAAGGGCTGCATCAGGATGAACTCGGGTTCTTCCCTGTCCGGCAGTCGCATGATCACGTAGTAGCTCTGCATCGGCCGGTCCTGGCCGCGGTACTTCTCCAGCGGGAGCTCCCAGACGTCCTCGCGATTGTAGAACACGCGCGGGTCCTGCATGTGATAGATGCTGAACTTGGATGCCTGGATCGAGAAGTAGTCCAGCGGATAGCGAACGTGGTCCCTCAGAGCGGGCGGCATCTCGGACATGGGCTTGTAGAGCCCGGGGAAGACCTTCGCATAGGCGCGCACTATCGGATCGTCGGGATCGCTGATATACAGATCGACGGAGCCGTGGTAGGCATCGACCACGGCCTTGACCGAGTTGCGCACGTAGTTGACGCCGCCACGCCCCACGGGTTCGCTGTAGGGGTAGCGCGCGCTAACCGTGTAGGCATCCTGTATCCAGAAGACGCGACCGTCATGGATGACCGGATACGGATCGCTGTCGAGCATCAGGTAAGGGGCGACCCGGCGCACCCGCTCGGGCACGGTGCGATGATACATCACGCGGCTGTCCTTAGTTAGCGCGTCGGACAACAGCACCTTGACGTCCCGAAAATGATAGGCGAAGACCAGTTTGCCCAGGAATCCACCCAGGCGCACGCCGCCGGGTGCTTCGTGGCGCGTCAGCCTGTTCTCGTCCCCCAACGGATAATCGAACTCATCCGTCTCGGTTTCGACGAACACGTAACCGCCGGCGGTTTCGCCGTAGTAGATCTGCGGGCGCTCCAGCTCGATGCCGGACGGGACCGAAGGGGGGATGTCTTTCACGATCAGCACCGGCAGGCCCTCTTCGGTCTGTTCGTTCACCGGGCTCATGCAAAGACCGTAGCCGTGCGTGAACTGAAGGTGGGTGTTCACCCACGTCTGGGCCAGCAGCGTGGGGTCGAGCTCGCGCACTGAGAGGAGTATCTGGGTGTAGCCGCGCCCCTCGAGCATGTAGCGGTCCACGTCGGCGTCGTTGAACTCGTAATAGGAGCGGATCTCCTGTATCTGCCGGTAAGTCTCCAGCAACGGTCGCCAGTCCCAGAGACGTATGTTGCCGGTGGTCGCCCGGTCGCTCATCACGGTCTCGTAGTCGAGCGTCGCCGCGGCCGGGTAGAGCATCGGTTCCAGGCTATCGAGTTCATACGCACGCAGCGTCTGCTCGATGTTGTGCTTGATGTAGGGTGTCTCCAGGTCCAGTTCGTTGGGCTCCACGCGCACCTTCTGCAGCAGCCCGGGCCAGAGCCCGACCACCAGTACGAGGCATGCAAACCACACCCCGGCCGCCCCCATGAGCAGGCGCGGACGCTTCAGCGGATGCCCGCCCAGAAGAAGCACCGCCAGTCCGAGACTGACCGCCGCCATCACCCAACAGGCCGGAAGGCGACCGTAGACGTCCGAGTAGCCCGGGCCGAATACCACGCCCGTGGTGCTGTAGAGTAGATCGTAGCGGGCCAGCACGTAGCCGGCGCTCACCAGCAGCAGAATCACGCCGCCGATGCGGGACAGGTGTGCCGCAGCTTTCCGACGCAGGGCAACATTTCCCTTCGGATCGAAAACTCCCGCCAGCCCGTAGTATGCGGCGGCGGTCAGCCCGGAGCCCACGATCAGGACCAGGAGGAACACTCGCAGGCCGGACAGCAAAGGCAGCGTGAAGACGTAGAACCCGATATGCTTGCCGAAGATCGGCTCCGCCGCGCCGAAATGACTCCTGCCCAGCCACAGAAGCACACGGTTCCACTGGGCAGCCGCCTGCCCGGCCGCCGCAAGCCCAACCAGCGCCGCAGCAAACCAGAACGCGACCATGACCACCTTGCGCGACCCGGCGCCGCTGAGTGCCGACTTCGGATCCAGCACCACCCCGGAGCCCCGCACGAGGCGATCGGCAATAACGAATCCCGTGGCCGCCATACCGAAGCCCACCCCGAATCCCACCCACCAGAGCAACACCTTCGCGCCCAGCGTGCGCAGGTAGACGCCGCTGTAACCGACGGACTGGAACCACCAGTAGTCCACCAGGAGCGAGCTGAGACGACCGAACAGCCACACCAGGAGCATGATTGCGAAGAACGCGCCGACGGCGATGGCGATGGGTTTCAGGTCCACCTGTTCCGACGAGTCGGGCCTGAACGGCCCTCGGCGGAAGCTCCTGGGCTCGAATCGCATTGCGTCCACCTCTTCTATCGTTCATCCATCCGGCAACCGGGCCGTTTCAGCAACGGGCTTTCAGTACTCGGTATCCAGCACCCGGACGCGGATACGGCCGAGCACGCGCCCGATGGCGCCGGAGAGTTCCAGCAAGTCGGAAAGGCCGGTCAAGTCGTCTCTGCCAATGACGAGGTGCGTGGCATCGTGCCCTCCTAGGGCAGCGTCCACCGGCAGCCACTCTCCCACGTATACCTCGGCCCACATGTGATATCCGAAGCCTCCCTGCGGGTTCCCCGGCAGAGAAGGCGCGTACGCCAGACCGCCCACCCCCCGGCTGGGCATCCCGGCCGCGCGGGCCAGGCCGGCCACCAGCAGGGCGTGCTCGGTGCAGTCGCCGCGGAGCTGGCGTGCCGTCTCGGCCGCCGTCGCCAGGCCGACGCTCAGATCCTTCCGTGTGATCCGGTCCCGGACATAGGTTTCGATCAGACGCGTCGCCTTCAGCGCGTCCGTCTCGCCGGCCAGTGCCTCCTGCGCCATCTCCACGATAAGCGGGTCCTCGGTCTCCAGCCACCGGCTCGGCTTCGTCAGCTCGGCGTACTCGGTGCCCTGGTACGGCAACCGGTAGCTCTTCGCGGGATCGCCCTCGGCCCTGGTCACCGTTACATGCAGCCCGTCGGGGCGGGCCTCCACCTGCTGCTGGCCGTCCGATGGCAGGTCGATGCGCGTCGAGGCACTGCCTTTGATCACGACGGCCTCCAGACGCCTCAGCTCGCGGGGGTTGCGGATCGGCGGCTTGCACTGCACAACGGTCGCCCCCAGTATGTCGGCGGGATCGTTCGTCGCCAGGGCCATCGCGCGGCTCACCTTCAGCGTCTCGAAGCTGAGACCCGGCGCCAGACTCGCAACCGTACGCCAGACGGTTCCCTCGTCGTCGACCCACTGAGAAGTCGGCATGCCGGGCAGGATGCTCTGCTCAACGTCGCACCGAGTGAGATATTTGGTCACCTCGAAGAACGGGACCTCCTCCTTGCCCACAACCTTGACGGTGAGCGTCACGTCCCGTTCCGGGAACTCCGGCACAAACCCTTTGACGGTGTACTTCTGGCCCGGCTCGTACCCCTTTTCCTGCATCAGGCGATGCAGCCCCCAGGGGCAGAGAGCGGTCGGCGCCGGAATGCGCCGTTGGGTCCCAGTGGAGACGTCGGTGATCACCAGCGTTCCATTCTTCACCTCGCCCCGGGTCTTGCGCACCATGGGTCCCTGGCCCATGCTGCTCTCATAGCGGATCAGGTGTCCGTCAGCGTCCTCGAGGACATTGGTGTCGATCCGGATCTGGATCGCGGTCCGCCCGCGCGCCAGAGCGATCTGCTGCTGGATTTCGGATTCGTACGCCGGCGCTCCGCCGTATGTCATCTGCCGCACTCGCTCGTGGACGTGTCCGGCTTTCTGACCCGCCAGATACAGGGCATACCAGTCCTCCGAGAGCACTTCCCCCTGGCCGGCCGCCAGGCATACCGGTGCGAGGCCGAGGACGACCGCCGTCGCAATCCGAACCGCCCGTCGAGCAACGCGCAAACGCACGTCATTCACCATCGAAAGCCTCCCTGGATGCGGGTGCGGCTGAGCAGACTGTCTACATGCGATTCTCGCAGGTTGCGGCGAGAAGTCAAGGCGGGAGGGCGATGGAGGCCCCCCAGCTCACCAGAGCGCGCGGCCGCGCTCGTGAAACGCAGCGTACTCGCCGGCGGGCACGAACAGGCCCCCCGTCGTCCAGGCAACGTGGGTCACCTCGTCCACGCAATCCGCCAGACCCGTGGAACTCAGGTAGTCCCGCCCGTTCGGGTCGAGGGCAAGACGCAGCGGGCCGCCCAGGCCCGCGGCGGCCGAGGGCTCGACGCGGATGCCGTCGGCTTCCTTCAGGACGTATACGAATCGGAACAGGTCGTCGTCCTCCACCGTCCAGCAGCCGGACAGCAGCACCGTAGCGAAAGGCCCGACCAGCCGCGACGGCGTTGCCACCGCGAGCCCGTCCGCCTCGGTACGGTTCCGCAGGCCGATGTCGTAGACCGATACCCCCTCGGGAAAGCCGGTGAGCATCCCCAGCAGGACGCACGGCGCATCGACCGGCTCCGCCGTGAAGCAATGGACGGCATCGCCGAAGACGCACTTCAGGCCGAAGGTGATGCCGATCGGAGCACCGCCGAGCCCACACGGAAGGTAGACGAAGACCGGATGCTCGGGATCGACGAGAACGCCCGCTTCTCGGAACTGGTCGCGGAGACGCAGGGCTGCGACGCTGTAGCCAAGGAAGAGCAGGCGCGAGTTCTCATCGTCCACGAAATGGGTTCGCGGGTCGGCGGCGGCCATCTCCCGGCCTATCCGGCCGGCCTCGGTCACGTCCGAGCCGTGCTCGACCACCTCCACTCCCCTGTCGCGGAGGCGCCGCTTCTTCCACTGCTTCGCCTCGACGGACATGTGCACGCGGGCCTTGAACCCCAGCGCCGTCGCCGTGATTCCGATGCTGAGCCCCAGGTTGCCGGTGCTCGCAACGGATACGGTGTAGCGCGAGAAAAACTCGCGCACGTCGTCATCGGCCAGCCGGACGTACGACTCGTCTTGACCCAGCACGCCCTGATCGAGCGCAACCCGCTCGGCGAAGTGCAGCACCTCGTAGATGCCGCCGCGGGCCTTGACGGATCCCGCGACAGGCAGCGCGTGGTCCGCCTTCACCAGCAACCGCCCGGACAACTTCACGCCGAAGCGCTCCGCGACCATCGCCTGCGTCGCCGAGGCGTCCAGCAGCGCCGACTCGATGATGCCGGAGTCAGACCGCGTCTCCTCGAAGAGATGCGCTATAAGCGGGGCAAAGCGCTCCAGCCGCTTCTCGGCGTCGCGCACGTCGTCCATGCCCAACGGCAGCGCGGCGAGTGCGTCCGTCGCCGGGCGGCAATGCGGATTGATCCAGAGAAAAGGGTCGCGCGAACGAAGCCGGGACACCTCGGGAGTGTCCGGCACGGTGGGTCGGGGCATCGGGCGGCTCTCCTACAGCATAGCGGTATGAGCCCATTCGTAGGCTTCCTGCACGTTGCTCATCTGGGCCACGGGCAGCTTCGTATAGCTGAAGTAGCCCAGGTAGTCCAGCAGCCGCCTGGCGACATCCTTCCGATCCGAGATCAGGTTCTGGCGCTCGGCTGGGTCGTTGAGCAGGTCGTACAGCTCGTTGCCGCGCTCCGGGTTCACGACCAGCGACCAGTTCTCGTCGCGCACGCAACGGATCGGGGACTGGTGGTAGCCGGTGACTACGACGTCGCGCAGTTTCTCCTGATCGCCTCGGACGAGTTCCATCGCCGACTGCCCCGTCATGCACACGGACTCGTGCCCGAGCCCCAGGATGTCGAGCGTGGTCGGCAGCAGATCGTCGGTCTGCACCAGTGGCGCAATGCGCTTGCCGCCATGAGCGCCTTCGGGCAGCCGGATCATGAACGGGATCCGCAGCAGTTCGTTGTACATGTTCTGCGGCGACTTCATCATGGTGCCGTGGTCGGCGTGCGGGTGGCCGTGGTCGGCCATGACGACGACGGCGGAACGGTCCAGAAGACCGCAAGACCGCAGTGCGTCGATGAAGTGCCCGAACCACCGGTCGACCAGCGTCACCTCCCCTGCGTACATCCCCCGGATGTAGGCCAGCTCGTCCTCGGACATGTACTCCCAGGACGAGTAGTTGGCATCGATGAGCCGCTTGCCGTCGTAGTCAGCATCGGTGTACATCGTGTCGTAAGGGTCAGGCGGGTTCCAGGGCTCGTGCGGGTCGAAGGAATCGACCCAGAAGAACAGCTTGTCGCTGTCCTTCAGCCCCTGCGCCATCCGCGCGGCCTCGCGGAACACCTGCGCCGGGAACGTGTCCTCCTCGGACTTCCAGTGCTGGGTGTTTCGGAGGAAGTTGTCGATCACCCGCCGTTTGCGATCGCTCTGCTTCGGGTGAACGTAGTCGTCCAGGTTCTTGTCGTGGTCGACGAGTTCGTGGGCGTCGCCTTCCTGCCCGCGGATGAACTGGAAGGACTGGAATCCGCGATGGAAATTCATGCCCGGCTTGGCCATGTGGTAGGTGTCGGTGATCATGGCGCAGGTGTAACCGTGGCAACCGAGCAGTTCGGCCGCGGTCACGTCCTCCTTGGCCAGGGGCTGCCACGGCCGTCCGGCCAGCGTCCGGCAGCCGGTCACCATCGCCGTCCGGACGGGGATGGTTGGCAAGGCCTCCGGGTAGGCGTTGTCGAAGACAATCGCCTCCTCGGCGAAGGCGTCCAGGTGAGGCGTTTGGCAGACCTGCGAGCCGTAAGCGCCCACGTGGTCGCGGCGCAGGGAGTCCAGCATGATCCAGAAGACGTTCATCGGATACTCCAGTGCTTCAGAAGGGCCACATTCCATAACTCAAGAGCAGATACGGCTCAGCTTAGGCGTGTTGCAGCACGAAAGCAAGTGGCCCGTCAACCGGCCCGCCGGACCACACTGTTGCCGCATCGCGAACGCAGGGATATACTCTGGATAATCGGCAGAGAGCGCCGACACGATATCCGTTATCGTCCCGAGGCCCGGCCCGTGGCCAAACATCTTGTACTCGTCGGCGGCGGACACGCGCACATGACGGCGATGCTGCACGTCGGTGACTTCGTGCGCCGCGGCCATCGCGTGACACTGGTCAGCCCGTCCGAGTACCACTACTACAGCGGCATGGGACCGGGGATGCTGGCCGGCACCTATCGCCCCCAGCAGGTGCGGTTCCAAATCCGGGATATGGTCGAGGAGCGCGGGGCCGACTTCGTCGAGGATTCGGTAGCACGCATCGATCCGTCTACGCGAACGCTCCGTCTGGAATCCGGCGTCGAGCTCGGATACGACGCGGTATCGTTCAACACCGGTAGCTACGTCCCGACCGACCCGATGGTGCCTGAGCCCCAGGAGAACGTCTTTCCGGTCAAGCCCATTTTCCGGTTACTGGAAGCCCAGGCCCTCATCCGCAGACGAATCCAGGACGGCGAGTCGGTCCGAATCCTGGTGGTCGGGGGCGGCGCAGCCGGGGTTGAGATGGCCGGCAACGTCTCGCGCCTTGTCGAACAGACCGGCGGCCGTTGCGAGGTCACGCTGGTCGCGGGAAGGCGTCTTCTGCACGCCTACCCCGATCGTGCCCGCGCGGCCGCACTTGCGAGTTTCAATGCCCGCATGATCCGGCTGCTGGAAGGAGCGTTCGTGGAGCGTCTCGATTGCAGCATCGCGTCGCTGAGCTACGGGCAGTCGATTCCGTACGATGTCGCCTTCGCCGCCGTAGGGGTGCGGCCGTATCCGCTCTTCAGAGACTCAGGGATGCCGGCGGGCGAGAACGGTGGCCTGTTGGTGAACGAGCATCTGCAGAGCGTCGAGCACCCGGGGGTATTCGGCGGAGGGGACTGCATAAGCTTCTCGCCGAAGCCGCTGGACAAAGTGGGCGTTTACGCCGTGCGCGAGAACCCCATCCTGCGCGACAACCTGCTGGCCTCGCTCGAAGGCGGCAGCCTTCGGTCCTTCGAGCCGCAGGAACACTACATGCTGATATTCAATATGGGCGACGGAACGGGCATCTTCGTCCGCCGCTCGCTGGTCTGGCGCGGCAAGATCGTGTTCCGGCTCAAGAACTACATCGATCTTCGTTTCATGCGACGCTTCCAGGTCTCGGGGGAGACCGAGGAGGAGTTCGCGTCTCCGGGTTGACGAATCGTCAAGGTGACAACATGGGACTGCTTGATTTCTTCCGGCCGGTGCCGCAGTGGACGGCGAAGCAAGCCAAGGACTTCATGAGGATATCCAAGTCCGAGGAGTACGAACTGGTGGACGTGCGCCAGCCACGCGAATACAACCGCGGCCATCTCCCGGGTGCAATCCTGATGCCCGTGGGCGAAGTGCCCGACCGACTGGACGAGCTGGACCCGGAGAAGACGCAGATCGTCTACTGCTCGCACGGCGTCCGCGGGCGGGCGGCAACGGCGGTTCTGGTGCGGGCCGGCCACCGTCACGCCCACAACCTGAAGGGAGGGCTCAAGGCGTGGGACCATGCACTCGCCACCCTACAGCGGGAAGAGGAGATGAGCTACCTGCCCAAGAGCGGCTCCGTTGTCGAGCTGATTGCCTTGCTGTGGTCCTTCGAGGAGGGCTCTCAGCGTCTCTACGGGACTCTCGCCGACGAACTGGGCGGCGATATCGGCAGCGGGCTCTTCGCGCGGCTTGCCGAAGCCGAGAAGAGCCACAAGAGCTTCCTGAGGGAAGCCTACCAGAAGGAGACCGACGAGCCAATCCCCGAAGGCTTCCCAGAATCGGTGCTGGGCGTGACTTCTCTCGACCACGTAATGGAGGGCGGACTCAGCGTGAGCGCAGCCCTCGAGGCGCTACGCTACGGCGACCTGAAGGAGATGACGGCGGTGGCGATGGCCGCCGAGACGAACGCCCGGGACCTGCACCTGCGCATGGCCAGGCAAGTCGAGTCCGAGGAGGCCAAGTCGCTGTTCCATCGTCTGGCCGACGAGGAAGCCGGCCACCTGCAGGAACTCGCGGACGAGATGGAACGCATCCGCTGATGACCGCGCCCTGTGCTTCCGACGTTAGGCATCGAGGCCGAGAAGTCCAGAAACCGTCTCGCCGAGGATTCCCTCCTTCTCCCCGTCGTCGAAGCGCGTCGCGTCCAGCGCATTCAGATCGGCCCGGACCTTTGGCGCCCCGCCCCACGGCCAGTCGCAGCCATAAACGAGGCGGCCGCTGAGCCCCAGGTGATGCAGGACGTAGAGCTCATCCGGGGGCATGTACCACGTTGAGGGCGTCAGCGTGCCGGTAATGTCGCCGTACAGGTTGGGGTAGGACTGCAGCAGCGCCACCACGTCGCGGAAGAACGCGAATCCGCCCAGGTGGGCCATCAGCAGCGTCAGGTCGGGCAGGTCGAACAGGAAGCGCTCGAAGACCCGCGGCTCATGCCTGGCCAGCGGCCACCGGCCGTGCAGCATGCCGGTATGCGTCACAACGGGCAGACCGAGTTCCGCCGCCGCGGTGAAGAAATGGAGCACACATTCGTCCCGCATGTCCACCTGCTGGCTTTCCGGATGGATCTTAACACCGGCAAAGCCGTGCTCGGCCCACTTCTCCATCTCCGGCACCGATTCATCCGGTCGGCCCGGGTTCAGGCGCATGAACGGGATCAGGCGATCCGGCGCGCTGCATTCGGCTATCGCCCTTTCCAGCCACTCGTTCGGATCGCCCTCGGCGCTGTAGGCGCTTTCGGAACGCTCGCCGGGCGCAAGCACCACGGCTCTGTCGAATCCCATCTCGGGCAGCAGGCGCGCCAGTTCGTCGGGAGTGCCCTGGATGGATGCGCCCGGCTGGTTTGCGGGGAACACGCCTTCTGGAAACACGTGACAGTGGAAGAGTATCCTGTTCATTCCTCAGCTCCGCATTCAGTGGAGAGTCGTCGTCCTAAAGACCCCACGCGTCCGGAAGCGCCTCGCGGGTGGCCTCCAGCATCTCGTTGAACATACGCCAGGCGGCGTCGGTCGTCAGCGAGTTCAGAGGGTCGTTCAGGAAAGCCTGAAAAGCCGTCTCCTTGTCGCAGTCCAGCGCGGCATCCACGATGAGTTCCTGGTTGGCGACCGTCCGCGCGACGAGCGCCTCGGCCCCCGCCGGCAGGCGGCCTGCCACTTCGGGCGTGACGCTGTCGCGCGAGAAGACGGCGTTCGTCTCTACGATAGCGCCCCCGGGCAACCCGCCGTGCTGCCCGCGGTTCGGCAGATTGACGTTCGTGCGCAGTTCGCCGAGGCCGAGCAGCGCCGCCATCTGGCGCGTGCCTTCCTCGCCCGACCGCTTGAGTTCGAACGGGCTCGGGTCGCCCAGTCGCTCGCGGAACTGCTCCGGAAGGCCCTGGTGCCGCCCGATACGGTAGCTGTATGGCGTGAGCACAACGCCCCAGCGATTGAGCGTCTGCTCGTCCTTGAGGTAAAAGGGCACGAACTCCACCAGGTGCCTCTCCCCCGCGGCCGGCAGCACGCCGTAGCGCCGGAACAGGTCGTACACCACCTGCTTGCGCCCGGCGAACACGCCCATCTCGGCCGTCTCCTCGGGCGGTATCTCGCGGATCTCTCCCGGCTGCTTCATCTTGTGCCGAACGAGTTCGAGGAGGTCCAGGTCCTGCCAGCGGGCCCGGTCGATCCAGGTGAAGTGGTTCACGCCCAAGACGTTCACGCGTATATCGTCCCGCCGTGCCTCTACACCGTGGAACTCCTTGAGCAATCGGGCTAGCCAGCCCTGAGTGCCGAACACCTCGTGGCAGCAGCCGAACGCCTTGATCTCGGGGAAGACGCGATACAGCGCCCGCGTGCAGACGCTCATGGGATTCGTGTAGCTGATGACCCAGGCGTCGGGGCAGAACTCGGCAATAGCCCGGGCAATCTCCGCGTAGGGTGGCACGGCGCGCAGCGAGCGCATCAGGCCCGCCGGCCCCACGGTGTCCCCCACGGGATGGATGATGCCGTAGCGAGCGGGAATCCCCAGGTCGTGCTCCATCAGCTCGATCGGTCCCGGCTGGATGCTGACGATAACGAAATCGGCGCCGGTCAGAGCCCCCTTGAGGGTTCGCGGCACCTTGTAGTCCCACTGGGAGACCGCGTCCGGCGACTCCCCGACGCGTTTGCCCCAGCGGGCGTTCAGCATCGCCATCGAGCGGTCGATGTCGTAGAGGCGGACCTCGCCTTCCATGTCGGGGCACAGCGCGAGGTCCTCCATGAGTCTGTGCGCCCAGCCGCGCGAGCCGCCGCCTATGTAGCCTATCTTCACCTGAGCCTTTTCCACGTTGCTTCTCCGAATACGCGCAGTCGCTTCGGTGCCGGGCCTAGCACCCGGAGCCAGGTCGGAATATAGCACGCCCGGCGGCCTTCCGCCACGGAAGGGCCAAACGCGCCACGCATCGCGGGCCGGCGTGTGCTATCCTGTTAGCGTCGATTCCCACACAACCGAGCAAACAGGAGGATTGGGCCCGTGGTACGCGCCGCCGTGATTCCCGCGCCCGGCCGGGCGGTTGAGGTCCGCGAGTTCCCCATGCCGTCGCTGGAGGACGGCGCCGTGCTGCTGCGCAACCTCTACAGCGAGGTCTGCGGCACCGATCTCCACCTGCAGCAGGGCCGCCTCGCCGAGACGCCCTACCCGCTCATCCCGGGGCACGCCAACGTCGGCACCATCGAGGACATCCGGGGGACCGTGAGGGACATCGACGGGGTGCCCCTGAGCAAGGGGCAAACGGTCACCTTCCTGGACGTACACGGCACGTGCGGCGAGTGCTGGTACTGCCTGGTCGCCAAGGCCGGCACGCGGTGCCCGAACCGTAAGGTTTATGGCATCACGTATGGGACCGCTGACGGTCTGCTGGGCGGATGGAGCGAATACGTATACCTCCGGCCCGGCGTCCGCATCGTGCCGATTCCGTTGGGGCTGACGCCGGAGGCCGTCATAGGCGGCGGGTGTGGGCTCCCAACGGCTCTGCACGCGGTCGAGCGAGGGAACGCTCTGCTGGGGCAGACGGTGCTGATACAGGGGACCGGTCCCGTCGGGTTGAGCGCCGTCGCCCTATCACGCCTGCGGGGGCCGCACAGGATCATCGCCATCGGCGCACCGCAGAGCCGCCTGGACGCGGCGGTCCGCATGGGCGCCGACCTCGTGCTGGATCTGGAGACGACAGGAACGGACGAGCGGCGCGAAGCGGTGCTGGAGGCCACCAACGGCCGGGGAGCCGACGTGGTGATCGAGGCATCCGGGAACCCCGCTGCGGTGCCGGAGGGATTGGACCTTCTTCGCGACAACGGAACCTACGTGGTGGTGGGACAGTACACCGATCACGGCGCCATAGAGGTGAATCCCCACACCCAGATCAACAAGAAGCACGCCGACATACGGGGAGTGTGGGGGATCGATTACTCGCACCTGCACCGGGCCCTCCTGCTGCTGGATGCCTACAACGACCGGTTCCACTGGGAATCACTGGTGACGCACCGCTTCGGGCTCGCAGAAGCCAATGAAGCCCTGGCGACGGTGCGCGCAGGGAAGGCCATCAAGGCGCTGATCTGTCCGTGGGGGGCCTGAAGCGTCGTCCTGCGCGCATGGACCACCGGAACTGAAGAACCGCGACGGGAGGCCAACCCTCCACGTCGCGGTTCTTTGATTGGTATGATATCGTGCGCCTTAGCTGCGCTTCTTCCGGATGATAGCCCCGAGCAGACCCAGGCCGAGCAAAGCACACGTCGCCGGCTCCGGAACCGAGGACGGCGGCTGTCCGGGCGGACACCCGTCGCGGTCCGCATAGAGCCGAATGCTGTCGTTACCACAGGACTCCCACGCGTACAGACAGATCGTCTCACCGCAATCCACGTCGCCGAACCGGGACGCTTGGATGGAGCCTTCCAGGAAGTAGTTGGGCCGGCCGCCGTCGTACTCCCCGACGCTTGCCCAAGCGAACTCGTCGAAGTCACCGGAGTTGATGGTCACGCCGTTGGCGGTGACACTGATGTAAGTTCTGATGCTGGCATCCCATCTCAGCGAGGTCACGATCCCGAAGTAAAACGTCTCGGCCGTGTCATCGAAGTAAGCCGCCTCGAGGTCGTACACCTCTCCACCGTCAGGGTAGGAATCGCTGCGGTAGTAGTCCTCAACCACGTAATCGATGTTTCCGAGTGGGCTGGGCGTGAAACTGCTCTGGACAAACCAACCGTAGGACGTGTCGAGGTCGACGCCCCAGTCCTGCATTCCTCCACCCACGATATAGGGCGGCGTCGCCGACGCGAAACGTGCGCAGCACAGCCCCACCAACATCGCCATGGCAACCCATCTCGCTCGCCGTTGCATCCTCACCTCCTCCTGTGATCTTCGCTCGAGGGCAGGCCGCTCCAACAGCCGCCACGCCTCAACATACGCATGAAAAGCAAGTCACGTGCCAAGGAACGAACTAAACCGTAAGCCTTTTACGAATATATCCTTAGAACGTTCCTACCTTTCTCAGTAGTTCTCGCGTACGAACGATGTGTAGAGCATCCGCAACACGCCCCAGGCTCAGTGTGGGCATCACGCAACAGGGCGCCTGGGCCGGTTCAGCGAGGCGGCTCCGGCAGGTTGTCGCGGTAGGCCGCCCACATCTCGTTCACGAAGGGGTCCCAGGTCGTTCCCTGCTGAGGGCGAAAGTTCCGGTTCGGATGTGCCTTGTTGATGATCTTCACGAACGGCGTGTCGTCCTCGGTCATCCAACGATCGCAGTACGCGAAGAACGCGTCGTGGTCCCAGACGTCAACCGCCCCCATCAGCCGCACCGCCAGGCACTGGCCGATCCAACTGATGCTGGTGCAGCATCGGCGATAGCCTTCGGACATGGTCGGGTTGTTGCCCGGCCACTCGGAAGGATGCAGGTGCTCGTAGGGACCACGGTCGATCTCACGGTGCCCGATCAGCGGGTACTGCCCCGTGAAGAGCACGTCGGCGCCCGTCCAGGATTTGCCGAACGCGGTGTGCTCGTCCTCGCCGAAGCTCGCCTCAGGGGCGTATTTCTCGATGTTCAGCATCTCCTCGTCCTGCAGCATCACGCCCGCGAAGACGATGGGGAACTTGCGGCCGTTGCCGAATCCGCCCGCCGCCGGCCAGCCTCCGGACTCGCGCAGCTTGCTCCGTTCGGCTATTGACCAGTTGTCGATGCCCACCTGGATCATGCTGTGGCAGAGCGTCTCTTTCTCCTCGCGGGGATAGTCGCAGCACAGCGCCAGGCCCGCCAGCGAAACCGCCCGAGCGACCTCACGGCCGTAGCCCGGCATGTTCTCGGACGGGTGAACCGTGCGGCTTTCCCAATCGTAGACGTGGTCGATCCAGGGGCGCTCGAAGATGCGCTCCAGGTCGACAAGATCCGGCGCGCTCTCCGTCTTCTCCACGCTGGGGAGGAGTTCCCATTGTACGTCACGAGCCAGGTGGATCCGGTCCTTCCGCAGGTCGCAGTAGCCGGGCCGGAACGCATCCGCGGGCACGGCTTCAGGCAGGCACGTGAGCACCGCCGCCGTGCGCAGCCAACTCGTCTCCGTGCGCCTCGTGGTGTTTGGGAAAACCTGGTTCTGCTGGAGTTCTTCGAGGCTGTCCGCGGAGATCAGCGAGTCGCCGGGCTTCATCTGAAGCGGAAACTCGGCTGCGAGCTCCTGCCGGAAACCGTTCCTGAAGCGGCCGTCGTACGCGCTATAGCGTGTGGTGGGAGGGTTGAGCATCGAGCCGTTGCGGAAATCGTCGCCCGTGCCCGTCGGGGCGGGACTGACCGAGACAATCGTGACCGGCCCGACGACATAATAGTCGCCCGTGACGAACCTGCCGACCGGCACCTCCTTGTCGAAGCGCCAGGTGATACCATACTGCGAGACCGACCGCATCGGGGTGAGCCGTCCCGCTTCATCTGCGTGACCGGAAACAGGCGCACCGAACGCCGTCGCCGAAAGACAAGCACCCACTACCAGCAAAGCCGCTGCCCAGTTCATCCCGTGATCCTCTGCATCCGAACGCGTAAAAGTGAGGGTCCGCTCCCTCACGCCTATCACACGATATCGCCGCAGAGACAGGGATTCAACTGGCCGAGGCCGATCGGGTGGCTATTCCCGGGCACGCGTCAGCGCGATGCACTCATCGACGGGTATCCGCATGTCCATCTGCGAGCCGAAGTCCTGATGGTCCAGGTACTCGCTTGCGCCGCCCGCCGCCCGTCCGAGCGCGAAGACCAGAAACGCGATGTCGCACGCCCTCTGCACGGTCATCCGCTTCTCCCGCAAGGGCTGCCAGCAGATGCCGAGGACGATGGAAGCGATGGCACCATCCAGGTTCACGGCCCACACGTTGCGCGCGATGCCCACTTCCTTCATGCGGTGCGCAAGCCTGTGGTAGAAGTCCAGGAAGATGTTGTACAGGCCGTGCTCCTCCATGTAGGCGGCGATGACGCGCTCGCGCGGATCGTAGTTGACGGATTGGTCGCGGAAGACGGGGTGCCCCAGGCAAGGTATACGCCTGTAATCGACGCCCGCCTCCTTTGCTGCAGCCCGCTCCCGGCTGAAGCGATCCGCCTCCTCGTGGACGACCCTGTCCAGGTCCAGGTCCTGTTCCTTCGAGTAGGGGTCGGCCAGATCGCGATCGCCGAATATGCCCAGCAGGTACTCCACCGCCCGGCGGCCGTTTCCGCCGTGAACCTGCCCAAGGCAGGCCAGGGTGGCGATCATGGCCGTGTTGGGATGGTTGCCCGCCGACGTGGAGAGCTTGGCGCCCTGCGCGCTGATGGTGCCGGGGCCGTTCGTGATGCTCGCGATGAGGCACTTCTCGACCAGCGCTGCCTCGAAACCGTGCTCCGGCTCGATTCCCGCCCACGCCAGCAGTACGGAACGAACGAACGAACCCCGGGACATCTCCGCCTCCATGCTGCTCTCGTAGATCCTGGTAACGGCGCCGTCGCTGGAAGAAGCGTGGCTGGCATTGCGCATGCTGCGGCGCGCCGGCGATGCACCGAGGGTGCGCTTCTCCGCCTGGCTGATCTGGCCGCTGTACGGCTCCGGAACCGTCCCGGGCGGCAGCACCAGGCCCGACGGGAGCCGCTTGCCGAGTTCGCGCAGATTGGCGAACCAGGGGTTAAGCCGCAGCGCCTTGCCGGGCCGGAAGTCTCTTTGCAGGTCCAGCTTGTCGTATATCAGCGCCGCCGCGGCCGGCAGATGGTGCAGCGACTGGATTCGGATTCCCTTCGCCAGCGATCCGAGCAGCTCGGGCGATTTGCGGTAGCTCACCTCCGGATTGAACGGCTCGATCCCAAAGTAGTTGTCGAACAGCCTCATCTTCGCGTCCGCCGACGTTTCCTCCCCCTCCACCACCGCTCCGGCGTGCCCGAGGGCAAGGTCCTGCGACCCCAGGATGTCCCCGGTCACGTAGACGATGATGGGTTTGGCGAACTCGGTTCGCCTGAGCATCTCCACGGCCTCGCGTTCGTAGAGCCCGCCGGGCTCCACGTAGAGCACCACCAGCCTGGTGACGGAATCGGCTGCGGCGAGTTCGAGCAGGTCGCCGACCGACGTCAGTATCAGCACGTCCTTGCCCGTCGACACGCCGTAGGAGGTGCCGATGCCCGCGCTCTGGAGGTAGGAGGCCATGGTGTTGACCATGTTCCCGCTGTTGGAGAAAATGGCGGCCGAACCGGCGCGGAAGCTCTCGGCGGGATTGTCTCCGCCCACGGCGCCCACCCGCACCCCGTCGTGACTGTTCAGCATCCCGAGCGTGTTGCAGCCCAGCACGTCGATATTGGCGTCGCGGCAGAGCGCGGCGACTTTGGCCGTCACCTCGATGGAGACGTGCTCCGTAATGACAAAGATGGTCTCGACGGTATCGCTGCAGTACTCGACCACCTCCTTGACGTCCCCGTAGACGGCGGGCGGGGGCGAGTAGGCGATGATCTTGTTCGGCATCCGGTCGTCGGGCAGTTTCTCCACCATATCTTCGACTGTCGAGAACACCGGGATCGGCTCGGAGCCCGGCACTTCCAGGTGCTGTCCACCCTTGCCCAGGGCCCATCCCCCCACGATGTTTCCGCAGTACTTCTGCGAGGCAACCGTTACGGTGCTTGCCTCGCGACCGGTGATGTTGGAGACGGCCACCCGGTCGCCGGCTTTCAGCAGATCGCTCAGTGTGCTGGCTCTCATCCCTCGCCCCCCTTCTGTCCGCTCTCGCCGTGATCTATTGACACACAAGCATCTGCGACCTGGGCGGCATACTCCGCCACAAGCGTGACAGGCGTGTCCGGCCCGAAGATAACGTAAGGCAGTCGCAGCGACTCCAACGTGTCCCTCATTGTGAGAAGGCCCTGAACCAACCGCGGTCCCCCCCGCCCGATGATGACGGGCGTGCTGATGGGTCCATGCTCGTCGACGTAGTCGCGCAGTGCGTCGGCGATGGCCTTGAAGGTGACGTCGATGAGCGTGTTGTTCGCCTTGCCGCCGAGAATCAGCAGCAGGCCAGCGCTGCCGAGGTTGTGCTCGAAGCAGATGCGGGCCGTGCCGTACATTCGGTCATATGGCGGATTGCCACCGAAGTCCGACAGGAACATCGGCCGGCCGCCGTTGCGCAGCAGCGTCTCGGTGATGATGGTGGATGCGCCCCCGCCGAACAGGATCGGCAGAATCCTGTGACCGTCAAGCTGGGCTACGTGGGCCTGCCCCTGGTGACTGGACGCGTTCCAGGCCGCCATCTCTTCCTCGAACGGCGTCTCGTTGGCGGGGTAATCCGGCAGGGGAAAACCGAGTTGGTGGAACTTGAAGTTGCTCTCGTCGAACACGGCCTTGAAATCGCACGCGTAGGGCCTGCCGTCGGGCGTGATCCGCCAGGGGTTCACTTCGCACATGCGCATTCCCGTGGTCGCGAACATATCCCAGAAATCCACCAACGTGCGCGAGAGGATACTGACCAGATCCTGCCGGCAGCCCAGGCGCTCCAGGATCTCGCTGGCCTGGTAGGCGTCCAGGCCCTTGTAGACGTCGACGGGGAAGGTCACTTTGCTGTCCTGCGGGATATCCTCGACATCCACCCCGCCGGCCAGCGAGACAGTGATGGTCGGCCCGAGATGGAGGGAATGATACGTGATGGCGGAGTACATCTCGATATCGGCGGGGATGTGCTGGACGAGGTAGGCCGTGCGCGGCAGGCGACCGTTCACCTCTGCGGCCTGAACTCGCTTGAGTTCGCGCTGGGCCTCGACGGAGTCCTTTACCTCCCTGACCAGTCCCGCCTTCCCCCGCCGGCCGGCGAGAACGTCCGGCTTGACCAGCGCCCGCGAGCCCCAGCGCTCCAACGCATTGCGAATCTCCTTCCCCTCCGCCTCGGATCTCAGATGCTCCGGAACGGGGATATGGAAGCGGTCCGACAGATTCTCAAGGAACGTCAGTTCCGTCATCTGAGCGGGCATTGTCTTCGCCGCCTTTCTTGGTCTGCTTGAGATCCACCAGGGCGATGCGAATGTGCTTCACGGATGTCTCGTCAGGTGCGAAAAGAAACTCCACGACCGGCTTCCCGCCTGCGGCGTCCAGCACCTCGGCCTTGCGCGAGGGCGAGACGACGACGGCCTCCACCTCATCGAGAAACGCGGCCAGCTCGCTCGGGTCCTGGGTGGTGGTCCGGCGAATCCGCTCTCCTCTCACCCCCACCCGGTCGAGCGTCTTGGCCATTTCGTCCAGGAATTGATCCGACGCGCCAACCAACCCGATCACGTCCGGTTCCGGGATGCGGGCGATGCTGACGATGGTGGACATCTCGGGCTGCAGGTTCACGCCGACCAGCGGCACACCGGACTCCGAGAGCGAACGTTCGAGTTCGTCGGTGTGGTAGAAGGACGTCACGACCAGGTCGGCCGATTCGAGGGCACGGAGGGCCCCCGGCGTCCTGTCCCGAATGTCCTGCAGTAGAAGCGGCCGGACAACCACGGACTGGCCCAGCTGCAGGTGCTCGCTGAAGTAGGTGAGCTGCTCGCGGTTGCACTCGACGAACACCATCGCGATGTTGTCGAGCATGCGGCGTTTCTCCTCCAGGAAGTCGCTGACCGCTTCGCCGAATTCATCCAGGCCGTACCCCAGGGCCAGGGCGTCCTCGACGGCGTGCTCCACCGTTCTGCGGAGATCACCGTCCGGCCCGACCTTCCCCTTCGGCCTCCCCTTCGCGACCACTTCCGTGCCGCGCCCCACACGGGACACCACCAGTCCCTCGCGCTCCAACTCACGGTAGGCCGCGCTCACGGTGTTCCGACTCACCCCCAGCGCGGCAGCCAGATCCCTCTGCGGCGGCAGCACTGGATCGCCCGGCTCACGGCTGCCCAATTCGGCCCTCAGGGCGTTGCATATCTGCTGGTAGAGCGGCACGCCGTTCTTGCGGTCCAGCACGATGTGCGGAAGCTCGGACTTCATGGCAATCTCGATTGGACCATATGCTTAATCCATCGAGCATATTAGCCTTAGACGTGCTCAGGCGTCAAGAAAAAACTTATAGACGCGCAAAATGCCCCCCGGAGCACATTGGACTGGGCCAATCGGCAGTGTGCGACAATATGGGAGTATCCTTGTGGAACAATCGGTCCAAACCCGGCGGCCCGCCGGCGGTGGCGGATCACAATCCGTCCCTCCCACGGGCGGCCTTGTGTACATGGAAAGAGGGCGCTCCTCCACGGAGCACCCTCTCTGTGCTTTCGGCGAGCCCTGCATCCCGGCCTCAGCGCACCTTGATGGTGGCGCGGGCGCTCATGCCCGGCACCGCTTCGATCTCGTCCTGGTTCTTTGGCATGATCTTCACCCACACCAGTTCCCCGGTCGGCCCGGCTGCGCCGCCCCCGCCGTAGACCGTCTCCGTGGACAGGCCGACCTCGACCACCTCGGCATCGAAATAGTCGCCCGACCCCACGCGTATCTCGATGCGGGCGGGCTGACCACGATGCACCAGCAAGGCGTCCTTCTCGCGCACCGAGCCGTTGACCCACAGTCCCCGGCCCTCCTGGATCACCTTGAACGCCACGCTCTCTGCCTGGTAGAGCTCGCCCTCGTCCACGTATTCACCGAGAATCGTCCCGGTGGCCGGGCTGCGGATGGACATCTCATCGAGCAGCTTGCGCTGCGCGGCCAGGGCGGCGTGCGCCCTCTTGAGTTCGCCTTCGGCTTCCTTCACGGCCAACCGGGCGATGTTTACCTCGGCGTCCCTGCCCTTGGTCCTTTCCAGTTCTGCCTGGGCGCTCTGGAATTCGGCTCTGGCGATCCTCAGCGTCGCCTCCAATCGCTCGATCTGCTTGCGGCCGGCAACGGCGATGGCCAGATCGCGCTGGCGGCTCTCGACCGTCTGCTCCGCCATCTTGATCTGTTCCGGAGTCGGGCCTTCCAGCATGCGCTCAAGCGTCAGCTCGGCCATGCGCACCTCGTGCTGCTGGCGTACAAGCTGCGTCTTCTTCACCTGGAGCGCGTGCACCGAATCGATACCCTCCTCCACAAGTTCCTCCGACTGCGCCACTTCCTGCTCGTAGAGATGCGCAAGCTCCTGGGCGCTGGCCAGACGCGCCCTGGCCGACTCGATCTCCTGTTCCCTGGGTCCGTGCTTCAGCTCCTGCAGCGCCGCCTGTGCCTCGGAAAGCTGCGCCTGCGCCCGGCCGATCTCTTCCTCCACTACGGACCGACGTATCTCCAGATTCTTCGCGGACTCGTCCACGCTGGCCTGCTTGATTTGCACGTTGGCCTCGGCGATGGCCACGGCGCTGCGGACGTTGGTCTCGGTCAACTGCGCCTGACTCTTCTTCTGCTCCCACTGGCTCTCGCGGACCACGACCTCCGCCTCGGCCGCATCCAGTGCCGCGCGCACGGCCGAGTCGTCAAGCTCCGCCAGCACATCACCTTTTTCGACCTCATCGCCGGCGTCCGCATACACGGCCTCCACCACGGCGGTTGCCTTGGACTGCGCCGCAAGCACCTTTGTCCACACCTCCGCCTTCACGGTCTTCACATACGTGAAGGCGTGCCAAACCAGTATGCCGACGACCAGCAGCACCACCACCAGGATCCCGCCGCCAACGCCAAACAGCCATTTCTTCCAGTTGCTCTGTTTGCTCGGCGGC
Organism: uncultured candidatus Brocadiaceae bacterium; assembly: GCA_964655775.1. Taxonomy (GTDB): domain Bacteria; phylum Planctomycetota; class Brocadiia; order SM23-32; family SM23-32; genus CAZZNQ01. The sequence continues at coordinate 18,275 of CAZZNQ010000032.1, read as the reverse complement.
TCGGCACCACGTGCCTGCCTGCGCACTTCGTATACCGCCTCAACATCCTCCGGCATGGTTCACCTCATCCGGTCAGTCATTGCTTTGGGTGCAGAAAGAACATACGTCTTCCGGTCGGTCGCGGACAGAATGGTTCTTCCTCGTGCTCGTCGGACCAGGGATCCTCGGAATGGAGCGGACTGCTGCGGGAACACGCTCAACGGACTCAGGTCTCGCTGAAAACCAGCGTCTGGCTCCGCGGATCGAGGTCGTTCACGCTCTCGATCTCGAACCTGTTGCCGTCGGCGTCGATGATGATGTACCTGCCGCGCGGCAGCTTTCGGATCTGCTGCCGGTCGACCACTTCGAATGCAGCGTATCCCCTGTCAGTAAGAACCTGCCAATGCGTAACGCCCATTGTCTCCGAGATACCGTCCACGCGCAGTATCTTGGCAACATAGTACATTCGTTCCAGCGCCTTTGCCAGTGCCCGCCGGCTGGATTTGTCCAGATCGTGCGGATGCGCCAGGAGCAGCACTTCCTTGCCGTCCTCGTCCAGGAAGCTCACGTAATCGGCCGTGCCCGAGATGGGAAAAACCTTGACGGCCCGCACGTTGTCGAACGTCTCGTCGCCGCGTCGCACGTGCAGCACCTGGAACTCGTCTTCCCAGACCTCCACACCATCGGCCGGCACCGCTCCGCTGGACGGAAGACGCCGATCCTCGGACTCCTCGCCCGTCTGCTCCGCCTGTTGCTCGTCTGCAACGCTCATCTGCCTGTTCCTGCTACCATGCAACAAGTTTCGAGAACTGCGACTGCATCTCGCACAGCCGGCCGTAGAGGCCGCCACTGTTCACCAGCTCCTCGTGCGTGCCGATCTCCACCACCTTGCCCCGGTCCAGCACAATGAGCCTGTTCGCCCGCCGCAAGGTGGAAAGCCGGTGAGCAATGGCGAACGTGGTTCGGTTCTCGATCAGGCGCTCAATCGCTGTCTGGATCAGCATCTCCGTCTCGGTATCGACCGACGCCGTCGCCTCGTCCAGGATGAGAATCTGCGGGTTGCGCAGCACGGCCCGAGCAATGGAGACGCGCTGGCGCTCGCCGCCGGACAGGGTGTGGCCGCGCTCGCCGATAACGGTGTCGTAACCGTCGGGCAACGCGACGAGGAAGTGGTGCGCATTGGCCGCCCGGGCGGCGCTGATTACCTCGTCCGCCGTCGCGTCCGGCTGCGCATAAGCAATGTTCTCCCACACTGTGCCGCGGAACAAATAGGGGTCCTGCAGCACCACGCCGATCTGTTCCCGGTAGGGCCTCAGGGCAAGGTCCATGATATCGTGATCGTCTATCAGTATCTGGCCCTCGTCCAGCTCGAAGAACCGCGTGATGAGCTGGACCAGCGTGCTCTTCCCGGCGCCGCTCGGGCCGACCAGGCCGATCATCTCGCCCGGCTCCACGACGAAGGAGACACCGTTCAGTGCGTATTTGCCCGGCTCATACGAGAAGCGCACGCCCCGGAACTCCACCTTGCCCTTCACCGGGGTGAGCACCACTCCCTTCTCCTGTTCCAGCGGCTCGGGCTCGGTGTCCATCACTTCGAACACGCGCTCGGCGGAGGTCTCGCAGCGTTGCAGCTGGTTGCTGATGTTGCCGAAACGCTGAATCGGCATGTAAAGCCGCCAGAGGTATCCGGTGAAGGCCATAAGCACCCCCAGCGTGGTCTGCCCGTTAATGACCATGTAACCGCCGATGCTGAAAATGAGGATCGCGCCCAAGCCGGTGGCCAGGCCCAGGAACGGGACGAATGCCGACCGAAGCTTGGCCGCCCGCATCTGCTGGGAGAACAGGTCGCGGCTGTGCGTGGTGAAACGTCGCGATTCGCGGCGCTCCTGGGCGAAGGACTTGACCACGCGGATTCCGGGGATAGTATCGCCCAGCACAGCACTGATCGTGGCAATGCGCCGCCATATCCGGTGGTAGAGCAGGTGCATGTGCTTTACGAACAGCGCCGTGCTCACCAGAATGATGGGAATCGGCGCGAGAGCGAAGATGAACAGCTTCCAGTTCATGAACAGCAGCACGCCGGCGATCAGCAGGATGGTGATGGCGTTGATCAGTATCTCCTGAAAACCCTCGGCGAGGAAGTACTGCACGCGCTCCAGGTCCCTGGTTACGCGGGACATGATCTGCCCGGTCGGTTTCTGGTTGTAGTAATTCAGCGGAAGTGTCTGCAGGTGGTCGTAGAGCTTGACTCGCAGGTCGAAGAGTATCCGATTCCCGAGCCACTGCATCACGTAGGACCGCGTCATCATCACAACGAAACGAAACACGTAGACGCTCACCAGTCCGATGGCCACCCACGGCAGCAAACTCGGCCTGTTGGCCCTGATCACGTCATCCACCAGCACTTTGGTAAGGTAGGGCGGCGTCAGCTCCAGGCACGTCATCACCAGGCTCAGCGCCAGGCCGCCTAAAGCATGCCAACGGTAGTTCAGGACCAAAGAAAGGAGGCGGACGTAGACCCGGCGATGGTCTATGCAGTGCATGCAGATGTCGCCCTGTCGCCGCAGCGCCCTGCCGCACTTGCTGCACCGATGCGTGGCGCGGTGCGGCGGAGGTGGCACCGCGTCTTCGTCGCCCTCCTTCCGCTTGCGCACCCGCACCATCTCCTGGACGCGGTGCACCATGCCCGACGCTTCCTGCCTGGACCCCAGCGAGAAGCGGCCGAGCTCGTAGCCGGCCTCGTCGGTCTTGACCAGAAGCGACGTGGACCCGACGTAATCGCGGATCTCGGCGCTCTCTATCTGGTCGACCGGAAGCTCAAAGGTGACCTCTGCCCCACCCGCCTCCCCATGCGGGGACACCACCATAAGCCGCGAGTCGGTGAGGAAAGCCCAGCGCTCCCCAAACTCCCCGGACGGCTCAATGTCGCAGTAGACCGTAGCCGAGAGCGACTCTCCGGTGTGCAGAATGTCCCCCAGCCAGCCCCGGACGTCGTCCGGAAGGTCGGGCGCCCGAGTTGGAGAGCCGGATGCGGCGGACATTTCGACGTCTGCTGCCAAAGGACATGGGCCTCATGATGGCAGGGGAACGGCTTGCGTTTTCCTGAACATCCCATGTTAGAACCTATCATGTGGAGCATCAAGGAAAGCGCGGAAAAGCGGCCGAATTCGCTCAAAAAAGCCGGTCGAGCGCAGCAGAGAGCGTCAACCCGCTCGATTTGGCCGGGTTCAGACCTCCCCAATCGCCCTGGCAACCTCCTCCGGCAGCCGCCGAGGTTTGCCGTGCGCGTCCAGGCACGCGAGCACCACCCTACCCTCCGCCACCTTTCGGCCGTCAGCTTTCAGGCTGAGCGAGTGCCCGAAGTCGATCCTGGTATGCCTCAAGCGGCTCACCCAGGTCTCGTTGACGATCACGTCGTCGTAGCGCACGGGACGCAGGTAGCGGCAGTGTGCCTCGACGACCGGAAGGAACACGCCGCGTGCCTCCAGACCCCGGTAGGCGAATCCGGACGAGCGGAGCAGGTCGGTGCGACCGATCTCGAAATACACCAGGAAGTGCGAGTTGTACACCACGCCCATCTGATCGGTTTCGGAGTACCGCACCCGGATCTCGGTCTCATGTCTCTTCATGGGTGTCTCTCTGGAGGGCCGTTTGAGGACGGCGTCGGTCACCCGCGGGGGTGGCACTGCTGGTGCACGGTTTTCAGGCGAGTTCGGTCCACGTGCGTGTATATCTCCGTGGTCGATATATCCGAATGGCCCAACATCACCTGCACCGAGCGCAGGTCCGCCCCGCCGCTGAGCAGATGGGTGGCGAAGCTGTGCCGCAACGTGTGTGGATGCACGTCCGATCCTATGCCCGCGGCGCGCGCCCACTTGCGCACGCGCGCCCACAAGGCGGAACGGCTCATTCGCCCGCCGCTCCGGGTAACGAACACCGCCGCCTGGGTGCGCCCGCCCACGAGCTTCGGACGCGACTCGGACAGGTAGGCCTTCAGCGCCGATATCGCCCTGCTTCCCATCGGCACCAGGCGTTCCTTCATCCTCTTACCGTAGCACCGAACGAACGCGTATTCCAGATTCAGGTCCCCCATGTCCAGGCCGCACAGTTCGCTTGCGCGCGCGCCCGTGGCGTAGAGCAACTCCAGCGCCGCCCGGTCCCTAAGGCCGAATAGGTCGTCCAACGGGGGCGCACTCAGCAGCGCCTCTACCTGCTCCACACTCAGCACTTCCGGCACGCGCCTCCACATCCGCGGGGTCTGGAACCCCTCCGCCGGGTCGGTCTCGAGCACGCCCTCGAACACCAGGAACCGGAAGAACATGCGGACCGCCACCATCCGACGCCACACCGTGGTAGGGGCAAGCCCGCTACGCCGGCCCGCATCCACGTAGGCCACCAACCTGGAGGAAGTGAGCGAAGCCAGGGCCTTCTCGTCGGTGCAGCCCACGGCACGGAGGAAATGCTCCAGGTCGCTACGGTAGGCATCGATGGTGTTGCCCGCCAGGCCACACTCGGCGGCGCAGTAGTCCAGGAACGACTGTAGTAGCTCGGAGGCGCTGGCCATCGCCGGATTCTCGCAAAAGCTGAAGCAACAAGGCCCATCTTAGTGACCGCTGCAGGGCGGAGTCAACGATGGGCGTGCCTCCGTGACGGCGGGGGCTGGATGAAAAGGCGTTTGTCATAACATACGCTGTTGCATAGAATAATGGGCACATTCTGGGGAAGCTTTCCCCATAAAGCGCCTCTCGCACTACCGTGGAACCCATGCTAGACAACAACACAACGAAATCCCGTGTGGATCGCTACGAACTCGACGAGTTGCTGGAGGAGGGCCTGACGGGCTCGCTGTATCGGGCCACGGACACGGAATCCGGCCGCCGCGTTCTGCTCAAGATGGTGGCATCGACGGTAGGGGCCAACCCGGTTTTCCAGCGCTACTTCTACGAGAAGAAGGCGCAGTGCGCGGCGCAGATCGAACACCCGAACGTACTGCAACCCGTGGGGGTGGGCCAGGAGGGCGATACGTACTTCGTGGCGGTGCCCGACGTGAACGGCCAGCGCCTGAGCGAGATGCTGCGGGAAGCGCCCCTTCCCTTCGAAACGGTGATGGACATACTGCGTCAGGTCGCCGAGGGGCTGCGCACCGCCCATCGCAATGAGACCGTGCACGGCCACCTGAAACCCGCCGACGTGATCGTCACGGAGGACAATCTGGGCCGGCGGCTGGTCAAGGTGGTCTTCTGCGACCTGGGCGTGGCACCCGAGGAAAGCCTGGTGTCCGTGTTCGGCGAAGTGACCGGCACGCCAAAGTACATGGCGCCCGAGGTCATCCGCGGAAGAGCCCGCACCCCGGAGTCGGACATCTTCTCATTAGGTGTCATCGCCTACGAGCTACTGACGGGTTCCGAGCCGTTCCCCTCCGATCACGCGCTCGGGTACCTGTTCGCCAACTGCCAGCACGACCACGTGTCCGCCGACGACGCACTGGATTCGGTGCCGCACGAGTTGAGTTTGGTCGTGGACAGGATGCTTGCGAAGACCGCAGCGGACCGTTACAGGAGCGTCCAGCGCATCATCGACGATCTGGACCGCTGTGCCGAAAGCATCCGAACGGGACGGGTGGAAATGGTGCCCTACGGGACGGATTCGGCGTTCGCACGCACCTATGAGCTGCCCGAACCGAAGGCCAAGAAGCGCGAGAAGAAGGCTTTCTCGGCCAGCACTTTGGTGGCTGTGGTGCTCGCGCTGGTCATTGTCGGACTGCTGGTGGACAGATTCCGGTCCGATCGTGTCCAGCAGCCGGGCGGAACTGCCCGGCGTCCCGCATCGCCAGAAGGCGGCGCAGCAAGCCGCCCGGGAGCGGGGCGAGGTGGGGACGTCGCCTCCCGCCCGGGAGCCGCCGCGAGCGCACCCACAGCAGACCCGTCAGCGGCGAAGGACGCATACGAGCGAGCCGCGAGACAATGGGAGTCGGTATACAGCCGACAGGGCCTGCAGGGATACGAACTTGCGGTCGCCGGCTTCTCGACCGTGGCGGAGAGGTATCCTGAGAGCGTCTATGGCGCGCGCGCTCGCGAGCAGATCGGCCAGATATACACCACCTGGGCGCAGACGGCGATGGCGAAGGGCGATTTCAGCGAGGCCGTCGAGAAGTACCAGCTTGCGCTGGACTATGCACCGGAGAACAGCCAGTATGCGGAACTGGCGCGCCGCAAGCTTCCCCTCGCCATGGCAAGCCAGGCCGAAGCGGCCGAGAAACGGGGTCTTTATAGCCAGGCCCTTCAGATGTATGACAAAACGGCCGAGCGATTCCCCTCCTCCATGCAGGCCGAACTCGCGAAGCAGAGGCGGCCGAGGCTGCTGCTTAACATGGCCTACAAGCGATGGCAGGAGGACAAGGACTACGACGGGGCCCTGACGATGCTGGAAGACATCATAGCCGACTACCCCGACACGGAAGAAGCGGCGCACGCAAAAGAGGCCCTGCCGGCCGTCCACCTGCAGGCGATTGAGGAGACCTGGGAAGAGGGCGACCTTGCCGAGGCGCGACGTCAGCTCCAGCAACTTGCCGCCGCCTACCCGCAGCACGATGCCAGTGCTCAGGCCGCGGACCTCGATGCACGCCTTCTGCTGGGCCTCTACCAGCAGGCGGCGCGGACGGCCCAGAGCGAGGAGGCCGCCGCGTATTTCGGCGAACTCTACAGCCTTTATCCCGGTTCCCGGTGGACCGTGGAGGCGCTGCGCGACCGACTGGGACTGAAGGCGGACGGCACCAGCTTTGACACGTCCGCCGCGCAGGACCAGATCCGCAGGGCGAAAGGCCTCCACCAGAGCGGCGACTATGCGAACGCCTGCGAGGTCCTGCGGGGTGTGCTGCGCTTTGCACGGCCGGAATCGGCGCCCGCCGCGGAGGCGGCAGCCCTGCTGCCGGAATGGCTCTTTGAGTCGGCTGTGGACAGGTATGGCCGGGACCAGCGCGCCGACTGCGAGGACCTGCTGGGGCAACTTGGAGATCAGTTTGCGGGCACTGAATGGGAGGCGAAGGCGACCGCAACCCTCGAGAGTATGCAACGTCCGCCTGCCGGTATGGTCTACGTGCCTGCCGGCCGATTCGAGATGGGAACCAGCATGAACGACATCACCGGGCTGGTGCGGCAGTACGGAATGTTGGCCGGCGATCCGGATGAGGAGTCCACCCGGTTCCACGCAGAGCTTTACGGGCTGCTGAACGAGACACCTCGCCATACGGCGACCACTGGCGCCTTCTACATCGACCGCACGGAAGTCACCAACGAGCAGTACAAGGAGTTCATCGACGCCACGGGATACGCCGCCCCCCTGACCTGGGAGGGCGGATCCTATCCGGAAGGTCACGAGACCTACCCGGTCGTGGGCGTCCGTCTCGAGGACGCGCAGGCGTACGCCGAATGGGCGGGCAAGCGGCTGCCCACGGAGGCCGAGTGGGAGAAGGCGGCCCGCGGCGTGGACGGTCGCAGGTACCCGTGGGGGCCGTTGTTCGACCCCAAACGCAGCCAGCACATGCGGCCGGAGGCGGATGGGCCGGTGCCCGTAGGTTCTTTCCCCTCCTACGACAGCCCGTACGGCTGTCAGGACATGATCGGCAACGTCATGGAATGGACCTCCTCCACGTTCCGTTACTACGAGAACACGGAGTCCACCGAGGAGCAGCCGGACACCGATGCCAGGGTGGTTCGCGGCGGGGCGTGGTACCAGGAGAGCATAGTCCCGGTACCGTTCCGCTGCGCGACGAGAGCCGCGCTTGATCCCACGCGAGCGTACGCGATGGTGGGCTTCCGCTGCGTCAAGGACGCACCTACCGGACCGACTGCCGCGAATGCAGAGGGAGCCAACTGAAAGACGCCGCCCCCCATGCGAGAACCGGCCACCCAAGAACTGCCCGAGCCGCAGAAGCACGTGTCCGGCCGCGTGACGCTGTACCTGAACCCCGAACTTGCATCGTCCCTTCTGCTGGGCGATCTCTTCGCTCTGCCAACGGCCCTTGTAGGTCTGACCGGCGAACACTCCCGCCAGCGAGGGCGCGCGACGGTCTGGCGCTGGCGACCGGACTGGTATGAAGGCCGGGCGCTCCACGTGCGCCAGTATGCACACGGCGGCACGCTGGGCCCGCTGCTGGGCGTGCGGTTCCTATCCCAGAGCAGAATGGTCGATGAACTGCGCGCATCCCTCCACGCCCACGCAGTCGGGGTTCCCACGGCCCTGCCCGTCGGCGTAAGGATCGAGTCACGGGCTTTCGGCCTTGTGGTCGCGCACTTCATCTCCGAAGCGCTTCCGGATACCGCGAATCTGCTGGAAGTCTGTCGCACGGCTTGCGCGAACGGCGGCCTCAGCCCGGCCACCAGGGGCAAGCTGGCCCGCGCGCTGGCCTCGGCGGTTGCCACCATGCACAACGCCGGGATAGTGCACGCCGACCTGAACCTGAAGAACCTGCTCTGCCGCCTTAGGCCGGGCGAGGCGTCCGCCTATGTCGTCGATTTCGACAAGGCCCGTGTCCGCTCGAAGGTCGACTTCAAAGCGAGAGCGGCGAACCTCCGACGCCTGGCCCGTTCGGTGTCCAAGTGGCCGGCTTCTTGCGAGATGATCGGTCTGCTGGACCGCGTTCGATTTGTGCGCACTTATCTCGCGCACTGCCCGCAGGTAAAGCATGAACCGCGCGCCGCCGTCCGTCGGCTTTTCGCGCGCTGACGATGCCCGTCGGCGTCGTGTGGTCCTCCGCTAACGGGCTACCCTTCGGAGCCGCCTTTGTCGGCACGCCGGCCATCTTGCAATGGCCGCTCGGCCGACACTATAATCCGATTCACTGACAACCGTGCGCCGTATGGAGAATCCCGTGCGGTTACGGTGATGGTTGCCAATACCTGTGGAACGCAGCATGGACTATTTGGAAGAAGCCCGCCAGATAATCACCCAGGAGATCGCCGCGCTGGAAGCGATGGGGGCGCAGCTCGGGGACGAGTTCGCCCGCGCCGTGGACACGATATTCCAATGCGAAGGCCGCGTCATCGTCACGGGCGTCGGCAAGGCGGGCATCATCGGCGAGAAGATATCGGCCACCATGGCCAGCACGGGAACGCCCTCCGGCTACGTGCACGCGGTGGAGGCGCGACACGGCGACCTGGGCCGAGTGACCCCCGCGGACGTGGTGCTGGCGCTGAGCAACAGCGGCGAAACCGAGGTCGTCCAGCTCCTGCCCACCCTCAAGAAGCTCAACGTGCCCGTCATCGCGATCACCGGCAACGCCGAGTCGGCGCTCGCCAGATACTCGGACGTGGTCCTGTGCATCGGCCGGGTGCAGGAAGCCTGCCCGCTGGGGTTGGCGCCCTCCTGCAGCACCACGGCCATGCTTGTGATGGGAGACGCACTGGCCCTTACGATATTCAAGATGCGCAACTGGAGCCCGCAGGACTACGCCTTCTTCCACCCGGGCGGCGAACTGGGCCGCAAGCTCATGCGCGTGAATGAGTTCATGCGCAAGGGGGAGCGCAACCCCGTCGCGTCAGCCGACGTGAGTGTGAGGGAGGCGCTCAAAGTGATGACGAGCGCCGAGAAGGCCGGCGCCGTCAGCCTCACGGACGAAGGCGGACACCTGGTGGGGTTCTTCACCGACGGCGATTTCCGTCGGCTCATGCAGCAGGGAGACGGCTCGATGCTGGACAGGCCGGTCGCGGAAGTGATGACAAGGAATCCCAAGACCATCGGCCGGGACGGCCTGGCCGCCGAGGCATACCGCATGCTGCGCGAGAACCGCATAGACCAGGTGCCGGTTGTCGATGCGGACAACCGCCCGGTCGGCATTCTCGACGTGCAGGACTGGCTGGACATCGAACGAGGTGCCCAATGACGCCGGAAAGCATCGCGTCCCCTTCCGACGAACTCCTCGCAAAGACCAGGCGCATCAAGCTCGTGATCACGGACGTCGATGGTGTGCTGACAGACGGCCGCGCACTCTACATCGACGCGCAGACGCAGGGCGTGCTGTTCAACGTCCATGACGGAACCGGCATCAAGTACCTTCAGCGCAGCGGCATCCAAACGGCCATCATCAGCGGTCGCGACACTGCCGCCGTCTCGGCCCGGGCCGAGACACTCGGCATCCGGGAGGTGGTACAGGGCGCCAAGATCAAGATTGAAGCCTACAAGCAGGTAATGGGCCGCAACGAGTTCGAGGACGCTCAGGTGGCTTACGTCGGTGACGATCTGCCCGACATGCCCGTCATGCGGAGGGCCGGCCTGGGCATTGCCGTCCCCAATGCCGCACCCGAAGTGCTTGAGCAGGCGGATGCCGTCACGACCAGATCTGGAGGCCAGGGCGCGCTGCGGGAACTCGCCGAGTTCATCCTCAAGGCCCAGGGCCTCTGGGAGAAGATCATGGAGCGCTACATCTAGCGGCCTGCGCGGCCCTGTTCGGGCTACCATTCGCCGGGCAGAGCCCATGCCCCAGCCGGCAACCGCAAGGAGCAAAGGTATGGACTTCGAGGGACTGTGTGACTGGATCGTTCGGCACGAGGACGCGATGGTTGACCTCCAGGCCGAACTGACCTCGCGGCCCGCCCTGGGGCCGGAGAACGGCGGTGTCGGCGAATGGGAGAAGGCGCGCTTCCTGGAAGGCTACCTGCGCGAGCACGGCTTCAATCGGATCGACCACTACGACGCCCCCGATGATCGTGTGCCCGAGGGCAGCAGGCCAAACCTCGTTGCCACACTGCCCGGCAGGAAGTCCGGCCCCTGCATCTGGGTACTCACGCACATGGACATCGTCCCGCCAGGCGAACTGCAGCCGGACGGCACGTATAAGGGCTGGGACGGCGACCCCTACCGTGTCCGTCGCGTCGGCGGGCACATTGTTGGGCGTGGAGTGGTGGACGATCAGCAGCCGCTGGTGAGTGCCGTGTTTGCCGCACGCGCCCTGCTGGAGAGCGAAACCGCGCCGGCGCACGACGTCAAGCTGCTCTTTGTCTCGGATGAAGAGACCAACAGCAGATACGGCCTCTGGCATCTGCTGCAGAACCACGGCGACCTGTTCGGAGAGGAGGACGCGATCATCGTGCCGGACGCGGGCGCCGAGGACTCGTCCATCATCGAGGTCGCCGAGAAGTCGCTGATGTGGCTGGAGTTCCGCGTTCACGGCAAGCAAGGCCACGCCTCCAATCCGGCAGTGTCCGTCAACGCATTTCGCGCCGCCACCCAGCTCGTCTACATCCTTGATAAGTCCCTGTCGGCTCATTTCGACAAGGTGGACCACCTCTTCGATCCGCCCTACTCCACTTTCGAGCCCACACTACACAAGGCGAACGTGCCCAACGTCAACACGATACCGGGCGAGGACGTATTCTGCTTCGACTGCCGAGTGCTGCCGGACTACGATCTGGATGGCGTGCTGGACTTCGCGCTGGCCCAGTGCCGCCAGATCGACAACCGTCTGGGCACAACCACCGAAGTCGTCGTCCGGCAACGACAGGATGCCCCTGCGGCCACCTCACCGGACGCTCCGGTCGTCAAGCTGCTGATGCCGGCCGTTCGGGAGGTGTACGGCGTGCTGCCCCGCACCGTGGGAATCGGGGGGCTCACCGTCGCCTCGCCGTTCCGTGAGAAGGGCCTGGCGGCGGCCGTCTGGATGACGGCCTCCAACGTCGCCCATCAGGCCAACGAGACGTGCCAGGTGGCCCACATGGTCGGCGACGCCAAGGTGTTCGCGAGGGTGTTCCTCACGGAATTATAGCCGCCCCGTTCCTCAACGGGCTGCTGGCCGGCTTCGAGGCCTACTCCGGCTCAAGCTCGGCGTGCAGCACAGACACCTTCAGACCTTCCAGCAGGTCGCCCTCCGAGATGCGCGCGACGGCCACTCCGTCCCGGTTGCGAACGGTCAGCTCGGGCACGCGCATCCGCTCCCAATCCGCAAGCGGAAGCAGGGGGACCCTCAGAGTGGAACGCAGCGGCGAGAGCACCAGTTCCTTGTCCATGCGGTTGAGACGAAGCCCGGCCGCGGCCAGCGGCATCCCGAAGGCCACCGTGCCGCGTGGGTAAAAGTTCAGGTTGTTCTGGGGCGTGGTGTCGTAGTAGAGGGAACTGCACCAGTTGTCGCCGGTCAGCGTCTGATAGCTCCAGTATCGCTCCACGTTGTTCAGCAGGTCGATCCCCAGATAGGCGGCCGTCCAATCCCGCCACATGTTCTGCGAGAACCAGACGGCCTCGGCGGCGCCGCTCGAATGGCCGCAGCCGTAGGTGGCCATGGTCGCCCGGCATGCGTTCTCGATGTCGTCCGCGAACCGGGCGGTACGCCAGCGGGGCATCTTCATTCCGCCCAGATAGAGGTAGAGCAGGCCGTTTGTGGTATAGATGGAGTAGGCGTCCCATCCTTCCAGTTCGCCGGATTCCAGTTCCTTGCCGGACCACGGGTCAAGTAGCCCCTCGGTGCTGCGATCCAGCGTCACGGCGTAGTGGTCGCTCAGCCAGCCCTCCTCGTCCAGGGTCTTGATGCTCTTGGACGCGAAGGCGCGCCAGCGCTCGGCCTGCGAATCGCGCACGCCGCACTTCTGCTCCAGTTCCGCCAAGGCCCAGAGCGCCGCCTGCGACTTGATCGCCAGGTACACCTGCCTCCGGCCGTACTGCACGGCCGGGGAGGCGTCGTCTATCGTATTGGCCACGCCGTGGTCCGGCACGCCGTCCCCGGTGGAATCGGCGGCCACGATGAAGCCCGCCAGGCGTCGGCAGAGCGGGATCTTCCTGCCGGCCTTCTTCTTCTCGCCCGTGAAAGCCGCCCACGCGGCCAGCATCAGGATGTAGTTCGCGCTCTCCTCGACCTCCATGCAGTGCGGATACGCCTGCTTGCCGACAACGTGCGCGGCGCCCATGTCGTGACAGAGGTAAGACGTACCCTTCCCCGAGGCGCCAAGGGGTTCCGATCCATCGACCTCGAACTCCGCCCACTGGTCCAAGAGCATCCCCAGCAGGTCGGGCCACAGGGCCAGGTAGAGCATCGCGCCGTTGTACTCGACGTCCACCGTGGAATGGTAGTAGCAGGAGCCCTCCCAAACGCTGAACCAGTCGCTCCCGTCTTTGCGCACCGTCCACCAGGTGTCAACAAGGAAGGAGTGTAGCGCGAGCGCGCACATGCCGGAGGCGGCCGCCCCAAGGCTCCAGTCCCGCACAACGGAATCAACGAGGTCGCAGCGTTTCTCAATGCGACATCGCTCCTCCAGCGCCCAGGCGATCATCTCCTCACGGGAAGCGAACACGTCCAGGTAACGCAACGTTGTCGCCTCACCGAAGACCTCCAGCACCGGCTCAGCAACCCAGCAGGACCAGGTCAGGCTCAGGCGCGCGGTCTCCGCGTCGGAGAAGGAAAAGGGAAGGCCGATGCGGGAGCCCTCTGCGCTTACGCCCTCCGTGGCCTCGCACCAGCAGTCGACGCGCGTCATGCGTGCGTTCTCGAAGTGCCGGGAGGAGGCCGTGCTCTCGAAGACGTAGTGGAAGCCATTCTGCATCGCGTCGAAACCGATCTTCTCACCGGACAGTTCGAAGACTATCTCGCCCTTCTCCACGGGCGAGTCCGCCTCGTCCCAGCGGAAGCCCTTCCTGCGCGTGACCTCCAGGTCCACGAAGTAGACCGGCGCGGTGGAGATACCCACATTCCGCGGGTAGAACGGCGCACGAATGCGCATGCTGAAAGCCAGCCCGAGCCCCGGGTGCACGCCGCGGTACTCGATGGTAGTCAGCGTGGAGAACTGCTCCAGGTACGGGAACACCTGTGCGTCGCTTGCGAACGGCAGTCCCCAGAACACTCCATCTTCGGTGCGTAGGCCCGCCCGCAGTTCCATCCGCCGTTCGCGGAAGTCGCCGAATGCGTTCTGATAAACGCACCGGTCGTGCGGGTCGAATATGATATTGAACCGTCCGCCCAGTGTTGCGGCGGCGTCTGTCATCACGTGCATCACTATCACCTGCTTGTCAGTTCCGGGCGAGGCCGAAATCCTCGCACCCAATGTACGCCAAGGCGGCTGCGAATCAAGTCAAACCCGAGCCGGCCGTAACTGGATTGCGGGCATTCGGTTGACAATCATGGCACGGCGCGGAGAATGTCACGAAGTCCGACGAACGTCCCTACTCTCAACGAAGGAAAACCAAATCCCATGGCCGAGCCCGTAAGACTCTCCGTGCTCCTGAGCGGAAGCGGCAGAACGCTGCAGAACTTCCTCGATCTATCCGATTCCGGCGAGCTCAAGGCCCGGGTTGTCAAGGTGATCGGCAGTCGGGCCGACGCATATGGCCTTGAGAGAGCCGCCGAGCACGGCGTGCCCGCTGCGGTGGTCAACCGCAAGAGCTTCGACTCCGCCGCAGCGTTCGGCGATGCCATAACGGCGGAACTCCGCTCCGCAGGGACGGAACTCGTGGCGCTCGCGGGTTTCCTGTCGCTGTACAGGATTCCCGACCTCTACACCAACAAGGTCATGAACATCCATCCGGCCCTGCTGCCGTCGTTCGGCGGGCAGGGCTATTACGGCGATCGCGTGCACAAAGCCGTGCTGGATTACGGCTGCAAGCTCAGCGGCTGCACCGTGCACTTCGCCACAAACGAGTACGACGCCGGCCCGATCATCGTCCAGCGCGCCGTCCCGGTAATGGAGGACGACGATATCCACAGCCTGGCCGCGCGCGTGTTTGAGCAGGAACTCATAGCCTTCCCCGAGGCGATAAACCTGTTTGCGGAAGGACGTCTGAAGGTGGAGGGAAGACGCGTCAGGATACTCCCCGAGCCCGTCAGATAGACTCGTCGATGTCCTCGAGTGTCCGCCCCATACAGATCACGGTAAGGTCATCGCTCTGAGGCGCTCCCCCGGCATGGTCGCGGATCGCCTGCTGGATGCTCATCATCACGTCCCCGGCGGACTGGCCCCCGTTACTCATCGCGGGGGTGAGCTTCTCATAGCCGAACAAGTTGCTCTCCTCGTCCATCGCCTCGATGATGCCGTCGGTGAACAGGCACAGCACGTCGCCGGCCTCGAGCTCGATGGTCGCCTCGGGGAATTCGGCTTCCTCGGTTATGGCGACGGGATAGCCGTTCCCGCCCTCCACGCGCGTCACCTCCCCGCTGGTCTTTCTCAGCATCGGGTAGCAGTGGCCGGCGTTTGACATGACGACCGAGTGATTGTTGTAGTCGACGCACATGATGAGCATCGTCACGAACATGTCCGTTTCGGAGCGCAACGCGACTTCGTTCAGCTTGCGCAGCATGTCGCCCGGCTGGGTCTGGGTGCCGGCGAAGTAACGAACGTTGCTGGTCATCTTCGCCATCATCAGCGCCGCCGTGATGCCTTTGCCGCTCACGTCGCCGACGACGACCATGATCTTGTTATCCGGGATCTCAATCAGATCGTAGAAGTCGCCACCGACCTCCAGGGCCGTATCATACCAGGTGACGAACTCGTAGCCGTCGATCTCGGGCGGCCTCTGCGGAAGGAAGCTGTTCTGCAGCCGCCTTGCCGTCCGCAAATCCTGCTCGAGCCGCTCACGCTTGAGCAACTGGGTGTGAAGGCGTGCGTTGGCGATCGTCAGTGCGGCCTGGTTAGCGATGCCGGCCAGCAGGCTCAGACCGTCCTCGGTGTAGTTGCTGGCGATCCGTTGCGTGTCCATCCAGATGAAACCGAGCACGTCCTCTTCGTAGGTAAGCGGAGCGCACATCACGGCGCGCATCTCGAAGTCCAGAATGCTCTGGCTCGTCGCGAAACGCTCGTCTTCGCGCGCCTCGGTGCTGAGCACGGCCTGCTTCTGCTCCAGCACGTATTCGAGGATCGTCTCGCTGATCTGGAGCTGCTCGTCTGCCGGGCCGCCGCTCTTGGCCATGCGCGATGCTCGCGGCGTAAGCTGGCCGCTGTCCGGGTCCCGGAGGATGATGAACCCACGGCCTGTCTCCGGGAAAGCGTCGAACAGCTTGTCCAGAATGCGGTTGAGGAGTTCGTCCTCGTCAAGCGCCTTGCCGAGGGCCTGGGAGATCTCCAGGACGGTGCTGAGCCGGTAGTTCAGCTTGCGGACTTCCTCAAGGCTGGTGGTCGCACCGGCTGTAGGACCGGCGGCACCGAAGTTCACGTCGACGGAGCTGATGACCGAGCTGCTTGTGGAGTCCTGCCCGATATTCAGTACGCCGCTCTCAGTCGCCTCCGCCGGCTCCGACTTCTCTTCCTGACAGAACTCCATCAGGCTGTTGCCGATGCGAATGGTGTCGCCATTCTTAAGCTTCTTGGTGGTTACCTGCACCCCGTTCAGGAAGGTTCCGTTGCTGCTGGCCAGATCCTCCAGGATGTATTCGCCCCTGTCGTTACTGATGATGCGCGCGTGCCGCTTCGAGGCCGTTAAGTCGTCCAGGCGAACGTCCATGTCCAGCCCGCGGCCCATGCACACTACTTTGGGCAGAGAGACAGTCTCGCCGCTGCGATCGCCGCTCCGAAACACGAGATGTGCCATCAGCTATGGGGTCCTTCCGTCCGATGTCAGCCCGGGGCCTCCGAGGCCACTTAACCCGGGTCGATTCCATTACCTCCTGAGGGGACGAAGCCGATTTTACCAGCGAAGGGACGTCTTGCAAGGGAAAACGGAGCCGCCGGGCCTCTGCAGGCTCAGTCCGGTGACGTGTCCCCGACCGCCTGTGGTACCTCCTCGGCCTCTGCAGAATGCTCCGAATCGCCCTGCTCGCCTCCAAGGAAGGCCTCATAGGCGACAATCGCAAAACCGATACAAAGGGCCGCGTCCGCCACGTTGAACGTGTGCCAGTGGAACGCGTCGCCCCAGTGCAGGTCGATGAAATCCCGGACTTTCCCGATCGCCACACGATCGATGAGGTTGCCCAGCGCACCCCCGGCGAGCAGGCCCAGTGCAATGTGCACGTGCCATTTCGCCGCCGGAGTGGTGGCCAGCCACACCACAATGACCACGAGGCCCACGCAGGCGGCGACGGCGTAGAAGACGGGATTCTCGGGCCCCAAACCCATTGCCCCCCTGGGGTTGCCCTCATGGGGCACAAAACTGAGCACGTGCGGGATGATGACCGTTGGCTCCGCACCCGCCGACGGGGCTCGCCAGAAGAGTGCCTTGGTCAGTTGGTCCGCCACAAGCGTCAGCAAAAGGGAGGCCACAAAAAGGGTGCCGGATCTCTTCAGTCCTGGTAATGGCCTCAACGCGTCCCCCCGCCTATCCATGCGCCACGGTGCAAGCCCGATGTCCTACACCTGTTCATGCAAACCTTGTTCTTGCCTGTGCTTGCAGCCTATGCAGAGCCGCGCAAAGGGCAACGCTTCCAGCCTATCCCTGCCGATCGCCTCGCCGCAGCCCTCGCACTTGCCGTAGCTTCCGTCGTCTATTCTCTCAAGGGCCAGGTTGATGTCACAGACCTCAGCATCGCTGTTCTCCAGGACGCGGATCATAAGGTCCATAGCGAAGTTATCGGACCCGCGGTCGGCCATATGCTCGGCCGATATGTCCGAAAGTTCGTCGACCCGGTCACCCGCGCTCTTCAGCGCATCGTTCTGCAGATAGTCGATGTTCTTCGTCAGCTTCTTCTTGAGCTGAAGGAGCATCGCACGAAACTGTTCGAGTTCCTCGGCATTCACCTGGCGCCGACTCCATTCTCTGTATCCAAGGACCGGGACCTCCCAGCCCGAAAGGCGGGTGTGATAGCCCCGCTTGATCTTGGTGTTCCACGGAACCCCCGTGCCGACCCGGCACTACGGAGCCCGAACAATGATTCTATCGCAGGGAGAGCCGCGCGCGCAAGATGCGCTCCTTCTACTCCGCAGGCGGTGCGGCCCGCTGCCGCCCCCCTCCGCCGGGCTCCTCCCCGTTCTGGCCGCCTCTCATCTGCCCAAGCCTCTTCTCTATCGCACTGCGGAGGCGTCGCCCGTAGTCGTACAGGGCGCGCATCACCTGGTCGTTTGTGGCATGCTTGCGATGAATGCACACACCGACCATGCCGGCACGCAGGGAGACCCAGGGAGCCGGCCCGTGGCCGGGCCAGCTCAGCAGGGCCTCGATCACACCGGCATCCAGTAGCTGAAGCGCGCGGCCTTCGTTTTCGGCCCTGATGCAGTACATTCTGCTCATGTCCGGATGCGCAGGCAGGTGCAGCCCCCCCACACACCTCGGCGGCCATGTCCATCTCCATGGACGAAGCGATATGAACTCGCCGCTCAGACTCTCGATCTTGAGCGCCGCGGCAACACCATCCCGCACTCCCCTGAGAGTCCGGCAGCTGAAGTCGAACGCGAGCA
>CAZZNQ010000031.1:0-39402 GCA_964655775.1 uncultured candidatus Brocadiaceae bacterium | reverse complement strand
AGGGCGAAGACCTTGGTGCCCTTGCTGTTTTCGCTGCCGATCCCCCTGAAGGCATCAGGTCCGTTGCGGAGTATCCACGGGACCGTCGCGTAGGTCTCGACGTTGTTGATGCTGGTAGGGCATCCCCACAGACCACGCTCGGAGGGGTAAGGAGGTCGGTATCTGGGCGCGCCGCGGCGTCCCTCGATGGACGCCATCAGGCCCGTCTCCTCGCCGCAGACGAACGCGCCCGCTCCTTCGCGCACATGAAGCGTGAGGCCGAAATCCGTTCCGAACAGGCGCTCGCCCAGGTAACCTTCCCGGTGCGCGACGTCGATAGCCGCCCGAATCCGATCTGCAGCGCGGGGGTATTCGTTCCGGATGTAAAGGTATCCCTCGCGCGCGCCTACGGCATACGCCGCGATGGCTATGCCCTCCAGCACGCGGTAGGGAACGGCCTCCAGCAATGTCCGGTCCATGAACGCTCCGGGGTCGCCTTCGTCTCCGTTCATCACCACATACTTGAGCGGTGCCTGCTGTCTGGCGACCGTATGCCACTTCTTTCCCGTGGGGAAACCAGCCCCTCCCCTGCCGCGCAGCCCTGCCCGGTCGACTGTTTCTATTACCTGTTCCGGCGTCATCTGCGTGAGGCACTTCTCCAGCGCTGAGAAGCCGCCCATGTCCCGGTACTCGTCCAGGTCCATAGGGTCGAGTCGTCCGGTTCCCTCCATGACGATCTGAACCTGCTTGTCCATGAACGCCGCCATGTCCTCGGCGCGCAGGCTCTCGTGGTGGTCTTGTGGACGATCCCAAGCCGCCCCGTCCCAAAGCGCGCGCATCAGGTCCTCGTACGCCCCGACGGCTCGCCTCACGGGGCTCAGTGGTTTCACGTGGCGTCGCACTATGTTACGCACAGATGCCGGATCGACGTTCGTGTAGCGGATCGCCTCGCCGTTCTCGTCCGCGTAGTCGATGAATGGCACGATGTCGCAGAGGCCGATGCAACCAACGTCCTTCAGCCGCACAGGCCGCCCAAGTTCCCGGGCCTCCCGTTTGAGAGCATCCCGCACCGCCATTGTGCCGTTGGCAACGCAGCATGACACGAGGCTCACCCGGAACTCGGGCACGGCGAGCTCGGTTCCGGAAGTGATGGTACCGTCGTCCTCTCGCCCCTCCCCTTTCTTTAGGCTACGAAGGAACTTCTCGAGCGTCCACCCGACGGTCTCCGGCGTGAGGTGCCCATATATCTCGCCGTCCACGCTCATGACCGGGGCAAGCGAACAGCAGCCGAGACAGGCGACGTTCTGAATGGTGAAGAGACCGCGCTCGTCGGTGTCTTCGCCGTCGGGAAGGTTCAGGTGCCGGGCCAGTGCGTCGGAGATGCTCTGGGCTCCGGCAACGTGGCATGCCGTCCCATGGCAGACGCTCACCAGGTGCTTGCCCACTGGCATGTGCCGGAACTGGGTGTAGAAGGTAGCTATGCCCTGTATTTGGACCGGGCTGATGTCCGTCAACTCGCAGACGCGCTGCAGGGCGACCTCCGGCAGGTAGCGGAAATGCGCCTGGAGGTCCTGCAGGATCGGGATCGCCGCGCCATGCTCGGAACCGTGCCGCGCAACGATCTCGTCGACGGCGTCCAGGTCGACGGGCTCGTGTCCCTCTTCACCTTTCTCAAGGGAGGCAACGTCCAGATATTCGTCAATCCGCGTCATGCCTACCCCTCCACATCCGCGCTGATGCAGAACAGATGTTCGCTGCCGCGGATGTATATCTTGGAGTCGCCGAATGCCGCGCTGCCGTATACCTCCTCGCCCACGCTGCCGCTGCTCATCTCGCTGTATTCGCGGGCGAGCGGAAAGATGTGTGTCGTCCCGTCGAGCGCGGTGAGATAGATGCGGTCCCCCACCAGGCTCGGAGAAGCCCAGACGGTGCCGTCCAGTTCGTGTTCCCAGATCAGGTCCCCGGTAGCGGTGTCCTGGCACGATATCACGCCGTAGCTGGTGACCTGCAGGAACAGTTCGCCGTTGCAGATCGGGCTCGGGGCATCCGAAAGCGCCAACTGATCGTTCTTCCAGAGCACGTTGGTGTCGGTCACGTCGCCCGACCCACCGGACTTGACCGCTGCAGACACCGCATACTCGTTCGTCACGTGGATGTTCTCGCCGTCGAAGACCGGACTTGGGGCCACGTCGCCGGAAAGCAGCTCTGCCCTCCAGAATTCGTCGCCCGTCTCCGCATCGTACGCCGTCACCCAGGGGGATGCGCAGGTCAGGATTATCCTGCCCTTCTCGCCATCCACAACGACGGGTGTCGACCAGGAGTTCGCAACGGGTCGCCCCTTGCGCCAGATCGGGTTGCCGCTGGCCGGATCCAGAGCGATCAGAGCCGAAAGTCCGTCGTCCGCGCTGAAGCCACGGTCGAACTGCAGGATGAGCTTCCCGCCTTCCAGTATCGGCGACGTGGCGATGCCGTATGCGTTGGTCGGGTCTCCGAGGTTCCTCACCCACGCCAGTTCGCCGCCGAAGTCCACCGCCGCCAGATCGGCCGTCGCGAAGAACGCGTAGACGCGCTCCCCGTCCGCAACCGGCGTCGGAGCGGCGTATCCGGTCTCGTCGAACACGCTCACCTCCGCGTCGGGCGCGCCGCGCGTGGGTATCGGTGTTCGCCACAGGAGTTCTCCCGTGGTTCGGTTGAAGCACATCACTTCGCGGCTTTCCTCACTCGCACCGGTCAGGAAAACCCGGTTGCCCCAGAGTACCGGCGAGCTTTTCCCGGGCGACGGTATGGGGGTCTTCCAGAGAACGTTGACGCCGTCGGCTGCGTTCCACGTCTCGGGCCAGTCGCCTTCCGGAACCACGCCCATACCCGTCGGCCCGCGGAAACGCGGCCAGTTGTCGGCGAAGGCTGGCTCCGGCTGCTCCTGGGACTCAACAGGCCGCGGGGCGCCGTCCGTTGGCTGAGATGCCAATGCGGTCTCATCCCGAGGATAATCGGCCGGTCCTGTCAGGGCGATCAGCCCGACGACAACGATGACGAGCGCTACCCCGGCCCCGAAGCCGATCAATCTGACGCGCCGCCGACGCAGCCAGGTATCCGGGTTGTTGCGCTCGGACAGGTCGCCGGGCACAGGCTGCGGTCGGTCGACGTGCACGTACCATCGCAGGGAAGCGACAAAGGCCGCCGCACCTGCCAACAGCAGAGCAGCTCCAATGGCCGTTCGCCGACGGTTGGCGATGTATTCCGCCCGCAAGCGCGCATCCACTTGGCGCACCAGTTCCGTCAGCCGTTCGTCGCCTGCCCCAGCTTCTAGATCCTCGCGTAGCGACTCGTATGCGGTCAGGTCCGGGGCCGCCGGTCCCTCCTGCAGACGGACAGTCACCAGAACCCCCAGAACCAGCCCGCAGAACAGCGCCGCAGCTATGGCCGCTGCAATTGCCAGGAAGCGCTTGTCCCGAAGCCTGTTACGCGACTCCAGCTCGCTCCGGCCCGAGGTTGTCTGTTCGGTGCTTTCAGCCACTGCTATTCCCGTGATAGGCTCTCTTCGGAGAGGTCTTCTCTATGTTCGCTCCGAATACGATTCAGACGAGCATGTTCGCGCGGACATGAAATGAAGCAACGTGCGCACGCGACGCATTCAGCCTGGTTTACTGTGTATTCCTTGTTGTGACGCGGACGAGTGAGGGACACGTAACGGAGGCCGGCTGCAAGACCACACCAGACTCCCAGAAGCGCGCCGCCGATCCGGAAACGGCGCTCCAGGGCTGCGGCCTCATCGTAGATCTCGCTGATCGGGCGGCCGGTGCGGCGGAAGGCGTCGCTCCGCAGCGTGCGCTCCTCCAGCCCCTCCGTCTCCTCTCGATGGAGGCGCGCGGCCAGACGTACCGTTTCGTCAGCGCTTGCCAGCACCGGTCCCATCAGGTACCCGATTGCGGCACCAACCAGTATGAGGGCGGCAATAAGGAATGGAGCACGCTCCGGTTTCATTCCTCCACCCCCTGAGGAGTCGGTGGCTCAATCGCGCCGAAGGGACAGGCGTCCTCACATAGCCCGCAGACGATGCAGTCGTCTGGAGTCGTCTTGATCTGCCGCCATGACCAACGAGAGCACAGCGACAGCAGCACGGCATATGGGCACAGAAAGCGGCAGTAGGGCCGTCCAATAAAGGTGGAAGCGACGACAAAGAGCCCCCCGACCGCCAGCATTACGGCCGGGCCGGAGAGCCGGAAGAAGCCCACAAACGGGTCGTAGCGGCAGATGAAAAAGCCGGTGCCGTTCACCGCGTAGAGCACGGCAAGCCCGATGTAAAGGATCGGCAGCATGGACAGTCCCGCCACCAACCATGCAGGCAGCCGGACCGGCTTTATCAGGACGAGGTCCTGTACCGCCCCCAGCGGACACACACCGGCGCAAAACACCCGGCCGAACAGAAGTGCAAACACCAGCGGCAATGCGAACAGCAGGGCGACCAGCAGCGGAACCGAGTATTCCGTCCCGAACAGCGAGACGCTGACGTGCTGAATGGAGCCGATCGGACAGATGCATCCCTTCCGCACGAAACCGAAGAAAAGCAACGCGAACACGCTCAGCCCGATCACTGCCGTCCGCTTGCGCCAGCGGTGGATGAACAGCGTCGCAAGACTCAGCGCCGCCACGAGAATCACTATCGTGAGGATGCCCATCGCGTCGCTTCCTGCTGGGGGCAGAACCGTCTCCGGCATCGAGTAATCGGTCTCGAAGTCGGGCGGCGGGAAGCGTTCGGACACGTCTGCGCCGAGGGCACCGGGAGCCGTGAATGCGAGCAGCACCAGCACGGCAAAGGCCAGGCGGACGAAGCGTCGGCCGGTAGTCTCAGTATTCCTTGCGAACATCGGCAAGCTGGTCCGGTCCTTTGTGTTTGACGAAGTATGCCTGATCCGCTGGAAGACGCACAAAGGCGTCGGACGGACACGCCA
The DNA here is from genome assembly GCA_964655775.1 of uncultured candidatus Brocadiaceae bacterium. Lineage (GTDB taxonomy): Bacteria > Planctomycetota > Brocadiia > SM23-32 > SM23-32 > CAZZNQ01. Next base: position 34,471 of record CAZZNQ010000031.1, on the reverse strand, counting down.
CGGCGATCCGACATTCCGAGCAGTTAACGCAGATGTCTTGCTGAACCTGCAGATACAGCGAGCCATTGCCGAACTGGTTGCAGCCCTTCACGCACTTGGCGCAACCGATGCACAGGTCCTTGTCGATGGTGTATTGATAGTACGGCTGTTCCACAAAGGTGCGCGTGATCGCGGCGGTCGGGCATGCCTGGTTCTCCGCCGCTTCGTCCAGCTTCAAGGCGTCATCCCGGAAGAAACCAAAGCAAAACCGACAATACCCGCACATCGGGAAGTCGTGGACGCAGCGCACCGCCGACTGGTCCAGCACGCACATTGTCTGACACTGGCCGCACTGAACGCACTTGAACGGGTCGATCTGCCAGACGTATTCCTCCGGTTCGGAACTGGCCTGAGCCAGGAGGACGCCACCCAGGCCGCCGACGGCGCAGGCGGACACCCCCCGCCCGAGCTTTGTTACAAACTCGCGGCGGCTGATTTCCGAACGCGGCAGTTCCCTATCGCTCACTCTTTGTCTCCTGGACGCTGACGGCTGGCCTGGTCGCCTCCGCAAACCTACGCGAAGCCACGCCCCTCGGCAGTTCGCAGTCGCTCAACGAGGTGCACTCGTTGCAAGGTGTGGTACAGAGTCTCGGATCGCGCAACGCAGTGTGGCCGAGACAAGCGCCCAAGGCCCCCAGAGCCGCCCAGCGGACCGCGCTCCGAAGAGCTTCGCGACGCGTGATCCTGTCGTCATCCGCTTTCATCTTCCGTTCCATTTTGGCCTGGTGTCTGCTCGATGGCTTCGAGAATTCTGATCATGCCGTCGCCGGGGTCCGCCGTGTAGATGAGGCCGTCCGGCCCTACCGCCACGTCTATGCCGTCGGCGTTCGGTGAGAACGTATCGCCACCCAAATGCGCCAGCACACGGCCGTCCGGTGTGTGCAGCTTGACGCGCGGCTTGCCCTTCTCCGACGTCACAACTTGCCCGTCCGCCGTGAGCGCGAGATCCGTGGGGTTGCAGCAGCCGCAGAAGAACTCCGGCCTCATGCCGGGATCGCCCCATCGGTCGATCATCTCACCGCGCAAGCTGTGCACTTCCACCCTCAACAACCCGGGGTTGCTCGCGACAAGGTTACCCTCAGCGTCAATCGCCACGTCGAGATGGGGGCCCGGACAGAGGAAGCCGGGCGTTCCCCGCTCGGCGTCCGGTCCACCAATCGCCCCAATGTAGTCGCCCGTGGTGTCGAAACGATGTACTATCCGATTGCCCGAGTCAGCAACGAAGACATTCGGTCCCGCCGCAGCGATGGACGTCACGTACGACAGTTCCCCCGGTGCGTCTCCCCGCCTGCCCCATTCCCGCAGCAGGCCGCCTTGCGCGTCGAACACTCTCACCCGAGCCCTTGATCCCACGTAGAGAAGCCCATCGGCGTCAACTTGGAGGCACGTTACGGGACCGGCGACTTCCAGCATGGCCAGGTCGGTGCCATCCCGGTCGACGATGTGCACGCCCTGCTCTCCGCCAAGGTATATCCGGCCATCGGCGTTTACGGCGATGGAACTTAGGCCGGCCACCTCGCTGGGCCACGATGCGACGATTCTTAACTCCAAAGGCAGATACAGTGGCTTTGCTTCCTCAGGCACGGGGGCCATTGGCTCATCGCCGCAACCCATTACTAGAAAACTGCTTAGAAGGATAACCAGAGCTGCACGCGCTGTCCTCATTTTCCTGCCTCCGGCACTTCCAGGCATACCACATGGGTAACGTCGCGCAGGATCAGTCGGCCGGCCGCCATTGCCATCGGCGCCCAGGCATCGTGACCGTCCAGAACCTTGGTGACGCTCAGTTCATTGTAACCTGTCGGGACCGCATCTATCAGGTGGAGGGTGCCCTCCTGGTCGTGGAGGGCAAAGATCATCCCGTCCGCGATCAGGTAGGGCCCCAGCCCAAACCGATTGGCCCGGCCGCTCGTCCACAGCACCTGCCCGTCGCTGTCCATGCAGGCCATCTCCCCGCTGGGAATGACGCCGTAGATGTGGCCATCGTAAAGGATGGGAGTCTGCTGGTCAGACCCGAACGTCTTTGGGTCCGTGCGCCACATGGCCTCGGGCGGACCGTCTTCCCGCACCCGCATCATCACGGCTCCGCTGTTGTACCCTCCGGAGAAGAGGACGCTTTCCGCGTCGATCGGCACTGGAGACGGCACGTTGGCCAGCGTGATCTTCCACTCGGTCGTCCGCCAGAGCAGACCGCCGTCCGCGGCCGAGACGCCGACCACGCCGGCGGTCGCGCAATAGAGAAACTGCCGCAACGTATCGTGTGGGAAAGGCACGATGGAGGAATGCGTCATCCCCCACCCGCCCGGATTCTCCGTCTGCCAGCGCGGTTCTCCAGTGGCCAGGTCCACGGCCATCATCAAGGGGTTCCCGCCCGGCGCAAGCACAACCGTGTCCCCGTCGATCAACGGGCACTGCCCGGCGTACCATGGCGGCACCTCGGTGCCGTTCTCGGCAACCAGGTCCTTCTTCCACACGAGATGGCCGTCGCGCGCATCCAGGCAGACGACGTGGCACATGGGGCCAAGCGTCACAACGTAGTCGTCCGTCACCGCCGGCACCGTCCGGGACATGCCGTGATTGCGTTTCACCTTCACGTAGTAGGTGTAGCGCCAAATCTCGCGACCGTCGTCGAGGGACAGGCAGACGACAACGTCCTCCTGCTTCTCGCGGTCGTAGTCCATCATGTAGACGCGGCCGTTGCGGATTGCCGCGCCGGAATGCCCTTCGCCTGCTTCCAACTCCCAGAGGACACGAAGCCCCTCCTCCGGCCACGACCGTGCCAACCCGGACGCGGCATGCACGACGTTGGTCCGGTCAGTGCCCCGGAACTGTGGCCAGGATCCCTCAAGTGTCGACGGCTCGCCGTCCCCCGGTATGAGAGTTCCCTCATTGCGGGGAACGCTGTCCTGCGCGTCCGCGCTTTGTCGCACTTGCTCCCCGGGAACGCGGAGGGGCACCGGCTCGGGACGAGTCCCGACCAACCACACGCCCACTGCACAGCCGCCGACCAGTACGGCGAGTACGGGGGCGGCGACGCGTAGAAGGATGCTCTTCATTCGCTTCCACCTCGCACGCCGCCTTGCCCGGCACCGAAGCAGTACAGGACGCCGTCCTCAGTGCCGATGACGAGTCGCCCCTGGCCCACTGTGGGGGAGCTGCTGATCGGGGCTCCGGTCTCGAAAAACCACCTCCTGGATCCGTCCGCGATGTCGACGCCGTAGACATTTCCGTCCTTGCTTCCGAAGAAGATCCGGTCCCCTGCAACCACCGGAGACGAGTCGACGTCGCCGCGGGTACTGAAAGTCCAGAGAGGCGCCCCGTCTGCGACGTTCAATGCGCGCACGACATTGTCGCGCCCGGCGAACACGACTACCTCATCGGTGACGGCAGCCGACGCGTAGAACATGGGATCGCCGTCGGCCTGGGATTGCCAGACGGGTTCCATGCCGGCTGCGTCCACGCAGAGCATATCGCCGTGGAACGTGCCAAGGTAGTATTGCCCGTCGCGGTAGGCGGGGCTTGCGGACAGGTTGCCGCCGACTTCAAACTGGCCGACCTGATTGCCACTGGCGATCTCGATCACGCGCAGCAGGCCGTCGCACCCAGCGATGGCCGCGCGCCCGTCCGCCGTGCAGGGGCTGCAGTGCACCTGGGCATCCGTCTCGAACCGCCAGAGCATCCTGCCCGTCGCCTGATCGAAGCAGTAGAGGAAGTAGTCGTAGGAGCCGACCAGGACACGGTCCCCGGAGAAGTTGGCGGAAGAGATGATCTCCCCGTCGGTCTCATAGTTCCAGACCTCGCTTCCGCCTTGGTCTATTGCGTGGAACACGCCGCCCTGGTCCCCAACGAACACAAGCCCATTGCTGACCGCCGGTGCGGCTTGAACTGCGCCCGCGGTTGGGAACCTCCACCGCAGGGAACCATCTTCCAGGTCAATGGCCAGAAGTTCTGAAGCGTCGGTACCGACGTATATGAGCTCGTCCACGACGGCGGCCGTGGAACTGATCGCATCTCCCGCGTCGTAGGACCACAACTGCTTCAGCACCTCGGGCAAATCGCCGGCAGCAACACCCGTCTGCTCGGGATTCCGGCGAAACGTGGGCCAGCCGGGCTCGGAAGCCCAGTTGCGCGACGCACGGGTTGCCGGTGGACTGCCCTCTGGTTCAACCCGACGCGGGCAACCCCACAGGAGCGACGTGAGGGCCAGTATGAAGGCGACGCCGGTCAACGCCTGCACGGTGGGCGTCTTGTCTTTTGAATGCATCTCCAAGGTACGTTTACTCCGAACGCAGGGCGGAGATCAGCTCGCCTCTCACCGACAGCGCTGCGGCCAGCAAGCAGGCTCCCAAGCCGACCACCAGGCAGCCGACAAGCGTGAAAGCCAACTGCAGCCAGTCCACGTCGGCGAGAGTGCTGATCAGATGGGGTGCCACAGCGACAAGGGCCGCGACGGTTCCGATGGCGACCCCCAGTATCAGTAGTAAACCATTCTCCAATACCAGGATACCGGCCACGGTTCTGCGTCGCAAGCCCAACGCCAGAAGCATAGCCAGTTCGTGTCGCCGCTCCACCACGTTACGCAGGAGCACTGTGACGACCCCGAACGTACCCAGCAGCAGGCCGAGCCCGCCAAGTGTGCTGAACGCGGCCAGGTACGTGTTCTGCACGCGTGCAAAGGATGCCAGAACATTCGAGGTGCGCTCCACACTGAGGCCAAGCTCGCCGAGGTTGGCGCTGAGCGCTTCCCGGACCCCCTGGGTCGCGCCATCGGGCGTATCGACGAGGAAGTAACGGTACCCCCCGTCGCTCCCAAAGTAGGTCCTGTAATCAGCATCCGAGATCAGCAGCTCGCTGGCGAATATGCTGGGAGCGAGCAGGCCGACCAACTGAAGCTGCAACTGGTTGCCGCCTTTCCCGGGAACGGAAATCCGATCTCCGAGCCCTTTCTTTAGTATCCATTGGGCACTCGCCGCGTCGGCGATGGCGGGGATCACCGGTGTGCCGTCTTTCCCCTCTGGCAGATCGCGGTTCAGCAGTTCCCAAGGGCTGTCTCCGGCGCCCTTTGCCTCGCGCACTTTGGTGAAAGTGAAGGCATTGCGCTCGATCAGCCGCTGCGGCACGCCGATCACGCGAGGTGACTCCGGGCGTTGCATATTCAGGCAACTGGCATCGTCCCCACTGCTCATGCGCATTGACACGACTTCAGCCGCAGTCACTATCGCCGCGGCATCGTCGTCGAATCCCATGAGATCTAGGCCGTCTGCGGAGTTGAGATCGGCGTAGATAGGGATGTCGGCCATAGCCCGCAGCTCGAATCCCCCTCCCCCAGATGACGGGTCGCTGGTGTCCAGCCGAGAGAGGTCGCGGCGGTTGGCGGCAACCGTCACGATCACGAAGCTTGCGCATGCGAGCAGACCGACGGTGAGCAGGCTTCGCGCCCGGTTACGAGAAGCCGACCTCCAGGCTAGGTTCCACGCCGACAGTTCCCCCGCCGGGTGCTCTCGCTTCGGACCAAGGGCCGCACCGGTCAGCGCAAGGCTGCCCAGCAACAGCGCACCGCCGCCGCCGAAGAAGGCTCCCGTCTCCGGGACGGCCTCCGTTGCGAGGGCCGTCCCCAGAAGGATGATTCCCGCTAGAATCAGGGCAAGTCCCGACAACATAAAGGCCCGACCTCTGCCATGCATGGTGATAGTCTCGATGAACCGCCATCCGGCGAGCAGATCCAACGGTCGCGCTTTTTTCAGAATGCGGCCGGCCCAGGAAATGGCACTGATGGAGACCCCAAAGCCCAGAACCATGCCGATCGCAAGGCTGAAGGCGCCCACGTGGAGAGATAGGTTGATTTCCGCTACGGCCCCGCCCCACCAACCGCTCAATGCACGGATTAGCGCCCATGCATAGACGACTCCGCCGACCACGCCCAGGCAGGTCCCGGCCACGGCCAGCAGGAGGCCCTCTCTCCGTAGTATGCCGAGTGCCCGGGGCGGCTCAATGCCGACGGCGGTCATGAGGCCGTACTGCGAGGCACGGCGCTCCACGTTCAGGCGGAACAGAAGCCCGACCAGGGCGGCGGACGCCGCGACAAGAAAGAAACTCATCGAGACGAATAGCATCCCGAAGTCGGTGGAACCATGGGCGGCCTTCAGGGCATCCGCACGCACGGCCTGCACACGGTATCCCGCGCCGCGTTCGGCCAAGGCGCGCGGCAAATCCTCCCTCAACTGGGCTTGAAGATCACCGAGGGTCATACTGCCTGCGGGCGCGATCAGGATCGACGTCCGCCAGTCCACGGCTGCCTCGCCGGAGAAACCCTCCTGCCACATCTCTCGAACATCATCGAGGCTTAGGAATGCTTTAGGCGCGGCGCGCCACTCGTCCCAGTATGCTTCGTCCTTCGGACGGATGCGCGTCGTATCCAGGGGAAACGGCGGGTCCCAGTCGCCAATTGTCTGCGCGTTCGTTATGCCCTCGAACTCCGGCACGATACCGGGTGCCACCAGAGGGCCGTCCGTGGGAGCGATCCCGACCAGGCGGAAGCTCCGCTCAGTCTCGCGGGTGTTCCCCTCGTCATCGGCAACGTAGTAGCGTAACAGGACTTCGTTACCGACCGAAGCGTCCAGATCATCGGCGGTCCAGGCGTTCAGAATGATCTCGCCAGCGTTGAGCTTGTCCGTGCCTGAGCGCATCGACACTGGTCCCAACGGGGCTGCTGCAAGGTCCTCTACGCCCAGCACCACGGAATACGGGACCGTCTTGCCTTCCGCATCCGCCACGAGCCCGATTGAGTTGGCAAGGTACACCGATGTCATCCCCATTCGCGCAGAGCCGGCATCCAGCGTCTCGCGCAAGGCGCTTGCGGTGGCTCCGCTCAGCACGAAGCTCCGGCTCTGGAGACTGAGGTAGTTGTGGTCGGTGTAGGGAGTAAGCCGCAGGCCGTAATCATCCAATGTGACGACATCCTGCAACTTCTCCGCCAGTTCGGCCGCCAGCTCGCGTTCGCGCGCAGGCGAGGCCGTCTCTTGCGGCCCTGAGGAGACCGCAATGGTGTTAACACGGCCGGAGACGCCCAGCTCGTCCTGCAGCAGCGCAACGGGCAGGAAAGCGTTGCGCGGGGTCTGCTGCGTGGCCCTCAGGTCGAAATCGCCCGCCCCGCCCTCTAGGACGGACTTCACCCTCAGGCGCATGCCGGATACGGTGTCCTCACGGTCGCGTCTGCCGAACAGGGAGAAGGCCGGTGCCACGCCCTGCCTGCCCACGTAGACCAGCACATCGTCGCCGGCTGCAACGCCCAGCTCGCCGGCAAGTTGCGAGTTCAGCGCCACTTCCCTACCCGCGGGCTGTTCGCCGGCTCCCAACGTGCGCCAGAATCCGGCGTCTACGCCGATCACGTTCGTCCCCGGGATTGTCACGGACGATCCGGCCGGATGGACGCTTCCGCTGGCTTGAAGCAGAGGCATCGCGCTGCGGAAATGGCCTTTGAACCAGGACTGCTCTCCGATCCGCGAGCTGAGCTCTTCCGTGACGGTACCCTCGGCGAAGACCGCATACCACACGGGACCCAGCTTGCCGACGGCGATGTCGCGCAGACTTCCTCGCACGGAATCGCCTACCAGCAGCGATCCGGCGAGAACGGCTACGGCGATCGCAGCCCCAGCAGTCACGGCCAGATTGGCCCACGCGTAATAGGCGAGGCTGCGGAGCGCCAACTGCCAGGCGGACATGCCGGTTCGGTCTGCAGGCACTTTTAGTCGACCTCGCTCAATCTTCCACCCTCAAGGCGGCACCGACGGCCGAATCTGTCGGCCAAATCGGTGTCGTGTGTCATGGTCAGGAGCATCATCTCGTGTTCGCGGGCGAGTTCGATGAACAGGTCAGCGACAGTCTGGCCCGTATCGCGGTCAAGGTTGCCGGTCGGCTCGTCACACAGCATGAGCGACGGACTGTTGATCATGGCGCGGGCGATGGCCACGCGTTGTCTCTCGCCGCCGGACAGACGACCCGGCAGATGGCCCGTCCTCTCTCCCAGGCCGACGCGTTCCAGCAGGCTACGAGCCCTGTCGGAATCGCCCGCCTCGCGCCCCACCGCCAGCGTCGGCACCAGGACGTTCTCCAGTGCCGTGCACTGCGGCAGGAGATGATGGTCCTGGAAGACGAACCCGATCATGGTGCTCCGGAACTCGGCAAGTGCCGCACCCCGGAGCGAGCTGACCTCCTTGCCTTGCAGCATGACGCGTCCGCTGGTGGGCTTGTCGAGGCTGCCGATGATGTTCAGGAGCGTGCTCTTGCCGCTTCCGGAAGCGCCCAGCACGGCGAGGGTCTCGCCCGGCTCAAGGCGTAAGGACACGCCCTGCAACACCTCAAGCGTGGTGTCTCCGGAGTCATACCTCTTCGTGACTTCTTCTACGGACAGGTCCGTCTGGTCGAGCCCTAGTGGTGTTCCCGCCATCTCAGTTCTCCAGGTGGGAGCCGCCCTCTGCGCCCCTTTGCCGTTCGGGCAACAGCGATCGGAGAAGGCCAAGGGAAGCCAGGCCATAGTAGGTGTACTCCGCATCCGGTGGGCTGTTGCTTGCAGAGCCTCGGAAACCACCGGTGTCCAGCGAAAGCGACCGGATGAACCGCACTAGGTCGCCAAGACGGGCGTCCGCCAGCCGGTCTGTGGTGTTCAGGGTGACCAGAGCCGTAAATGTTGACAGCAGGTCCGAAAACGGTGCCCCCGGCCAAGCCGCGAAGCCGCCGTCCGGCTGCTGGCAACGCACTACGAACCCAGACGCTGCAACGGCACACCGAGGGGGCAGGGCTCCACACAACGCGAGCAGTTGGACCGCCGCTGCGGTGGGGTTCACCCCGGCTGCGTCCAAGGCACGGGGACTTGCCACGTCCATGAATCCGCCTTCGGCCGTCCGTCGTGACCGCACGAACTGCGCCACATCATCCGGGTCCGGTGATTCGCGGCCGAGCATGCGGCAACAGAGCACGCCCAGGAACGTGTGGTAGAGGCTGGCGCTTTCCTCCCCCGGCTTGGCGAACCCTAAGGAACCCACACGCCATCGGTCCAGGTAGTCCGCGATGCCCTCGACGGTGGATCGGCTCGCTTCGGCGCTCCATGCAGGCAGTACAGCCTCGATCGCGCGAAATGCCGAAAGAAAGCAGTGACAGGAGACAACGTCCGGCAGACCCCCGCATGTCTTGACGTAACCGGCGGCGCTGTGCCAGAACCGGCGATCCTGAATATCGAGCAAGTGGCCACAGCGTAGCGCAAAGCTCGTGTAATACAGGTCTTCCGGACCCTCGGGACCGGGGAAGCCGCCGGACGGATTCTGCAGGCTGGTGATGTAGTCTGAGTTACGCGCGATGAGACGCTGCGGCAGGCCCCGAATCCCCGAACGGGCGCGGACGGTTACCCGTTGCAGCCAGTCGGAATCGGTGGCCGGTTTCACAGGATCGTCTCCGCGATGAACCTCATGACTTCGCCCAGGGAGTCGGGCCGGACGTCATCGCACAGGGCCAGCGCCTTCTCCCGGTAGGCGCGCACCAGGCGCCGCGCACTGTCGAACACGCCGAGGGCTCGGTATGCCTCCCTCAAGAAGGAGAACTGCTCCTCGACAGATAAGTCTGTCTCCGGGCACTTCGTAGGACCGCCCGCGGCAATCGCCAGCGCACTGATCATGGTCGGCCGCTGGGCAAGTATGTCCTGTCCCGCGACCAGCTTGTCGTGGCGGTCGTCGTCCCAGTCCTTCAGGTCGTTGGTCACCTGGTAGGCCACGCCGACGTGCAGCGAGAACGGCACCATCAGGTCGAGTTCGGCCTCCGCACCCTCCGCCATCGCTGAGCGTGCACCCACGTACATTGCTGCATGGAACGCGGGCGCTGTCTTCAGGGCGTAAATCGATTGCATCTCCACGGGGCTGAGTGCCTCGGCCTGTCCATTGTGATGAAGCAGCTCCGCCCCCTGGCCTCGGCATAGTCGCAGATGTGCGCGCCCCAGCTCGCGGGTAAGCGCCTGCGCGCATTCCGCGCCCAAATGCTGCCCCGACTCACAGACGCAGCGGTAGCCCAGACCGACCAGGTAATCGCCTACGTTGATGGCCGTAGGGACCCCGTGGATACGATGCAAGGTTTCGCGCCCATATCGGTAGAGATCGTCGTCTTCTATATCGTCGTGTATGAGCGATGCCTTGTGCAGGGCCTCGATCGCAACCGCAGCGAGCTCAACGGCAACGGGGAACGCCCCGGCCAGGTCGGAGTCAGGGCGCAGTATGTGCGTCCCGTGCGCAAGAGCGCTGTAGCAGGCCAGAGTAATGAAGGGCCGGAATCTCTTGCCACCGTTGGCCAGCCATTCGAGGGCCAGGCGGGCGGTGTGACTGGTAGCCCCGCTGCCCTCAAGCCCGAGCTCGATGCCCACTTCCGGTTCGCCCAACCACTTGGCTAGTCCGTCGGGCAGAAAGAGGTCTTGGGCGTGCCGCATTAGCGGCGCATAGGTCCGAGTCGCGGCATCAGCCGGACCGGTCCGAGCATGCATCCACTTGCGCAGGACGTCCAGTTCGGCGACGGTGTCCACGCAGCCGTCAGCAAGAAGAGGAACGGCCGCATTCGGTACGCCAAGCTGGGAGACCCTCTCGAACGCCTGGTCAAGTGAGTCCAGACAGGCCACACCGAGAACGGCCTTCACTCCTTCTGCAAGTGCATGCCGAAGAACCGCAGGTGTGCCCTCCGCGACGATCGTTCTGTACCCGAGCGCCTCGGCTTCTCGCAGCAACTCGTCCAGAATACATGAGCCACAGTGCTCGCAGTGGAGACCCACAGCATCATAGCTTGCGGGGCAGACTCCATGTTTGCGCAGGCAGTGAGGCAGGAGGAGCAGACGTTCACGAAACGCGACAGCCGCGAACTGCCTGCGCCAAAACTCATTGCTGACACTGACCATGGCGAAGCCCAGGTAGTCATCGGGCAAGGCAAGCCGGCGCAGGATACTCTCCCCCAACAAGAGCAGCCTGTTGCGGCCCGGGGGTGAGGCCCGGTCGAGGCCGTCAGCGGCCTCCAGAGCGGCGTCGCGAATGGCACGACGCGTTGCCGCATCCTGCGGCATGCGCTTCATTTCCGCATCCGCGCCTCGACTGACGCGAACCGGGATCCCGCCGGGTTCCGTTGTCGCCACTGTCAAGAGCCCCCTTCTTGTTTGACCCGGCGCCCCACCTTGAGCACGGCACCGAGAGCATCGAGCGTCCAGATGACGGGATAGAGCCGCTCGGAGTACCAAAGCTTCGCGAAGTACAGCCCGATTGGGGTCGGCTCGGGCAGATCACGGTTCCGAACCGCTCCGACCAGGTATTCCGCACCGGAACGAATCTCGCGGATACAATCCATCGGCCCGGTGGCGCACAAGGCCTTCACAGCGAGCGCTGTCTCCTCGACGGACGAGGTCACTCCGGACGCGCCGCCCCATCCGCCGTCGTCGTTCCGGCAGCCCAACAAGTAGTCTACTCCCCGGCGGGCCTCGACGCACCCGAATCGCTTGCCCTCGGTGTAGGCCAGCAGCACCCGCGCCGTTCCGTAGACCGGGTTCGCCGACCCTTCCGCGGCCTGGTTGCCGAACCACAGTGGTTCCCAGGCACCGTCATCGCGCTGTGTAGTCCGCAGGTAGTCGTAGCCGCATTCGCATGCAGTCTCACCCTTGGGGTCTAGACTTCTCCACCCATGCAGCGCACGTATCGCGTGGGCGGTAATGTCGGGAGAGCTTTGATCGAAAGGCAACAAGCCCCACCCGCGGCAGAACGTGGGCCAGCCGCCGTCCTTGTTCTGCAGGCCCACCAGCCATCCGGCTCCCGCCCGGGCAGCCTGTAGGGCTCGTTGTGATGTCTGGCCGTGCAGAGCAACAAGCGCCCCGGACGTGTCGTCCGCATCGGGCACGCCTCCCGGCAGATGCGTCCACGCCCAGCCACCGGGGCGTGCCCCCGTATAGGGGTGTCGACTCAGGTGCTGGCATTCCAGGAGCCAGTCCAGTGTCTCGGGCGAGGCATGGCGACGCTCGTCATCAGAGCCCTCCAACGCGTTCAGGCTCATGGTCGTGAGCCAAACGGACAGATTGCTGTCGATGGCCCAGCTTCCGTCTTCTCGTGAGCCTCTCAGCAGGAACTCGAGCCCCTTCTCGACCACCGGGTGCCGGCCCAGCCCGCCAACGGCCAGGCTCATAACTACGAAAGCGGTCAGGGGCACGGCTTCCAGAAAACCTCCGGAGGCTGGTTGGATGCGTTCCAGTTTCCTGAGCGCCGGGCCCGTCGCCAGGTTCCGGATCGTGGTCGTGAGCGGATTCCTTCGGGCCCGACGAACGTGCAGAAGATGGCCGATTGCGATGAGGGCGGGCAGAGCGTAACTGACCACATGGAGTCGAAGGCTACCCAGCAGACGACGCGGAAGGCAGGACATCTCGAAGGGCAGCATCGGTATATCGTCCCACTCGACCGGTTCCCCAGCAGCTTCCGCAGCGATGGCCATGTTGCACAGAATTGGGACGGCGAAGGTCCGGTCCCTGCCGTAGATCTCTTGGAGCGTTCTCCGGCGATCCGAGAAGCTGCAGCCCGCGTGTTCTCGCAGGTAGCCGGTCGCCGCGTCGCCGGCGGCCTCGCCTGCGAGAACAAACGCCGACTCGACGAGAAGCGACGTGGACACGTTGCTGGGGCTGTCGGGCGTGTCGCCCCATCCGCCATCCCCGTTCTGGGTCGCCCTCAGCCAGGCAAGACCGCGACGTATTTGGGAGCCGAAACGTTCGCGCGACACGGCCGAGAACGCGCTGACTGCTGTGGCCACTGCAAGGGCGGAGGGAGAAAGCAATCCCCGCCAGTAACCGGCTTCGTTTCGTTCGGCAAGCACCCGTTTGCGCAGCCAAGCATGGGTGTCCGCCACGGCAGTCAGCCAGCAGGCCCTTGTCCTCGTTGCTGGACTCATGGGCGCTTCACTCCGTGGCTCCGAAGGAAGAACAGGGCCCGCCACCACGCGACCTGGCCCTTGCCGAGGGCCTGGACAAGCGCCCTGCGCCACAGCGGGACGCCGGCGCGCGACTGGTTGTTCCACACGAGCCGCGGCGTCCACCTGAAGTTCAGTTGATAGCATCGTCGAATGAGCTGCCAGTGCAGTCTGCTCATCTCCGATGGACCGAACGCCCGGCTCCCATCCATAGGCGCGTAGAGCACGGGGAACACAGCCACGCGCTTGCCGGCCAAACGCCGGACCCATTCGAGCGATGCGCGCAGATGGTCCTCAGTCTCGCCGGGAAGGCCCAGCATCAGGCTGACCAGGGGGAAAAACCCCGCCTCGCACAGCCGTTCCACCTGGGCATAGCAGACATCGCCCCATTCATCGGCCGGAATACCGGCCATCTTGGCCGCTCCACCGGATGCGGCCAGCAGCGTGCCGGACGCCGTCTCTACTCCCAGATTCAGCCAGACGTAGTCGTCATCGCTCCTCCGGCCCGCGAGTAGGTCGCGAACCCGTGTGAGCTCCCGACCCGAGAAACGGAGGACGGACGCGATATTCGCGTGATCCGCCTGCACGAGTCGTGCCCCGGCCAGATCGCGAATTCGTTCCAGCAGGTCTATGAGGGCCTCGGGGCGCACGGCCAGTCCCTCGCCGCCGTAGCGGAACAGATCTTCCGTAACAAGGCTGAGGGAGCGGCATCCGCCTTCGACGTTGGTTCGCACGTCCGAAAGGATCGTATCTGCCGGGAGGTGCTCCATGGGGGTCCTACCCAAAGCGCAGAAGCCGCAGCCAAGGCCGCATCCTCGGCTGATCTCCGTCGCACCCATGGCGGCAGGCGCCAGGATTGGCGGAATCCGGTCTGCGGGCACCCCCTCGCCGTGAAGCCTTTCGGGCATATCCCTGTCGTCAGCCAACTCCGCCAGCAGCCGGCCGATGTTGCCTTCGCAATAGCCCGTGACTATATGGTCGATGCCCGCGCGCCGCCTGGCGTCTTCACTTACTGCAAGCTGCCAGGCCCCCGGGCCTCCGACGACCACCTTCGCACCGGTTGCTGCACGTCGGAGCCGCCGAATGCGACGCACGAGCTTCTGGAAGCTCCGCTGTGGCTCGATCTTCCCGCCGGAGATGCCCACCATTGTCGTGCTGTTCATCCCAAGCCCGAGCGGGTCGCCGCAGGAGATGCCGATGATGCGAGTGTCCGGCCCGATGCCTTCGGTCAGCCGCTCAGGCGGCACCACGGCGACCTCCGCCGTTTCCCATCCGCCCCTGACCACCGCTGCCTCCAGCCGCCGAAGTCCGAGGGGGGCCGTTCCGGCCCGGCATGCCTGCGAGTCAACCCCGGGCGCGAAGAGAAGTCGCGTGAGCCAGAATGGGGTGCGGGACGTCTGGCTGCCGGTCACCATGCCGTCGAAAAGGGTCGCGTAGTCGGCCATCAGCGAGCGATCCGCCGTCAGCACGACGCGGAATCCGCTGCCAACCGGGGCACCACCACCGTCCGCGGTCCGCAACCCGTTCGGATGCGGGGTCGTCTCCTCACGCGTCTCAGGTGAAAGCAGGCGGGCCTCACTCATCAAACTCGTCCAGTGCCTTCATCAGGTCGTCCAGCTGCGCATCAGCGCTCTGCGCGCCGGCCGCCGGCGCCTGAGCGTGTTCCGGCTGTTCGGCCGTGGGCGCGTGGTCGTCCGGTGACCCGGCAATAACGGCGTCCTGCGAGCAATGCGGAAAGATGATAGCCGCCTTCGGGCAGATGCGCGCGCACGCCGGGCACCCGGGCTTGCAGTTGTCCGGATTGGACACAACTATCTTGCCGTCGGTCCTGCTGTATGTGCCGAAAAGACAGAAGTCGAGGCACTTGCCGCAGGACACGCATCGCGCGTAGTCGATGACGGGATACCATCTGTCATCGAGTTTCTGCACAAGATCGGAGACGGCGCCCTCGCCATCGTTCACTCCTGCGTTGGCGAGGATTGTGCCGGCACATGACTTCGCATCCGCGAAATCCCGCAGATCGTAACACTGCGCTGCGGCGCGGCCCTGCGTAAGGAAGCCCAGAATCGCTTGCGCGGCGCGTGGATAGAGCCAGGCGGCCAAGTGGATTCGACCATCGAGCGCGCGCAGTTGCGCGGCGACAGCGCCTCCACGACGCAGATAGTAGATGTGCGGTATGTGAAGCACGTCGAGCCCCCCGGCACTGCATCGCTCGGCCACGGCGTTCTCAAGGCAGGCACGATCCGGCTCGGAACCGGGCGAGGCCGATATCACAAGACACTCCGCGGCCATGGGCCTACTCCCACCGATAGGCGGATCATTTCGCGCTGATGTCGTAGCACATCAATGTGTCACCGTGGCGCACGTACAGCCGTCCGTTGGATATCGACGGATGCGCCCAATGCATGTCGTCGCCCAGTGTTACCTTGGCGGACGAGACGAGCTCGAAGGCCTGTGGGTTCGGGTTTACGAGTCCAAGGCCACCACGTTCGCCGTAGCCGTAAAGGCGACCGTCGGCATAGATCACAGCCCCCTTTCCGACCGCGTCCGTCTTGGCCAGGACCTCGCCGTCCTCCAGGACCATGCAGACCCATTTGCCGCGATTGTTTCGGTCGCTGGCACCGTAGATCCTGCCGTCCAACAGCACTACTCCCCCGTGGTGCACGTCGAGCTCGCTATCCTTCCAGGCGGGCGTCAGCTGAGCACCGTCCTCGGAGACCTCGAACATCTGGCCCTTCTCGCCGCCGTAGCCGCTTGTGACGTAGATTCGCCCGTCGCTATAGACGGGGCTGGTTGCATGGATGTCGTAGTTGACTGTGCGCTCGTGGCGCCAGAGCAGTTCGCCGCTGTCGGCGTCGACGCCGGCGAGGGAGTTCGCCATCAGGGTCGCGATGATGCGCCTGCCCCCGCGCTCGAACAGAATTGGGGAGCAGTAGCCAGCTTTGTCACCGAGCTGGCTGCACACCCATACGGTCTCCCCCGTCTTCTTGTTGAGGGCAACCATGCCTGCCTCGGGTCCACCCGGTGTGCAGATCACGTTCGGTCCGTCAATCAGGGGGGACTCGGCCAGGCCCCAGTTGATCCTCCGGGCGCCAAACTTCTCTTTGGTGTCGACAGCCCAAACTGGTTCGCCGGTCTTCGCATCGAAGGATGCAAGCAAACCGTGAGCGCTAATCACGTAGAGCAGACCATCGTCCACCGTGGGCGTCGTTCGCGTGCCAGGATATTGCCCGGTCCATTCCGGACCATAGGCTTTCTTCCAGAGGGGATTCCCCTGCAGGTCGTAGGCGTAGATGTAGCCGGTGCTGCCCTCCATGCCGGTGGTGTAGACCATTCCGTCGGCGATGGAAGCGGAAGTGAAGCCCTTGCCCAGGCCACCTACCGACCACACCATCTCCGGTCCGCCTTCGGGCCACGCCTGAAGCAGGCCGGTCTCGGAAGTCTTGCCGTTCCTGTTGGGTCCTCGGAACTGAGGCCAATCCTCGCCCGCCGCTGGCCGCACCACAAGCGAGAGAGCCGCCAGAGCCGCCAGCAAAAGCCAGCTTCCCTTGCCACCGAACCAAGCCGCCATCCTTGCTGAGGTCATGCGCCGTCTCCTGTTGGGTCACTCGATCATGCCGCTCTGCGCTAAGGCGCACAGGCGATGCTTCGTACGCGTAAGAACCATTCTATCTGACAGTTCCCGGCGCTGCAAAGCAGCAAATTCGGCCCCTTGCACTGAAGGCGGTTGGTGCGCAACAATACGGGCCCTTTTTCCGGAGGAGATGATGCCTGGCCCTGCAATCGCGATGATCGTGGTTTTCGTTGCTGTTGCCGCGTTCGCCCTCTGGTCTGCGGCGCGGCGTCGAAAGGAACTGCGAGCATGGGCGACAGCACGCGGCCTCCGGTTCGTCGGCGGGCACGACTCGCATCTCGACGATCGATATCCGTTGTTCAAGTGCCTACGGCACGGTTCCAGACGCCGAGCATACAACATCGTAGAGGGGACTTGGCGTGAACTACCCGTGAAGGTCTTTGACTATCGCTACGAGACGGGCTCCGGCAAGAACCGCAGCACGCACCACTTCTCGGCCCTCATCCTGCGCAGTCCCATACCACTCAAGCCGCTGACGATCCGTCCGGAGAACTTCCTCGACAAGATCGGCGAGTTCATTGGCATAGACGACATCGACTTCGAATCCGCCGAGTTCAGCCGCAAGTTCCACGTCGGCTCGCCGAACCGGAGATGGGCTTACGACGTCATCCACACCAGGGCCATGGAGTTCCTCCTGCAATCACCCACCTTTTCCATGGCTTTCGGCGCGCACGAGGTGATAGCGTGGCGGAGCCGCCGGATGTCTCCTGCGGACTTCGATGCCGCACTCGATGTCATCCATGGGCTGTTTGACCTGATGCCCGATTACCTGGTGCGCCAGCAGACGAGCGGCGCTACACGCACGTTGACGGGGTGGGAGTGAGAAGAAAGATGGCCGGAGTCTACGTTCTGCTCGGTTTGGTCGTAGCCGCTCTGCTGTGGCTTGTCTTAACGTACAACGCATTGGTCTACATGCGTCAGCACGTTCGGGAGTCGTGGTCGGGGATCGACACCGAGCTGAAACGCCGCTACGACCTTATCCCCAACCTGGTTGAGACGGTGAAGGGCTACGCGTCGCACGAGCGGGAGGTGCTGCAGGCGGTCACCGAAGCACGGAGCCGTGCGATCGCCTCGACGGGAACGCCTTCGTCACAGGCACGTGACGAGAACGCCCTCATAGAGCGGCTGCAGAGGCTGATGGTCGTCGTGGAGCACTACCCCGCACTGAAGGCCAGTCGCCACTTCCTGCACCTCCAGAGGGAACTCGCGAACACCGAGGACCGCATCCAGGCAGCACGCCGATTCTATAACGCCAACGTGCGCGATCTGAACAACCGCGTGCAAGTCGTGCCCTCGAACATCGTCGCATCGTTATTCGGGTTCGGTCCGGAGGAGTTCTTCGAGATCGACGATGCCCGTGAAAAGGCAAATCCGCCCGTCCAGATGCCGTAACACCTGGAGAATGCATCATTTCATATGACGCGAGACCAGGATTCCTCGGAGTTCGTGTCTGATCTCCGGCAGCTTCTCCTCGATGCAGCACCAGACCTTGTCCCTGTCGTACTCCCAGGGATGTGCCTGTACCTCGGACATAAGCTCGTTGATGTGGTCCCAGTCGATCTCCGGATGGTGCTCGCGCGTCTCTTCGCTGAGCCGCCTGGCGGCCGCCCCGATCAGAACAAGGTTCCAGACAGCGGCGTCCTGAACCATCAGCGAACCCATGAAATAGGTTCGCCCCTCCTCGACGAACTTCATTACGCGGCCGATGCACTGATTCATGTACATCAGGTAATGGTCGTCGTCTGCCATACCTCCCCCCTTTCGTAAGTCGACGACAACAACAAGGCCCGGCCTGCGGCCGGATCGTGACAATCCCCTCTGATGCCGCTTGCGCGGCCACTACCTGAATTAGGGACAGGTTAAGGGCGGGAACGCGGAATGTCAATACCTGTTTTCTATGGAAGCACCGACCAGCCAACCGATCAGTCAAGCCCGCGAAGTCGAACGTTGTCCCACCACAGCTCCGTCGCAAAGGTGCGCAGTCCCAGCAGGCCACCGTCCGACGGACTCGGATCGGTTGCGCGCAGGAGTTCCCGACCGTCCACTTCGTAGACGATCAGTCCCTTCCGTTTGGTCACTTTGATTTGGTAAGTCTTTCCCTGACGGCACCTTCCGATAAATGCCTCATTCAAGAGCTGGAAGCCCGGGCAGTGACGGATGCGTATGCGCGCCGTGGGCGAACCGTCGGGATGGGGCTCCGCTTCGCCGAGGCGGTCGTTCAGAAAGGTGCATATGGTGCCCTGAAGGTCGTGGTACAGCTTGTACGCTCCGGATCTGCGGCTTCGGCGGCTGTCGTAGAGGTCGTCGGCCGACGGATCCGAGAATCCCAGGAACAGGTTGATGTTGTTTGCGTCAAGGCGCGATGACAGCACGTGAGCATCCAGTTCCAGCACGAAGTCGGCGGGGTGAGGCGTGCGGCACCAGGCTGTGGAGACACTGCCGGACTCGGCATCCGGATTGTCGGCCCGCATCACCAGCCGACCGTCCTGCACTGCTACGTCGTCGCAGCCCTCCACCCACCAGTTGCCCATTCCGTCGCTGAAGTCCTCCAGTATCACGTAATCGTCTGCCATATTCGGGCCTCCTTGAGACAGAGCGCACGCGGTGAGCACGCCCGGTAGAAGCAGCGCAACGGCGAGCAGGAAACACCGGCGGACATGTGGCTGCTCTGTAGACATATACACCTGGGCTCGGAAGCGCGGCGGCTCAGACGGATTGCATCTCGTCATATACGTGGCACGCGACGAACCGGTCCTTCGTCTCCTCCCGCAGAACGGGATCATCCAGCTTGCACCGGGCCTTGCACTCGATGCAGCGCGGATGGAAGCTGCATCCGCCCGGGAGGTTGGCCGGATCGGCCACCTCGCCGCCCATCTCGTAGTTCATCTCGATGTCCGGATCGGGGTAGGGTACGGCCGATAGAAGCGCCCGTGTATAGGGGTGCCTCGGGTCTTCGAACAGTGCCTCCGTCTCCGCCAGTTCCACGATTCGACCGGCGTACATCACGGCCACCCGGTCACAGATATGGCGGACAACGCTCAGATCGTGCGCGACAAAGACATACGTCAGCTCGAGCTCGTCCTGTAGTTCTTCGAGTAGATTGATGACCTGTGCCTGCACGGACACGTCGAGCGCGGAAACCGCCTCGTCCGCGACCACAAACACGGGTCGCATGATGAGAGCCCGCGCGATACCGATCCGCTGCCTTTGCCCGCCGCTGAAGGCGTGCGGATAGCGCATGCGGTGCTCGGGCTTCAGACCCACCTTGAGGAGCATCTCCACCACCCGGTCCTCGAGTTCGCTGCCGCGCGCCAGCCTGTGGATGGTCAGCGGCTCGCCCACGATGTTCTCCACCGTCATGCGGGGGTTGAGCGAGGAGAAAGGGTCCTGGAAGATCATCTGCATCTGGGTCCGCAGAGGCTTCAGCTCGCGCTCCGATAGCTCGGTCAGATTGACCTCCTTATCGTCGTAACGAAAGATGACCTCGCCGCTGGTTGGCGAGAGGGCGCGGAGGATGGTGCGAGCGGCGGTTGTCTTCCCGGAGCCGCTCTCCCCCACCAAACCGAGCGTTTCGCCTGCCTTCAGCTCGAAGCTCATATGGTCCACGGCCCGCACCAGGCCGACCTGGCGATTCAAAAACCCCTTGCCGTAGATGGGGAAGTACTTGCACAGGCTCCTTACGGAGAGCAGAGGGCGATTGTCGGCCATCACACTATCTCCTCGGCTCGCAAGCACGCAGCAAGACGCCCCACGGCGATCTCGCGCAGTTCGGGCGGACCGCCTACGTCGCAACGCCCTGTCTGGGCGTACGGGCACCTGGGGTGGAACGGGCAACCGGGCGGAATCTCGGTAAGGGACGGCACGCTGCCTTTGATGGAAGGAAGGCGCGTGTGGCTGGTGCTGAGGCTGGGCAAGGACTTCAGGAGGCCCATCGTGTAAGGATGCCGCGGGTTCTTCATGAGCTCCCGCACGCCCGCCCTCTCCACTATCCGGCCCAGGTACATGACGGCCACCTCTTCGGCCATTTGCGCCACCACTCCCAGGTCATGGGTAATGAGCATGACGGAGGCCCCCAGATCCTGCTGAAGGTCGACCATCAGCTTCATGATCTGGGCCTGGATGGTCACGTCGAGGGCGGTGGTGGGTTCATCCGCGATCAGCAGCGCCGGGCGGCACACCATAGCCATCGCGATAACCACTCGCTGCCGCATGCCGCCGCTGAGCTCGTGCGGATACTGCGAGAGACGAGCCTGAGGCCCGGGAATGCCCACTTTGCCGAGCATTTCCACCGCCATGGCCTCGGCCTGCTCCTCGGAGACGTCCTGGTGTAAGAGGATGGCTTCGCAGATCTGGTTGCCGATCGTATGCACCGGGCTCAGGGCCGTCATCGGCTCCTGGAATATCATGCTGATGTGGCCGCCCCGGATGTCGAACAGGGCCTCTGACTTCTTGTCCAGGGCGGTGATGTCGATCGCCTCATCCCCCTTGGGATAGAACACGACTCTGCCGCCGACTATCTCCCCGGGCTCATCGATCAGCCGAAGGATCGAGTACGCCGTGACGCTCTTGCCGCAGCCGCTCTCGCCCACTATGGCCAGTATTTGGCCGCGTTTCACGGTGAAGGTGACACCGTCGACCGCCGGCACCTCGCCTTCCTCTATGAAAAAGTGCGTCTGGAGGTTTTCCACCCTCAGAAGCACGTCTTCTGAAGTCGTCGCTTGGGTGTCGGTCGCGGGCATTGCAGAACTCATACCTTACCTCGACGCGTACGGATCGGCGGCATCGCGCAGTCCGTCGCCCAGGAAGTTGAAGAATAGAACCGTGGCGACAATGAAGAACACCGGCATGATAAGCCACGGATAGTTGGCGACCACCTGCATGTGCATGCAGTCCTGCAGCATCACGCCCCAACTCACGATGGGCGGGCGGAGTCCGAGACCCAGGAAGCTCAGCGACGTCTCACCCAGGATCATCACCGGCACGCTCAGGGTCAGTGAAACGATGATATGGCTGGTGAATCCCGGCAGCAGATGCCTGAAGATGATGCGCCGGTGACTGGCACCTAGCAGACGTGCGGCGACCGCGTAATCCTCTTCGCGCAGGGACAGGAGCTTCCCACGGACCACGCGAGCCAGCCCCGTCCAGCCCAGCAAGCTCAAGGCAATGGTGATCGCGAAATAGACCTTGAGCGGCGACCAGTCAGAGGGCATCACGGCGGCCAGGGAAAGCCAAAGCGGCAGCCGCGGGAAAGCGTGCATGATCTCCATGCCGCGCTGGATCAGGTTGTCTATGGCTCCTCCGACGTAGCCTGATATTCCGCCGATAGTCACGCCCAGCATGAAGGTGATCACGATGGATACTAGGCCGATGGAGAGCGAGATCCGCGATCCATAGACCATACGGCTGAGAATATCGCGTCCGTACTTGTCGGCGCCGAGCAGGTAGAACGTCGGCCGCGCAGTGACGCGAGACTGTGAGGCATCCTCTCGGAGCTTGAGGTACTCCTGCTGGTCCACGCCCAGCAAGTGGCGACTCATGGGTATCAGCCCAAAGAGCTTGTATGGCTCGCCCTTCGCGAAGAGCGACAAAGGCACGATATGGTCGGGCACTTCAACGTATGCCTTTCGGAAGGTCACCGGGTCGGTGTGGCGCTCCATAGCGTAGACGTGCAGCCCGTGGCGCAGGCTGATGCGCGGCGGCTGCGGCGGGCAGTAGGCATAGTCCAAGTCCTTCCAGCTCCGGGTGTAGGGCGCGCAGAACTCCGCAAAGATGGCCATGAGGTACAACACCATGAGCAGAAACAGGCTGGCCACGGCGAGCTTGTGGCGCATGAACCGACGGCGGATCAGCTGCCACTGGCTCAGGGCCTCCACGCCCGACGTAGGCTCTTTGACCTCGACCCTGGCTTCTTCGCTCATCGGGTGCCGCCCTTGAAACGAATCCTGGGATCGAGCCACAACAGCAGGAGGTCACTGACGAGTGTGCCGACCACTCCGAGCAGGCTGAGAACCATGAG
This sequence comes from uncultured candidatus Brocadiaceae bacterium, assembly GCA_964655775.1. Taxonomy (GTDB): domain Bacteria; phylum Planctomycetota; class Brocadiia; order SM23-32; family SM23-32; genus CAZZNQ01. The sequence goes on along the minus strand of CAZZNQ010000031.1, from coordinate 11,822 downwards.
CATCGAGCCGGCCAGATACATATCCTCGCTGAGCAGCGCATTGAGCATTAACGGACCCACCGTAGGCAGACTCAGAACCATCGCCACGATCGCGCCGCCGGAGACAAGCTGCGGGAAAAGGTAGCCTATGCCCGAGATGAACGGGTTCAGGGCCAGTCGCACTGGGTACTTTAGCAGCAACTTCATGGGCCGCACGCCCTTGGCTCGTGCGGTGGTCACGTAGGGCTTCTTCAACTCGTCAAGCAGGTTTGCCCGCATCACGCGGATCATCCTCGCCGTGCCTCCCACGCCCAGAACCACCACCGGCACCCAGATGTGCTTCAAGAGGTCAGCGACTTTGGCCCAGGACCACTCCGGCTGAGCGGCGTACTTCGTCGAGAACAGGCCCGACACCGGCGCGTCGAATAGCACCTTGCTCGCGTACATGAGCAGCAGAGCCAGTAGGAAACTGGGTATGCACATGCCGATGAAACCAATGAACGTGAAGACGTAATCACCGACGGAGTACTGCTTGACCGCCGAGAAGATGCCGATCGGCAACGCGACCGCCCAGGTGAAGAGTATGGTCGCGACCGAGATGCAGAACGTCAGCAGAATGCGATCGCCGATGATCTCGTTCACGGGCTTGTTGAACTCCATAGACCGGCCCATATTGCCCTGCAACAGGCCGGTGTCCTGTTCGTCAAAACTCGCAAACCAGGCGAGACCGAGCCATCGAACGTACTGCTTCCAGACGGGATCATCGAGATGGAAGTACTGCCGAAGGCTTCTCAGTTCCTGCAGCGACGCCTCGTCCCCCGCCTCCTGCAACTGCAACTGCCGGGTGGCAAGGAAGTCGCCCGGCGGCAGTTGGATGATCGTGAAGACTATGATCGAGATGATGAACAGCGTCGGTACCATAATCAGCAGGCGCTTGCCGATGTATGGGTGCCGCACGGCGACCAGGATGACCACCAGCGCCGCGATGAGCAGCATCATCACGCGCACGATGGCGCCGACCTTCTCCATACTGCTGGACTCCTCATCGTCCGACGTCGTAACCGCGAAGTCCGCGAGGATGGGTTTCACAATCGATTGTTTCATCTGCTCGACAGCGCCAGGCGAGTCCGACGGATTATCCATGTAGTAGGTCTCCATCCCGGCGTTGCCGGGCGTCTGGAACATCCAGGAGGCGACTACATGTCGGGGCACGTTGTGGAAGCCGTTCTTGACGACGCAAAGCGCCGGTGGCGGAGTGCAGACATTGATCACCCACAGGTTCTCGGCGGCGATGTCCAGAATCTCCCGGAAAACCTCCCTCTGCGCCTCAAGCGTGCCCTGAGCAATCACGCGCTCATACACCTCCATGGCGCGGCGCAACGGATGCCCGGCAGGGGGCTCGACGGTGCCCGGCGTTTCGTTCGCGCGCGGGTCCCCCGTCAGACCGCCGTACTGATACCATTTTCCGAATCCCCTAGCCCACCGGCTCTGCCCTGCCATGGGAAGGAAGTTGTAGGGTTCCATGATGGGCAGGAACTCGCCGTTCCCGATCCAGACGCTGAAGTCCTGGGTTCTGGCGGCGGTCTCTGCCGTGAACAGCGGCCTGGACCTTTCGCGCGGTATTACGCGCATTCCCACGTCTGCCCAGTCCTCCGCCAGGAACTGGGCGGGCCCGGCCTCCGTGAAGCTGGTGAAGTCCAGGTACCACGTCATCCGCGAACCGTCGGGGAACGTTCGGAATCCCTCGCTGTCCCGCTGGTCCAGTCCTATCTCGTCCAAAAGGTCCCGGGCACGCTCCGGGTCATATTCGGTGAACGCCTTGTAGAGCTGGGGATGGTGGAAATACGATGCCGGCCCGGGTGCAAGTTGAGCGGGCTCTGCCTGGCCGTCGTAATCCGCCTTGATGATACGATCCCGGTTGATGGCAAGCGAGAGAGCCCAACGGAAACGCTTCTCGTTGAGGAGGTCGTGTTTGCGCTTGGTCTCCGGTTCCTCCGGAACGACCTTCTTGTTCAGATTCGGGTAGATCGCATACGTGCTGCGATCGGCGGCATACCAGTGGTAGACATCGTAGTTGCCCCCCTCCCGGCCGTTCATCAGCAACGTGTAATCCCGGTACCGGATGTGGCGGGCCTGCATGCTCAGCTCACCGTTGGACGCCACCACAGGAATCATGTTGGCACTCTTGACCAGGAACAACACCTGATCCAAATAGGGAAGCTGACGGCCCTCGGTATCCACGGCCCAGAAGTAAGGGTTGCGCACGAATGCCTGATCGGAGCCGGTGCTGTAGGTGCGGTAGATCCACGGCCAGAGCTGGGGCTTCTCCGGATTCTGCCAGTTCGACATCTCACGCCAGACCTGCAGTTCGTCCTGCATGTTACGTGCGGACTGAATCTCGGCGATCAGGTCCTTGTCGCCCAGCGTCGGATGGAACTGGCGCAGGTAGTGCTCGGGGCTGTTGACCATGAAAGTCCCCCAGAAGCCGGCCACCGCGTGCAGGAACAGACCATTAGGTTCTGGGAAGGTGAACTTCACTGTGTAGTCGTCGATCTTCTCAATCGAGCCGACCTTGCCGTGGACCTTCATGATCTCTAGGGGCTCGGCCCATATCAGCGGCTCGCCGCCGATGTGCTCCCAGAAAAAGACGATGTCATCGGCGGTGAACGGATGCCCGTCCGACCACCGAACGCCCTTCCGCAGATAGAAGGTGAACTCGGTGTTGTCCTCGTTTGCTTCGTACGCCTTGGCCAGGTGGGGTACGATCGGATAGCCCTGCGGAGAGAAGCGAAGCAGGGAGACGTAGGAGAGCCGGTTCCAGATGATGCTCACGTCCCCGGGAGCGTTGGCGATGCGGATCCAGGTGCCGCCGTAAGTGCCGTTGCCTTCCACACCTTCCAGCACCAGGGGCTCCGGCCCGACGCGCTCCTCAAGTCGAGGCAGCTCGCCTTGTTCGACAAGGTCCCGGAGGATCGGGGCCTCGCGTCGTGGGTACCACGCCGCGGATTCGCCTTCGGAGTAGTTCACGTCCCGCTGGATGCGGACCGGGTTCTCCGGATCGATGTCCATCCGGCGGGCACGCTCGACCTGCTGAATCTGCTGATAGCTGTAGCTGGGCGGGCGTTCGCCCAGGTCCGGACGGACAAGCCACGCGAACCCAAACATCGCAACGCAGAAGCCGAGGGCGGCGGTGGCGAGCGAAGCCAGGAACAACCCACTGCTCTTGAAGGTGTTGCTGCGGATGGGCATCTTCAACCGGATTCCGGGGTAGGAATGATTTGGATTGTACACGCACCAGGGAGAGACTGCAAATGCGCGTACTCTCTGGCACCGGCACTGCGTGAACCGGCCCCCAAGCGTGGCGCTCACCGGGGATTTTGGATTTTCCAGTTAGCCGGTGTACAATGGTTTACGCATCGAGAGTAACCGACGATGGCTGGACGGCGGCGAGGTCGTACAGTCTGCAACAGGTGAGGGAGGAAGCCAGGTGCAGGAGAACGACTCTCAGCAGAGCCAGGCGGCAGGAACATCCCGCAGCCGGCGGGTGCCGTGGCTGTTCTGCTGCTTCCTCGCTGCACTTGCCCTTGTTGCGTACTTCAAGACCTTGCACAACGCCGCCCTGCTCCACCACGTGCCGAATGCCTATTCAGACCCGCTGCTCGACAACACGTTGCTGGCAAGCCAATCATTGTGGCCCCGGATATTCACCGGCGACCTTCTCCTGGCCACAGGCGGCGACTACCGGCCCGTCGGGTACGCGCTGTTCGCCGCCATTCATCTCGCCTTCCCGGACGCCGGCCCGGTCTTCTGGCACGTTGTTCTCCTGCTCATCCACCTTGCAGCCGGCCTGGTCGTGTTTGCGACAATGCGCCGGCTTGTGAGCGCCTTGGCGGCGGCGGGATGGGCGGCTGTGTACCTCGTGCACCCCGGTTTTCTGTTCCTTCTCAATGACGTTAACTCGATCTATATCTTGTGGGGGCTGCTGTTCGGTGCCCTTACCCTCTGGCTCTACACGCTGAGTTTGGCGCGGAGCACGGTTGTCTACAGAACGCTGTCGGTGGTGCTTTTCCTTGTTGCAGTCTTTACCTTCCCGCCCGCGCTCATAGCCCCGGCCTTCGTCTGCATCATCGGCCTCTTCCACGAGCGACATCCCGTCGGCACATCCGTGGGGCTCGTCTATGCCTTTCTCATTGCTTCGGTGGCGTCGATATGGGCGGTGCCTGCCTCCCTCACTCTTGTGGGGCTTCTGCTCCTCGCGGCGATCTTCGGCGCCGCCTCTGGAAGTCGGCGCAGCAAGTTCCTGGGGGTAGGCGGCGCACTGATTCCGTACCTTCTCGTGGCGGTCCTTCGCCTGGCAGTGTCAGCGTCGGTGGAGGTGCGCCCCGTCTTCCGTGTAGCTCTCACCGAGCTTCAGGAGAGCGGTCTTCTGCGCGTGCTGCAGCCTGCGTTTGCCGTCCGGACGATGGTCTTTGGAAGCCCACTGTACCTGGTAGCACTCGCGGGCGTCTCACTGGCCCCACTGCTCCTGCTCATCCGCGCGAGACACCGTAAGGTGATGGTGGCGGGCGGGCTCGCAGCCCTGGTTTGCATCACGGTGGCCGGAGGAGTCACCTACCGGAACAACGTGACCTACTGGAGCGCGATGCTGAGACATCGCCCGCGCAGCGTACCGGTGGAGGTGAACATGGCGGAGGCGCTGATCGAGGCGGGACAGTACGGCGAAGCCCGTGAGCTGCTGATGCACCTTCGGTACGAGGAGAAAGTGGGCGGGTTGGCTCGCGACACAGTGAACGTCGGGCTCGGGCGTGCCTACGAAGGACTTGGGAACGACAAGGTGGCAGGCTACTACATCTTCCCTCGCGGCAGCTGGTGGCGGGCGAAGATCATGAAGAACCTGATCTGCCACACGGCCGACTTCGCCTTTAGGCTGGGCTATATCAGCGTCGCAGAGCACTTCTGGGCCTGCTCGCTGGTGATCGATCCCTATGACGTGAGGCTGTACAACAACCTGGGAAGGGCGCTTATCTACAAGAACTTCTTCCGGGCTGCACGAAAGCACTTCGAACACACGCTGTCCATGCAACCGGAGAACGCCACAGCCCTTTACTACCTGAGCTTCTTGGCAGATGTCGCCAAGGACAAGCCGGCTCGTGGTCATTACGCCAGTCGCTGGCGCGAGGTAACCGGTGCCGCCGGCGAACCCGACTTCTCCCCGATCTTCGATGGGTTCTCGTTCGACAAGGAGAAGGTGCAGCAGTGGTTCTCGGGCCGTCCGCTGAGCTTGCTTCAGCAGGAAGATGCTGTGCGCATCATCCTGCACGACGAGGAGTACGTTTTCTGGGAAGTACCGCTGGAAGTGGGACGATACTTCCTCCGCCGCGGCGACTACGCCGCTGCAGAGGAGAATCTGCAGGTTGCGTATGAGCTGAGCTCGCAGTCGCCGACGGTGGCCCGGGCTCTTGAAGACCTGCACGCAGCACGGGACCGGCAGGGCCGCCTGCCGGCACAAGAGAATACGTGGAAGGATCCCCCCGATGCAGTCTATCCGCAGTAGCACGATCCTGAGCCGCTCCCTGCTGGCGGCGGCATGCCTCGCTGTACTCGTGGCAGCGCAGAGCAGAGCGCAAGAGGCCCTTTCGGACACCATCATTCTCGACGGTTCTCCTATGGTCCCGCCGAGTCTCTTTGAGGCGGACAACCCGAAGGTGGCGGGCGAGGCGGAGGAGCAGGCGATTCTGTTCGATCAGTCGGCCTTGCCTTCCGACTACGAAACATGCTACCGGGAGACGCTGCCCGCGCAGCGTCTCACGCTCCTGCGGCCCTACGATGGCGCCTCCTTCCCGAGGAACATCGCGCCGCCTTTGTTTCAGTGGCAAGACACGGAGAACGATCTGTGGCGGCTCAGTATCCGCCCTGCCGGTCAGAATGAACCCCTGCACGTGATCACTAGAAGGACGTCCTGGCGCCCTGACGCACGGACCTGGGAGGCGATCAAGTCGGCGAAAACGGGCGAGTGGATCGATCTGGAGGTCCGGGGCCTGAAACGCACCTCCGGAGGCGATGCCGAAGTATGGATGGATTCCTCGCGGTTCCGGGTCTCCACTTATCCAGCCGATCGACTCATCGTCTATCGGATGGTCACGCCACTTTTCCACGGCTACAAGACGCCGGACATCCACTATCGCTTCATTGACTCGTTCGATGCCGACCAGTTTCTGCCCGGCGAGCAGACTTACTGTACGAACTGCCACTCCTTCCCCGTCAGTCCCGACATCCCGAGTGAGGACATCGACCTTGCCATAGCTGTGCGCGACCAACTTGTGCCGGAGACCCAGAGGCGCATCCTGGGGCTGTATAACATGGGTTCCCGCTCAGCCAAGACGCTCAACATCAACTCCTTTTTCATGACATGGGACCCTGAAGGCACACGAGTCGCTGTGACGGGGGGGTATCGCGTGAGCGTGAGGCCTTTGATAACGCTGGAGACACAGGAGTTCTACGTGTTGACGGCCGACATCTTGATCGTCGACAGCGAGACCCTGGAGGTGTTCCCTCTCACCGGGGCGTCCACACCCGAGAACATGGAGAGCTTCCCGACGTGGTCGCCGGATGGGAAGACGATCGTGTTCGCCCGCGCGGAGGAGATCTCGATGGAGGAAGGTTTCGCCGAACGCAGGTACAACCTGTACAAGGTGCCCTACAACGACGGAAAGGGCGGCGAGGCCACCCCAATTCCGGGCGCCTCGCACAACGAGATGAGCAACTTCGCCCCGCGCTTCAGCCCGGACGGCAAGTGGCTGGTGTTCAATAAGTGCGATTGGTCATCACTGGTGGCGCCCAGCTCCGACCTGTGGATTATGTCCACCGAGGATGGCGCGGAGCCGCGCCCCCTTGAATGCAACGTGCCCTACGCCATGGACTCGCACCATAGCTGGTCCTCCAACGGCCGCTGGCTGCTGTTCGCGTCCAAGCGGGACGACGGCATCTTCGCCCGCATCTACCTCACCGAGATCGACGAAGACGGCCACGCATCGCCGCCGGTGGAACTGCCGTGCAAGGACGACACAATGATGTGCTTCAACGTGCCCGAATTCCTGCGGTACGACGGTCCGATCAGCGGCTCCGATATCCTCGCGAGAACCAGCTTCCTTAAGGAATAGGCATCTCTGCACGTACGCCTCAGCCCCCATCAGGAGAGCGGAACATGCAAGACGACGTACAAGAAGCCGAAGCTGTTGCGCCCGACGCTGAGCCCCGTCCGACTGACGATCTGGCGTTCATCAAACGGGTTCTCACGCTGCTGGTTCTGGCATGCCTGGCGGTCAGCGCGTGTCTGAACGTGTACCTGATCGGAGAGAACCTCGTCGTCAAGCGGCAGGCGCGCGCCTATGCGGAGATGTCACGGGGTCGTGCGGCCCTCCACCAGTTCTGCCAGCGGGTCGTGACGGATCTCAGGCAACTGAGTGGCACAAACGAGGCCGCGCGCCAGATGCTCTACGGCTACAGGCGTTACATGGACTCCCCCGCCAGGCCGATGCCGGACCGCTGAAAGCCTCCGAGCCGGATGCTGCCGGATCTCCCGGAGTGGTGGGCTGAGCTTCAGCGCTGAAAAGCGACCACGGCTTCGATTTCCATCAGCCAGGCATCGCGACATACGTCACTGATCAGGTAGCTGTTCGGCACGTCGGGAAGCATAGAGCAGCAGATGGAACGGACCGTATCGAGGTGCTCCGGCCGTTTGACGTAGACGCGCAACTGTTGGATGTCTTCGAGGTCCGCGCCGCGGGGCAGACCATAGTTGGCTACGGTGTTACCTTCACCTATCAGTGCAGCGATATTCTCGATGGTCACCTCGGTCTGAGCGGCGGGATCCCTCGGATGCAGCACCTCAGAGCCGCGCACGCTGGCCGTCCCGGACACGAATATGACAACGCAGTCCTGCAGCACTACCGCAGCGCCGCGAGAGAAGCTGGGTTTGCGGATCTCGGGCGAGTCGATGGCATAGCGATGCGGCTGAGTCTGAAGGGGATTGTCCAACCAGACAACGCGGTGCGCCTCTGCCGGTCCATCGACGGCCAGTGCTTCGAAGGTGAAGTTGTCCGTGCACATACCTATCCCCGTGCTTGCTGGGGTTGCACAGAGGTCGGGCCACTTGTCGCGGTAGAACTCGTTGCGGGCCTGGTTGAAGTAGTTGTAGCGGGGCTCGCCGTCCAGGGGCATGAGGATGTTGCCCATGTAGTACCAGGTACGCACGATGCGGCGGAAGTCGGTGCCGGAGCGATTCAGGATATCCTCCGCCATGCACAACACGTGCAGGGCGCCCTCGCCCGGTGGTTCGTCTTCACGTGCCTCCAATCCCCCGACGAAACTCCAGTTAACGCCACCCCATTTAGCGACACTGCCATGCCCGCTATTGCGCACAACGGAGCCGTTGGCGAACGCCCAGAGCTCCGCGCTTACCGGGCTTCCATCCGCCGGCGGCTGGTACACGTAGCTGGTACCCGGTCTGCCGGGACCGTACGCTTCAGCAACAGCTCGCTCGACCTCGTGTCGGTCCTCGTACTCAGCGAGGAAAAAAACCTGCCGCGCAACGTTTCCTAGGCCGACCTGGCGGTCAGACTCCTTGAGGGCACTCAGAACCGTAAGGTGGTCGCCGACATCCTCAACCGTGAAGTTGATGAGCACAAGGTCGGACGCGCCGTCTGAGATGCTACGGTCCCGAAACGCGAACACGCGGGAATCCCTTCGCCAAGAAGACTCGCCGTCATCGGCCCTGCGAGCGGACCGCAGCCCGGCCCTGCACGAAGCCGTGGAATGGGGCATTCTACCTGTGCCCAGATCAGGTCGCAAGCGACCGAGGCCCCTACCGGTGGGCTCGGTGCCACTTGTGCCAGGAGAGAAAGCGGCTAATCGATATCGATCCCGCTCTCTGGAACTCTGCCGAGCTGCCACGCGATTGCGTAGTCCTGGCAGAAATCAGGCTCGGACTTCGCAGGCTCAATCCGGAGCATGTAGCGCCTGCCGGGCCGGAGGCCGCACCAAAGGTTCTCACTGTTGTCGTGGAAACTGGCGGACCGGGCCATAGGTGTTGCCTTCGGCAGGTCGGCATCGCAGAGCATCAGGTCAAGATCATGCAGCACGGCCTCCCCGTCCCATTCGGTGCGGCCGGCATTCACCTGTATGTTCCACACGAGGGAGGCCTTCAGGTATATGGGCTCAGTTACCTCCGGCAGTCGGTATGTCGCCTGCCGGTTGCTGCCGTCCGTCCCGCCGAACTCCGGATCGTAGTCGAAGCCCATCACGTCCACGCTGCCGTTCCCTTCGCCGCCATCCTCCAGGGAGTCCTGTTCCCCCGTAGCAAGCAGGTAGAGGCTATTGCGCAGGTTGAGCTGGCCTGCCCCGTAGCGACGGTCGAGGCCGTTCGCCGTTCGGTTCTCGACCTCCTCACGGTAATCCGAGATGTTGCCCAGTAGCTGCAGCCCGTTATGGGTCGTGCGGTCGGCGCCCGCCATCAGGGCGGCCTTGATCACCTCGGAGGTCTCTGCGTGCCACACGAGTCGCTGCGTCCGAGGCGAGGTATAGCCGGCGTTCGAGATCTTGTTGCCTTGTTGCTGTGCGAAATCAAGGAGGACTACTACGGCGGCGGCGACCATGGGACTGGCGAGACTGGTTGCCTTGTCCGGTGCTACCAGGTCTGGTTTGGTCCGCCCGTCGCAGTAGAGCGGATCGTCCAGTGCGTTCGTACCCAAAGAGTGGCGCGCATCCGTCTTCCCAACACAGATCGCGTTATAGCAGGATTGGATCACGTCGGGCACGGTCTGCTTGTTGTTGGCGCCACCCACCTGAATGAAATCGTCGGTGTCGACAAGGTAGTCTATGCGTTTCAGCACCTCCAGGCGCATGCGTTCGCCGGGGTCGTCGCTCTGTGCCGGCAGACCTTCGGTGTCCGGCCAACCCTTGGGCGTTGCCACCCAACTGTGATTGGCTACTCGGCAGGAGGAGACCTGGGGCAGCACCCGCGTGCCGCTGCGCAGCATTCCCGTCTTCGCAAGACCCCAGACAACGTTCGGGAGGCACTCGATCTCCTTGACGCCCGGAGCCATCGATTCGCTGCTGTAGAACCGGAATGAAACGTCTGAAGCATGTTTCGCCGTGAGTCCGGGATAGATGAAGTGCTTTCCGGCAAGGAAGTCCAGTTCCGGGTCGGGGGACCATCCGCCGTCCTCCTCGTCCTCCGGTTTGCCCGCCTCCACCTGCATCACCCGGATTCCGGAGCCGTCGGGCAGCCGATCACCAAGTTCCTCCGCAAGTTCGTTGTATCCGACGTAGTCCTTGTACGCACGGCGCATCAACTTGGCCATGTTCCTCGCACGCCAGTCAGGCGCCGCCGATCCTGCCGCTATCAGACTAAGTGCAGGCAGTGCAGCGAACAGTAAGGCCACCAATGAAATCGGTAGGGCACTTCTCATGGATGCAGTTCTCCGCATGGGTCCCATCGAATGCTTGCCGCAAACGGCACGCCACTCATTCTGCGCCGGCCAGACGTCGGGACCGACCACTACTCCTGCACGCGGTAGGCCTCAGTGAATGCGACTGACCCGAAATACCGTCGCAGCGGGTCCTTGCTTGCCTCCATCCAGTCACGCAGTCGATTCCGGTAGGATTCCAGCAGGCCCGGAGACACGGCATCGATCAGGTTGACGGTCTCCCACGGGTCGCTGTCGATGTCATAGAACTCATCTCGCGCCGTCGCGTTGAAGATGTACTTGTAGCGGCAATCCCGAATCGCGCGTTGGAAGAACGGCACCTGGTGGCCGAACGCCTCCATCACGATCTCGGTCCGAGGATCAACCGGTTCTGTGCCACGGACGTAAGGCAGCAGGGAGCGGCCAACGTAGTCAGCGGGGACCTTGGTTCCGGCCAACTCCACGAACGTTGGCGTCAGGTCCATGTGCGAAACCAGGTCGGCCACTGCTCTGCCCGGCTGCCTGACTGTGGGCCCGGCGACGATCAACGGTATCCGGTAGACGTCGTCATACATGTTCAGCCCCTTGTCCTGGAGGCCGTGGCTGCCCAGCGATGATCCGTGGTCCGCGCTGAACACGACGAGGGTCTCGTCCAACATCCCCTCCACTTCCAGGAACTCAAGCACCCGCCCGATCTCGTGGTCGATCAGGGTTACGTAGCCGTAATAGGCGGCGACGATGTTCCGCACCATGTCGTCCGTCAGCGCCTCGCCGCCCCACAGGCAGTGGGCCAGGCGCACGATCTCCGGCCGATTGTCGGAGATGTTGCGGAAACTGGGGGGCAGTGGCATACGCTCCGGCTCATACATGTAGAGATACTCCGGCGGGATGTTCACCGGAATATGCGGGCCCCAGAAGTTGCAGCTTAGGAAAAAGCGCTGGCCGCCCCGGCGCGGTGCCTTCAGGCGCTCGATGGTCTGAGCCGTAAGGTATCCCGGGATGGACGCCCCCAAGGGCACGTCGTGTTCGTTGAAATACCGGGCCGCCTTGCCACCCTGTCTGGGCGATTCCAGGCTGAATCCCTCTATGCCGTACCCCCGCAGGTAGTCCAGGTAGTGTTCGTGCTCGCGGGGATAGCCGTAGCCGGGGTAGAAGACACCTTCGAAGCCGTAGTCCGACGGCCGGCTCTCGAACCAGGAACCGATATGCCACTTCCCGACGTGATGGCAGGCGTAACCGGCTTCCGAAAGGGGCGCCGAGAACGGCACGATCTCCTCTGTGAACTCGCACAAGCGATGTCCGATGCCGGAGGGAAGTTCGGGGTTGTAGATCATTCCCGTCTGGTGGGGATAACGCCCGGATAACAGCGCGCCCCTC
>CAZZNQ010000030.1:0-39925 GCA_964655775.1 uncultured candidatus Brocadiaceae bacterium | reverse complement strand
GAGATCGGCCGCACGCCCGGGCGTCGGTGGTGTACGGGCTCAGCCGAGGTAGGCGAAGCGCGCCGTGGAACCGTCTGCGCAGGAGCGCCCGAGCATGAGCTCGAAGGTGCCGGGCTCGGCGAGCCAGGAGCAGGATTCAACATCGTAGAAGGCGAGATCATCGGGAGTTACGGCGAACGAGACGGTGCGCGTCTCGCCCGGCTGTATCTCGACTTTCTCGAAGCCTTTCAGCTCCCGCAGCGGGCGCGGGACGGATGACTCGACGTCGCGGACGTAGAGCTGCACGACCTCCTTGCCGGCGCGCTCGCCGGTGTTGGTCACGTCGACGGAGGCCGTGAGCGTGCCATCGGCCGAGAGGGTATCGGCGGAGAGGCTGACGTCGCCGTACTCGAAGGTGGTGTAGGAGAGGCCGAAGCCGAACGGGAACTGGGGCTCGACGTCTTTGGACAGGTAGTGGCGGTAGCCGACGAAGACGCCTTCGCGATAGTGGACCTTGACGCCGTCGCCGGGATAGTTGCCGTGGGCGGGCGTGTCTTCGAGCCGCCTCGGGAAGGTGTCCGGGAGTCTGCCGGAGGGGTTGACGTCGCCGAACAGGACTCGCGCGACGGCGTTGCCGCCCTCCTGGCCGGGGTACCAGGCTTCGAGCACCGCCGCGACCTGATCAATCCAGGGGCTGACGCGCACGGGGTTTCCGCCGATGATGACGACGACCGTGTTGGGGTTGGCCCCGGCGACGGCCTGCACGAGACGGTCCTGCTCGCCGGGGAGCGCAAGCCCCTTGCGGTCCAGGAGGCCGCCCTCGTGGCTGTTCGAGAGGCCCACGCAGACGATGGCGGCGTCGGCCCCGCGCGCTGCTTCAGCGGCGGCATCGACGGGGTCCGGAGCGCCGGGCTCGCACCACTCCAGCCGCGCCGAAGCCGGGTTGCCGGTCTTGGCGTATTCAAGCCGCAGATTCACCGGCTCCCCGGCAGTGAGGTCCAGTTCGCGGCTGACGACGGTATGTTCGGGGACGCCGTGTTCCCCGCCGCCGGTCTCCCATTCGTCGATCCAGGGCTCACCGTCAACGCAGAGCCGGAACCGGCCGTGGCCGGCCACGCCGAGGCGATGGCTGCCCGACTCACGCGGAACGAGGCAGCCCGACCAGCGAACCGAGTAACCGCCGCGCGGCATGCCCGCCGCCGGCGCCGCCCAGCCCCAGGAGAAGTCCACCTGACGCTGAACGGTGGTAGCCGCCGGTTCGCCCTCGCACGTCTCATTGGCAAAGAACTCGGCCAGGAAGCCGGGCTCCCCGTCGGGCGAGTCGCCGGCGCGGATGCAGTCGTTGGTAAGCACGCCGAGCGCGCCGACCGAGGCGCATCCCTCGGCGTAGCGGACCTCTACTTCCCCACCGCATTGGTCGATAATGCCGTCCAGCACGCCGACCGAGTATGGCGGCGCGACGGAAGCGCTGCCGCCGCCGCCCAGCCTGGCCTGCTCGGCGTTCGGGCCGATCACGGCAAGGCTCTTGAGCCCCGTCGAGAAAGGAAGAACGTCGTCGTTCTTGAGGAGCACGATCGCTTCCTCGGCGACCTCGCGCGCGAGGCTGCGATGCGCGGGTGAGTCCACCTCACCTTCCGGGGCATCCTCGCGCGTCGATCTCAGAATCATGCCCAGGATTCGGCCCGCGCGGTCGTCCAGTTCCGCATCGTCGATCACGCCGTCCTCGATGGCCTGCAGGACGTTCTCCTTCGTGAGGTACTTGCCCGGTCCCGGCATCTCCAGATCGAGGCCCGCAGCGATGGCGTCCGTGGTGTGAACCCCGCGCCAGTCCGAGAGAACGACGCCCTCGTACGCCCAGTCGCGCTTGATGATGTCGCGGATCAGGTGCGCGTTCTCGGAGGTGTGTTCGCCATTCAACAGGTTGTACGAAGTCATGATGGCATACGGTGGATGGGCGCCCTGGACCGGAATCCGAAACGCCGGGCAGTAGATCTCGCGCAGCGTACGCTCGTCGATCTCGGCGCTGGTAGTCGTCTGTTCGGCCTGCTGGTTGTTCGCCGTGAAACCCTTTATGCAGGCGCCGGGGCCGCGCGACTGGATCCCCTCGATCAGCGCCGCCGCCATCCGGCCTGCGAGGTAGGGGTCCTCCGAGTAGGTCTCGTAGTTGCGCCCGCCCAGCGGGAACCGGTGCAGGTTCACCATTGGCCCGAGCAGCATCGAGTAGCCCAGCCCGCGCACTTCCTCGCCCATCGCCTCGCCCTGCCGACGGATCAGGTCGTAGTTCCACGTCGACGCCTGCCCCACGGCCGTCGGGAAGCAGGTGCCGTTGAGGTTGCGCGGATCGCCGGTCAGAGTGACACCGTGGCCGCAGTCGGTGACCCGCATGGACTTCACTCCGAGCCGTTCCACGCTCTTGAAATGCCACATGTCCACGCCCGTCAGCAGATCGGCCTTCTCCTCCCGCGTCATCTGGGCGAGCAGTTCCTGCACTCTTTCCTTCACTTCGTCGGTCCCGTTCGTCGTCGGCTGCATCCCGTGGTCCTCTGCCCTCTCGGGCGCTGGATTCTCTGCGCGTCCGCGCAAGTGACTGAAACCTATCGGACATTGTAGTGTCACCTGCAAGGGCATGCCATCGGGGCCGGCACTGCAGCCTGAATCCGCCTTCTCCGAGCGCCCTTTTGCGGTCCCCGCGGCCACGATTTAGAATGGACTGCGGCGGGCATCTGAGGAGGCAATCCCAGGGCAGCGGTCCCGACCGGATCGAGCCTGCGGGGTTTCCGGTCGATCTGCCGCCCAACGCTACCATCGGCAAGACAAGGCGCCTCGCATGGCAAGCCGTCTCGGCTACTTCCGCGAAGTGTTCCGCTCCCGGGCGGTCCTCGTCGAACTGGAGTGGAAGCTACTGCGACGCGTCCGGCCCGTCTTTCGCCTGATCTCCGCTTCCTACCGGCGCCTGGCCATTCGCGACACGCGCGTGGTGGCCGTGGTCGGCACATTCGGCAAGACGACGACCTCCCGCGCCCTCTGTGCCGCAATAGGCCTTGAGCCGTACGACCGAATCGAGGCAAACGGACGCTCGGCCGTGGCCAGGCGCATCATTGCCACAAAGCCGGGCGCGAGCCCGGTCGTGGTGGAGGTGGGCATCAACGGGCCGGGGCAGATGGGACCGCAGGCATGGCTCGTAAAGCCGGACGTAGTGGTCGTCACCTCCATCGGCAGCGAGCACAATCGGTCCTTCGAGAGTCTGAAAGTGACGCGGGCCGAGAAGTTCGAGATGGCTCGCGCCCTGCCCCCGAACGGAACGGCGGTCCTCAACGGCGATGACCCGAACGTGCAGTGGATGGTCCGGCAGACGGACCGCCGCGTCGTCACCTTCGGTCTTGGGGAGGGCAACGACGTTCGCGCCACGGAAGTCGAGCTGGACTGGCCCCACGGCACCCGGTTCAAGCTGCACGCGGGCGGAGACGTACGTACCGCCCGGACGAAGCTGTTGGGGCGCACAATGGTCTACCCCATCCTGGCTGCCGTTGCGGTCGCCCTGACCGAAGGTGTGGCATTGGACGAGGCGCTGGCCAAACTGGAGCACCTCGAGCCCTCGCCGTTGCGGCTTTGCCCCGTGCGACTGCCGAACGGAGCATATGCCATCGACGACACGCGCAAGAGCGGCGAGGAGACGATCTTCGCGGCCCTGGAGCTGCTGGCACAGATCCAGGCTCCGCGCAAGACGCTGGTGCTCGGTCACGTGGAGGAGCCCCGTGGCTCCGGGCATGCCCTCTACCGCAGAATCGGTCGGGCGGCGGCCGGGGCCGCAGACCGAATCATCTGCGTCGGCAGCAGCAACAGCTTCCGGGCGATCCGACGTGGTGCCACCCAGGCCGGCATGAGGTGGTCGTCCGTCCTCAAGGCGGGAAGGTCGCCCTCCCGGGCCGTTGGCTTTGTGCAGGAGGATCTGCACCCCGGCGAGGTGGTGCTGGTCAAGGGCACCAACGTTCAGCGTCTGGCGCGCGTGGTGCTTGCGCTTTCGGGGGTGCCGGTCCTCTGCGACCTCTATGAGTGCCAACTGATCAACATCAACTGCGAGACCTGCGACTACCTCGAAGAAGGCTGGCAGGTCTACTGACCCGGCGCGGTCCCCGCCCGGCCGACTCGGGCTATTGGTCGTCTCCCGACCTCAGGCTGCATCAAACGGTCCCGCCTATCCCCAATCCGCAGGGACTCGCGAGTCGCGGGTGCCGACGGCCCCACAGGCGCCCATACTGGCTATTCCGCACCGCGCGCCTGCATCTCCGCTTCACGCTGCAATCGGCGGTTGGCCTCCTGCAGGAGCTGAAGCTGGTACGCCCTGTCATTGTCGGGCGTGATGTTGTAGGTGCCTTGCTGGTGCGCAAGTTCGTAGACCCACAAAGCCGCGAGGGGCACCCCCTGACCCTCAATGGCGGCCAGCATGCGCCTGACCATGGCCTCCTCCTGCTCCCTGCCAAGCGACCGGCTGGCGCCGAACTCGCCGACGAACAGCGGCTTGCCCGCCGATCGCGAAGCCGCGAGGGTAACGCTCAGGAATTCCTCCAGCGATACTTCCTCGAAGTAAAGCTCGTCTGCCTGCGGGTAGAGGTGGATGGTGACAGTGTCGACGGGATAGGGATTGTCCCTCAGGAGTATCTCCCGGTACTGCTCGCGTGTGTCCAGGGCCCAGGAGCCCTCTTGCCAGTTGTGCCAACCGTACCGGCGCGGTCGGCTGTTGCCGGAGAGAATCGCCCGGTGCGGGTCCACGTCGCGGACCGTCTCGGCAAACTCCCGGATGGCATCGACTACCATCTCCCCCGTCAGGTCGTCCAGTTCGCTCCTGGTCTCAGGCGTGCCGAGGCGCGGGTTTATGGAAGGCCGGTGCTTGTCGGCGTTAGGCAGGTCTGCCGGCAGGTTGTACTCGTTGCCGAATTCCCAGGCCCAGATGGCGGGAAATCCCTTGTATCGCTCCACCATTTCTGTGGTATACCTACGCATGAACTGCCGTGTCTGGCTGTCCGCATCGCCCCAGGCGCTCACCGGTTCGCCCAGCATGTCGGGGACGCACGCCGCGTGCCAGAAGAGCGAAGGTATCAGACCCACGCCGGTTCGCTCGGCCTCGCGGACAACGTCGTCCAAGCGCCGGTAGTACTCGGCCTTGTCGTCCAGGTACAGCCGCATGTGCTTGGGCCAGAAGCCCGCCGCCATAAACCTGCAGAAAGGGATGCCGCGCTCGGCCAGCACCTCCAGTTTGCGGCGGTAGCCCTCGTCATCGGGGCCCAGCAGCGTGTCGTAGAACAGGCTGAAGTAGTTGATCCCGATCCCCCGGTAGGGCTTCCCGTCGCGCAGGAGAACGCCGTCGGCGCCGACGTGGAGGCCCGGGGCGGCTGTCTGCACCGACCCGAGGCCGCGGTACGGCTCGAGCGAAGCGCCGCCACCGGCGCCCAGCGAAGCGAACGCCAGGACGGCCAGCGTGGCCGCTGCCATAACGCCAACGCCGATTCGCGACTCCAGGGGTGCTTTCACCGTTCCATCTCCTGCCTGCGTTGCGGGCGGCGAGAACCCGCTCTTCCGTCACACTTTTCGTGCACGCAGAGCGGGGCCAACGAGAGCGGCATTATAGGCACGAAGGGACCCGGCAGCAACGCGAGGACGGCGTACGCGTCCGCTTAACGGTAAGTCTCGGCCCGGTGGCGGATGATACGGCCTTCGACCATGTAGATGACGTCTTCGGCGATGTTGGTGGCGTGGTCCGCGATGCGTTCCAGATTGCGTGAGACCTCCAGCAGGCGGATAAGGCGCCCCATGTGCTGCGGATTCTCGCGAATGCCATCCTGCACCTGTCCGTACATCTCGCGGTTGATGGCGTCCACCTCGTCATCGGCCGCGCAGACCTCCTGGGCCAGGCCCGCGTCCAGATTGACCAGAGCGTCCATGCTGCGCCCCAGCATCCAGCGTGCCTTCTCGGCCATGGTGGGGAAGTCGAAGGGGATGTTCGACTGAGGCCGCGTGGCCAGGAAGGTGGACTGCTCGGCGATGTTGACCGCGAGGTCGCCGATCCGCTCGAGATCGTTGTTGATCTTCAGCAGTGCGATCACGAACCGTAAGTCGATGGCCACCGGCTGATGCAGCGCCAGAGTCTTCAGACACTCTTCTTCCAGGTCCACTTCCTTGCGGTCGACGGAAGGGTCGTCCCTTATGACCTCTTCGGCCAGTTCGCGGTCGTGCTCGACCACGGACCGCACCGCCTTCTCGACGCTTTCCTCGACGACGGCGCTGAGCGAGAGCAACTTCTTCTTCAGCGCGTCCAACGCTCTCTGCAGGTGCAGGGTCATTGCCTTCTCCGGTTCCGCATTAGCCGAAACGACCGGTGATGTAGTCCTCGGTTGCCCGCTCGCGCGGGTTGGTGAAGATCTGGTCTGTCTGCCCGAACTCCACGAGAACGCCTTCGTAGAGGAAGGCGGTCATGTCCGACACGCGCGCGGCCTGCTGCATGTTATGCGTGACAATGATAATGGTATAGTCGCCGCGCAACTCGGAAATCAAATCCTCCACCCGGGCGGTCGAGCGGGGATCCAGCGCCGACGCCGGCTCGTCCATCAGCAGCACCTCCGGCTTGACAGCCAGCGCGCGCGCTATGCAGAGGCGCTGCTGCTGGCCACCGGAGAGCGCAACGGCGTTGTCGCCGAGACGGTCCTTCACCTCTTCCCACAACCCCGCCCGCCTGAGACTGCGCTCGGCCAGGGCCCGAAGCTCCTGTTTGTTGTTCCCGCCGTGGATACGGGGGCCGTAGCAGACGTTGTCGAAGATGGACTTCGGGAACGGGTTCGGGCGCTGGAATACCATGCCCACGCGCTTGCGCAGTTGCACCACGTCCAGGCGGGGGGCGTAGAGGTCATGCCCCTCCAGCATGAGCTTGCCGGTGGCATGGCAGCCGGGTATCAGGTCGTTCATGCGGTTGATGGCGCGCAGGAATGTGCTCTTGCCGCAGCCGCTGGGACCGATGATGGCCGTGACCATCCCGGCTGGAATGCCCAGGGAGACCTCCTTGACGGCCGCCTTCTCGCCGTAATGGACGGAGAAATCCTCGGCTTCCACAATCGGTTTGCTTCGCTCGATTTCTTCGCGGTCGCCGGTCTCGGTGGGCGTGTTCACTCTCACGATGGGTGTGTCGGAGCCCATGTGTTCTATATCAACCTCTCAGCTTCTTGCTTATTCGCGCCCGAAGCAGGATGGCCGTCAGGTTCAGCAGCAGCACGATGGCGATGAGCGTCAACACCATACCGTACTGCACGTGCCGGATTCGGTCCACCGCCTCGTGCTCCGTGGCGAGATTGTATATGTTCCAGGGCAGCGCGGGCGTGGGCTTCGAGAAAACCTCCCATACCTTGGGCGCTTTGCCCAGGCTGACGGCCGCGGTGAAGATGATGGGCGCCGTCTCACCGGCCGCCCTGCCCATGCTGATGATGATGCTGGTGAGTATGCCCGGCAGCGCCGCCGGGAAGACGACCAGGAAGGACGTGCGCCACTTGCTCGCGCCCAGGCTCAGAGACGCCTCGCGGTACGAAGCGGGGACGGCCTTGATCGCCTCCTCCGAGGCCCGGATGACGGTGGGCAACACCAGTACCGCCAGCGTAAGCGAACCCGCCAGCACGCTCTTGGTTTCGGAGACGTGCAGCGCGTTTATGAAGAATGCCAATCCGAACAGGCCGAATACGATGCTGGGGACGCCGGCCAGGGTGCTGATGCAACTGCGTATGACGCTGATGAACCAGTTGGTGCCGGCGTATTCGGCAAGGTAGATGGCCGCCAGGATGCCCATGGGGCCGGCGATCAACATCGCGCCGATCGTCAGGTACAGCGTGCCGACTACCGCGGGCCCGATGCCGCCGAAGAAGTTCGCGTCGAACGGTTCGTCAACCAGAAACCGCCAGTAGAGTTTCCATCGCGGCCTGAGCATCTCCTCGGTATGCTGCTCCACGTAAGGGAACAACGGCTCGAGAACGGTGCCGGCGAACTGCTCGGAGCGGGGCTTGTATACCTTCTTGCCGAGAACCGTGGGATCCGAGTAATCGTACGTAGTCAGGTATAGCAGATCATGTCGCCTCTCGAGCGCCTGGTCCCATCGCGTCTCGCCGTACTGCTCGCGCATAACGACGGCCGGCTGGTCGTCCGGCAGCGGGCCTAGCAGCTCCCGCACGGCGTCCTTCAACTGGGTGAATCTCCCTTCCCACTCGCGGCGCTCCAGGAACCCCATGTCCGCAAGTCGGGCGTCGAACTCGTCCAGCATGTCGTACACCGGCTGACGTGCTTCCTCGGCTTTCTTGAGCTCCGCCTGCACCTCGGCCCGGTCGCCCCGACTGAGCTTCTCCAGAACAAACCGGCGGTGCTCCACCGTTTCCCGGAAGAAAAACGCCCCCACGCCGCGCACCACGATGGGGCCCAGCAGGACGAGCAGCGCGGCCGCCATGAGCACCACGGACAGGACGCAGACCGATGAGAACGCGCGGTCGAGGAGTTTTCGGGTGCTCAGTTGCATCGATCAACCACCATTCATCCTGGACCGACGCATGGCCCATTCGCTGACGAGATTGCATATGAACGAGAACGTAAGAAGGCACAGCGCCATGGCGAAAAGCACGTGATAGCGGCCTGAACCGGTGACCTGGTCCGCCTCGCCCATCTCCCCGGCGATGGTGGCCGTGAGTGTTCGGACCGGCTCCAGGAAGTTGTACCACGGAGAAGGTATCTGCGCCGCGTTGCCGCTGGCCATCCAGACAACCATGGTTTCTCCCACCGCCCGCATGATGCCCAGTATCACCGCCGCGACGATGCCGCTGCGCGCCGACGGTATGACGACCCTGATGATGGTCTCGGCCCGGGTGGCTCCCAGGGCGTAGCTGCCCTCCCGGAGACTTCGGCCCACGGCGGAGAGGGCGTCCTCAGAGACACTGACCACCGTGGGCAGTGCCATTATGCCGAGCACGATGGAAGCATTCAGCGCATTGGTTCCACTGGCGATCTGCAGCCCGCCCAGAACGTCGCCCACCCAGAGCAGAAGTGCAAACAGGGCGCCCCACGCGATCAGCGTCAACGCCACTCGGGCGGGCACCCGCGCCTTGCTGCGGATCGGCGTTGTTCCCAGGTCGCCGACCACGACGCCCACGAGCAGTGCCAGGGGCGAGATCACCGCAAGCCAGCCCCACTCAAGCACCTTGCCGCCGTGATTCTGCAGGAGCGGCGCGAAAACGACGAAGGCCCAGAATCCATAGGCGACCGACGGGATGGCCGCGAGCATTTCGATGATCGGCTTCACCGCCTGGCGCAGAGAGAACGGTAGGATGTCGCTCAGGCAGACGGCGGCCGCTATCCCTACCGGCATGGCGAACACCATGGCGCCCAGAGTCACCATTGCGCTGCCGTAAAAGATGGTAAGCGCCCCGAACGACGGCGGGTCGGCGCTGGGGTACCATTTCCGGGCCGTAAAGAACTCCTTGAAGCCGTGTGCGCGGAAGAACGGCAGGGCGTCACGAAGGATGTAGTAGAAGATGAACAGCACCATGACGGCGCAGACGGAGCTGACAAGCAGCAGTCCGCCCTCGCCGGAAAGGGCGGCCAGCCGCCGGAAGCGGCCGGCCCTCTTTCCGATCATCAGATCGCTGTCGCGTCTGTCAGTCGTCACGCGGCGTGATCCCTTCCACTTCTCTCGGGTTTACACCCGCGGGAGAAACGCACCCGCGATCAGTAATTGGTCACCGGGACGAAGCCGATCGTCTCGATGATCTCCTGCCCCTTCTCCGTCAGGTGCAGTGTCACGAACGCATGCAAGTGCGTTCCGAGCTTCGGGTAGCCGTCGGTGAACATGAACAGGGGCCGCGCGATGGGATAGCGCCCGGAACTCACGGTCGCCCGGTCCGGATAGATCCCGTTGATCTGCAGGGCCTTGACGGTGTCGTCCACAAAGCCCAGGCCCACGTAAGCGATGGCGGTGGGCGTGGTCTGCACGCGCGCCCTGGCGGCGCCGTTGCTGTTCACGTATTCGGTCCCGGCGGAGATCTCCTCCTTGTTCATGACCAGGTTCTCGAACGTCTCATAGGTGCCGCTGTTGGTGTCGCGGCTGATCTTCACGATCGGCAGATTCGGTCCGCCCAGCTGCCGCCAGTTGCTGACTTTGCCGGTGTAGATATCCTTCACCTGCGCCATCGTCAGCTTCTGCACCGGATTCGCCGGATGCACGATCATCGCGATACCGTCAACGGCGACCACGTGCGCGACCGGGAACACGCCGCTATCGACCGCGGCCTTGAACTCGTTGTCTTTCATGAACCGGGACATGTCGGCCACGTCGCAGGTGCCGTTGATCAGGCTCTTGGCACCGTTTCCGCTGCCCGACTCGCTAACGGACACCGTTACGCCGCTGTTCTGTCCCATATAGTATTCGGCAAACGCCTTGGCGATCGGCCCCACGGTCGTGGACCCGTCCACCACTATCTCCGACTGACCCGCGGCGGAGCTTCCCATCGCCTCCGGCGCGACAAGCCCCAGCCCGAGAGTCAGGACCCAAACGAACAACACGGCTATTCTCATCCACTTCGTCTTCATTTCAAGTCTCCACTTGGGTTACGTCACTGCATGGGAACGGTTGCGCGGCAGCCGGTGGCGCCGCGCCCGCTCCTCAGTTGTCGCCGATCAGCCACTGGTCAAAACCGTACTGCGTCTTCGGCAGCGGCAAAGCGGCCTTCTCCATCACCTGCCGGCGGACAAGCTTATCTTCCGCCCGAGCCAGTTCTTTATGTATCTCGCTGTACTGCACCACCTTGGGCGTCAGCACAACGACCATCTCCGTGTGGCGCTGAGCGTTGCGCTCCCCGCCGAACAGATATCCCAGCACAGGGATGCTGCCCAGCAGCGGAACCTTAGCCGTGGAGCGGATGTCTTCCGTCCGCTTCAGGCCGCCCAGGCAGGTCGGCACTCCGTCCCGAATCAGGACGGAACCGACCATGTTGTTGTCCCTGACCAGCGGAGCGCCGGACGGCGTGGTGCCGACCAGATCGTTCATTGTCAGGGCGTAGACCAGTTCGGTGGTCTCCAGGCCGATAAAGGGGATGACGCTGAGCCCAAGACCGAGGGTGAGGTCGCCGGTCTCGTGAGTCAGGCAGCGCTCCGCCAGCAGCAGCTGGTAGTCCTCCAGATCCGCCGTCAGGAGGTCCTGCTCGTCCGGACTCACCTGAAAGTGGATCACATCGTCGGACACCGACAACGTGCCCGTGGTGCCGTGGCGCACGTTGAGGCGGCCGGTCGTGACCAGACGCGCCTTCCCCCGCCGCAGCAGGAAGTCGATGAACTCCGACGCCAGCACGTAGTTCGCGGCGGCATAGCAGCCGCGGCCGCGCGTGCTGATGCGCTGGTCGCCGCCCGTCAGCAGCCGCTCGGGCACAAACGGGTCGAAGATGCTGGTTACGTCCTCCGCATCCTGGGACGAGTGCAGTCCCCAGCACGTGAAATCGAACAGGTTCCTTCCCGGCCCGCACTTCCAGGCCACGTAGTCCAGGCCCAGCTTGAGGTCGTCCGTGATCTCCAGCTCGTAGACGGACGCGTCAAGCAGCACCTGCGGAGGGAACAGATCGATCTCCTCGGCCGTGGAGAGCCACTTCTTCATGCGGTAGGGTTCCCCGCGCTTGAAGATCGCGTTGGCCGTCGCGTCCACAACGGTGGTCTCGCCGTCGCCTCCTCCCGGCACCTCGGCAATGTCGTCTATCGCGGCCACGTCGCGGAACTTGGCCCGGTAGTAGACCTGCGTGGCGCCGTCCACGTCCTCCTTCACCCAGTCTTCGTCCAGGGCCTGGAGGGCCTCCTCGATGTAAGGAAGCTGGAACTTCGGCGCGATGACCTGCAGGAATGCCTCACCGCCGATCTTGTCGCGGATGACCTCCGCTCGCCCGCCCTCTTTCGCCGTGATCAGGCGGAACAGAGAACGGATCTCCTTGGGGTGAGCGTTCCGTATGGGATAGATGCCCACGACGTAATCGTTGACAAGGTTTTTCTGGTTGACGCGAAGGACCTTGACCACCGCGTCACGATTGCCGTCGATGTTGATCTGCTCGTCCTGGAATGTGTAGTCATCAATGTCGCTCTCGGCGGCCGTCGGGCTGGGGTTGCCCCGCCGTGACTGCACGCCCTCTGCTTCATCCTCGCCGCCCGCCCATACGGGACCGCCGGCGAACAGAGCCGCCGCCACGATGAAGGCCACGAGGATACTGGATCTTCCGGTCGATGTGCGGTTCATGTCGGCCTCCCTCACTCGGTGCCTTCGGTATCGAATATCCACTGGTCAAATCCGGCTTCAGTTTTCAGGTCCGGCATCGGCCACTCGCCCCTGGCCCGCGAACGGATCAGGGCGGCGTCAATCTCGGAGCCGGCGCCGGTCATGGCGCTGAAGTCCTTCACAATGTTGGCGGTGAGTACTACCACCACCTTCCGCTTCTTGACCAGATTCTGCTCTCCTCCGAACAGCCATCCCATGAACGGGATGCTGCCGAGTACGGGTATCTTGTTGGCCTGCTGAACCACCATTTCTCGCGTGTAACCGCCCAGAACTATCTCCTGCCCGTCCTGAACACGAACGTTGGTGTCAAAGTTGCGTCGCACGACCTCCGGCCGCCCGTCCGTGCCGAAACCTGTGTTGCCCACAACATCCACCTCAATCTCGAGCTGGATGCCTTCCTCACCGATGATGGGCTCCACGCGCAGGAAGACGCCGGTGCTCTCGGAACCCAACTCCCGAGCGACAGAATCCCCCACGACTATGCGCTCGATGTCGGCATCGTCGTTGGTGCGCCAGAAGAAAATGCGATCCCCGGAGCTCAGCACAGCGGGCACTCCGCTGCGGGACAGCAGTTTCGCGCTGGCCAGCACGCGGGCCTTCTGCTTGGTCACCAGGAAGTCGAAGAACTCGCTGGGCAGGTCGATCAGGTAGCTATAGTACGTGCCGTGCGTGAGGAAATCGTGCCCGCTCAGGGCGTGTGTGCCGCCGGGCACTCCGTGGTCCACCAGAACGCCGGTCCCACGCAGCGTGGGCACGCGTTCCTTCTCCCAGAACGCTCCGACCGTGAAGAGGTCGCGTCCCGGGCCGTTCTTCCACGACACGACGTCCAGCCCGAGGGCGCTGTCGTTCTCCACGTTCACCTCGTAGAGAGTTGCCTCCAGCATCACCTGGGGGGGCGGCTGGTCCAGCACCGGCAGCCAGCGCTGCACGTCCTCAATGCTGCTGGGCGAGTCATAGAACAGGTAAGCGTTCACTTCGTTGTCCGGCACCTGATCGCCGGAGCTATGGTTGATTGCCAGCACCGCGTTGATCAGGTCGACGAAATCGCCGTCGTCGACGTGGCGGTGCCTCGGACGGTAGTAGTAAGCTTCGTCGCCCGAGGAGGTGGTCAGCCCCTCCCGGTCGATCGTCTCCATCAGCTCGTCAACGTAAGGCAGTTGGTAGATGGGCACCACCATCGCCACCTTGCCGCCCTTGACCGTGGTGGGATCATCCGGGTCGGTCGGCTTGCCGTACACGAACCAGGCGCCCTCCTCTATCTGGGCCACCCGAACGATGAAGCGCAGCACGTCATACGGATTCACGTTCGCGAAATCATAGACCCTGGGTACGAAACGGTTTGTTTGAGCTTTATTGGTAGTCCTAAGCACTTTGACAAGATGGGTGTCGATCTCATCGGGGGCGGCAAACTCCGCGCCCGTTAGTTCGGCACCCCACGCAAACGGTCCGACCAGGAACATCAGCATCAATGCCGATAGGGTTCCAGCTCTCCTCATTGTCCACTTCCCTCAACCTCGGGGGCACCAAGCGGCAGTGGTTCGACAACGCCGGTATAGGCGTTCACCCGCAGCCCCTTGGCATGTTCGATTGAGTCTTCCTCTCCTCCCAGGAATACGGCCCATGAATACAGGCCGGTCTCACCCAGCGGCACCAACACCGCCCGGACGTTCACGCCGGGCTGTGGCTCTTCCTGCTGCGTGGCAAGCGCTATCGCCTGCTCGCGCGTTATGATGCCTGAGTTGGGGTCCCTCTCCAGAGCCACCTCGTCGCCAACGGCGAGCGAAACGAAGTTGGAGTATTGCGCAAGCATCGCCCTCCCGCCGGCCCCGCCTTTACGCAGACCGTTCAGTGCGGCCATCAGCCCGTATTCGCCAACTTTCGGCGTCAGGCGCGTGAAAAGGAAGCTGCGCGAGGCAGACTGCCCGGGACCCAGAATGCGCGTCTCGCCCGTCATCCCCTCCGGCAGAACCGGATCGCGCCGCATGCGCACACCGGTGCCGGGTTCTCCCCAGTAGAACTTGAGGGAGTCAGCATCAAGGCTCGGTACGAAGACCGCTGACTCGGACTTGTTTGTGACACGCACACCGGCAACCACCGGCTCACCAATCCGATACTCCTGCCGATCGACCGACAACCCGACTTCGACGATCGGCATCCGCGTTCCCGCACAGCCGACCATGGAAGCACAGGCCACGGCAAGAACGGCCAGGGCGAGCCCGACGCCGCTGGTAAGACTTCTCCACCTGCAGAAAACGCCTCTCTCTCCCTCACCTCCTTCCACCACAAGAGCGATGGGACTTCGGCTGGATGCCGGGCCAAGCCCGGACCTATGCCGCACATGGACTGTGTTCGCCTTGCGCATGCGTGCCTCCAACCTGATCCCGTTGAGTTGGGCGAGAGAGTACTTCGAATGGGTTCGCGCACGATGAGTTCTACGTTAGTATTCCGTTAGGAATCGCCCCCGGCCCGCTATCGGCGGGCTGTGGCCTCTTTCCCGCTTGCTCACGGCACGCCAATACTGTTAGTGACGCGTTCATCGCCGCACCGGAATCGCGCTCGGTGCAGTCCTATTCCAGGGGGAGGACAATCGAGAAGATGCTTCCTTCACCCGGCTTGCTGCGGACGCTCACGGCGCCCCCGTGCGCACGGGCTATGTGCTTGACGATGGCCAGCCCCAGACCCGTCCCGCCGCCTTTTCGGCTGCGCGCCTTGTCCACACAGTAAAACCTCTCGAAAATCCGGTCGTGGTGCTGCACCGGAATGCCGCAGCCGTGGTCCTGCACGGAGATGACCGCCTGAGCGCCGTCGCGTTGCGCCTGCACCTGTATCTCGCCGCCTTCATCGCTGTAGGTGATGGCGTTGTCCAACAGATTGACAAGTGCCTGCTCCAGGAGCTGCGGGCTCACGCAGGCGCGCAGGTCGGTCGAGGCGGTCACGTCGATGGCGATGCCGCGCTCCTCGGCCCTATGGGCGCAACTCTCCGCAGCAGCAGTCATCACGTCCAGCAGCTTCACGTCCACAAGTTCGATGTCCTGGTTCTCCTCTCCCCGCTCGATCCGCGAGAGGGCCAGCAGATCTTCGATGATATGGTTGAGCCGTTCCACCTGGCGGCTGACAATCTCGAGGAACCGATCGGCCTTGCCGGAGTCTTTCAGGGCGCCCTCGCGCAGTGTCTCAACGAAGCCCTGAATGGCCGTCAGCGGGGTGCGGAGCTCGTGGGAGACATTGGCAACAAAGTCGCGCCGCACCAGTTCCAGGCGCCGCAGAGCCGTTATGTCGTTCAGCACGAGCAGGGCGCCTATCTGCTCGTCATCGGCGTTCCTCAGCACGGTCCCGTGCACCAGCACGCGTCGCTCCTTGCCGTTGCGGAGCACCACTTCGCTCTCGGTGGTCTTCTGCCCGGAGAGCACCTGATCCACAAAACGCTCCAACAGAACGTTCCGCGCGATCTCCTGCACCGTTCTGCCGGTCATCGTAACAGTGTCCACGCCCAGCACTTCGGCCGCCGCCGAGTTCATGCTGATGATCCGTTGGTCGAGGTCGACGGCGACCACTCCCTCCATCATGCTGGAGAGAACGGCCTCGTGCTCGCGGTTCTGGCTGATAATGGTGCTGATCTTGTCGTTCAGGCTGTCGGCCATCTCGTTGAGTGTCTCGGCGAGTTCGGCGAACTCCGCGGTGTCCGGCACGAAAACCTTCTCGCTGAAGTCTCCTTCGCCGTACCTGGCGGCGGCCCGCACCATCTGCCGCAGGGAAAGGTTGATGCGTTCGGCAACGAACGTCGCGATTCCGGCAGCCAGAACGGCCAGGACGAAGGCGCCGAACCAGATGCGCGTCGAGACCCGCCCCAGTTCCTCCTCCAGGTCGGCCAGCGGCACGGCGGCCCGCACAACGCCCAGGACAGTGCCCTCCTTCTCAATAGCCGTAGCGACGTACATCATGTTCGTGCGCAAGGTGGGGCTGAGCCTCACGCGGCTGCCCACGTCGCCGGCCATGGCTTCCACGATCTCGCCGCGGTCGCTGTGATTCTCCATTCCCTCCGGATCGCCCTCCGTGTCCCCCAGGACCTTGCCCTTCGGATCGACCACGGTGATCCTGGTACCGGACTGCTCGCCCAGCGACCTGGCCAGCCGATGGACCTCCAAGCCGGTGCCTCCGGCCAATTCCCGGGCGAATTGCGGCTCCAGCAGGCGGCACCGGGCCTCCAGATCCCACCGCACGGTCCGCAGGTGGAAGCGCTTCACGGACCACGACGTATACGCAGCAAGGCCCGCGGCGCAAAGCAGGATTACGAACAGATAGGTGGGATAAACCTTCCAGAAAAGGCGCCGCTTCGCCATCGCTTACACGTCCTTCATCCTGTATCCGACGCCGCGCACGGTCTCGATATAATCCGCCAGGTCGCCCAGCTTCTTGCGAAGCGCAACGATGTGAACGTCCACGGACCTGTCGGTGACGATCGCATCCGACCCCTGCACGCCGTCCACGATCTGGTACCGCGTGAACACCCAGCCCGGACGCCTGGCCAGGAAGTGCAGGATCATGAACTCGGTATGGGTCAGCTCGACCTGCTCGCCCGCGGCCATGACCTCGTGCCGACCGGGATGGATTATCAGGTCGCCGACTTTGACCACGCTTCGGTCGCCCGGCACCTGCTGCTCGCGGCGCCGGAGCACGGCCTTCACCCGTGCGGCGAGCACCCGGGGGCTGAAAGGCTTGGTCACGTAGTCGTCCGCGCCCAGTTCCAGCCCCGTCACGATGTCCGCCTCCTCGCCCCTAGCCGTCAGCATAACGATCGGCATCTGAGCGGTCCTGGCGTCGGCCCGAAGGATCTTGCAGACTTCCAGCCCGTCCAGACCGGGCAGCATCAGGTCCAGGATCATCAGGTCCGGCCGCTGGGCGAGGGCGGAGTCGACGGCCTCCTCGCCGGTGGTGACGCATTCGACCTGGTAGCCTTCCTTCCCCAGGTTGTAGCGCACCAGTTCGAGGATGGCCTCGTCGTCCTCAACCACCAGTATGTTCTTGCGGTAGCTCACGCATCTTCCTCCTGTCTGCGCCTGATTGTCGGCGACGGATGTGATCACAGGATGAAGGAACGGTTAAGATCCCGTTTGGCAAGCTCCTCCTCGCCTCCAGGTGCGTCAGGAGACCCACGGATGCCGGTCGCAAATGTTAGCGGAACGTTCAGGAGCCACCGGACTCAAACGCCGCCTTCAGCCCCTGGAAGAACAGCTCGTGGCCCAGGTCGACTGGGTGGTTGATGCACGTTCCCAGATAGATCATGTAGTTGTAGCCGACCTTCGGCAGGTCCACCCACGCATGGTAGTTGTCCACGAGGCAGGTGGCTTTCTCCCGGGCGACCTCGCGAACGACGGCGGAGTACTCGTCCAGATTGCCGACCGTGCCCACCCAGTCGCGGTTCTTCATGCTGGTCGTCATCAGAATGATCTCTGCCCCGGCGGCCCGGCAACGGTCGACGATCTCCTCCATGTTCTTGCGGTACTCCAACGGCGGCACGTTGTTGACACCGCCCCTGCCGTTCTCATCGTTCACGCCGAACATCACGACGACGGCGTCCGGATCATGGTCCAGCACGTCGGCCCGAATGCGCCTCAGGGCGCGGGGCGTGTCGTCGCCGCCCACGCCGGCCTTGAGGATGACGATCCGCCCCGCCTCCGACGCCACCTTCTCCTCACACGGAGTCACAACCACGTCGCGCCCCGGGAACCTGTCGCGCAGGTACTGCGTGAACCGATCCACGAAGGACCCTCGTCCGTCGCGGAAGTCGCGCGGACGCTGGGCGGTTATACTGTCGCCGAAGAACACGATCGTGACGGGCTCGCCGCTGGCCAGTTTCTGGCTCACGCGACGGATGTGTTGCGTTCCGCTTACCGGCGGCACGGCTCTCGCGTCGGGGTCTATCAGGTTGACGTTCTCCATCGTGAGGGCCCGCGTGTTGGGAGGCAGGTACACGCTGAGCAGCGGCGTGCTGCCGGGCGTTGGTTCCGGCAGATGCGGCTGTCCCATGTCCGGCTGCCCCTTGACCAGGGCTATGCTGCCGTCCGGGCGCCGCTCCACCAGGTCGAGCCGGGACAGCGTGTACTCATACTCGAAGTGCACCTGTGTGCCCGATGGATAGTCGCTGCCCTCGACAGCCGCCACGGCACCCCAGTCCGGATCCAGCGCGTAGTCCTTGCCCTCGATGAGCGCCACGGCTGGGTCATCGGCCTGCGTCACCACCAGCGAGCCGGGCCGCAGAGCGCGGAACGTCCAGGCCGTGCGGGGCAACAGCAACGGGCCGCGCCACCCCGGCTGCCCCTCCTTGAGCTCACCGTAGGCACTGTAGTGCCGCACAGCCGGGGCCTCTATGTTCAGGGCCACGCCGTACGGCCGAATCGAGAGCTTCATGCCGTCCGGGCGCACGTCGCCCAACTCCAGGCGGGCGGCCCCCGCCTCCAGACCGAAAGCCGCCAGGCACACCATAACGACAGCGATCCGTCTCATCTCCCTGCCTCGTCAGAACGCGTACTCTGTAGCGCGAGCACGAAGATAGCAGAACGACGCATGGTTCTCAAAGGACCCCCAGGTCCCAGCGGACGGGATAGGGCTTGAATCCGGCCTCGTTTAGACACTATCTTGGTCGTGGACGGTTCAATCTGTACGGAACGCGGCTTGCAGAGTCGACCGGGTGCTGGTGGCTTTTCTGCATCACGGGGATGAGCGGAGCATGGCTTCGACGAGCGGAGACCAAACGGAACAGGAGGTGGCCCGGCCCGAGGCGACCGATCGAGGCGAGGAACTGGATTTCATCCTGGACGCCGTGCCGGCGCTTGTGTTTTACAAGGATCTGGAGGGCCGCCACCTTCACGTGAACCAGAGGCTGGCGGACGCCCTCGGTATGGCCAAGGCGGACGTGCTTGGCAAGACATGTCACGATCTATTCCCCACCGATCAAGCCAGCCTGATGGAGGCCAACGACCGCGAGCTGGTCGAGTCGGGCAGCACACATACGGTCGCCATGGAACCTTTCGACACGCCCCAGGGAAGACGCTGGGCACGCACGCACAGGGTCCCCTATCGAGACTCGGACGGCAAGCTGCTGGGTGTGATCGGTTTTGCAGAGGACATGACGGAGAGCCGCCGGACGCAGCAGGCGCTGGCCAGTCTTGCCAGGTTCCCGCAAGAGAACCCCAACCCCGTGTTGCGGGCCACACCAGACGGTGCCGTGCTGTACACGAATCCCGCCGGCCGGGCGGTTGTGCAAGCGGACGAGGAAGGCTCGGAGAGCCTCATAGAGGAAGCCCTGCTTGGCCTGCGGGAGGCAGTGGACAGCGGAAGGCGCGTCGAGCTGGAGGTTGCCTGCAAGGGACTGACGTACTCGCTGTTGATCGTTCCTCTCACCGATGCCGGCTACGTGAACGTGTACGGACGCGACGTGACGAAGCTGCGCAGAGCACAGACGGAATTGCGTCGCTCGCAGGCCCAACTGCGCAGCATCATCGAGAACATGCACGTGGGCATCGCGCTGGCCGGGCCGGATCTTCGGGTACGTGAAATGAACAGAGAGATGCTTCAGATGTTCCCCGACACGCAGCCCGGCGACCTCTCGGTATGCCATCAGATCTGCAACCGGAAGGGCTGGGAGACTTCCAGGGAGTTCTGCCCTTCCCGGCAGGCACTTGCCGACGGCAAGCCCCACGAAATGCTGGTCAGTGTCCCGTCCGCCGGGAACGTCGTGAAGTACCGCTTTGTGTCGTCACCGGTGAGGGACGCAGAAGGAACGGTCAACGCCGTGATAGAGATGGCAGAAGACGTTACGGAGAGGATGGCTGCGGAGGAGCAGTTGCGTGAGAGCGGCCGGATGGAGGCCATCGGCAGGCTGGCCGGCGGGATAGCGCACGACTTCAATAATCTTATGACCGGCGTTATCGGCTATACGCAGCTTCTGCTGGCCGAAGCACGGGAAGGCAGCCCAACCCACAGTGACTTGACGCAGGTCAAGGCCCTGGCCGAGCGGGCGGCCAATCTAACACGACAACTCCTGGCCTTCAGCCGCAGAGAGAAGCTGCAGGCGGTACCCATGGACGTGAATGCCCTGATCGAGAATATGACGAAGATGCTGCAGCGCATGATAGGCGAAGATATTCGCCTCCGCTTCTTTCCGGGGCACGACCTCCCGAACATCAAGGCGGACCCGGGCCGCATCGAGCAGGTGGTCATGAACATCGTCGTCAACGCGCGCGACGCCATGCCCCACGGTGGCGACTTGACTATCCGAACGGAGAGTGTCGTGCCCGGCGGCTCGACAGACCGCCATGGAGCGCACGTGGCCGTAAGCATAGCCGACACCGGGCTCGGAATGGACGAAGAGACGCGCACACGGGTGTTCGAGCCGTTCTATACGACCAAAGATCAGGGAAAGGGCACCGGACTCGGCCTGGCCACGGTGTACGGCATAGTCAAACAGCACGGCGGCAGTGTATCCGTGGAGAGCCGGCCCGGCGAGGGCACAACCTTCACCGTGCACCTGCCGACTACCAGCGAGACAGCCGACCTGCAGGGAAAGGCGCCCCCGCCGGCGCCCGTCCAACAAGGCACGGAGACGGTACTGCTTGTTGAGGACGAGGAGTCGGTCCGCAGACTCGCCGACCGCACTCTGCGCGAGTACGGTTACACAGTCATAGCGGCGGAATCGCCCGTGAAGGCGGCGAAGCTCTTCGCCGAACGCCCGGACAGCATCGATCTGCTGGTGACCGACGTGGTAATGCCCGACATGAGCGGTCTGGAACTGTTCCGGCTGCTCCGGAAACACAATGCCGCCCTACCCGTACTCTACATGTCAGGCTATTCCGGCGGCGAGACCGTCCGGAAGAGAATCGCCGAAGAGGGTGCGCCTCTTCTGCAGAAACCGTTCACACTGGACGGTCTTGCGGCCGGCGTGCGCGATGCGATTGACGGTGGAGGAAACACAGAATGAGGGACCCGGAAGAAACAGTCTGGGGGGGCCGACCGGGGTCGAGCGTGGACGAGGCGACCGACTTCGATTTCGAAGCCATTCCAGCGACCAGCCATCGGGGGGCCAGACTCCTTATTGTGGATGACGAGGCGTACATCCGCGACATCCTTCGACGATGGCTTCAGGCGGAGGGCTACGAGTGCGAGGTGGCCTCCTCCGGA
This sequence comes from uncultured candidatus Brocadiaceae bacterium, assembly GCA_964655775.1. Lineage (GTDB taxonomy): Bacteria > Planctomycetota > Brocadiia > SM23-32 > SM23-32 > CAZZNQ01. Next base: position 18,441 of record CAZZNQ010000030.1, on the reverse strand, counting down.
GAAGAGGGATGGCAGAAGCTGCAGACTCTTCCCTTTGAGCTGGTGATCTGCGACATCATGATGCCCGGTATGTCGGGCATCGAACTATTGGGAATGGTCCAGCAGAAGCTCCCCGACGTTGCCGTCATAATGGTCACGGCGGTGGACGACCGCACGATGGCCGTCCGGGCCCTGGAGGAGGGCGCCTACGGCTTCGTGATCAAGCCGTTCGAAAGCAACGAAATCATCATCAACGTTGTCAACGCCCTCGAACGGCGCCGCCTGTCGATGGTGAGCGGCCAGTACGAACGCCGCCTGGAAGAGAAGGTCCACGAACAGACCACCGAGATCCGCCAATCGCGCGACGAGATTGCCCTGCGATTGATGGCCGCGCAGCAGTACCGCCACGACGAGACCGGCGCACACATCCGCCGCATAGGCCTCGGCGCCGAGGCCATAGGCAAGAAGATGGGGTACAACTCCGAGGAGCTCGACATGCTCCGCCTGGCGGGGCCGATGCACGACGTGGGCAAGATCGGCATCCCCGACGCCATCCTGAACAAGCCGGGCAAGCTCACGTCGCAGGAATGGGAGATCATGAAGACCCACACGCTCATAGGCGCGCAGGTGCTGGGGGACAGCTCGATACCCCTGCTCCAGGTAGCCCGCGAGGTGGCACTCTACCACCACGAGCGATGGGACGGCGACGGTTATCCGGAGAGGCGCGCCGGCATCGACATACCCGAGAGCGCAAGGATCGTGGCCTTGTTGGACGTCTACGACGCCCTCGTCCACGATCGCGTCTACCGGCCGGCCATGCCGGAGGACAAGGCGCTCAAGATCATGAAGGAGGGCCGCGCCAAGCAGTTTGACCCGGCCCTTTACGATGCGTTCATGGACGTCCTTCCCGAGCTGCGACGAGTGGCGTCTCGGGTACCGGACACCGAACTCATCTGAACCGGACCCATCTCAGCCGATGGCCTCATTGCCCGACTCACCGGTCCGAATGCGTATGCATTCCACCAGGTCCACGACGAATATCTTCCCGTCGCCGATCTGGCCCGTGCGGGCGCCGTTGATGATGGCCTTGACGGTCGGCTCCACGAAGCCCTCGTTGACGGCGATCTCCAGACGCACCTTCTTCAGCAGGTTCACCTCGGTGGCTACGCCCCGGTAGGACTCGTGATAGCCCTTCTGCTGTCCGCAGCCCAGCGCATTGGTCACCGACATCTTGAATACCTCGGCCTCGTAGAGCGCCTGCTTCACGTCGCTGAGCATTTCTGGCTGTATGTATGCCACTATAAGCTTCATAGAGTCTGCCTTTCCGGTTTACTGGGTCGTGAAAACCTGGAACCCGGCGTACGCCTCCATGCCGTGCTCGCCGATGTCCAGCCCGCGCAGCTCTTCCTGACGGGTCACGCGAAGCCCAATGGTCACCTTGATGACCTTGAACAGCAGCAGTCCCAAGCCGAAGGCCCACACAAACATGGCGCCCGCACCCAGCAACTGCGTTCCGACACTCGCTCCCTCGACGTAGCCCGGGGTGCCGGGAACGTTGAGCAGGCCGGCCATGATCGTCCCGAACGCGCCGCAAACGCCGTGAACGCTGACGGCGCCGACCGGGTCGTCCACCTTCAGAACCTTGTCAATGAACTCCACCGAAAGCACAACGATGATGCCCGCCAGCAACCCGATGAGCAGAGACGCCGGCACGGAGACGTTCGCGCAGCCGGCGGTGATCGCCACCAGTCCGGCCAGCACGCCGTTGAGACCCATGGAGACGTCAGGTTTACGGGAGCGGGCCCAGGACGTGACCATCGCACCGATGGCGCCTGCGGCCGCCGCCAGGTTCGTCGTCATCGCGATATAGCCGATGGATGCATCGCCGGTGGTCGTGCTGCCGGGGTTGAACCCGAACCAGCCGAACCACAGGATGAAAACACCCAGCGCCGCCAGGGGAATGCTGTGGCCGGGAATCGCCTTCGAACGGCCGTCGGGGCCGTATTTGCCCGTGCGCGGGCCCAACACAACGGCACCCGCAAGCGCCAGCCAGCCGCCGCAACTGTGCACAACGGTGGAGCCGGCGAAGTCCACGAAGCCTCGGGCCTCGAGCCAGCCTTCGCCCAGCCCGAAAAGGCTGCCCCATGCCCAGTGGCCGCTGACGGGGTAGATGAATGCGCAGATCAGCGCGCTATAGGCCAGGTAGGCGGTAAACTTCGTCCGCTCGGCCACGGCGCCGCTGACGATGGTGGCCGCCGTGCCGGCGAACACGCACTGGAAGAGCCAGAACGCCCAGTTCAGCTCGCTGGCTGAAAAGTCGCTGGCCGCGAAATGGCTCCAGCCGAACCATGCGCTGGCGCCGCCGCCGAACATCAGGCCGAAGCCGACCAGGTAGAATGCGATGGAGCCCATCGAGAAATCCATCACGTTCTTCATCAGGATGTTGCACGCGTTCTTGGGGCGCGTGAAGCCCGTCTCCACCATGGCGAAGCCGGCCTGCATGAAGAAAACGAGAAAGGCCGCCACAGCTGTCCAGACGATGTTCAGGTTGACCTGCAGCTCCCCTTTGGCAGCTTCCACCGCAGCGGCGAGGTCGGCGGGCATCTCGCTTGGCGCCGGCTCGGCCGCCGCCAAGACGGGAGTCGCCGCCAAAAGCCCAAACAACATCATCAACAGCAACGTCTTGCGGGTTTTCATAGTCCTGCGTCCTCCCTTCGAAGCATCCAAACGTTGGGCCCTGGAAGATGAATGAGGGTGGTGTTCCGAACCAGGGGTCGTCATTGGACACGGCGCTCCGTATCCTCGAGTTGAGCAGACCGAAGCGGTCCAGCGATGAGGTCCGTGGCCGGTCCGCGCCGCGGAAGGAGCTGATCCGCCTCTCTCCGTCCAGGCCGGTCGCACCTACCCAGCTTCCGCTGACCCGGTTCACGCTACAGGCCAGTAGATCAAATGCGATGCCAGCACCGGAGAAGAGAGTTAGGGAAAGGCATAAGACCTTTGCGAACAGGCTCTTACAGTCGAGCCATTACCCGAATGGGCGCGCAACGAGTACAGGAGGGATTCTACGATAATGTAGGACTGGCGGGTGCATCCTACGCCGTTGTGCGGAACCGCTTGGGGTCGATGTGGTATTTCTGGACGCGAAGGCCCATGACTCGCTCGGTGATGCCCAGCGCCCTGGCGGCCTTGGCCATGTTACCCCGCGAGGCCTTCAGCGCATCCAGGATCAGGTCGCGCTCCAGGTTGTCGAGCCGCGCGTCCAGCGTGCCGGCGGGTTCGCCGGTGGCAGCCGTCGGCGCCTGGAGCGTGGGAGGCAGGTGGCGGGCGTGAATCACGTCTTCCTGGGTGAGAAGCACGGCCCGCTCGATGCAGTTCTCCAGTTCCCGCACGTTGCCCGGCCAGTGGTACATCATCAGCAGGTCGATGGCGGGGGTGGAGATACGACGCACGTCCTTGTGGTTGGCCTTCGCGTACTTCTCGACGAAGTAATCGGCCAGCAGCAGAATGTCCGTCTTGCGGTCACGCAGCGGAGGCACGTGGATGGGGAAGACGTTGAGGCGGTAATAGAGATCCTGCCTGAACTCGCCGGTCTCGATCATCTCCTCCAGGTTGCGGTTTGTGGCCGCCAGCACGCGAACGTTCGCCCGCAGCGTATCGGCGCCGCCCACTCGCTCGAATTCCTTCTCCTGCAGCACGCGCAGCAGCTTTATCTGCGTCATGGCGGAAAGCTCGCCGACCTCGTCCAGAAAGATCGTGCCGCCATCCGCCAGCTCGAACCTTCCCTTGCGCTGGGCCACCGCGCCGGTGAACGCGCCCCGCTCGTGCCCGAAGAGCTCGCTTTCAATGATGCTCTCCGGCAGTGCCGCGCAGTGCACGCGCACAAAGGGATTGTCCGCCCTCAGGCTGTTGTAGTGAATGGCCTGCGCCACCAGTTCCTTGCCGGTGCCGCTTTCGCCCTGGATCATGACGGTTGTGTTGGTCTTGCACACCTGCGCGATCAGGCTGTAGACGTCCTGCATCGAATGCGAGTTGCCGATGATGTTGGCGGGGCGGAACCGGTCCCGGAGTTCTTCATGCAAACGGACGTTCTCGTCCAGCAGGCGCTGTCGCTCCTCCTCGGCCGACTGCCTCAGGCGCACCGCCTGGGCGATCATGGAGGCGATGATAGAAAGGAGCCTGACGTCCTCCTCAAAGGAGTCCGACTCGGAGAAGAGCCGATCCGCGCTGAGCGCACCGATGCACTCCTGCCCGATCTTGATCGGCACGCAGACGAAGGAGACGTCCTCGCGCGAGAGGTTCTTGCGGGCTCCGGTGCGGTCCAGGAACAGCGGCTCCTCGGATATGCGCGGCACCACGGCCGGGCGTCCCGTCTGCACGACCTTGCCCGTCACGCCCTCACCCAGCTTGTAGCGGCCTCGCTCCATCTGCGAGTCGGACATGCCGTGAGCGGCTTCGATGAATATCTCGCCGGTGCGACGGTTCAGCAGCGTCAGCGTCCCACGGGACATACCCATGTGCTCGGCCAGCGCGCTGAACAGCCCGTCCACCACCTCGCGCAGGTCCATGCTCCTGCCCAGGGCCTGGCTGATCTCGAACAGCAGACCGAGTTCCCTCGGCTCTCGCTTGACCCGTGCGCCGTCATCTTGCGTTGACATGCCCTGCCTTCCGACGTAGCGGATTACACGGAGGTAGTGGTTATCCGGCGAACCTACGCTATTGTATGATGGGAAGGGCGGTCCGACAACAACGTGGGGGTCAAAGAAGACAAATGAGAAGGGCCCCGAGGCACAGTGCCGGGACCGTTCCTCTCAGAACAGTCCCGCGGATGTGCGTCCGGCTACAGGTGCAGGACGATGCCCTTCTCCTCCGCCGCGCCCTGCACCTCTGCCGCTTCCAGGGCGTCCGGCGAGGTCCCGTTCGAAAGCGCCAGGCCGGTCGCGATGCCCGCCACCTGCCCCGTCAGCGCGGCGGCCGGTATCAGTCGCGTCACCTGCCAGGAGTATCCGGCGGAGGCTACACACCGTCCCACGGCCAGCAGGTTGCGCACCTTGCGGGGCACTATCGCGCCGTAGGGCACCTCCCACACCGCGTCCGTCTTCCGGCAGTCGGAGATCATCCCGACCGAGGTCTCGCGTCGCTGATTGGGTTCCTCGTCCACGGTCTCCTGTCCCCGGATCATGCGCGTCATGCGGAACTGCGCCTGCGTAGGGAGCGTAACGGGGTACACGTTTTCGCGCCCGTCCTCCCCGGCCTCCGCCTGCAGGCGCGCCAGTTTCTCGCGGCCCACGCGGCGGCTTTCCATCACAAACGCGCTGACGTCCTTGCCGCGGAAACCGGCCAGCACGCCCAGCGGCCCGTCGTAGCCCTTATCCCACTCGTTGGCACAGCCGCCGCCGCGCCACGTCGCCAACTTCGCGGCGGAGCCCTTCTTCACCGCCTCCTCTGCGCGATCCAGCGTGACGTCCTGGTACAGAAGCGAGGGGAGGCTGCGGTTCTCGTCACAGGGCGCCCCAGCGCGGAAGGCGATGTCCGCGTCGCCGGTCGCATCAATGACGCAGCGGGCGCGAACGGCTATCCGGCCGCTCTTATTCTCCATTTCGACGCCGGCCACCTTGTCGCCCTCCAGGATCGGGGTGCAAGCAAGGGTGTCCAGCCAGAGGTCGGCCCCGCAGTCGGCCAGCACCTCGTCCAGCCCGAGCGCGAAGGACATCGGCGAGAAGAAGGTCATGTAGCGTCCGCCGAGTCCGCCCTCGGGGTACAGCTCGACCGGCTGTTCGGACTCCTCTTCCTGTTTGATCCACTCGGCGGGCGGCCCGCCCGGACCATACTTGATGGAGGCCGCCATCAACTCCTCGGCGATGCCGAAGGTCACCTGCCGGCCCTTTCCGTCGCACAAGGGCATGTAGATGGGCACCAGTCCCGACGTGCACAGCCCGCCCCAGAGGATCGTCTTCTCGACGATGGCCGTGCGTAGCCCCGACCTCGTGCACTCGAGCGCCGCTGCGATTCCCGCTATTCCGCCGCCGACCACCAGCACGTCGTAGGTGCCTGCCTGCTCCACTGCTCGTCCTCCAATGCACGCCAAAAGCCTAGTCTACTTTCCCGTACTTGCGCGCCGCCTCAAAGAAGGTCTCGAAGTTCTCAACCGGCGTCTGCTCGGTTATGGAGTCGCTCGTGCCCAGGATGTAGCCTCCTTCGGGCAGCGCGGCCTGTTCAATTGCCTGCTTGACGGCCTCCTCCACATCCTGTGGAGTCCCGCGCCACATGGCGTTGACGGTGTCGATGCCGCCGTTCAGGCAGACGTCGCGTCCGGCAATCGCACGGGCCTCGCCGGGCGTTACGTCCCCGCCGGGCGGAGGCGCGATCGTCGAGACAAGGTCCACGCCCGCCTCGCGCAGGAGCGGCAGGGATTCCTTCACCTTGCCGTCGTCGTAGTGATGGTACGGGACGCCGTAACTGTGCGCGAGCGTCACCAGTTGCCGGATCCGCGGCAGGAAGAACTCCCTGAACAACTTAGGCGACCAGCCGGCACTCATCGATTCCCAATACGCCGAACAGTAGACCATCTCCGCGCCCGCCTCCAGGCCCTCTTCAACAACCTGGAGCAAAGGCTCCTGGAACAGGTCCAGAAGCTCATTCACGAAGTCGGGGGCTTCGTAACAATCGATCATGATCCGGTCGATCGGGTATACGACGCCGGCGTTGTCGCTCAGCGCCGACAGAGTGCCGATCGCCACGAGTCCCCGACCGCCTACACGCTCGACGACAGATCCGATGTCCGGCACGCTGTAGCGCTTGCCCCACGCTTTGACCAGACACTTGAACGCGGCCAGGTCATCGTGGCTCTCGATCAGCGGGTCCTCGACGTGCGGGTCCGGTGCGATGCCGAACTCGCGGCCCGGCGGAGGCACACGCGTCCTGTCCGTCAGCGTGCCGCACGGCGTCTCGAACCTGCGCGATACAATCCTGACGCCGTCCTTCTCGACCTCGGTAACCGTGACACGCACATCGTCCGTTTCGGGAAACTGCGCGCTCCGCGACGCCCGCACGAACGCAACCGGAACGACGGTTACCGCCAGCAAAGGGTCCAGGCCGTGGGTCTCGGAGTATCGCAGGTAGGCATCCATGCCCTGCGTGCCGTCGTGCTTGAGCATGTAGCGCCACATGCGCGGAGACACGGGCACGCGGTCCGGGCCCTCGAATCGGATGGCGGCCAGCAACCGTTCCCTTGATGTCATCGCAGTCAAGGTTCAGTCCCTCCTCCGCACGCGGGTTGGGTCGCTCACTTCATGTCCTGCCAGGGGGCTTCATCCATCGCCTGTTTCATGTCGCTCTGGAACTCCGCGTAGCTCTCCGGAAGTCCCTTCGCCGATTCCAGCACCACTTCGGTCCAGATCTCCGCCATGCGGGCGGCGTCTTCCAGCTTCATCCCCGGATAGAGGCCCACGTGATGATTCTGTTCCGTGAAGTGAAGCGGAGCCGTCGCCGCGTGTCGGCGCAGCCTACCGAAGCTCTCGAACGGCCAGCCCGGTCCGGGGAGCGTCTCGCCATCCCACTGCGAGGGATCGAACTCCCCGTGCCTACCGCAGATGTAGAGCGAAGCGAGGTAGGCGGCTGCCTCTCCGTGCGGCTGGCCGAACTCCTCCTCGATGCGGCGGCAGAACTCGCCGTACTTCGGCGCAAACGTAAGGGGTATCTCGCCCGTCTCCTCGAACACGCTGCGCAACGCCATCTGGAGCGTGAAGCCGCTGGGGCCGTGCAGGCTTACCAGCACCAGGCGCTTGAAACCGTTCCGGAACACGGCCTTCGTGACGGCCATCGCATAGTCGAAGGTCTCCAGCGGCGTCACAGCCACCGACCCCGGCCAGGGACCGGTCGCCCCGGGGAAGGTGTAGTGGATGGTCGGCAGAATCACGGCGTCCCACTCGGGCGCCACCACGCGGCATGCGGCCTCGGCGATGAAGCTGTCGCACGACATCCCCACCTGGACGCCGTGCATCTCGAAGCATCCCAACGGGAGCAGCAGGATGCCGTCCCGGTCGCGGTGTTCGGCCATTTCGCCGGACGTCATCGTGTCCGCGAATATCTTCTTCTCCGTCACCTCGCTCTCCTCACGGCACTGGGCTTTCGGGTCCGGTCAGATGTCCTTCCAGGGACGGTCCTTCATCGCTTGCCACATGTCCTGCTGGTACTGATCGTAGTCTTCAGGCAGCCCCTTCGCGTTCTCCAGAAGGGCCTTGCGGTAGAGTTCCGCCAGCCGCGGGGCGTCGTACCAGGTCAGGCCGGGATACCGGCCGACGTGCTGGTTCGGCTCGACGAAGTAGTAGGTGGTTCGGGCGCTGTGCCCGCGCAGCTTGCTGAAACTCTTGAAGGGGAACGACGGACCTTCGAGTTTCTCTTCCTCCTCGGCGGATGGGTCAAACTCGCCCTGCCGTCCCAGCATGTGGAGGGCGGCCAGGTACTTCGCGGCCTCGCGGTGTGGGTAACCGTATTCCTCTTCTACCCATTTGTAGAAGTTGCCGGTCGGCGAGAACAGGATAGGGATGTCGCCGCTTTCCTCGAAGACCGTGCGGATCACCATCTGCAGGGCCGAGGAGTTGGGCCCGTGGGAGCTGACGATCACAAGGCGTTTGAAGCCGTTTCGGAAGATCGCTCTGACCACCGCCAGTATGTAGTCGATGGTCTCGCGGGATGTGACGGCCACCGTTCCGGGCCAGGGCCCGCTGGCGCCGGGGTACGTGTAATGGATAGGCGGCAGTACGGCCGCGTCCCATTCCTCGGCGAGCACTTCGCAGGCCGCCTGGGCCGTGATGCTGTCCGTGCCCATGCCCGCGTGCACGCCGTGCATCTCGAAGCAGCCCACCGGCAGCAGCAGGATGCCGTTCCGCTCGCGGAGGGCGGCCATCTCGCCGCTGGTCATCGTGTCTGCGTAGAGCTTCTTTCCGTTCTCGGCCACAATCGCCTCCTTCCGGCGGACGCGCGCGTCAACCGCGGTCGGGCCAGTCGCAGTTATCCCAGGGCGCCTCCTCCAATGCCTTCATCATATCCGCACGGAATCGATCGTAGGCATCCGGCAGCCCTTCGATGCCGCTGACGATCGACTTGCGGAACACCTCTGCGCACCGCTCGGCGTCCCCCATCCGCAGACCGGGATACTGGCCGACGTGATCCTCGGGACGAACGTAGCGATACGGCATCGACACGCCGTAACGCGCCAGTTCCCGCCAGCTCTCGAACGGCACAGTGCCCGGCCGCATGCCGGTTTCGTCAACGTAGGGGTCGAACTCGCCGTGTCGTCCGCAGATGTGAAGCGCGGCCAGATACGATGCCGCTGCGCTGTGCGGGTAGCCGAACTCCTCTTTGACCCAGCTCTGGAAATCGCCCCAGTTCGGTCGCAGCAGTATGGGCAGCTCATCCGTCTCCTCGAATATCTCGCGGAGTACCATCTGGATGTACATGCCGCTCGGACCGTGGATACTGACCAGAATCACGCGTTTAAAGCCGTTGCGCAGAACGGCCAAGACCACGGCCTTGATGTAGGCCATGATCTCCGTCGGCCGGAGGTTGACCGTGCCCGGCCAGGGACCGGTCGCGCCGGCGAAGGTGTATTGGATCGGGGGCAGCACCACGGCTTCTAGCGGCTCCGCGAGCACGCGGCATGCAGCTTCGGCCTCGAACGTGTCGCAGCCCATGCCCACATGAACACCGTGCATCTCGAAACACCCCAGCGGCAACAGCACGATGCCGTTCCTGTCGCGGTGTGCGGCCATCTCGCCGGACGTCATCGTGTCCGCCATGATCTTCCTGTCCGGCGCCTCCGACGTGCTTCCTTCAGCCATGATCGCTCTCCTGCTCAGCGCATGCGGACCCGGTAGACGTGTTCGGCCAGCGGTCCGAAATCATCCGCGAACATGCCCTCCTCGGACCGAATCTCCCGCTTCTCGTCCACCACTTCCACCGGCGTGCCCTCGGGCATGTCCTCCACTTTCAGGACGGCGGCCGCCTCCCGTCGCTCCATATCCATATTCTGAGCGAAGATATACAGGTGACCGTCGTAGTGCGTGGTCTTCAGGTGGCAGTCCAGGCCGCCTTCCAGCTTGATCTGGACGTTCCTGCCGGCGGGCGGCGCCAGGATGGCGGGCGCGAGCCGCGTGATCCGACTATTCAGTCTGGCCAGTTCGCGGATCATCTTCTTGTCCGGCGCGAACTCGTCGTATTCCGGCCACCAACTGTGCGTGAAGTAGCCTATCGCGGTGGCTCCCCGGATAATGGCCATCCACACCTCCGCACGGGTGTCCTGCGGGGTGACCGGCAACTGCTTCTCCGGGTCTATCCAGCGGCTCCCTGCGTTGGTTTCGATCCACGCGTAGACCGGCCGACGCGGACCGGCGATCGCGCACAGCTCGGTCACGCCGTCGGCCACGTCGTGCAGCATCTCCGGCTTGTTCCAGCCGAATATCGGGTAGGTGTCGAATCCGACGACGTCCGTGTGTTTGACGTACTCGGGGTAGATGCGTTTCTTTGTGTCCTCGTCGAAACCGCTGGATCGCTTCATGAAATTGGACGTGAACGTCATGAACACGGGGCGTTGCGGCTCGCGCGAACGGGCCGCATCGTAGTAGCTCTTGAGATCTTCGGGACACACGCGCGGCTCCCGCGAGCGAAGGCGTGCGAATGCGGAGGTACCGTCCGGCCCAAGGGCGTCCACCAGGTTGATACGTCCCGCCTCTCCGTCGCCCGGATGGACGGCCAAAACGCGGATGGTCAGTTCCTTCGCGGTGATGCAACTCGGCAGCTCGATGCGCTGCGCGTCAGTGGTCCGTTCGAGGGTTTCCCGGCAGACCTCTTCCCCGTCCGCCTCAATCACCAGTTCCTTGACGGCCGCAAACTCGGGATCGGCTGCTACCCAGAGAGCGACGCCGACGACCTCCACGGGCTCGCGCGGAACGAAAGTCACCGCCGCGCCCTCGAGGGGCTGGAACACCGGACCGCAGAGCTTATCCCCGTTGCGCAGAGCGTCCAGCGATCCCTCAACCGTCGTCGACGCCCCGTCCGCAAGCTTCATCTCCACGCCGGGATCCCGCTTGAACAGGTCCGGCTCGTCCCCGTGTATCCACGCAAGCAGGTGCGGATGGTCGGGCACGGTTTTCGAGAAATGCATCACGCCGTAGGTGCCCTTATCGGCGATGGCATCCAGGTACTCGCCCGCACTCGCGTCGCCCCGACGCCCCGCGAACGTGTTCACCTTGGCCGCCATCTTCTCATCCAGGCGCTCCAGGCTCTGCGCCCAGAGCATAATGGGAAAGAAAGGCTCCCCATTGACGACGAACTGCCGATGGTCGCCGATCTCGACGGTCTCGATCGGATCGCAGCCGCCGGCCATGGTCGCAACAAGAAGCACCCCAATACACACTGCCAAAACCAGCAAGACCAGCGTCATCTCAACCGACCTCCTTCCAGCCGATCAGACAGACGGCGGCAGCGGTACCGGGACCGCATGCCCCACGCCTCCACCGTACCGATATGTCAACGGGTTCTCGACCTGTACGCGGGTCGGGCAGCCCTTGCCCGGGCCTGCTCTGTCCGACGGCACATTCGGACGGGCCAGCGCGGTGGAATCGCTGCCGGCCCGTCTCCTTCCGCTCTACCGAGGCACTGAAGAAGCAGTCTGTCTACTTCGCTTCCTCTTTGCCCTCGTAGTCCTGCAGCTCGCCGCGGTTCTTCCACAGCTTCTGGAGAATCCGCAGAACGCCTCGCACCGCCTGCTTCGAGAGCAGCGTGTGAGTGGAGATCGTCAACTGCTTGTGGAGAGCGATTTCCTCGGCGTTCGGGCAGCAGACGTCCTTGTAGTCCATGGTCGGTCCGTAGGCGTCGCGTCCCGCCGTGGGCCAGCCGGTGGCGTCAAAGGTGTTGTTGGCGAAGACCTTCGTCTGGTACACCGGGCGATTATAGCCGCTGCTGATGCGCATGCCCTCGGCGTTGAACGCCTGGATCACGGTGCTCTTCTTGACGCCCCAGACATCTTCGTCCATGAGCATAACGAAGTAGTAGTAGCCGCGATCCGTGACCCGCTTGTCCGGTTTGAGCGGCTCGATGCCGTCGATCTCCTTCAGGCCTTCGCGCAGGAAGTCGGCGTTGGCGTTGCGCTTCTTGTTCTGTCCGGCCAGCCGCTTGAGCTGGGTGCGGAGGACGGCGGCCTGAATCTCCGAAACGCGCAGGTTCGGGCCGACGATCTCGTGCTCGTAGGTCTCAGAACCCAGGGAGCGGCCGATGGTGTGATAGGCCCAGCAGGCGTCGTAGATGTCCTGGCGGTTGGTGACGATCGCGCCGCCTTCACCGGCCGTCAGGCTCTTGGAGCCCTGGAAGCTGAAGGTGCCCACGTCGCCGATGGCGCCCACGCGGCGGCCCTTCCACTCGCTGCCGTGCGCGTGCGCGCAGTCCTCCAGGATGAACAGGCCGTGCTTCTTAGCGACCTTCTTGATAGCCGTCATGTTGGCCGGGTATCCGCCGTAGTGGACAACGACGATGCCCGTGGTGCGCTTGGTGATCTTGTCTTCGATGTCCTTCGCGTCGATCTGGCACGTCTTCGGGTCCACGTCGGCGAACACCGGCAGGCCGCGCGCCATCAGCACGCCGGACGCGGAGGCGATGAACGTGATGGCGGGAACAATCACTTCGTCGCCCGGCTTGATGCCGACTGCCTGCAGCGCGCACTCGATCGCGACCGTTCCGTTGTTGATCAGGAGCGCGTGCTTTGCGTCCTGGAACTTTGCCCATTCCTTCTCGAAGTTCGTGACCTCATCGTCGCCCGGCGCCAGCCTGCACCAGTTGCCTTTCGGGTTTCGGACCACTTCCGCCACGTGCTTCGCGTCGACTTCGCTGGTAACCGGCCACTTGATACGCGCAGGTTTCGATACGCACGGCTTGCCGCCGTTGATAGCGAGCTTCGCCACCTTACCGCCCTCCTGATGGATGGAGAAACAACTCTCAGGTCAATATCGGAATGAAAGTCGCCCGCCGGGGAGACTGGGAAATGGAACAAAGAACCCCTGTAGTGAAACTGTTTATGTGCCCATTGTCAAGCGTCCGACGCGTATTCTCGCCGTATGCGGCGCGATGCATCCGATCTTGACGCATAACCGCACGATTCGTATGCTCGGTAGACCCAGAACGGAGGTGTCACTGAAAGATGACGAGCAGTGCAAACGACGGCCCCGCAATCGGCGTGATCGGCGCCGGCAACCCGGATACCGGCACCTCGCGCGGAGATCAACTGGCCCGGCTGGTTCCAGTGGCGGGCGGCCGGGTCGTCGCCTTCTGCGATCTGAAGGAAGAGAATGCCCGTCGCGCCGCGCACCGTGTCGCCGGCGCAACTGCGTTTACGGACCTGGATCAGTTCCTGGACTCCGGCATCGACGCGGCGATTATCTGCACGCCCGTAGGCGTGCACGTGGATCAGGCCGTTCAGTGTTTCCAAGCGGGCGTCCACGTCCTGAGCGAAGTCCCGGCGGCCGAAACCGTTGACGGCGCCAGGCGCCTCGCGGAGGCCGCGGCGCACTCCGACTCGATCTACATGCTTGCGGAGAACTACGTCTACTACGACGAAGTGCTGCTCGTGAAACGGATGATCGAGGACGGACTCTTCGGCGAGCTCTACTTTGGGGAGGGTCACTACCTGCTGGACTGCAAGGGGCTCTGGCGCACCAGCGACGGCACGCTCACCTGGCGGGGGCGCGGCTATTCCACCATCTACTGCACGCACCCGCTCGGACCGGTGCTCTATCTTCTGCAGGACAGGGTCACGAGCGTCTCCTGCCTGGCGACGCCCTCGCAACTGTACGACCCCGAGGTCCATTGGTTGGGCAACCACGTGATGCTGATGCGGACCGCCAACGACAGGACCCTTCGCCTCCGCGTCGACCACATCTCATCGCGTCCGCGACACATTGGGATCGCGCTGCAGGGCACCTCGGGCGCATACGAGTCCAGCAACCTGCCGGACGGCGCGCGTGAGGCCCGCGTCTGGCTGGGACACGAACGGCGACATCGGCGCTGGGGGCCTCTGCTGGACTTCGCGGAGCGCTACATCCCGGAGCGGCTTGCAGCCGCCACGCCAGCCGACGCGCACCGCGAGAAGGACTTCTGGATGCTCAGAGACTTCATCGACTGCCTGAAGCAGGGCCGGCGGCCCGAGATCGACGTGAACGTCGGGCTGGACTTCACGCTGCCGGGCATCATCGGCGCCGAGTCCGCCCGCCGCGGCGGCATCCAGATGCCCGTGCCGAACCCGCGCGATTGGACCACCTGAGGTCAGACGCTCACGCAGGCATGCACGTCGTCGAACCACATGCCGGCGGCGTCGAAGATCGCGTGCTTCTCGCCCAGCTCGTAGACATAAAACGCACCGGTCGACGCGCGTATCATGTCGTCCGGGCCGGTGGTGCTGGAGATGTCGCCACGCACCTTGATCTTGCCGAGTTCCGCTGCAAGCAGCGTGCTGTCCGTCCAGTTGCCGCGCACGTCCATCTTGCTCAGCTCATCGCCGGCCTCGATCTGCGTGTCGATCAGGCTCGCACCTATCTTCATCTTCGACAGGCCCGCGTCGGTCGTGATCGTAGACCCAGCGACTCCACCGCCGAACTGGAGTTTCGAGACGGCATACGCCTCGATGGACGTACCCGCCATCCCACCGGATACTTTCAGCTTCGACATCTCGGTGGCCACGCCTATCGTCGAGTCGGTAACGTTACCGCCGAACTGGACCTTCGAGATGCCCCACGCCTCGATCGTGCTGTTCGCCATGCCGCCGGAGACCTTGAGCTTGGAAAGCCCGCCCGCCGCGTCGATCTCCGCACCATTCAGGCTGCCGCCGAGCTTCATCTTGGAGATGCTGCCGCCGACATATATGCCGGATCCCAACCCGGCGCCCAGCTTGACCTTGCCTACGTCGCCCGTCGCCACCAGGTCCCCGTGGTAACCGCCGTACTTGGTCTTCAGGCTGCCCAATGACCGGCCCTTGCCGTCCTGGCCGCCCAGCCAGATGTCGGCGTTCACGGCCCGGTCCGTCTTCAGCGAGCCGATGTAGTTGGGCGTGCAGAGGGCCGTCAGGTCGTCAACAGCTCCGTCCCCGTCAATGTCGTCGGGGAAGTCCAGCCCGCCCAGCGTCAGTCCGTTCAGGTTGTAGCCGTCCATCCCGCTCTTGAGCTTGATCTTGCCGATCGGCGCATCGGCGGCGATGAAGGCGATGTCGGCACGGTCGCCCTTGCGTCCGTCCTTGATCTTGCCAACATAGTCCGCCCCGCTTATGACGATGCCCAGCCCGTCCATTGACTGGTAGCCGGTGAGCTTTATCGAGGAAATGGAGTTACCGTCGAACTTGACCTGGATGTTGTCCGGATCGATGTCCGCCGGACCCGACAGGTCATAGACCGAGACAAGCACCGTACCCGACCGTATCTGGCCGACCGGCTTCATGTCGCCTTCCACACGCACGGTGGTCTCGGCGCTCCACCACACGTTGTTCGTTTCATTGCCCTCGAACACCTGGTCCAGTGGATCGGCGACCACGGCGAGGTAGTAGTCGCCCCAGTCGGTCGCGTCGGGGATCTCTCCCGCCACCAGCAGGTTGGCCTGGGTGAACGCCGACATCGCCTCGTCCGCCTCATAGCGTCCGACCAGAACATCGTCCCCGTTCCCAATCTCGGTATCCAAGGAGAGGTAGACGTCCACGCAGAACGGAGCCAGGGCTTCAGCGCTGCCCAGATTGCTGAGTCTCAAGCCTACGTCCAGGTCGGTGCCGGCGGCGTAGATGCCTTGCCCGAAGAGCACATTGTCGACCGCGAGGTCGGGCTCCTGGGCAGGTGTGGTTCCGCCGAAGATTACGTAGGCCTCGCCCGCTTCGCCGCGGCCGTCGGGATCGGCCATCGCGGCGCCGACGAGAATGTCGTCGTAGCCGTCGCCGTTCAGGTCTCCCCCTCCGCCGACGCCGCCGCCGAGCGAATCGTCCTCGTCGTCGCCGAAGATACGGATCACGCCCGCCGGACCGAGTGCGACGTTCAGATTCAGGTTCGTCCAGTCACCGGTCGGCCGCCCAAGTACGAGATAGGCTTCACCCGCGCCGTTCCCGCCCGACGGATCGGCGTCGTATGCACCGATCAGGAAGTCATCGTATCCGTCGTCGTTAACGTCGCCGGCGCCGGACAGCGAAACGCTGCTATGGTCTCCGACATCGTCGCCGTATATCTTGACCACTCCCTGGCCCGACGTGCTCAGGTCGACGTCGTCCCAATCGTCACGGTCGCGACCGAAGATCAGGTATGTAATGCCGGCCTCGCTACCCCCGAGCGGCGTGGCGAACTGCGCGCCCACAACGAAGTCGTCGTATCCGTCGTCGTCCACGTCGCCTACGCCGGCGACGCGTGTGCCGCTCCGGTCGTTTGTGTCGTCGCCCAGGATGCGGATCACCCGCTCGGGGCCCGTACCGGTGCCCGTGTCCAGATCCACGTCGCCCCACAGAGCCGGGCTGCGGCCGAAAATCAGGTAGGTCTCGCCGGCATTGATCTCGCCCGATTGCTCCGCGCCGAATGCGCCGACGAGGATGTCGTCGAACCCGTCGTCGTCCACGTCGCCGGCGCCAGCCACGCTCCAGCCGGCGTAGTCGGCCCCGTCGTCCCCGGTTATACGGGCGACGCTGTCGGGCGTGCCGCCCAGGTCGAGATCGTCCCAGTCGCCGGTTTCGCGGCCGAACACGACGTAGGCGCCGCCCTTGTCATACTCACCTATGCCGTAGGCTCCGATGGCCACGTCGTCGTAGCCGTCGCCGTCCACGTCGCCCACACCGGCAACGCTGATGCCGGTGTAGTCTTCCTGTTCGGCACCGGATATGCGAAACACGGCCTCGGGGTTGTCGTCCATGTCCAGGTCGGCCCAATCGCCGGTCCCGCGCCCAAGGATGATGAACGCCTCGCCGGCCGCCGCTCGACCGGAGGGGCTTGCGGTGTATGCCCCTACGACGATGTCGTCGTAGCCGTCGTCGTTCACGTCGCCCGCGCCGGCCACTCTCACGCCGAAACGGTCGCCGGCGTCGTCGCCCCAGAAGGCGAATACGCCATCGGGAAGCGTCGCCGCATCCAGGTCGAAGTCGGCCCAGTCCTCGTCCGCTCTGCCCAGGATCAGGTACGCCTCGCCGGCCTCGGAACGTGACGAAGGATCGCCGCCGTAGGCGCCGACCACCAGGTCGTCGTAGCCGTCGTTGTTCACGTCCCCAACGCAGGCAACGCTGCCCCCGAACATGTCCGAGGCATCCTGCCCCAGGATGCGTACCACTCCGTCCGGGCCGGTGCCGGTGCCGGTGTCCAGGTCGACGTTGCCGGTCAGGTTGCCGCTGAGAAGAACGCGCGGCTCAAGGCTCTCCAAATTCAGAGATCGCATGTCGTTAGTAGGGCCGCCGGCCGACGACGAGCGCGGCAGAACGGCCTTTCTCCTGTGCGGGAAAACGTAGTGATAGGTATCATGATTTGTGCAGCAATATCGTACGAGGCAACCGGCCGACCGTCAACCACCGGTCGGCCGCGCCCGTCTCCTGGGCCGACCATTGACGGACGGCGGGCGGTCCGCTATCAAGACGCAGTATCGGCCTTCGGATCCAACACTCCCAGAGGATGGAACCATGCCCGAGTCGCCCTTCTCCGTGGATATCACCCCTGACTGGCAGGCCCTGCTCCGCTGCATTATGCGCGAGGGCACGCCGGAACGCGTCCACCACATCGAGTTGTTCCTGGACGCCGAGATCCAGGTCGAGATCGATCATCGCTACGACGTCTTCGGCGCACTGAACGTCGCCGACGTCGACCGACCGCATGCCCAGAAGATGACCATGCAACGCTTCCTCGGGTACGACTACGTGCGCCAGGGGCTGGACGACTTCGCAATGCCGCTGAAGCGCACCTCCGTGGCGGACACCGCCGAGCTTGCGCGCGAGAGTGGACGCGGATACATGGAGGAGCACGAGGGACCGATCACCAACTGGGAGGAGTTCGAAACGTACCCCTGGCCCGACCCGCACGCCTGCGGCACGCGCGCCCTGGAATGGTTCGAGGCGAACCTGCCGGAGGACATGTGCGTGATCGGCGGCGGGGGGTTCGGCCACTTCGCCGAGCACCTCACGTGGCTGATGGGCTACGAGACGCTCTGCTACGCCCTCTACGACCGGCGCGACCTTGTGAAGGCGATCAGCGACCGGCTCATCGAGACACAACGGCAGGTGCTGGAGAGGATACTCGCGTTCGACCGCGTGAAGATGGTCTGGGGCAGCGACGACATGGGCTTCAAGACCGGCACGCTGATAAGCCCGGCCGATCTGCGCGAGTTCGTGCTGCCCGGGCACCGACTGCTGGCGAAGATGGCCCACGACGCCGGGCGCCCCTACCTGCTGCACTCCTGCGGGAAACTGACCGACATTAT
>CAZZNQ010000029.1:40342-41039 GCA_964655775.1 uncultured candidatus Brocadiaceae bacterium | reverse complement strand
GCGGGGGAAGCCACATCGAGATATGGTCGGCCACCGAAGGCGGCACCAAGCTGTACCCGAACAACTGGCATCCGCCCGATCCCAACCCGCTGGAGTTCGACGGGGCCAGTCCTGTAACAGTGTATCTGAAGCCCTTGTCAGCGAGCACCTCGGTACGGGACGTTACGTTAAGTCTGACCGTCACGGCCGCGGAAGAGGGCCATCTCGCCAGCCCATGGACGGCTGGAGACAGCGCCAAGGCAACGATATATGAGATCCGCAGGCACAAGCTTGGCGAGACCGACGTGTGCGGTCCCACCATTCTCGGCAAGGTATATGTGCCCACGAAATGGGGTGGCAACCTGAACCTCAGTTCCACCGCTGCGTGTTCCCTCTATTACACGAACGGTTCAGACTTGGACAACGCAACCGCCGTTCAGATACTGAAGAACCAGCTCACACCCGTTGCCACCGGCCTTCCCTGTCAGTATGCAGTCCCTGAGGACAGTTACAAGTGGTTCTACTTCTACCGCCATGGGTCTGCGGGCCTTGTCGAGCCAGAGTTCACCCAGCAGAAAACGGTAACGAAAGCTCCGTGGACATGCGAGTGGTACCCGTTTTCGGAAGAAAGCGGCCCCAACCTCTACGACGCCGGCGGGGCGCTCGCGAAGTACGACCAGGCGTTCAGCACCGACTCTCTCGCCGTTGAGAAGAGATG
>CAZZNQ010000029.1:0-40332 GCA_964655775.1 uncultured candidatus Brocadiaceae bacterium | reverse complement strand
TTCTACAACACACCGGGCGCCGGGGGCCATTTCCTGGCGAAGGACACAATCAAGGAGAGCGACGCCGAGCGAACCTTGGGTGTCGACATAGACAATGCCGACCAGGACGGCGACCAGTGGACGGGCTGGGACGAGGACTACGAGGAGGACTTCTGGGATGAAGACGAGTGGAAGATGGGCCAGGACGGACTCTACACCTCAGAAGTGGACGTATCCTGGTGGGGTCACTGCTATGAGCGGACGGCCGCAGTGATCTGCGAACAAGAGCCCATGCAGACGTACGAAGCTCCGAACGACGTAGACTTCTACCCCACCGACAAGAAGGGCCTGCTGGTTGCCCTGTATCATGGGTTCCAGGAGGATCCTGAGAGTACCGGTTCGCATCCCCTGCCGCACGAATGGCACAGGCGCCTGGAAGAATGGGTTCTGGGCGACGACACCATGTTTGCATGCGACATCGTCAATACCGTAGACCCTCGCGAAGACGAGAAGTGGTATTATCCCGTCTACCAGATAGAGGAGAACCGGTACCGTGAAGAGCCGGGTACAGATGACCCGCTTGCCGTGGAAGTAATCTGTACCGTCAAGTACTGGACAGGTTCATCCCATCGGCTTTACTACTGGTATTACGTAACTTATGACACAAGCGGGAACGCCGCGCTTTCAACGAAGCAAGACTGGATGGGGCACCCGAGCGCTGCCGAAGACATGGAGCGTCCGGATGCGCTTTTTCTGCCAATAAAGCAACAGAGCGTCCATCAGTACTGGCAAGCCGAGTTGGGTTATGGGACCATCCGGACGATTGTGACGGAGGGTAGGGAATGAAGACATCAGTAATGTGCCTGGCACTGACGTTAGTGCTTTGCCTTGTGGAAGCGGCTGGGCTTTCGTCCGAATCCGAGGGGAGTCCTGCGTCGCAGTCCCCACGGATAGCATTCGGCGCTCTACGGGAGCTTCATCCAGCAGACTCGTTTGTATACAAGATCCGATTCCCGAAACGGGGTTTCGTCGGCTCGCCGCATCCCAGCGGCGTTCCGGACACGCACATGCCGCGCACCGAGGATCACTACGAGACGCGGTGGTTTCGACTGGTGGTTCTGAGTGCTACGCCGGTGGAAAAGGCCCCGGAAGTACGCCTCCGCATGGACAGCATGGATAATGCGGGCGACCCTCTGGCTCGCGGCGTCTCGTATATACGACTGCGCATGGCCGCGGACGGCAGACGCCAAGCCGATTTCTACAACGCCAGCCTCTGGAAAGAAGTGCATACCACCGTCGGCTCGCCACGTGACATCCCGGTCGTCTTCGACGCGTACCCGGATGTTGAGTTTGTGCCAGGGGCGACGGGATCCTCAGTCGTGGCATGGCAAGAGCCCATGCCCAACGCCTACAGCTGGGCATTCCGGGACGATCCCCTGGACAGGTCTGTGCTGGTCAATGCGGATGCCTTCGAGATCATCAGCCTGGCATCATATCATAAGATGAGGATGTCCCGCCGTCTACGGGCGAAGTTCCTGGATGTCCAGGAGGGCCGCTTCATGGCGTCGCCGCCGAGCCTGGAACGTGCTCATCGTCGCGAGGCGTTCGTGATGATGCCCGGTCCGAAGGAAGTGCAGACATGGGACTACGGCGCGCCGCTTTGGAAGCACATGATACGGCACGATAGGCGGGGGGGATTCCTCTTCGAATGCACCCTACTGCGCCGGGAGCGAATCGGTGCCGCCGAGGTCGAGGCCGCCAACCCGCCCGCCGAAGCCTTCGGGGAGTGAGCAAGGGCGCTGCCGCGAAGGACCTCTTGCTGGATCGGTCACCTTGGGAGTGACGTGCAAGGCGCGGCAACGGAGGCACTCCGCCGACATCGACGTGGTGCTTGTGACCCGCAGCGGGGCTCGGGGACCTGTAGGCCTTGAAATCGCTGCTTGAAGGGAACCCGGAGTTGCTTCACGCCAGAGACTGTTACGACTACACGCCGCTTATGTCGGCCACTCGGGGCCGCAGACTGAAGGCGGTTGAGTTCCTGCTGGAAAAGGGGGCTGACCCGGACGCAATGACGGACGAGGGGGAGACGGCGCTTCAGATGACCGCACAGGGCGACTGGCGCGCCAACCTCAAACTGGAAATGGCCCGCCGGCTTCTGGAAGCGGGGGCGGACCCAAACCTGGCCGAGCCCGACCGCAAGATCAGCCCCTTGCACTGGGCGGCCATCGGCGGCAATGTGGGAATCGTGCGTCTGTTGCTGGAGTCAGGCGCGCATGTGAACCCGCGGGATTACAAGGGGCGCACGCCGCTGAGCTGGGCCCGGGACGCAGACGTCCGCCAGGTGCTGCGCAACCACGGTGCGGAGAAGTGATCTGGAACGGTGCGTCTCGCTCAGGGCCGTGAGGGGCAGGACTGACGGGTGAACGCCCTCCCCGGGAATCCAGTCTTGACCTCCGGCCTGGCGGCCCGTATAGTGAGCCTGAAGCAGCCGGAAGCTGTGGACGAATCCCGGGAACTCCGTTGGGGAGATGGGAAGTGGGCGAGTGCGCCGTGACCGAACCGGTTGCGAATACGCGTCTGATTCTGACGATGGCGGCGCTTGTGATCGCGGCGCTGTTGGCGGGAGCTTGCGCCGGGACGCTGTCGGCGGCAGAAGGGGACCCGGCGACCATGGAGGAGCTGATTCGGGAAGTGCGGGCGCTCAGGCAGCAGGTCGAGGACCTGCAGGCCCGCGTCGAGAAGCTGGAGGAGCTGCTTGCCAATGTGCCGGGGCCGACGACCGACGGGCCGTTCGAGCACAGCGGGCCGCGCAGACGGGGTGCCGACCGGGAGGCCCTGGCCAAGATACAACTGCCGGAGAACCCGACGCGGGAGGAAGTGCGACGATACGTGGACCAGGTCATGGCGACGACGGCCGGGCTTAGCTCCGCCTCCTCCTCGGACCCACAGGTGGCGATGCTCCGCCGCGTCGGGCCGGAGAACATCGACATCCTCCTGGACCGACTCGGCTATCCGGACGCGTCGATGGCATTGGGCAACATCTACATCAAGGAGGCCGTCAAGGCCCTCGCGCGGCCCCAGCACAAGGAGTTGTTCCTCGAATCTCTGACTACCGTGCCCGAGTTGGCTGCCGTGGTCCTGCGCTACGGATGGGAGGAAGATGCGCGCGAGACACTTCTGTCCGAGATGGAAGCCCGCCCCCACTACCTCCCCCGGGAGTGGCTTGCGGCTGTGGGTCGCCTGGGCGACAAGGAGGCCATGGATGCCCTGAAGGACTACTTCATCCGCGGCAACAACCGGGAGACCACCTTCGGAGTGCTTCGCACAACGCCCGACGTCGGCGACCTGAGGGACCTCGTTGACCGGGCATGGGTACGCGCACGGACGGGCGATCCATACGAAGCCCGGCAGATGGCCCGCATCGCCGTGGGTTACGGTCACCGGGATGCCCTGGATATGCTGGTCCGCTCGTTGGACATGCCAGCCGGCGACTTCGGCTGGGGGCAGTTCACAAGGCGGGCTATCCTGAGACACACGGAGGCCAGGGGAACCGACGAGCAGATCGTCAAGTGGTATCGCGAGAATCGCGATCGGCTGTATTGGGACGAGGAGAGCCGACGGTTCCGGGTCGGCACGGAGGAACCGTCACCCACCGCAGACGGCGAACCAGGCGCGCAGTAGGCGCGGCTTATTTCAGAAAAGGCCGGTTTTCTGAAATTAAAATGAGGGGTCTTCGCTCTAATCTCAACGCCCTGAAATAAGGGACCGGCCGAAGGACGACTCCCCCCCCGCGCGCACCGGCCCCACGGCGTTGACAGACGGCCGGCCCCGGGCTACAGTCGGAGTTGGGACATCCGACCGCCGGAGGGCGCGCATGAACGACGTTACCCGCAAGATACTGGACTACTCCCAGGACATCGCCGCCTCCTGCGACGCCGCCGCCATCGTGGTCTACGCCGACGTGTTCCCCGAGCGCGAGGACCTGGGCCGCTTCACCGGCGCCTCCGCCGACATCGACGTGGTGCTGGTGACCCGCAGCGCGGCCGAGGAGCACGATACGCAGGGCGCCGACGTGATCCGCGTGCCCGACATCAAGCTCACGCGCGTCGGCCAGATCAAGGTAGCCGTGCTGCTGGCGCTCTCGCGGGGGCGGTTCCGCGTCGGCGACCGGCTGGTCTGCCTGACGGGCATCGCCGAGAGCGGCGTGCTGGACACGATGATGCTTATGGAGGTGGGCGAGGAGTTCGAGATGTTCGGTTCGGTCGGAATCAGCGGGATATCGGCCGAGGTGCGCCCGGACGTGTTCGACCGCGTGCTGGATACGGCGGTCTCGCTGGGCAACGAAGGGCGCGAGGGCAAGCCCGTGGGGACGACCTTTGTGGTGGGCGACAGCGACGCCGTGCTGGAGCGCTCGCACCCGATGGTGCTGAATCCGTTCAAGGGCTATCCCGAGGAGGAGCGCAGCATATTGGACGCGGCCGTGCAGGAGACGGTGAAGGAGTTCTCGACCATCGACGGGGCATTCGTGGTCCGGGCGGACGGGGTGGTGGAGGCGGCCGGCGTGTTCCTGCAGACCGAGGCGCAGAGCGTCGAAGTGCCGCGCGGGCTGGGGGCGCGGCACAAGAGCGCGGCGGCGATAACGGCGCTGACCGACGCGGTCGCCGTGGTGGTGAGCGAGTCGTCGGGCAACGTCAGTGTGTTCCGCGACGGCAAGGTGGTGATCGAGATCGAGAAGCCTCGGCCCATCGGGCGGGAGACGGCGAGGCAGCGGCGCTTCTTCGGGCGCCAGGAACCGGGGATCGACGTCTCCACCGACGAGACCGAAGACTGAGTCGCCCCCCAGAAAAACGCCTTGACACGGTTCCGGATCCGGGTATAATGAATCGTCTTCAGTGAATGACTCTCTTTCGTGCCGAGGGGCAGACAGTGGGAACCCGGGCCCGACGACAGCGCGAGAAGCGGCGGCGCAAGCGCGACATCCTCGACGCGGCGCGAGAGCTTTTCTGGGAACACGGCTATGTCGATACCACGATGCCGCAGATCGCCGATTCCGTCGAGCTGGCGCCCGGCACGCTCTACCTCTACTTCCCCAGCAAGCAGGCGCTCTACAGCGAGCTGCTCATCGAGGGCTACGACCTGCTGGTGGCGCGGCTGCGCGAGGCGGTGAACACCGGCGAGCCGGCGCGACGGCAGGCCGAGGCACTCATCGATGCGTTCTACGCCTTCGCGAGCGCGAATCCCGAGTATTTCGACATCATCTTCTTCGTGCTCCACTGGGGCGGCAGCGAGAGCGCCCGCAGCGCGCTGGACGAGGAGCAGGTTCGGCGTCTGCAGGCCCGGGAGAACGCCTGCAAGTCCATCGCGGCGCAGGTCCTCGGGCATCCGGACACACGCGTGCCGCCCGACCGGACCGAGCAGGCGATGGACGCCGTCTGGAGCATGCTGGTGGGCGTGGTGCTGTACTTCCGCAAGCGCGGGCCGGACTCGTTCCGGCAGGTGGCGCGCGAGGCGAAGCGCATGGTGCTGCGGACATACTTCGAGATGGAGTGACCTTTTTTGGCCCTGTTATGAATATTATTCATTTCCTGACTTAGAGTCATGCGAGGAGGCGGGGATGGCGGCGAAGGCTCTGGACGTAGCAGCCGCGACCGCGCGATGGACGGGTCGGGTGACCGGCTCCCTCCTGTTCCTGATGGTGGCGGCGATCATGATCGGCGAAGGCGGTCCGCCGAATCCGTTCCGGCTCTCGGTCGGGGAGGCGCTGCAGATGGGCATGTTCGCGACCATGACGGTGGGGCTGCTGGTGGGGTGGCGGTGGGAGCGTGTCGGGGCGGCGCTTGTGCTGGGCGGGTTGGCCGCGTTCTGCGCCGTCGAGGTGGCGAGCGACGGCGGCCTGCCCGGCGGCGCCTTCCCCCTGTTCGCGATTCCCGGGTTGCTCTACGCGGTCAGCGCGGCGCTGGGCCGGCGGGGCGCCGTGCGCCCTGCGCAATCTTGAACGCCGGAAGGGCTCTGATATAATGGTCTATTCACCCCGGGGGCGGCGCCGGAAGCCATGCAAAGGCTTGCGCAGTGCCTCCCGCCGGGCAATACGGTTCTTCTGGACGGAGCGACGCAGAGATGTTCTGGTTTGACCCGACGATGATCCTGTTGATTCCGCCGATGCTGCTGGCTGTCTACGCCAGCACGAAGGTGAAATCGACGTTCGAGAAATACAGCCGCTACCGGGCCTCTTCCGGCGCGACCGGGGCGGAGGTTGCGCGGCGGATACTCGTGAGCAACGGGGTGACGGACGTGGAGATCGAGCCGACGGAGGGCTCGCTGAGCGACCACTACGACCCCCGCGGGCACGTGCTGCGCCTGAGCCGGCCGGTGTACGGTTCCAGCAGCCTGGCGGCGCTGGGCGTCGCCGCGCACGAGGCCGGGCACGCGCTGCAGCACGACCGGGGCTACGCGCCCCTGAAACTGCGGCAGGGCCTCTACCCCGTCGCCGCGTTCGGCAGCAACCTGGGGCCGATCCTCTTCCTGATCGGCATGGTGCTGATGTTCTTCACGGGCGTCTCGCCGCTGGCGATGCTGGCCGCGAAGGCGGGCATATTCATCTTCGCCGGCGCCACGGTGTTCACCGTGCTGACGCTGCCGGTGGAGTTCAACGCCAGCCGGAGGGCCTTGAAGGCCCTGGAGAGCGGCGGATTCGTCACCCCCGAGGAGCGCGGGCACGCCAAGCGCGTGCTGGACGCCGCGGCGCTCACCTACCTAGCTTCCGCGTTCATGGCCATAATGATGCTGCTTCGTTTCATTTTCCTGCTTTCGATGGTTTCCGGGCGCGATTAGCGCCGCCTATCCGCGAGAGGGCACCATGGGACAGACTATCACAGAGAAAATACTCTCGGCGCACAGCGACGAAGGCGAATTGCGGGCCGGCCGGTACGTGCTGGCCGAGGTGGACCTTTGCCTGGGTAACGACATCACGGCGCCGATCGCCATCGAGGAGTTCGAGAAGGCCGACTTCGGGAAGGTGTTCGATCCCTCCAGGATCGCGCTGGTGCCCGACCATTTCACCCCGAACAAGGACGTGAAGGCGGCCACGCTCGCCAAGCAGCTCAGGGAGTTCGCGGCAAAGCACAACATCGAGCACTACTGGGACGTCGGCCGCTGCGGTATCGAGCATGCGCTGCTGCCCGAGCAGGGGCTGGTGGGCCCGGGCGACCTGGTGATCGGCGCGGACAGCCACACCTGCACCTACGGCGCCGTCGGAGCGTTCTCCACCGGCGTGGGCAGCACCGACCTGGCGGCCTGCTTCGCCACGGGCCGCGTCTGGCTCCGGGTGCCGGAGACCATGAAGTTCACCTTCAACGGAGAGCTTCCGCGCTGGGTGGGCGGCAAGGACCTGATCCTGTTCACCATCGGCGAGATCGGCGTGGACGGCGCCCTGTACCGGGCGATGGAGTTCTGCGGAAGCGCCATCGAGAACCTGCCGATGGACGACCGGCTGACGATGTGCAACATGGCGATTGAAGCCGGCGGCAAGAGCGGCATCTGCCCGCCGGACGAGGTGACGCGCGAATACTGCGACGGGCGCGTGAAGCACGAGACGACCTACTACGCCAGCGACGCGGACGCGGTCTACGCGGCCGAGTACGACTGGGACGTCAGCGACATGGCGCCGCAGGTGTCGGCGCCGTTCCTCCCGAGCAACGCCGCGCCGGTGGACGCCTACCGCGATACGAAGATCGACCAGGTGGTCATCGGTTCCTGCACGAACGGCCGCATCGGCGACCTGCGCGTCGCCGCCGGGATACTGCGCGGCAAGAAGGTGGCGCCGGGTGTGCGGCTGATCGTGTTCCCCGCGACGCAGGCGATCTACAAGCAGGCGTTGGACGAGGGATTGATGGACGTGTTCATCGACGCGGAGGCGGCGGTCTCGACCCCCACGTGCGGCCCGTGTCTGGGCGGGCACATGGGCGTGCTGGCCGCCGGAGAGAAGGCGCTGGCCACCACAAACCGCAACTTCCGCACGCGGATGGGCCATTTCGAAAGCGAAGTCTACCTGTGCGGGCCGGCCGTGGCGGCCGCCAGCGCGGTGACCGGGCAGATCACTCATCCGGACGAAGTCGCAGACTGACCTGCGCCGGACCGCGGAGCGGATCCGCAGGACGGCGACGGGTCTGGGAGCATGAGGGGGCGCAAAGAATGAAGTGCTACGTCGGGCTGGACGTCGGTTCGATCAGCGCGGACATCGCCGTGATGGGCGAAGGTCGTCAGGTGCTGGAGACGCGCTACGTTCGCGTGCTGGGACGCCCGCTGGCCGTCGCCTACGAGCTGCTGGCCGAGGCGCTGGAAAGCTACGACGACGTGCAGGCGGTGGCCCTCACCGGCAGCGGCGCAAAGGAGATCGCACGGCTGCTGGGCGTGCCGTTCGTCAACGAGATCATCGCCCAGGCGCGCGCGACCGCCCTGCTGGCACCGGAGGCGCGCACCGTGATCGACGTGGGCGGCGCCGAGTCCAAGCTGGTGCTGCTGGGCGAGGACCCGGACGGCCGACTGCGCGTGGCCGACTTCGCCATGAACGGGATGTGCGCCGCCGGAACCGGCTCCTTCCTCGATCAGCAGGCGTCCCGCCTGAGGGTCAGCATCGAGGAGTTCGCCGAGATGGCCCTGCGCTGCGACAACCCCCCTCCCGTGGCGGGCCGATGCTCGGTGTTCGCCAAGAGCGACATGATCCACCTCCAGCAGCAGGGAACGCCGGACTACGCGATCGTGGCCGGACTGTGCTACGCAATGGCGCGCAACTTCAAGAGCAGCGTGGGCGCGGGCAAGGAATTCGCGCGACCCGTCTCGTTCCAGGGAGGCGTTTCCGCCAACGCCGGCATGGTTAAGGCGTTCCGGGACGTGCTGGGTCTGGCCGACGGCGAGCTCATCGTGCCGCCGCACGCCAACTGCACCGGCGCAATCGGCGCGGTGCTCCACGTGCTGGATTCCGGTCGCGACGCGACCACCGTGCCCGACCTGGAGCCGCTGCGCCTTTACCTCGAGAAGCCGCACACCGAAGCCGAGAGAATGCCCGCCCTGCGGGGCGACGGCTATGAAGTCGACATTACTGCCCAGCCGCTCCCGGAAGGAGCGGGCAGGATCGACGCCTACGTCGGCGTGGACGTGGGTTCCATCAGCACCAACGTGGTGGTGCTGGACTCCGACCATAACGTGATAGCCCGCCGCTACCTGATGACCGAAGGCCGGCCGCTGGAAGCGGTGAAGAAGGGACTTTACGAGGTGGGCTGCGAGATCGGCGACCGGGTGACCGTGCGAGGCTGCGCGACCACGGGCAGCGGCCGATACCTGACCGGCGAGTTCATCGGCGCGGACGCCGTGCGCAACGAGATAACCACCCACGCGCGCGGCGCCGTCGAAGCCGACCCCAACGTGGACACCATCTTCGAGATCGGCGGCCAGGACGCCAAATACATGTCGCTGGACGGCGGCGCCGTGGTCGATTTCACCATGAACAAGGTCTGCGCGGCGGGCACCGGTTCCTTCCTGGAGGAACAGGCGGAACGCCTGGACCTGAAGATCGAAAAGGAGTTCGGCAAGGCCGCCCTCTCCAGCGACGCCCCCTGCCGCCTGGGCGAACGCTGCACGGTGTTCATGGAAAGCGACCTGACCTACCGCCAGCAGCGCGGCGTCCCGCGGGACGACCTGGTGGCCGGGCTCAGCTACTCCATCGTCACCAACTACCTGAACCGCGTGGTGGAAGACCACCACGTCGGCGATGTGATCTTCTTCCAGGGCGGCGTGGCCTTCAATCGCGGCGTGAAGGCCGCGTTCGAGGCCGTTCTCGGCAAGAAAGTGATAGTGCCGCCGCACCAGGACATCATGGGGGCGATCGGCGCTGCCATCATCGCCCACGAAACCGCCGGCGAGGAAAGCCGGTTCCGCGGTTTCGATCTGCGCGACGTCGGCTACGAGTTGGACACCTTCGAGTGCAAGGCGTGTTCGAACCGGTGCGAGATCCACCGGGTGTCGATCCAGGGGCGCAAGCCGCTCCACTTCGGAAGCCGTTGCGGGCGGTTCGACGACGAGAAGAAGCACAGCAAGGCCGAAGGTTTGCCCGACCTCTTCGCCGAACGCGAAGCCGCACTGCTGGACGCCGGGGTCGAAGACGAACCGATCGACCCGATCGGCGTCAACGTCGGCATACCGCGTGTGATGAGCTTCTTCGAGCTGTACCCGCTGTGGAAGGCGTTCTTCACGGAACTCGGCTGCCGGATCACGCTCTCGGGACCGACCAACCGCGAAACCGTGCGAGGAGGGGCGGAGGCGTCGGCCACCGAAGCCTGCCTGCCCATCATCGCCGCCCACGGTCACGTGCAGGAGCTGCTAAAAAGCGACGTCGACTACGTGTTCGTGCCGTGCGTGGTGAGCCTGGAACACGAGGCGAAGGACACCGCGCACTCCTACGCCTGCCCGCTCTCGCAAGGCCTGCCCTACCTTATCAGGGCCGCCCTGGATCCAGGGGCGGACGGACCCGTGCTGCTGGACCCCGTCTTCGAGTTCGAGCGCGGCCGACGCGAGGCGGGCAAACAGATGATGGAACTGGCCGAGCGACTGGGAGTGGACCCCGCAAGGGCGAAACGGGCCGTGCACCGGGGCTGGGCCGCGCTGGACGCCTTCCGCGAGCGGCTTGTGGAACGAGGCCGTGAGGTGCTGGAGCGGCTGCCCGACGACCGGCACGCCGTCGTCGTCGTCAGTCGGGCCTACAACGGCTGCGACGCCGGCCTGAACCTGGGCATTCCCGACAAGATGCGCGACCTGGGCGTGGTATCCATCCCGCTGGACATGCTGGACCTGGACGTGCGGCGCGCCGGGGCCGAGCACCCGCGCATGTACTGGAAGTATGGCCAGAGGATCCTGGCGGCAGCCCGCGTCATCGGCGAACGGGCCAACCTGCACGCCGTCTACATCACCAACTTCCGCTGCGGGCCGGACGCCTTCATCACTCGCCTGTTCGGCCGCGATCTGGGCAAGCCTTACCTGACCATCGAGATCGACCAGCACAGCAGCGACGTCGGCGCGGTGACGCGTTGCGAGGCATTCGTGGACAGCTTCCGCAGCAGCAAGGTATCCCGATCCGTTCGTGCCGAACACGGCGAGCTGACAGGGCGGTTC
The DNA here is from genome assembly GCA_964655775.1 of uncultured candidatus Brocadiaceae bacterium. Taxonomy (GTDB): domain Bacteria; phylum Planctomycetota; class Brocadiia; order SM23-32; family SM23-32; genus CAZZNQ01. Next base: position 29,190 of record CAZZNQ010000029.1, on the reverse strand, counting down.
CGTCGCTGCGGCGACGACCGCAAGATCTACATACCCTACATGGACGATCACAGTCGTCTGATGGCGCCCGCGATGCGCGCCTGGGGCTTCGACGGCGAGGCGCTGCCCATGGCCGATCAGCGCAGCGTCGAACTGGGCAGGCGTGTCACCACCGGAAAGGAATGCTACCCCTGCATCCTGACCACGGGCGACATCCTGAAGAAGACGCACCAGGACGACTTCGATCCGGAACGCGCCGCGTTTTTCATGCCGGGGGCGAACGGGCCGTGCCGGTTCGGCCAGTACTGCGCCCTGCATCGGATGGTGCTGGACGACGAGGGCCACGCGGACGTGCCGATGGTGATACTGGACCAGGGCCGGTCGCTGAGCGCGCAACTTCGCGGCATCGGCGCCGGCTTCTACCGCACCTGCTGGAGAGCCGTTCTCATCGTGGACAGCCTGCAGAAGATGGTGCGGGAGATACGCCCCTACGAGCGTGAGACCGGCGAGACGGATCGGGTCTACGAGGAAGGGCTGGAGGTCCTGGCCCGTGCGGCCGAGCGGCGCGAGGATCTGCTGGAGGTCGCCGCGGGACTGCGCGCGAACCTGGAGGCGGTGCCGGTGGACCGATCCGAACGGCGGCCGCTCATCGGCATCGTCGGCGAGATATACGTGCGCAGCAACCAGTTCGCGAACGGCTTCCTGGTGCGAAAGCTGGAAGCCGCCGGCGCACAGGTGATGATGCCGACTTTCCAGGAATGGCTGGACTACGTCGCCTCCGAACGCCGGGAGGCAAGCCGACGCGGCCTGCACCCACTGGCCATGATCCGGGAATGGCTGTCCGACCGAGTGGCACGACACGACGAGGAGGAAGTCGCCCAGGTGTTTGACGGCGCAATAGAGCTGATGGCGCGCGAGGCGCCGTCGAAGGTCGTGATCGAGCTTGGCAGCCGATACCTGGACCCGGCCATCAAGGGCGAGGCCGTGCTGAGCATGGGACGGGCGCTGGAATACGCGCACAACGACTTCGACGGCATCGTGAACGTGGCGCCGTTCGGCTGCATGCCGGGCACGCTGGTCTCCGGCCTGCTGGCCGCGTTCCGGCGCGAGCACCCACATCTGCCGTTGCTGGACCTGAGCTTCGACGGCACGTCGAGGACGGCCGACGAGACGCTGTTGGACGCCTTTGTGCATCAGACCCGCGACCACATGGAGGCCGCGCGACCCGAACCGGTGCGCGTCGGCGCCGTCTAAGAGGGCGAACATTAGTCTTCGCCGGTTCTGCTTCATCGGCGTAGCGGGGCGAGACGCCCCGCTCTACCCATTACAGGGGTAGCGCGGCCGTCTCGGCCGCGTTGCTGCAAGCCGAACAGTGGTGTACTCATGTAGGGCCGCGTAGAAAACCCACACCGGGCAAGCAATCACGAGAGGAACCGCAGATGGAAGGAAAGTGCTGGAAGTTCGGAGACGACGTGAACACCGACGAGATCATCCCCGCCATCTACCTGGATGAGACGGACGCCGACGTGCTGGCCACCCACTGCATGTCCGGCATCGACCCCGCCTTCACCGAGAAGGCGTCGGCGGGTGACATCATCGTCGCGGGCAAGAACTTCGGTTGCGGCTCCTCGCGCGAGCACGCGCCGTTGAGCATCAAGGCGTTCGGCATTCAGTGCGTGCTGGCCGAGTCGTTCGCGCGCATCTTCTTCCGCAACAGCATCAACATCGGGCTGCCCATCGCCGAATGCCCCGACGCGGCGCAGGATGCCGAAGAGGGCGACGTTCTGCGCGTGGACTTCGAGGAAGGAACCGTCACGAACGTGACCCAGGGCAAGGACTACGAGTTCCCCCCGTTCAGCAAGCACCTTCGCGACATCATCGACGCCGGCGGCCTGATACCTTGGGTCAAGGACGTGGTGTAAGCGGCCGGACTACTTCGGCTTCCAGCCCCACATCGTGTCGTCGTCGGAGAACAACTCCCAGACCTCCATCCCCGCGCGGGAGATGCGCCCGTATTCGTCGTGGGAGAGTTCCACTTCGAGTGCGGCAATGTTGTCCTCCCACTGGCTCCACTTGCTGACGCCCACGACCGGCGCGGTGACGCCCTCGGTCTCCAGAAGCCACGCCAGGGCGATCTGCGAGCTGGTGCGGCCGTGTTCGTCGGCTATCGCGTCCACCACGCGGGCGGCCTCCTTAGCCTTGCTGAATGCCGGCTCCTCGAACAGGACGTTGCGGGAGCGCACGCCCTCCAGCGGTTCGTCGTCGCGGGTGAAGCGCCCGGTGAGCAGGCCCTGTGCCAGCGGCGAATACGGCGTGACGGCGATGTTGCTCTCCCGGCAGAAGTCCAGCACCTCCGGCTCGATGATGCGCCAGAGGGGGTTGTAGGGCGGCTGCAGGCTGACGACGCCGAAGTCCGCAGCGAGTTCCATCTGCTCCCGATTGAAGTTGCTCACGCCAATGGCGCGCGCCTTCCCCTTCTGGCGCATCTCGGACATCTTGCCCAAAAAATCGGGCAGCGAATGGCTGGGTGAAGGCCAGTGGACGATGTAGAGGTCGACGTAGTCGGTCTGCATCCGCTCCAGGGCGGCGTCCAAACTGGGCTCCACTTCGTCGACGTCGGTGTGCACGATCTTGGTGGCGAGCACGGCGTTCCGGCGCCGGTCGCCGTCGGCCATGGCGCGGCCCAGCAACTTTTCGGAATGCCCGCTGCCGTAGCCGTGGGCGGTGTCGAAGAAATTGCAGCCGGTGTCCTGCACCCGGCGGATCAGTTCGACGGAGGCATCGTCGTCTTCCGGCCCCCACCCCTCTCCTCCAGCCATGTTCCAGGTGCCCAGACACAATCGAGAGACTTCGATCTGCGAATCACCTAGCGGTACGTAATCCATTTTCGAAACCACCTTTGCGGATTCTGTGACATACGGATGGAGCGGTGCCCTACTGGCCGACGTTCTCCCCGGGGACTTCCGCTTCCTGCCATTCGATCTTGGCAGCGGCGCCCCACAGCAACTCCAAGTCATAGAGTTCGCGGGCATCGGGATTGAACAGGTGGACGACCACGGAAGCGAGATCGATCAGGATCCAGCCCGAGTCGGCCTCTCCCTCGACGCCAACAGTGTGGCAGCCCATTTCACGGGCACGGGAGCGGATCTGTTCGGCTATGGCGCGAAGCTGTCGCTCGTTGCGGCCCGTGGCCAGCACGAAGTAATCGGTGAAATACGCCAGCGACGAGACGTCCATCACGACCACGTCTTCGGCTTTGCGTTCGTCGGCGATGCGGGCGCAGACGCGCGCCAGGTCCTCGGCTTCTCGGTCCACCAAGAGGCGGCCTCCGTGCTTTCGTGCGTAAGTGAGCCCCGCCGGCCCGGCGTGCGACTGCGCGCCCGGACCGTCAAACCGGATTATAAGGGCGCCACGATACACGCGCAACGTCGGCGCATCGGAAGAGCCGACGGCCCAAAGAAGAAGCCCGACCGGCAGATGCCGGCCGGGCCGTTTTCCTTGTGGGAGGAAAGGTCGGTTCTTCTATGCGTCTTCCATGCCCAGGCTTTCCCGGATGGTGGCGGTTCCCTTCAGTCCGGGTTTCAGCAACAGGGCCTGGCTGAAAATACTCTTGGCTCGCTTCTCGTCGCCGACGCGCACGTATACCTCGGCGATCTTCTTCAGGATAAACGCCTTTTCGCTCTTGTCGAGCTCGAACTCAAGGATTCGCTCGTAGCAAGCTATCTCCTCCTCCGGCGTTCGCGCGTCGCGGGGCAGCTTTCGGCTGTAGAGCTTTTTGATCCGCGCCTTGACTTCATCGAAGAAGTATCGCTGGCGCGGGGGCTCCTTCTCGCGCTCGTAGAGTTCCTCGTAGAGCTCGGCCGCCTCACGGAAGCGGCCCACCCGCTCGCACTGCTCGGCAAGCAGGAAGATGCAGTCCAGGTAGTCCTTTGTGTCCAGATGGTCGTAGAGCGAGAAGTCTTCGCTGGTGCTGAGCTGGTCGTAGCTGCTGAGCGCACGCCGTCCGTGACCGCCGAGCAGATCGGCCAGGATCTGCTCGGAGTATTCCCTGAACGTACGCGCCTCGGACTTGCGGGCCTCTTCGTGGAACATCGGCTCCGACTGCATCAGAACGTCGTATCGCGCCCTCTCGCGCTCGTTGCTGAGCACGCGATAGGCGGCGATCACTTCCTGCAGCTTCTTAGCAGCCCTTTTGCCGTCGTCACGGTTCGTGTCCGGATGATACCGTTTCGCCAGTCGCCGGAAAGCCTGCTTGATCTGCGGCTGGCTGGCGTTACGGTCGATGTCCAGGATGTCGTAGTATGTCGCTCTTTGGGTTGTGGACATGATTCGATCGGTTGAGTCTGTTCGGCGTCCCGTTCCGGGTTTGGACCCTCCCTGAGGCCCTTTCTGCTAAGGTTAGTGCCTCGAGGGCCACATAGGTTCACGGAACTCCAGCGGCCTCTACAGACTCACCTCCGCAGGATTTGAGGACTTCGTCGGGCCAACGTACCACTTACGGACGCCGGAAGGTGCGTTCCGGCAGACAGCGGGTGATCGAGGATCTTGCTCGAATCTGCGCCCGCGGCACTGCTCCGTTCATATGGCAAAAGGGAACTCGTTTCCGGGCCTGTGTGGTTCGCCGCGGCCTCCCAAATGTGTGCGCTCAACGCGGTGGATGCTTGCCGGTCGATGCGCCCCACTGGGGAACCCGTGCGCCCACGGTTCAGGCCCCCTTCGATTCCCAGTTTCCGCAGTATACCACAAAGGTGCCCATTCGTCAATAGCCAAACCGACTCCAAATGCATGTTTCCGACGGGTTAACGAGTCGCAAGACATGTCCCAACAAGCATATATGCCACATATGGCATAGTTGAGAGGCAGCCCGTTCGGCCCGCATCGCTCCGGCCGACCCCCGAGGCCGCCGGCCCGAGCGGCGTCTTTCTCACTTGACACAACGCGCCGCCGGTAATACAACAGCCTATCGTCCCTAACCCGACAACGGAGGGGTGGAAATGCCCAGGAAGGTCACGTGCTCGAATCCTGACTGTAACGCCGTTTTCCAGGCTGCCGACTCCTGCGAGGGCGGCAAGGTCCCTTGTCCCCGTTGCGGCACGCCGACCTCTGCGGGCGACACCTTTGCGGCGTTTCCCGATCGGCCCACCCTACCCGCCGGCAACCAGGAGAACGGCCAGCGTCAGCATCACCCGGGCCGGCTCACCTGCTCCAACTGCGGCGCAGTCCTCGGCGTGCGCGACGCGTTCTGCCCGTCCTGCGGCGCGGATGTCCGCACCGGGCAGGCGGTGCTCGCCCAGGAGGCCAAGAAGAAGCTCAACCTCAAGCCCATCATCCTGGGCGCGGTCGGCGTTGTGGTCGCCATCGTCGTCGTCATCGTCGTGATGAAAGCGGTCGGCGGCAAGGGAGACGAGCCGGCGGGAGACGGAGACGGCCAGGTAGCCCAGCAGCCGGTGCCGGACGACGCCATGCAGCCGCCTCCCGCCCAGGAGCGGCAGGGCCAGCCTGGACCTGGGCCCGATGCAGGCCCTGGAGGCGGCCGGCCGCAGCCGACCCCCGAGGCAGAGCCGCCGAAGCCGTCCTTCGAGCTGCCCGCCCAGGTGCAGGCCGCGCTCCAGTCCGCCGCACAGGAAGCCGATCAGGCGGCCGCCCAATACCGAGACCGCCTGCGCGCGACGCTGGAGTCGTTGCCGACAGCCGGTGCGGCCGACGCGGCCAAGGCGTGGACCGACCTTTACACCTACTGCAAGGACGAAGGTCTTGCCGCGGAAGCGGACCTGTGCTGGTACCGCGCGGCGAGTCTCCAGCCCACCGACAGCAACGTTCTGAACACACTGGGGCTCACCGAGCGCTACAAGGGCGCGCCCGTTACCCTCGACCAGAAGGCGTTCCTGGAGTCGCTGAACCCGGTTCTGAAGGTCAGGAACCTGAACCCCGACTTCGGTGCTCACCGTCTGCGCGTCGGAGAGCAAACAGACGACTTCCCGCTCGGCGGCGAGGTGAAGGTAAATGTCGAGCCGGGACCGGTTCTGGTCGAGGTCGTCTCGGCCGGAACGTCGGAACGGACGGTGGCGGCGTTCCGCATGGAGGCCGAGCCGTGCGTAGTGTATTCGATAGACATGCAGAGCGTGTCCAGTGCCGGCACGCTGCCGTTCGACGAGTTGTCCTCTCTGTACGGGGCCGTCCAGAGCGGGATGTCCAGCGAGGAGATCGCGATCCGGCGCAATGCCGAAGGCGCCCTTCTGGGCCTGACCGGGACCCAACTATCGCTCCGCGGTACCAGCGAAGAGCCGCTCGACATGCAGCTCCCGAGCCCGGGCGAGTTGAGGATCGCCGGCACGATCGCCAGGGGCAACCGCTTCTCCGACGACGGGCAGCAGGTGGTGGCCGGATCCGGCCGCCAGGCCGTGCGGCTGGCGCTGGACGGCGCCGCCCGCACAATTACCGTGCAGGCGGGGGCCGTCTATACTCTCCACGCCGACTTTGCGGAAGGAATGTGGGGAGTGCTGGCAACCGCGCAGGGCGATCTCGCGTCCGAGTGGTTCCGACGCCGTCTGGCGCGCAAGGTACGCGCTGCGGACCTGAAGAACACCAGCCTGGAGGCCGACGGCGAGCTGCTCGGCGCATGGCAGGCGGATATCCGGATGCGCGATGAACTGGACCCGCTGGTCAAGGAGATCGAGGAGCAGCGCACCAACCTGCAGCGGGCCGCCGCCGCTGCCCCGGGCATCGACAACGTACGCGCCCTGAACCTGGAGGATAGAACCCGCAGTCTCTACCTGAACTGGCCCCGCTTCCGGGATGCACTTGCACTCGCCACCTCGGGCATGAGCGACGCCCTGATGGACTGCCTGGACAGCATGAGCGGCGGCACGGGCGTATCCTCGCGCCGCTCTCTGCGCGGCCGGCGTGGCAGCGGGTTCGGTGCGGGCGTCAGGCAGCAGGACCAGCTCGCTGCCGCTGCGAGGATGGAGATGATCGGCGGAACGGAAGCCGAGCTTCTGCCGGAGCCCGTCGAGCTGAATGACGATCAGCAGACTGCGGCGCTCATGAACGTGCTGGGGATTCTCAGCGAGGATGAGGCGCTCCAGATCGTCACCGAAAGGTGGGAGGACATGCCGCCGGGCTCGCGCGTTGCGGCGATGATATCACTGGAGAAGATCGCCGGGAGCCGCGTGGTCGACTACCTGGGCGAGCTCAGCAAGGACCCGGCCAACCCGCAGCAGGCAGCGATGGCGATGCTGTCCCTGGGCGTCATCGGTACGCCGCAGGCCCTGGAGTACTGCCGCGGGCTGGCCATCGCCCCGGAGGTGAGGGCCGCCTCGATGGTGGCCAGGGTGGCCGGCGGCGACATTGAGGCCGTCGATGAATTGGCCGGTTTCATCCAGGGGGCCGAAGCGGACGTCCAGTCCAACGTCATAACGTTCCTCACCGACAACGTCTCCACGGCGAGCACGTTGCTGGGCCTGACCGAGGCCGCCTCGCAGTTCCAGGATGAGGACAGCGTGAAGAGGCTCATGCTCTCCTTCGCGCGGCTGGGCGGCAAGTCGGGCATCTCGGGAATGGCGACCCTGACGGACCGCGCCGGGCAGGAGTACGCCGAGGCGCTGGCGCTGGTGGATGCGGATCTGGCGACGATACTCGCCGGTCCACTGAGCAGACAGCTCAGGGGAGGGGGAGGTGTAGCCTCAGCCAGGCTCCTCATGCGCAACGGATCGCCGGAGGCAATGGCCGTGCTCCAGGCAGCCGCTGCCAGCGGCAACGGCGATGTAGTCAACGCGCTGCTTGCCGAAGGCGGGGCCGAGAATATCGAGGCGGCCGCCGCCGGCAGCCGTACGATCACCGAAGCGACCCTGAGGGCCCTGAAGCAGCAGTGGTACCAGGTGGATATGGGCACCGGCGAACCCGCCTGGGAGCCGGGCGTGGAGCCGCTGGCGGCCCGCTACTTCCTGGAGCAGTCCCTGGCCAACGCCGGGGGCCTGAAGGCCCGCCTGGTGGCGGCGGAGATGCTGCGCGAGATCGGCCGGCAGCCGGACCCAGAGGCCCTTATCGCGGTAGCGACCGCGCCGATGGCCGAGGAATCCGACGGCCGAAGCCGGTTCCGGCGCAGCCGCGTGGGCACGCAGTACACGCCCCCCGGCTTCAAGGAATGGGAGGACGTGCCGGCCTACCAGGGCGACCTTCAGTTCCCCGGCATCGCGCAGGTGTACGCGCTGCGCATGTTGGGCAAAGTGGGCGACGCTTCCACAGCCGCTCGGCTGAAGGAGGTGGCCGACACCTTTGAGAAGGCGCAGCTCAAGGCCGAAGCGCTGAAGGCCATGGCGGTGCTGGACGCCGGACCGTACCTGGACGATCTCAGGACAATGGCGACCGCGCGGACCGACAGCTACAGCGACGTTTCGGAGATAATAGCCGAACTGGAGACCCGGATGGCCGCCCTGCCTGCCCTTGGCGCAGCGCAGGACGCGTCCTTCCTGCCCCAGGTGGTGGCGATGCTCCAGGAGCGGGCGCCCGAGCCCGGCCGAGCCGTCGGCCCGGAAGGCGACCCCGAGGCGCTTAAGGGATGGTGGGAGGCGAAACTGCGCACCAGCGCATGCCGCTGCATCGCGGCGATGTGCAGGGAGCGCACCGCGGCTCAGTTGACCGGCGACAGCGCTCTTGAGCAGACGCTGGTGCAGTTGCTCGTGAACAGCCTGCAGACGCCGGCGGCGGACCGAGGCGTCCTGTTCAACGCTGCCGTGAAGCTGCGGGCCGAGGCCGTGCGTGCCTTCGGCCGTGCAGCCCCGCCCAACGAGCAGAACACGGCCATCGTGGAGCAGCTTGCCCTGCAGCTCGCGGAAAGCGACGGGGGCAGGCGCAGCCGACGGGCCATGGCAAACGCCCGCACCGCCCAGGTCATGGGCGCGGAGGCGGAACGCCTGCGAGGCCCCGTGGTGGACGCAGCCGCCTTCATGCTGGCCCGCAACGGCAACGCGGCCGGCCTGCAGGAGGCCCTGAAGGGCCTGGTCGAGTCTGAGACCGAGGAGGCCGACAACCTGGACGTGGCCGCAGTGGAGTTGGCGGGCACTCCGGCTGCTTCGTACGTCGAGTTTTTGACGGAGTTCTTCGACAAGATCGCCCCGCCCGTCCGCCAGCAGATACTGGCGTCGCTGCGCGAGAGCGGCCCGGAGAGCGAGGAATACGTCCGCTGGGCGGTTGCGCTGGTGGCGGGCCCACCGGTTGAGCGCGCAGTCGAGGAGATCACCGTGGCAACGACCCGGGAAGGCGGCAGCAGACGCGAGACGGCCTCGGAAAGGCAGAGGCGAATCGCGGCGGAAGTCCGGGCGGCCGATCTTGCACTGGAGAGGGAAATGGCCGCCGGAGTGATGGGAGGACCGGGCGGCGGTCCCCCACCCGGCCTGGAGCCGTTGCCCGACGCGCCGGCGCGACGCGGCTCTCGGAGGCGTGCCCCGGCCGGTGCCCGCACCACGGGCGACTACTCCCGCTCGAGCGAACGCAGTTTCCTGGAATGGTCGTACTCCATGGACGCGCTCCGCGAGAAAGCCGCCCAGGCCGAGGAAAAGTGGCAGCTGGCACGTCACTTGTTCGAAGCCGCACCGGGCACCGTGTCCGGCGTGCTGGAGGGACGCGGTTTCCTGGAGTCGGACTTCAGCCCCGCCGTGGCGGCGCTCTACACACAGACGCAGTCAAGCGCTCGTGGAGATGTGATCGCTCTGCTGGGCGACGGTCTGCTTGAAGAGCCCGGGGAAGTCGGTGGCGTTAGCCGCATGCGGAGCATGGTGGCCGCGATCCGAAGGATCGGCGGCGATCCGGCCGCCGAAGCGCTCTACACCGCCCTGGTGGGGCCGGTTCCTGAGGCGGCGCCCACGACAATGACGGTCGGGCCGGATGGGCTGCCCATGGGCCCCGGAATGCGCGGCATGCCCCCCAGCATGCGCGGCATGCCCGGGATGGCGGGAGCTGCGACAGACCGGGGAGACGTAGCTTCCTTCGTAGCTCGGGCGCTCGGGTCAATGGGAAGGGCCGATCTGCTCAAACAGGCGCTTACGGCGCAGGGACGTGAGTATTACGACGCCAACGCCGGCGAAGTGCAGATCGCAGCGCTGGGCGGGCTGGCCTTCCTGCCCGATAGCGGTCAAGCCGTGAAAGAGCTCCAGACGCTGCAGCGACAGGCGGGAACGCCGCCGCTGCGCGCCGCCTGTGCGAAGGCGATCCTGACGGCGCTGCGTGCTCCGGCCCAGTGAGGCGTCCCAACTGGCATCCGTAGACATCTGGAGGAGGCGCTCTCGGTTGCACGAGGGAGCGCCTCCGAATATGGTACTCTTCGTCGGCGCCGGGGTGACGCAGGGCGTGCAACCGGCTGATCGGCGACCCGGCGTCCCGTTTCCACGGGTTCCGACAGAGGGCCGCGCGTGGCGGACGGCCGCCATCGCGGCGGGCCCGGCACCATCTCCTCTCAATCTCGACTCCCCCCCACTGCCTGAACGGACCGGCACGGTGAGCAAACCGGACTTCCAACAGCTTGTGGAAGAGTACTACGACCGCCTTTTCCGGTCGGCGCGCTACATGTGCAACGACGAGACCGAGGCGGAGGATCTGGTGCAGGAAACCTTCCTGGCGGCGGCCGACTCGCTGAAGCGGTTCAAAGGACGCTCCAGCCCCTATACGTGGCTCTACGGCATCATGCTGAACAAGCTGCGAAGGCACATCCGCCGCAAGAAGCGCCGGCCGATGCCGCTGTACCGCATCGACGACTCCGAGCGGACGCGGTCCGCCGAGGACGTGCTGGCATCGGATGCCCCGCAGCCGGAGGAAACGGTGGAACTGCACGAGACCGTCGAGCAGGTGCGCGAGGTGATGGACGAGCTGCCGCCCGACCACCGCAGCGTCATCGCGCTGCGCTTCGTGGAGGGTCTTTCCTACCAGGAGATCAGCGAGACGCTGGAATGCCCTCTCGGCACAGTCAAGTCGCGCATTCACTATGCCCTGCAGAAGATGGCGGAGAAGCTGAAAGAGCACGCTCCCCCGTCCTGAACGGACCCGGGACGGGAATCGGTTGAACCAAGTGCCGGGGTAGCGGCACTAAGGGCTCGGAGGTGGAGAATATGGACTGCAGCACGGTACGATCTGGATTTCCGGACGCTCTGGAGGGCGAACTGAAGGGGACGGAGCGCAGGGAAATGGAGGCCCATCTCGCGGAGTGCGCATCGTGCCGCGAGGAGTTCCAGTCTCTGAAGCAGGCCGAGAAAGCATTCAGCGACGCAGCGAAGGCAGCCTTGCCCGAGACCGGCCACCTGACGCGCGAGCGAATGGGGCGGCTGATGTACGAGTACGGGCGAGGCACCAAGGTGCTGAGGCTGAACCTGCACCGCGGAGTGGTGGCGGCGGCGGCGGTCGCGACCATCCTGGTCTCGGTGGCCGTCATCGCCCTGAGCATGCCGCCGCGCGTGCCGGCCGACGGCCCCGCACCGATGGTGGCGGAAGGTGTCCCCCAGACGCCCAATGTGCCGGTGGTGCTGACGTCGCTGGGACACGACGAACCGATGAGGTCGATGCGCAGTCTGACCGCCCAGCCCGAGCAGACGCCCCTCGGCGTCGCGCCGCGCGTCCAGGAGTTCGTCCGCACGAACGGCGACGGCGTGATTGTGCCGGCCCAGCATGTCTTCTACGATCCGGATGAATCCTCCCGCTGGTGGTAGCATGAAGTTTCGGTTCCCCATGTGGGCGGTGGCTTTCCTGCTGGCGGCCCTGCTAACCACGAGGTCGGCGACCGCTCGCGAGGCCCCCGCAGCGTTCCAGAAGGCCATGGCCGCCGCGGGCCGTTCGGTGGTGCTGGTCACAGGAACTCTGAACCCGGCTGCCGATGCGCCCGGCGGACGACCCTCTCCCCGGTTCTCGAACACCGGCTTCTTCGTTGACGACGAGGGGACGGTGCTCACCAGCGTGTTGAGCGTCGCCGGCTGCCGAGAGATCACAGTCGCCTCATCCGATGGTCGCACAGCCCAAGGCCGCGTAATCGGTTCCGATCAGGCATCCGGACTGGCCTTAATAAAGGCCGACCTGTCCGACACCGTCCCCCTCCCGTCGGTGGAGGGCACACCCGACGCCGGGAGCTGGCTGCTGCTGGCCTGCGCCCATCATCGCGGCGGACGGGCGGCGACCATTGTACGGCCGGGAGTGCTCCACGCAACCGATGCGACGCTTCTGCTAAACGGCCTGCAATGGAACGATCTGCTGGCCATGGCCGTGGACGCCCCGCCGGGCTCGGCCGGGGCGCCCGTGATCGACGTGGACGGAAGCCTGGCCGGGGTGCTCATAGCCGAGAGGCGGACCGAGGAAGGCGGCGGAGAATGCCTTGCGCTGGCCCCGGGGGCACTGGAACCAATCCTGAAGCGCCTCTCAAACGGGGAATCGCGGCGACTGGGCTGGCTGGGCATGGCGATCGTGAAAGAGGCAGCGGGGCGCGAAGGCGTGGCCGTGGGCGCAGTTCTGGAGGGTTCGCCCGCGCACCAGGCGGGCATCGTGCCCGGTGACCTGCTGCTCGAGATCGGCGATGAAGCCGTCGACAGCCCCGAGATGTTCATGCAGCGCGTCGCGCAGTCCGACCCGGGATCCCGGATGGATCTCAAGGTACTGCACGCCGGCCGTATCGCCGCCGTCTCCGTAACCGTGGCACCGCGGCCGCTGCTCATCTGGAATGCCGCCCGGCCACGCGTGCCCGTCGCGGGACCGCAGCAGGCGACCCGCACGGACGAACGCGACCGCCTGCTGGAAGAGCTTCTGCGCGAGAACCAGTTGCTGGAACGCCGCATCGAGCGGCTCGAGCGGCAACTGAACGCCATGCGGCCTTCCGACGAGTAAGACCGCCGGCTCGCAAGCCCCGTCAGCCTCGCGGTTCCCACAGGTGCAGGTAGCGGCTTTCCACCCAACCGTGACTCAGGATGCCCGGACGTCCCGACGGAAGCCGGATGATGCGGGTGCCGTCGTGGTGCTCGAACCGGTCGTCCAGCGTGTAGCGATACCATGCCGTGCCGGCCTTGTTCGCCTTCTTGTAGGCGAGCAGGCGGCTTCGGCTGCGGTAGGGGTAGAGCTTGTCGTGCTCGCCGACGATTATCTCCATCTCGCCGTCGCCGTCCAGGTCCGCCACCCCTATTGAGTGCGGGCAGCGCACAGTGTCCACCACGTGCATGGGCCACGGCACGCGGCTCGGGTCCTCCGGCTGCTCCAGCCAGACTACGCGCGTGAACGGCGTCTCGTCGGGATCGAGTTCTTCCTCGCCGATGATCACGTCCAGCCGGCCGTCGCCGTTAACGTCGGCCACGGCCACCCGCGCCGTCCTCAGGCCCTCGGCCAGCTTGTGCGATCGGAAGGTGCCGTCGCCCAGGCTCTCCAGCCACCAGTGCCCGGCCACCAGATCGACGCGTCCGGCGCCCGTCAGATCCACCGGCACTATCTCCTCGCCGTACGGCACCTCGGCCAGAACGCGCTTAGGCCAGGGGTGCTGCGTCGGATCATCCGGCACCTCGAACAGTTCGGGGAACCGGCCGCCCGGTCCGTGGTAGCCGACGGCCAGCCCGAGCCGGCCGCCCGGCAGGATCGGGGCCACGGCCGTGGCGTGCGGCCATGCGCCGTCGCCTACGCCAATGGGATGCTCCTCCCACTCGCCGTTGAGCGGATCCACCGGCTTGTACCAGTAGAGGTCGCTGGAGAGCTTCGCATACCAGTTCTCGCCCTTCGGATCCTCCTTGATGCCGATGATCTCGGTCCGGCCGTCCCCGTCGACGTCGTACGCGCTCAGCACCTGGTAGACGCCCGGGATCTCGCGCCGTTCCCAGGACGGGCTGCGGTACCACCAGCTTGCGCAGAGCACGTCCTCCAGGCCGTCGCCGTCCACGTCCGCGGCGATCACGTCCGTGCCGGTCACGCCCTTGTCGCGGTCCAGGAAGCGGTGCTTGTAGTCGAGGATGGGCGAGGGTTCGCTGCGGCGCTTGTAGATCTGGGTGCGCACCTCGTAGCATTCCTTGCCGACGAACTCGCGCGTCCCGTCTCCGTCGATGTCCACGGCCACAGCCCCGTGGGTGCCGGCGCCGGTGTAGCAGACCTCGCGGTCCCAGTTCGCGCCGCTGTCGGGCGACGTATACTGAATCAGGCGCGCGTCCCAGTTACGGGGGGCATCCCATCCGCCCTTGGCCATCTCGCCCATGAAGACGCGCACTTCGCCGGAGTCCTCGCGCCACGCGGTAAGGGAGTGGCCGTAGTAGACGGGGTGGTCCATCGGGTGCTCCACCCAGGGATTCTGCGGATCCTCGACCATGCGGTTCTCGAACCAGGACATGCGCCCGTCCAGGAACTCCGATTCGACGATGACCACGTCCGGCCGGCCGTTGCCGGTAATGTCGATGGTCGCGGTGCGGCACATCTCGCGGAAGCCGGGCGCGAGCACGCTGCGGCTCCACTGGCCGGCGAAGGGCCCGTCTGCGGGCGGGGTGAACAGGTGCGGACCGGAGACGATCTCCAGCCGCCCGTCGCCGTCCACGTCGCCGACACTTGTGCCTTCCATGAACACGCCTTCGTACAGGACGTGCTTGGCCCAGGGCGCGGTCGGGTCGCCACCGGGCTTGTAGGCATAGAAGCCCTTGTGGCGGCCGATGGCGTCCACGATCAGCTCGTTGCGGCCGTCCCCGTCCAGGTCGGCGAACACCACGTCGTGCGCGCCGCCGGGAACTTCCGGATCGATCACGTGCCGGGTCCAGGGCGCAGTCGGGTCGGCTCCGGGCTTGAACCAGCTCAGCATCCAGCGGTCGTCGTTCGCATCGGGGTCTATCGCGTGCCCGACCACCATCTCCAGCCGGCCGTCGCCGTCCACGTCCTCCAGGGCGATGCCCACGTGCCCGCCCACATCGGAGATCACGTGGCGCTCGAACGTATCCGGCTTGTAGTAGAGCCGGGCGCCGACCACGATCTCCGGCTTCCCGTCGCCGTCCACGTCGCCCACCTCCAGGCAGCCGAGACCGCCCTCGGGCGGGTCGGCGTCCAGGATCAGTAGGTCCCACCACCTGTTGAACGCACCTTCGAACATCCCACTACCTCCGCGCTATCGGTACCTCTGAAAGCGTAACGAGGCGGCGGTGCGCGCGCAAGGTCGGTGGGCGAAAAGGCGCGATCGGAGGCCCGACGTGTGGAGCGCTGCGTTCGGACGCTCCGGGCGCACCCGCTTCAGGACGCGGCGTCGGTCGGCTGCCCCTCCAGAGGCGGAAGCGAGGCAGCATACTCCTCGAAGAACTCCACGATCCGCGGGAAAAAGCCGTCCAGCGTCGGGTACCGTTCGCGGTCGGCCTCGTACTGCTCGAGCAACGCGCAGACCTCCGGCACCCATGCGAACCCGCGCTGCTGCTCCTCCAGCATCTGCATCGTGGCTGCGAATGGGCCGCGCTTCTGCGCCGTGTATCGCACGACGCAGGCCCGCACGAGCGTCTCGTGTGCCATCGTCTGCCAGTTCCCGTAGGCCATCTTGCGCATGCGGTCCTCCACGCGCGCGAAGACGGCCCGGGCGGGCTCCTCGATCTCGGCGGCGCGGCGGTAGACAACGGGGTTCACGTAGGTGTGGCAGAACTCGTGGACCAGGAGCGGGACAAGCCAGGGCGGGCACGAGGGGACGCCGTCGTTCGTGGGCAGCATCGCGCCGACGATGGAGTATGCCTCCTCCCGGTCGCCGTCCTCGAAGCTGGCCCCGTAACAGTTGGGACCGTTCAGCATAGCGATGATGACGTGCATCTCCGAGCGGGGCGTGCCGAAGTAGTCCTCGAACCACCCAACGTCCAACCCCTCGGTTACGGCCTGCTGCATCCGCTCGGCGGCCCTGTCGTACAGGTCCCGATGGGAGTCGTAGAAGGCGAGGAAGTCGGACTCGCGCACGAAATCGCGCGCGTTCACCAGGAACGCCTGGAGTTCGTCCGGCCTCCAGCGACCATCCAGCCGGGCGGGTCGCGGCTGCCAGGGCAGGCGGCCCTTGAGGGTATCAACGTCGGCCAAATGCACGGCGAGCCCCATCGGCGCGTCGTACGAGACGCCGCGGGTGCGGCGGAGTTCGCGGATTCTTCGGACGGCGGCGTGATCGCGGAAAGAGGCGAAGTGCTCGTCCACCTCGGCGGCGTACGCCGGCAGGCCCGGACGGTTGTACTCGGGATTACCGGCCAGCCGAAAAAGAACGCTCATCAGTTCGACGCGCGCGTCGACGCGCACGTTCGGCGGCGGGGCCGGGCCGGATTCCGCGAGCGCCGGAACGCCCGCGCCCAGGAGAAGAAAGGAGAGTGCTTGAATAATGAGCACACGATCCAGGCGTGGTATGTGCATGGCGTCTCTCCCCAGAGGTAACGCCACGCTACTCCAGCGCCGACAACACGTCAAGTCCCTGCATGCGGGAACGGCTCAGCCGCTCGCCCCATCGCTTCGGATGGCGGAAAGCAGCAGATCGGGGGGGCCGTCCTTGGTGAGATACGCCTCGGCCCCCGCTCCCAGCATGCTCTCTCGTGTGCCGTCCAGATCGTGCATGGACAGCCCGATGATGCGCACGTCCGGCAGTTCGGCCTTGATCCGGCGGGTCGCTTCGGTGCCGGACATTCCCGGCATGGATACATCCATCAAAATGACGTCGGGTTGAAGCTCAAGCGCCAGCCGCACGGCCTCTTCGCCGTCGGACGCCTCACCGACGACCTCGATGTCCGGGGCTTCCTCCATCAGAAGCGCAAGCCCGCGTCGCATCATCACATGGTCGTCCACGAGGAGCAATCGAATGGTTCCCGTCGACTTTTCCCGAACCATAGCCACAGGTTGTCCTGCCCCCTTCCTGTTCTCGCCCTCCAGCCGCCGTCCCACGGCGCAGGGCGCTAAGTCTCGCGTTTCTCGGCCGGCAGGCGCAGCACAAAGCGGCTGCCCGCTCCGGGGGCACCCTCAACACTGAGGGCCCCGCCGAAAACCTGTGCGCGCTCGCTAATGTTCAGGAGTCCGAAGCCCTGTTCCTCCTCTGCCCCCTCCGCGATCGCCGCGGGGTCGAGCCCGACTCCTTCGTCGGCCACGCTAATAGTGAGCATACCTTCTCGGCAGGTCAGGTGCAAGCACGCCGAATCGGTTTCCGCATGTTTCACCACGTTGTAGAGCATTTCGCGCGCCGCCTGGTAGGCCAGCACCCGCACCTCTTCTTCGGGTTGGCCGGCATCCTCGGCCACATGCACGTCCACCTGCAGGCCGAAGCCGTCCTGCATCCTGCGAGCCAGCCACCGGAGCGCGGCGCCCAGGCCCTCCCCGTGCAGAAGCGGCGGGCTCAGTTCATACGTCAGGCTTCGGGACGCCTGAAGCGCGTCGCCTATCGCGTCCACGACGTCCTCGGCGGCCTTCACCCTCTTCTCGGTGCCGATCTCCTCGCGCGTCAGCGCAGACGCCCGCAACTTGGCGTACGCGAGGGTCTGCTGCATGTCGTCGTGCAGGATGGTCGCCAAACGGCGGCGCTCGCGGTCCTCGGTCGTGGAGAGTTCGTGGGCCAGGCGCCGGAGCTGCTCGCTGCGCGCGGCGAGTTCCGCTGTGCGTTCGGCCACTCGCTGCTCGAGGGTGGCGTTCAGCTCCTTGAGCTTCTGCTGGGTTTCCTTCAGGTCGGTGATGTCGAAGTTGAAGCCCAGCACCCCGCGCACTTCGCCGTCCACGCGGTAGGGGGCCGCGATGGTCTGGAAATGGCGCTCCCTGCCGTCTCGGAAGAAGGAGGTCTCCTCCGTCACGGTTTCGCCGCCCAGGGCGCGCTGACAGGCGCGGTTCCAGTCGATGATCTCTTCCCACGGCGCGCCGGATTCTTTGGGTTTCTTGCCGGTCTGGTCGCCCCAGAGGGCCACGCTGCAGGGGTTCTGAAGAATGCAGCGACCCTCGGTATCCCGCACCCAGAAATCGAACGGCGCATTCTCGAATGCGGAGCTTAGCAGCGCCCGGCTCTCGCGCAGGGCGTTTTCCGCCTGCTTCAGATCGGTGATATCCTCCAGGGCCACGTTGACGCCGACGATGTGGCCGTCCTCAGTCTCTATCGGGACCCAATGCGTGCTGAAGTAGCGAAGCACTTCCGGCTCGCCCGCGATCGTCCCCGAGAACTCGACGTTCAACATCGGCTCACCGGTCTCCAAAACGTGTCGGACTATCGGCTCGATCCTGGGCGCCAGATCCGGCACCACTTCCGACGGAGTCCTGCCGACGTGCTCCTCGGGCGGCAATCCGTTCATATGCGCCAGTCGCTCGTTGACGCGCACGTACTCCAGGTTCGGATTGAGGGCGCAAAGCCCGATGCCGGCGGACCGGTAGATGGCCTCGATCTCGGCCAGTTGCCCCGCAATCACCCCCTGCGCCCGTACGTGATCGGAGACGTCCAGTAGACTGAAGACGAGGCGTTCCACGTTGCCGCCCGCATCCTTGACCGGCACCAGGCTCCAATCCCAGTAGCTGGTACCCTCGTGGGGCCGGTCGGGATGATCGAACGGCTTGGCCTGAAAGAACTTCGGCTCGCCGGTCTCCACCACTTCCCGAAAGATCGCCTCGTTCTCCCGGTGCGGGTAGAGGTCGAAATGGTTTTTGCCGGTGAAGTAATCGGGACTGCGATTCGATGCGGCGGCGTAGGCGGGATTCACCCAGAGGAAGTTGAACTCGGTATCCAGGCAGGCCATCATCGCGTGGGTGTTGTCCACCACGGCCCCGAGCAAGCGGTTGGTCCGCTCCAGTTCCGCGCGGGTGCGCTGCTTTTCGGCGACGCCTTCCAGGTGGCGGTTGCGCGCTTCGGCCAGTTCCGTCCGAGCATCGCCGAGCTGCTCCGCCTGGGCTTGCAGCTCGGCCTCACGGGCAAGCAATTGCCGTCGGACCTGCTCCACGTCCTCCCCGTCGATCTCGGCGTCCTGGTGCGTGACGTGTTCGGTCGGTCGGTCTGCACTATCCCCCGGTGGACCCCCATCGATCTCGCCCCGCCCCGGCGGCGGATCGGAATATCTCTCGTCGGAGTTCATGGGCATGGCAAAGCCGCTGATCTCTCGATCCAAGGAGAAGCCGGCGATATGGTCATCGCGGGACGTGCCAGAGTTGCCACCAACTCCCCAATATAGCGGCGCTCCCCAGCCGCGTCAACACTGACGGGCTCACTTCTCGCCGGCGCCGGTGATCTGCCGCACGCGCTTGAAGAACGCGCGCTTGACCATGGTGTTGATGCCCCAGTTCACCGGCGGGGACTGATAGCCGTCCGCGTAGTTGTTGGCCCCGTGGTCATAGTACCCCCAGGAGGCGTAGGCGCCCACCGCCGCATCCAGGCAGTCGATGTCCGTGCCGGCCTCGTTGAACACGATGGGCTTGGGGCCGGCCTTGTAGGCATCGCAGTCGCGGATGCGGTCCACGATCTCCACGTGCTGCTCCGGCGTCTGGCCGTTTCCGTGCGGCAACACCAGGTCCGACGCCCGGATGACGTCCCCCGTGGGGCCGAAACTGGGTGTGAAACTCGTGCCGACGAGCAGGCTCCGCCCGTCCAGCCGCGTGGCCTTGATCCTGTCGATCAGCTCGCAGATGCGATCCGGTTTCAGGATCTCGTGCGAGTAGTGCCGGGGGTGCACTTCGTTCGCGACCTCGACGACGATGTTGCGGAAGTCGCTCCGCAGAAGCATGCTCACGGATTCATCCACGGCCCGGAGCACGGCCGCCTCGTCTTCCAGGCGATAGTCCTGGCCGAAGTAGAAGAGGCCGACGACGGCCGCCATCCCCGCCTGGTCCATCGCCTGGAGGGCGCGCCTCATGCGCAGCGCGTAGTCGGGCTTCAGCTCCCCCTCGGCGGTGAAGGCGCTGTTGCGGTGCGGCTGGCGGTTGTTGTTCTCTGCGTGCCATGCGTTCTGTATGGGCCGCCCGCCCTGGAAGTTCAGCGTGGCGGCCAGGACCCCGGCCTCCCGCCAGGCGGGCACGGCCTCGCAGAACTCCGTCACGTTGCGTTCCGGGTCCCACCTGCCGGTGTCCGGATAGGCGAAGCTGTGTGTGCCGACATCGGTGTCGTACGAGGCAACGTCGGGGTACTGCTCGTCGTCGAAGGTCGCCTGCACGGCGCGCACGTTCAGCAGCAGCCCTTCCACGGGGCGGCCTTCGAACTCGCGGCCGGCGTAGGTGTAGCGGCCGTTGATCAGGAACTTCGGGCCGTCGATCTCCACGGTGGTGCTCGGCGTCATGGGACGCTCTCCTTCGAAGCGCGCGCTTTACCAGCCGCTCTCGCGCCAGCGCTTATAATAGAGGCGCAGGAGTTCGCCGACGGGATCCTCCGAGTCGTCGCTGCGCAGGTCCAGGTAATCGGGGCCCCAGTGCTCCAGGTCGCCCGGCACTATGGCAACGCCGGCGGACTGCTTGCCTCGCTTGTCGCCTCCCGCCGCATCGGCCGCTTCGAGCGCACGAATCAGGCGACGCCCGAACGGCACCTCCTCGTCGGACTCCATCACCTCCGCCATGGCGTCTATCACGCTCTTGCTGAGCAGCGTGTTGCCGGCCACCACGAAGCCGTCGCCGACTATGTGATGGTACTCGGGCGTGCATTCCTCGCCGGTCCAGACGGCGGGCCTGCCCTGCACGTCGATGGCTATCACCTGCCGCACGTCCGGGGTTTCGTCGGCGCTCAGGGCCATCTGCAGGGCCACGTCGGGGCTGGTGCCGCTGGCGGCCATCAGGTCCAGCATCTGCACTGCAAGCCGGCGGTTGCACCAGCTCTGGGAGTTCACAACGCCTATGCCCTGCCGGAAGTGGGGCACCACGGCTCCGACGGCGAAGTAGCGGCTGGCCACGGCCGAGCCGAGCCGGCCGGAGTCGGTGTCCAGCGCCACCACCGAGAAGGTGCTGCAGCACGTGCTGCGTTCGTCTGTCATTCGGTATCGCTCCGCGTTCGTCTATGCTGGGTCAGATCCACGAGTCCGGCCGATGAGGCGGGCGGACCGCGTCGTCGCACCGAGCTCACTAGCCTACAACGACAACAACGTTTCATCAACCGGCCGTTCGCTATCACGGACGCGCGTTGCCGAACCCGTCGCCGGGGACTATAGTAGCGGAATCCGACGAGCACTCAGACCGGGAGTCATGCGGTGGCGGCAGCAGAGGAACGGCGCGAAGAGCTTTACGGGCTGCTGGGCGACCTGCCGGACCGCGATAGGGCGATCTCGGCTGAGACCGTGGCCGTGGAGCGGCGCGGCGGCTACGTTCTGGAGAAGCTGATGCTGGACCTCAACGGCCTGGAACTGGTGCCGGCCTACTTCGTGAGACCGGGCGAGGGCGCCGGTCCGTGGCCGGCCGTCCTCTACAACCACGCCCACGGGGGCAACTACGAGCTCGGCAAGGACGAGCTGCTGCGCGGTCGGGCGGCGCTGCACGATCCGCCGTACGCCGACATCCTGACCGAACGCGGCATCTGCGCTCTGTGCATGGACACCTGGGCGTTCGGCGAACGGCGCGGCAAGACGGAGCCGGAGATATTCAAGGAGATGCTCTGGCGGGGGCGCGTGATGTGGGGAATGATGGTGTACGACAGCCTGCGCGCGCTCGACTACCTGGCGGACCGGGGCGACGTCGACGCCGACCGCATCGCGACCCTGGGCATCTCGATGGGCAGCACCATGGCCTGGTGGACGGCGGCACTGGACCAACGCGTCAAGGTCACCATCGACATCTGCTGCCTGACCGAGTACGAGGACCTGATCGCCGCGCGCAACCTGAACGGGCACGGCATCTACTACTACGTGCCCTCGCTGCTGAAGCACTTCACCAGCGCCGAGATCAACGCCCTGATCTGCCCGCGCCCGCGGCTGGGTCTGGCCGGTAACGCCGACCTTTTGACGCCGCCGGCCGGACTGGACAAGATAGACGCCCACATGCGGCGCGTCTACGGCGAGGCCGGCGTGCCCGAGCGATGGCGAATGAGCCGCTACGAATGCGGCCACATGGAGACGGCGGCGATGCGTGCGGAAGTCCTGGAGTTTCTGGATACGTGGCTCTAAGAGGGCGAACATTAGTCTTCGCCGGTTCTGTTTCATCGGCGCAACGGGGCGAGACGCCCCACTCTACCCATTGCAGGGGTAGCTTCATCGGCGCAACGGGGCGAGTCGCCCCGTTCTAACCATTACAGGGGTAGCGCGGCCGTCTCGGCCGCGGTGCTGCAGGCCGAACAGTGGAGTACTTATGTAAGACCGCTTAGCCGCCGAGGAGAGAGCGATGAACGAAGGCATCAAGCTGTTGATGACGCGCCGCAGTGTGCGGCAGTACACCGACGAGGCCGTGAGCGAGAGCGACGTGGAGACGCTGCTCCGGGCCGGCATGGCGGCGCCGTCCGCCGGCAACTGTCAGCCCTGGCATTTCATGTTGATACGCGACCGCGAGAAGATGCTGCGGATCACGGAGGTGCATCCCTACTCACAGATGCTGGACCACGCCCCGCTCTGCATAGCCGTGCTGGCCGAGACCGCCCTGGAGAAGCACAAGGGGATGTGGGTGCAGGACTGTTCGGCGGCGACGCAGAACATCCTGCTGGCCGCGCACGCTCTGGGCCTGGGCGCCGTGTGGCTGGGCGTGCATCCGTACTCGGACCGCACGTCGGGAGCGGCGGGCATACTGGATCTGCCGGAGGGCGTGGAATGCCTGTCGCTGATCGCGGTGGGCCATCCGGCGGCAAGCCCCGGCCCGGTCGACCGCTTCAACCCGGAGCGCGTCCACAACGAGACCTGGTAGCGGCTACCACTCGGCGAGCGGCACCACGTCGGCGGACTCCGTCGGGCCCGCGCCCGGCCAGTCGGGCGAGAGCAGCACAGTCACGCGCAGTTCGCCGTGCGCCTCGGGCACGCGCAGAAGCAGCCGGCTGATGCCCTCGTTGCGTTTCTGGGGTGGCTCCTGCTCGGCGGACTCGGTCTCGAAGAACGCGCCATCCGGGCTCAGCGCACGGGCCACCAGTTTCCTGCCGTCCAGCGTGAGCTCGGCCCGGGTCTTCTCCGCCACCGAGATCGTCGCCTCGGTCGTCATGCCCCAGGTAACCTCGGCCGGCTCGGGGAGCACGAACTCGTCCTGCACCAGCACCGCCCGACGCGAATCCACCAGCCGGATGCCGCGCATCACCTTTTCGGCCTGGCCCTCGTATGCCTTCGTCAGGTCGATCAGCGCCAGGGCGCGCTCTCCCTGCGACTCGAAGCCCGCGATCTCGGCGGTGCCGAGAGCCGACTGGTCCCCGTCATCGATCAGCGACACGTTGTGGCTGTGCGAGTTCAGTCGGTAGTAGCTCCACCGCTTCCCGCCGGGCTTCATGTCCCAGTAACCGGGCATGTTGTAGTCGTCCGAACCCAGATCGACCGCCCACCGCACACCGAGGGCGTCCATCTCGAAGTTGCCCAGGTCTAGGTGGCCGTGGTTGACCTGATTGTAGCCGGCCTTCACCCCGACGAACAGCGCGTCCGCGCTGTCCCATCCGCTGCGGAGGAACGCCACCGGCACGCGCCCGCGGAACAGGCGGTCCAGGTCCCGCGGAGCCTTATCATCCGCCGGCTCGGGCACGTACCACATCACATGCTCCGGGGAGGCACGGTGGTGTTCGAGCAAATCGTGCTCGTCGGCGGCGACCACCTCGTCGTCATAGCGGCGCGCCAGCCAGAACATGCACGCCGCCGGGCCGCGGGTGCGCTGCCAGCCGCAGTCGGCGTAACTGAGCGGCCGACCGGTGGGCCCGGTCGAGTAGATGGGGAACCGGCCCGTCTCGTCGAGGCCCTCGGATTCGGACAGGCCGAAGTCGGTGCCCAGCGCACTGCGCATGGCGGCCAGGCCGTAGGCGGTGTAGCTCGTGGCGTAGCGCCAGTAGCCGGGGCCTTCCATCCACGCCCCGTCCGGCGCGTAGCTGGCGAGCGCCTTGGGCAGAGACGCCACGGCCGACGAGACGATGGTGGCCGCAACGTCGGGATCGGTGTCGGCGATGGCCAGCGCACCGACGGTGAGCCCGCCGTTGCAGACCTGGTTCCAATTGTGATAGCTCCGCACGAAGCCGCCGCCCTTCTCGTAGTTGTTCAGGCCGGGCTGCATGCCGTGTTCCAGCAAGCCCCGGCGCAGGCGTTCGCGCGTCTCCGAATCCATGTAGTCATAGAGCCAGTCGTAGCCGACGCCCACGGCGTGCGACATCTCCGCCGTGTCCAGAAAATGCGACGGGTTCCAGTCCGGGAAGTCGCAGACCGTCAGCAGGTTGTCCACGGCCTTGCGGGCATAGGCGTCGTCTCCCGTCCACCGCCAGGCGAAAGCGAGCGCGTAGGTTCGCCTGAGGCATTCGCGGCTGACGTGCAGCAGTCGCGGGCCGCGCTTGTCGTAGGTCAGGGCGGCGTCGTCCAGGCAGCCGTCCGCCTGCTCGATGACCTGCCGGACCATTCGCTGCAGGGCCTCGTCGGTCTCGTGAAGGCTGCGCAGGCGTTTGAGGTCGGCCTGCTTGAGCATCAGGCGGGGGTGGGCCTGATCCAGCGTCACCAGCGGTCTTGACGGATCCATTCTTTTCTCCCTGGCGGGCGGGTTCCCGCCGGCCGCGCTCGCGGCGCAAAGCATCAGCCCGAGGACGCAAGCCGGCAGCACGGAAAGGAATAGGTTGGGGCCTTGTCTCATCGGTCGCTCTCCGGTGGCATCAGACGTAGAGCCGGAACCATGCCCGCACCAGGTGCACGAACGGCATCGTGTAAGCGTGCTTCTGGCCTGCCAGCTCCGTATAGCTGCGCGTTCCGGGAAGCATCTGGAACATCGAGAAGATGCCCTCGGCGGGACAGGTGGTGTCGGCGCTGCCGGCCGTCAGCAGCACGGGCATGGTCATGCGCGGCGCGTGGCTGACGGTGTCGATGAAGCCGATTGCCTTGACCGCCGCGGCGAGCTCGTCGGGATTGCGGTCGGCGACCTTCAGCAGGGCCTTCGCCTGGGCCTGGTTGGGCCTGCGCTTCACGGCCTCCCGCACGATCTCCTCCAGGCTGCCGTCGAAGCCGTCGAGCAGCCGCGCCATCGTCATCTGCCAGTTCGTCAGGCCGGGCACGTCGGCGGCAACGGCCCGAGTGCCGCGGTCGCGGAACATGCTGCCCAGCGCGATGGAGCCGCGTCCGCCCTGGCTGGTGCCGAAAAACGCGAACCGATCGGCTTCCACCTCCTCGCGCTGCAGTGCCCAGAGTGTGGCCGCCGCGGCCTGCGATAACCAGTTGACGTATCCCTCCTTGCCCAGAGAGGTTACAGTGTCTTCCCAGACCGGCCACGTGCCGTCGCGCATCTTATCGTCGTTGCGGCCCCGCGGGGTAGCATACCCCAGCGGGTTCACGTGCAACACGTTGTAGCCGTCGGCCACCAGCTCCGGGTGGGCGCTCACCTCCGCGCTGAATCCGGGCGTGTGGACCAGCAACGGGCCGCGACCCGACGGACAGGGCTGCCAGAAGCAGTAGAAATCGCCAAGGGCGCGCGACCGCATCGATACGTATGTTCCCTCCGTATGGCGCACTCCGATGTTGAACGGCCATACCTCTTCCTTCTCCAGCAGCATGGCCTTCAGATCGGCGTCCTCGGCGCGCTGCAGTATTCCGGCGCACCACTCCTCCACTTCCTGCTGAGTCGGATAGGCTTCGGCGATGGCTTTCATCGGCAATATCCCCGTTACTGATGTTCGGCCCACTCGGCAATCGTGACTCGGCGCAGGGTACTTGCCGCGCATCAATCCTGTCAAGCACCAGACACTCGCCGGCCGATTCCGGTGACGCACCGGCGCTCAACGCCTATAATCGCTTCTCCGGCGTGCGACCCTCGTCTTTCAGCTTCCACCCAGTACGGACTGCCGACCGTGAAATACCCCCGCATACAGATCAACGCGCTCCTGGTCTACATGGCCGTGGGCGCGATGGGGCCGCCGCTGCTGGGTCCGGTGCGCGAGGCGCTGCAGGCTTCCGCCGGCCTGAGCAGGGCCGAACTGGGGCGGTGGGTCTTCTGGCTCGGGCTGGCCGGCAGCACGGTGGGACTGGGGCTGGGGGTGCTGATGGGACGCACCCTGAGGACGACGTTCATGCGCTCCGGAACGGCGGTACTGTGCCTGGCCTGCGTGCTGATGGCGGTGGCCCGCCCCGAGCCGGGCCTGCCGGTGCTGCTCCTGGGGCTCTCCTGGTTCATCATCACCGTCGGCCGGCCGATGGTGGCGTCCAGCAACGGCATTTTCGCGGACCTGTGGGAGTCCTCGCCGCGGACGGGCGTCATCGTGCTGCACGCGACCAACTCGGTGGGCAAGGTGCTGGGCCCGGTGGCGGTGCTGGTGCTGGGCACGGTGCTGGCGCGGACGGCCGTGGTCTATGCGGCGGCGTTCGGGCTGCTGGCCGTGGAATCGCTGTTCTGGCCGCGCCGCGGCGTGCGCCATCTGGCGGAGGTCGAGCGCGCGGCGGACGCCCATGCGCGGTTCCGGCTTCCGAAAGACCCGGGCGTGTGGCTCTGCACCGTGCAGTTCGGCTTCATCGCCGGGGCGGAAGGCGGCGCCACCGCCATTCTGGGCAGCCTGATGGAGAAGCTGCGTCCGGTTCCCGTCACCTGGGTCAGCGCCGAGAAATGGCCGGCGGCCGTCATCTCGCTGATGCTTTGCGGCATCGTGTTCGGCCGGATCGTGTTCGCCGCCCTCTCGGTCCGCATGCGCGAAAGCCGCATCATCGCCGTCTGCCTGGCGTGCGGTCTGTTCGCCGTGCCGGGCGGGTTCTCGACGCAGGCATGGGTCTACCTGCCGTGCCTGTTCCTCACGGGTGTCTGCTTCAGCGCCACCTGGCCGGCGTTCTTCGCGCTGGCTGCGCGGGCCTACCCGTCCGAGCGCACGTTTCTCTCGTTCAGCGGGGCCTTCTTCAACTCGCTCGGTATTGCCGCCTGCATCTACCTGGCCAGCGCCGTTGGCAACGCGGACGCCCGGCTGCCGCATGCGTTCGTGGTGGCCGTGGCAATCATGGGCATCTTCGCCGCCTACATTTACCTGACACCTCACGGCCGCCGGCTTGCAGCGGGCAGCATCGGGACGGGACCCATGGAGGAAGCCGACGCCCCGTAAAGAACGCGGCCCCCGCTACGTCATGAGGAGGCGGCAGGCGGCGACGACGCGCGCCGGTTCCGGCCAGTCCTCGCCGGGAGATTCCGGAACCACGATCTGAACCCGCTGACCCAACGGACGCCACACCACGGGATCGGTCGGCCCAAAGACGGCGACCGTGGGCGTTCCCAGCGCCGCTGCCAGGTGCGACACCCCGCTGTCATTCCCGAGAAAGATCCGGCATTGCTGCAATAGCGCCCCCAACGGCGGTATGGACAGGTTGCGCGCGACCACGGGCCGACGTTCCGAGGGCAACGCTTCTGCGAAGTTCCGGCAGGCTTCCGCGTCCGCCGGTCCCTCTATCGCGACGACCGGCAGCCCCAGTTCCTCCGCGACGACGGCAAAACGTTCAAGCGGCCAGCACTTCCGCCGCCCGCCGCTGCCGGGGTGGACGGCAAGTGCGCTACCGGTCTCGGCGCCCCGCTCGTGCAGCCACCGCGTCGCCTCGTGTCTCAGATTGCACGGCACCGATAGAGGCGGATCGCTCAGATTCTGCACGTGCCCGGCTTGCGCGGAAAAAGCCCCAGCGAAGTGAACGGCCGCGTGCTTGCCCGCGGGAGGATGGACGCTGCGCCAGATGACGGGCCCGGGGCAGAGGCGCCGGGCGTTCTCCACCAACGGGTCCCCGGCTCGGACCGAGTAGACCACCACCGTATCCGCCTTGCGGAACGCGCCGACGGGGTCGTGTCGGCAGTCGGGCGCGAACAGTGGCGTCATTTCCGGCGAGTCGAATCGAACCAGCCTCAGGGGGAACGGCACAAGCGGGAGCACCGCCTCCGCCCAGGCCGATCCGACGAACGTCAGCTCGGCCTCCGCGCACTCGCGCAGCAGCGACTGCAGCGTCGGCAGCATCAGCATCGTGTCGCCCAGGCCTCCGGAACGCACGACGGTGAGGCGGGGCGGGCGCCCGTCTTCGATTACCTGCCGCATATCTGCTCGATGGGCCGTCATTTTCAGTTCCGTTTCCTCAGGATGCAGCGAACCACCATGATGGCGTGCGGCCCCAGCGAGGTCAACGCCGCGCATGGTCGGGCCCTCGCCTCGGCCGCCGCCGCCGGCGCGAATCTTCTTTGAAACCCGACGGCGGTTGCCCATACAATGGATGCTCCTTGCGACATCTTGTGAATGACCTAAATCCTAACTGACGGAAGAGCTATGAAGAGCATCGACCCCGAGTACATGGCGCGGATCAAGGCCGACGAAGAGGACGACGAGGACGAAGAGGAAGGCGCCCACAAGCCCTTCGTCGAGCGTCTGCTGGAATCACGCACGGTGCTCATGGCCGAGCCCATCTCCGCCGAGCTGGCGGAATCCGTTGTAACCAAGCTCCTGCTGCTGGACGCCGACGATTCGAAGACGCCCATCGACTTCTACATCAACTCCCCCGGCGGCAGCGTGGATGCCGGATTCGCCATCTTCGACATGATACGCTTCATAAACGCCCCCGTTCGCTGCATCTGCAACGGCCTGGTGGCCAGCGCGGCCGTCATCGTGCTGATCGCCGCCGCGAAGAAGAACCGTTTCAGCCTGCCGAACTCGCGTTTCCTCATCCATCAACCCTCGGGTGGGGCGCGTGGTTCCACTGCCGACATCAAGATCGAGGCGGACGAGATCGTTAAGATCCGCCGACGCATAAACGAGCTCATCGCCGAGGAGACCGGCCGACCCGTCGAGAAGGTCGAGCAGGATACCCGGCGCAACTACTGGATGAATGCCTCCGAAGCCCAGGAGTACGGGCTTGTCAGCAAGATCGCGAAGACGGCGAAGGAACTGAAGTAGCCGTTGCGTCGGTCGGCTGGCATCCGGTGGTATAATGGGCACGCACATTGCAGGGAAGCCGGTTGTGTGAGAATGCCGACGCCGTCTTCCGATGATGTTTTCGCACGAACCGACCAGGTGCGCATCCGGGAGGTCCGCAGTACGATGAAACGATTCGTGTTGGCGCTTTTGCTGTGCACCGCCGTCGCCTTCCCCGCCCCCTTCGGGTCCGCAGTGCTTGCCGCGGAGGAAGCGCCGGCCGAGGCATCATACAGCCGTGACACGGAGATGGCGGGCGTCTCGGACCTCGTGTGCCGGGATGTCTACGCCTT
>CAZZNQ010000028.1:0-42080 GCA_964655775.1 uncultured candidatus Brocadiaceae bacterium | reverse complement strand
GTTCGCGATCAGCTTCTCAAATATATGCTCGCCGAGGCACTCGCGCAGCAGTTCGCTCTTCTCGGCCTCGGCGACCGCCTCCTGCAGGCTGCCCGGCAGCGAGCCGATGCCCATGTCCGCGCGCTCCTGGTCGGACATAGAGAAAATGTCACGCTCCACCGGTTCCGGAAGTTCGTAGCCTTCCTCGATGCCCTTTAGCCCGGCCGCCAGCATCACTGCAAAGGCCAGATACGGATTGCAGGCCGGATCAGGACAGCGGAACTCAGCGCGGGTCGCCTTCTCCTTGCCCGGCTTATACATAGGCACGCGCACCAACGCCGAGCGGTTTCTCTGGCCCCAGGAAAGGTAGACGGGTGCCTCATACCCCGGGACGAGCCGCTTGTAGGAGTTCACCCACTGGGCGACCACGCAGCAGATCTCGCGGGCATGCGTCAGCAATCCGGCGATGTAGCTTCGTCCGGTAGCCGAGAGGTGATACTTGCCGCCGGGGTCGAAGAAGGCATTCTTCTCGCCCTCGAAAAGCGACTGGTGCACGTGCATTCCGCTGCCGTTCTCACCGAACACCGGCTTCGGCATAAAGGTAGCATAGACGCCGTGCTTCAGCGCGACCTCCTTCACCGTCAGGCGATACGTCATGGCGGCGTCGGCCATGCTGAGCGCATCCATGTATCGCAGGTCGATCTCGTGCTGGCTGGGGGCGACCTCGTGATGGCTGTACTCGACGTGGATACCCATCTTCTCCAGCGCCAGCACGGTGTCCCGGCGCAGATCGCTCGCCACGTCCAGCGGCGTCAGATCGAAGTACCCGCCGGCGTCCAGGCCCACCGGCTCGCCCTTCGCGCTCTGGAAGTAGAAGAACTCCAGCTCAGGCCCCACGTAGAACGTGTAGCCCATCTTCGCCGCCTTCTCCAGATTCCTTTTCAGGACGTAGCGGGGGTCCCCGTCGTAGGGATCGCCGTCGGGAGTCTGCACGTCGCAGAACATCCTCGCCACGCCGGCATCCTCGGTCGGACGCCAGGGCAGAATGGTGAAGGTGCTGGGATCCGGCATGGCGACGGTGTCGCTCTCCTCGATGCGGGCGTAGCCCTCGATCGAAGAGCCGTCGAAGCCCATCCCCTCATCCAGTGCGGTCTCCAGTTCCTCCGCCGTGATGGCGAAACTCTTGAGCGAGCCAAGCACGTCAGTAAACCACAGGCGGATGAACTTGACCCTATTCTCTGCAACGGTCGACAACACGTAGTCCCGATCTTTCTCCACCATTATGCAGCCCTTTCGTTCAGATACAGCTTGTTCATCGCGCGGGACGGGACCTCAGACCCATCACCCTGGAGGAGAGTAGAGCAACGGCCGTGCCATCGCCGACCGGTCACCCCAGACGGGGTCCAGATCCCCATTCTAAGGCATCACGCCCTACTGCGCCATCGGAGCAGGCCACATTTCGGTGGGATCGGGTCGGCGAGTCCTACATTATCGTAGCCTCTCCGGCCCCGGTAGGCCCCCTTGCGAATCCTGCCGGACTCCTCCCGGCTCCTTACCCCTCGTGCACTCTCTCGAAGGAGAGCTTGTCCATTCCGGGCTCCGGCCGGACGGGATACTCGCCGGCAAAGCACGCCAGGCAGTAGTCCTTGCCCGGCTGGGGAAGCGCGTCCACCAATCCTTCGATGGTCTGGTACCCCAGGCTGTCCACGCCCAGGAACCTGCGTATCTCGTCCACCGAGTGGTTGGATGCAATCAGTTCGTCCTTGTGCTGGAAGTCTATCCCGTAGTAGCACGGGTGCGCGATGGGCGGCGCACTTATGCGAAGATGCACTTCCCGTGCCCCTGCCTCACGCAGAGAAGCGATGCGCGCACGCGAAGTGGTCCCCCGCACGATGGAGTCGTCCACTACGACCACTCGTTTTCCGCGCACCACGTCCGCCACCACATTCAGCTTGATCTTCACACCGCTGGCCCGGCTCTCAGCCACAGGAGTGATGAAGGTGCGGCCGACGTAGTGATTCCGCACGAAACCCATGTCGAACGGGATGCCCGACCGCCGCGAATACCCCAAAGCCGCCGAATTGCCCGAGTCCGGCACCGAGAACACGACGTCGGCGTCGACGGGATGAGCGTCGGCCAGATTTGCTCCAAGGCGCATTCTGACCCGATGTACGCTCTCCCCGAAAAGTATGCTGTCGGGGCGCGCGAAGTAAATGTACTCGAAGACGCATTGAGCCTGCCTCGCGGAGCTCGCGAACCGCTGGCTGCGCACACCTCGGTCGTCGATGGTGATGATTTCACCGGGTTCCACGTCACGGATGAACTCGGCGTCCAGCAGGTCCAGAGCGCAGGTCTCGCTCGCCACGACGTATCCCTGGGACATGCGTCCGAGCGTGAGCGGTCGGAAGCCATGAGGATCCCGGGCGGCGACGACAGAGGTCTCGGTCAGGATCACAAAGCTGTAGGCTCCCCTAACCCTGGTGAGTGCGGCCCTGAGCGGATCGCCGGACGCGATGTTGTCCGGATCGGCCATGAGGTGGACGATCACCTCGCTGTCCGTCGAAGTCTGGAAGATAGCCCCCCGCTGGCTGTACGCCTGCCGCAACGTGCGCGCGTTGGTCAGGTTGCCGTTGTGGGCCACGCCCACGATGCCGCCGGAGTACTCGATGACGAGCGGCTGGATGTTCTGGACGCGTTTTGCGCCGGTGGTCGAATAGCGCACATGGCCCACCGCGATGTGGCCGGGCAAGGAGGGCAGGTCCTCCGGCACGATCGCCTCCGAGAGCAGTCCAAGCCCCTTCTTGCTCTGGATGTGCGTGCCGTCCGACGAGACGATTCCGGCGGATTCCTGTCCCCTGTGCTGGAGGGCGTGCAGCCCCAGGTAGGCCCGATGGGCCGCATCGGGGACACCGTAGATGCCGATTACGCCGCACTTCTCGCGCGTGGTGTCAGTGGTCACCTTCCCAGTAACCGTCCTCTCTAATCGTGTTTCAGGCGACGGCGGTCTTCGCTCAGCCGGGCACCTCGCCTTCATAGGCCAGGACGGCGTCGCCGGTGAGCAACACGTCCCGAAAAGCGTCTTCACAGTCGAGGAAGTCCACCTGAAGGACCCCGCCCCTGACTTCCACCGCTACGGGCGGCGGTCCCACGGACCTGCGCAGATAGCTTGCGATGGCGGACCCGATGGAACCCGTCCCGCAGGCCATCGTCTCCGCTTCCACGCCGCGTTCGTAAGTGCGAATGCGGATCGCATCCGGACCGAGCACGCGCACGAAGTCCACGTTTGTGCCGCGTGGCTGGAAAGCGTCGTGCTCGCGGATGGCCCTTCCCAGGCGGTCGACGGGCACGGCCTCCACGTCCTCGACGAAGATCACCGCGTGCGGGACTCCTACCTCGATCGGATGGACGTGCCAGGTGCGCTCCAGGGCCGACAGATCAACCGGTTCGCCGGGCCGCATGACCTCGCCCATACCGATGCTGACCTGCTCTGCTCCGACCTCGGCGGAGATGACGCCGCCCAGGGTCTCGAACTGCATTCTCGAGGGCGCGATCCCCCGCTCGGCCGCAAAGGATGCCGCGCAACGGGCTCCGTTGCCGCACATCTCGGCCTCGCTGCCGTCGCTGTTCACAATGCGCAGACGGAAGTCGGCAGCATCCGAATCCTCGATCAGAAGCACGCCGTCCGCTCCCACGGCGAACCGGCGCTCACAATGCCGTCGCGCAAACGCGGACGCATCGTCGCCAATGACGTCCCCGCGGTTATCGATGACCATGAAGTCGTTGCCGCAGCCGCACATTTTGGCGAAGCGAACGCTCATCAGGCTGAACCTAGGGCTAACGAGAGGAGAACCGGTACCTGATTATGCGTGAGTTCACCCTTGAGGTCAACAGCGGCGTCAGCAACGCACCCGGGATTGGGCCGCGCCTGTCCGGGCGTGCATGCGGACCGGGCTCTACTGAAGGACTTCTCGCTCGATGTCGGTCACTATGCCGTCGCGCACCTGTACCACTATCCTGTGGAGCTGCGTCTTGGTCCCACGGCGCCGCATGACGAAAGGGATGTGTTTGGACTCCTCGACGCGCCTCTCGTAGGCGTAGATAAGGCGGGCCGCTCCGCCGTCGCCCTCCTCGACGACGGTCGGCAGCCCGAACGTCTCTTCAAGCTCGGCCCTGGTCGTCCGCCCGGGATGTATCAACCCCGCACCGGTGCTCCAGGCGGACAGCGGTGCAGTACCCAGACGCGTGACGCTCTCCTGCACCTCAGTGCTTACGCAAGCGGCCGCCACCATGACACCCACTACTGCACACGCCAGGAAAACCCTTGCCGTCGACCGCACGAGACCTCCTCGGCGCGGCGCACCCCATGAGCCCACGCCTCGCTCGGCTTCGGATTGTCTACTCGGACTGGGCCTTCAACAGTTCGATGATCAGTCCGTTCTGAAAAGTGACCGCAAGTAGGAGGTCGGACGTGGCCTGCATGTACCGGATCTGCTTGGTCTCGACCTCTTCCCTGAACTCCGCGTCGGAGATGAAGCCTCTGGCCCTCTCGACAAATCCGTTCACTTCCTGGAGCGTCTCGTCAATGTCTGCCATCGGTTATCCGTGCACCTCAGTGTAAGAGAATGGCTATCAGAGCCCTACCGTCAGTCTCTCTCCCAGAGCATCCGGCAGGTCGGCGTTGTCCTTGATCTTGCGGATCGTGCTCTTCACGTCGTAGCGAACCCGCCTGGGCATGACGACCTGCTTCACGATCCGGAAACTCATATCTTCGTCCCGGATGTAGGTGAAGCGGTACCAGATGCCCTTGAGTATAACGTAGCTCGCGCGCCAGTTGCGGTCTCTGGGCTGGCCCACGCTGCCGGGATTAACCACGCAGTCGGTCCGCATCGGCACGTGTGTGTGGCCGACCACAAGCATGTGGCCTTGCACGGACTGCAGCATGCGTTTCGTGGCCTGGCCGGGCATCAAGTACTCGTTCAGCATGTTCTCCTTGCTGCCCGGGCATCCATGCATGATCGTCAGCCCGTGATCGTTGATCGAGAGCGGCAACCCGCGCAGGAACTCCTTGTTGTCCCGCGTCAGAACGCTATTGGTCCACTGGGAGGCAATTTGTGCGACCGAGTTCTTCTGGTCGTACATCCGGCTGCACAGCTCTCGGTCGGTTTCGTCGAAGCCGTCGTCACTGCCGTTCAACCGGTCCAGGTTGGCGCAAACGAAATCGTGGTTGCCCTGAACGCACTTGGCGCCGTATTCGCGCATCAACTCGCAACACTCGTTCGGGTTGGGCCCATACCCGACGATATCCCCGGCGCAGTACACGGTCTCCGCTTCGCGCACCTGCGCCAGGACGGCTCGCAGTGCCTCGAGATTGCCGTGGACGTCGGAGATGATGGCGATCATTGCACCACACCTTGGCCCGGCCGGAGGGGTCACCGCCCGCACGCGGAAGAGCGCTGCAGGGCCAGCCTCAGGACCGCTCGCCATACTAACAGACCTTCCGCCGGCAACGCAACACAAAAGGACGCAGTGGCAACAGTCGCCGATCCAAGGCCCGGGCAGGTCTGCCGGCAGGGCACCCGGGACAGCAGAACCACAGGCGCGAGGTCAGGTGCGCATGCGGCCCTCGGAGATGCTCTCAATCTCCTGGCGGGAGTAAAGCCGCCCAGTGCCCATTCCCGGGCAGCGGTCCCTGGCCTCCTGCCACGCGGCAGGGCTCTTCAAGTGGTCGCGCCAGAAGGGGAAGGTTCTGCACTGGAGTGGCCTGCCCTCGTAGACGCGACAACCTTCTGGCGTCAGCATCACGCAGTCGCCGTTGGCCCGTTCCTTCAAGCTGGTATGCCACCAAACGGACCGACAGTACTCCCGCGCAAACTCTCGGTCCGTCATCCCCAGCAGCCTTGCCATGCGGGCGATCTCTTCCTTCTCCACCCAGACGTAGCCGGGCGCCCCGCCACAGCACTTGCCGCAACGGGTACACGTAAAGCGGAGGCCTTCGCTGTACCAGGGCTCCGTGGGCACGTCCTGTCCCTTTCGTGCTCGCGTTCGCCACGAACGGAGGGCTACGCAGGGCTTCCCACGGGATGAGGATAGCCTTCCGGCGCGTCGTCGTCGCGTCCCGCGCGTTCCTTGGCGCTGCGCGCTCGGTCTTCGGCCTCCTCGGCCTCACGCCGCGTGGTCAACTCCGACAACGTCGTACCGTCGAAGATGCTGTCGACGTCGTCACCCGTAAGCGTCTCCAGTTCGAGCAGTGCCTCGGCTATGCCCTGAAGCTCCTTCTGGTGCTCAGCGCACAGCCGCTGGGCACTCTCATAGCACTGGGTCAGGATTTCGCGGACCTGCCCGTCGATCTCCTCGGCCATGCGCTCACTGTGCAGTCGGCCCTTTGTGATCTCATTGCCAAGGAACACGTGATGCTCGTCTTCCGAGTAACAGATCGGGCCCAGCTCCTCGCTCATGCCCCACTGCGTGACCATCTTGCGGGCCAATGCCGTTGCCGCCTTGATGTCGTTCTCGGCACCTGAGGAGATATCGCCGCAGAACTTGCTCTCCGCCACGCGGCCGGCCATCTGCATAGTGATGGTGCCCAGACACTCCCGCCTCCGGAGGCCGTACTTGTCGCGCTCAGGCAGTATCATGGTCATGCCGAGCGAAACGCCGCGCGGAATGATGGTGACCTTGTGCAGCGGCTCCACGTGTTCGTCCAGCTTGGCCACCAGCGCATGACCGGCCTCGTGGTAGGCCGTCATCTTCCGGTCTTCTTCGCTCATCACCCGGCTGCGCTTCTTCTGCCGCCCGAATCGCACCTTGTCGCGGGCCTCTTCCAGGTCCCTCATCTGGACTTTCTCGTTCCCGTTGACGGCGGCTCGGATCGCGGCTTCGTTGACCAGGGCCTCCAGATCGGCGCCGGTAAAGCCGGGCGTTCCGCGAGCTATCTGGTTCAGGTCAATGCCTTCCGCCATCTCCACACGCCGGGCATGCACCTTGAGGATCTCTTCCCGACCGTGCAGATCGGGCATGTCCACGACGATTTCCCGGTCGAACCGCCCGGGGCGCAGAAGGGCCGGATCCAGCACGTCAGGCCGGTTGGTCGCCGCGATAACGATGACGCCCGTGTCGCGGCTGAACCCGTCCATCTCGCTGAGAATCGCGTTGAGGGTCTGCTCGCGCTCGTCGTGCCCGCCGCCCAAACCGGTACCCCGTTTCCGGCCGACCGCATCAATCTCGTCCAGGAAGATGATGCAGGGCTGGTTCTGGCGGGCCTTCCGGAACAAATCGCGGACCCTCGCTGCCCCGACGCCGACGAACAGCTCGACGAAATCCGACCCGCACAGGCTAAAAAAGGGCGCATCCGCCTCGCCGGCAATCGCCTTGGCCAGCAGCGTCTTGCCCGTGCCCGGCGCACCTACCAGGAGCACGCCTCGGGGGATGCGGCCGCCTATGCGCTGGAACTTCTCGGGGTTCTTCAGGAAGTCAATGAGCTCGGAGACCTCTTCCTTTGCCTCCTCCACGCCGGCCACGTCGTCGAACGTGACATCCGGGCGCTCTTTGTGGGCGTGCTGGGTGCTGTTGACGAACGAGGATATCCCGTCGCGCGAGGTGGCCGCCCGCATCTGCCGGTTTATTAGATAGAGCATAAACAGCATCAACAGGGCAAAGGGCACTATCTGGATCAGCATGCCGGTCAGCAGGCCGGACTCCTCCTCCACCTTCACGTTCCCGCCCGGCACCTTCGCGGTCCACTCGTCAAGATGGTCGTCTATGTAACCCCGTGAGGCCACGTTGAACTTCACAACGGAGCGCCGACCGGCTGACGTCATTCTCTTGAAGCCCCGCACTTCGGTCCCGCGGGTGCGGATTTCCTGGATGGCTCCGGCGTCCAGAAGGTCGTGGAAGACGCCTGCGCTCACCTTCTCCTCGAAGGGCTGGCTCACCTTCCTGTAGAGGCTCAAACCGATCAGGACCGCCCCGATCAGTATCGCCCAGAAGAGCAGCTGCCTGCCGAATCTGGGGCGCTGCGGCGCTCCGTCGTCCTCCACGTCTTCGGGACGGAACGGCCGACGCGGCCGGTTCCTCTTGTCTCTGTTTTCCGGCATGGTTCTCGATGTCCTCAGCTATGCGGCCTGGCGACGGCCTCCCGCTACCAGTCCTTCTCCATTCGCTCCACAATGCGTTGAGCCGCCTGTTGGAGCGCCAGCTCGGCAGAAGTGCTCGCCAGTTGCATCCTGGCTTCTCCCACCGTCGCGGCAGGCGCCACGTCCGCAACGGTCGGCAACACGCGCGCCGACTCGACCACCGTCTGCTCCGGTACAATGTCGCGGCCTGTTCGCTTGTCCCGCCACCGGAAGCGCACACGCACAACCACACTCGTGATGAGGATCTCATCCTCCTCGGTCTTCAGGCGTGTGTCTTCGTCTACATCCAGCAACTCGCCCATAAGAACGGAGTCGGCCTGATCGCGCGGCGCGAACAGCAGCTGTGTTCTCAGCTTGATCTCGTCCACCACCGCCCGCGTCAGCGGCACCTCGAGGCCCCGGCGGTAGGTGGAGTTATCGAAGAACGCGACGTATACCGTGTCGACGTTTCCCCGGACGAGCCCGCCTGCTCTATAGGTGCAACCCCAGCCGATCATCGCAAGCCCTATCAGAGCCCAGAGGGCGCCTCGATCCATGGCCTTCATCTCGCCATCTCCCCGGCCGAAGGGCCGCCACGATCAACCCCTTTCAGGTCCATCCGCCGGAACTCGCCGACCGCCGGCGCCGCGCGGCCTCGCTCACGCCTCTTGAGCTCTTCTGCAGCCCAGCGCCCTTCGGCTGTATCTGCATATTCAGTGGCCAGAAGTTCCAGGTAGTTCAACGCGGCCCAGGGGCGCTGATCGCGCTCAGAATAGAAGCGGCAGATCTGTCTGTAGAGACCTGCTTGCTGAGCCCTCACCTCGTCACGAGTCTCGCGAGCGGTTGAAACGTGTTCATCATCCGGGAACGTTTCCAGATAGTCCGTAAAGAGGGTTTCCGCCGCCTTGAGGCGCTCCAGGCCGAGCCCGAGCCACCGCGCCATCTCCCACTGGCACTGTGCCACCATGTACCAGCAAGCGGGGATCAGCGCTTTGTCGTCATGGAAGCGGATTATGCTCATGTATCCATCTTCGGCGTCCAGGTAATGGCCCGCTTCGAACAACGCGTCCGCACGCTCTTTCAGGGCGTATGCGCCCTCCTCCTCCGGCGCCGTCTCGATCAGACCGTCGTACATCCTGAGCCCCGCGTCCAGATCGTGCTGCGACGCCTCCTCGGCAATCGCGAACTGCAGTGCTCTCACGCGCGTGCCAGACTCCGGAGGCAGCGCCTGCAGCTCGCGGAATGCGAGCTCGTACTCGCCCGCGGCGAACATGGCCCGGCCCATAGCGAATACAGCGTCATGCACCCACTCCGCCTGCGGATTCGCCTTTATCAGTTCCCGCAGCTCCGCCCTGCCCCCGGCCACCTGCCCGGCGCCCAGCAGCGCCAGCGCGTGCCGCAGCCGCGCCTGCTCGCTCTGCCGTGGCAGCGCCTCCAGCAGCACTTCTCCGGTCTCCGGCGTCCAGACCTCCATCGCTTGGGTCGGCGCAGCCGAGCACACCATCAGCGCGGCTAACACGAAGACCGGACTCAGACGAAGCATCCTATTGCCTCGACGGAAAGAGGGGGCGGAACAGATAACTGTTTGCATACCATCCTATCAGAAAGACGAGGCCCGTGCACACATCGCGGCGCCGCGACCGTCCCATTCGCTCACTCATCCAGGCCCTGCAGGCTCCGCCAGAGGCGGTCCGCCAGCGGCCCGTCCAGGACCACGGCGCTATCGGGCGACAAAGCGAACTCTGTCGAGAGCTTCTTACTGTTCCTCGACGCGGTGAAACGACCCTCCAAAGCATCAGCTCCGGCCGGCGGCGTCAGCAGGGCTGCAATGGGTTGACCTTCCAGGCCAACCGTGTCGGGGAGAACGCTGGCACGGCCGTCGACCACGTCTGCCTTCGCCTGCGTATACTGGATCCAGCGAAGGCCCGAAACCACGTCCAGCGCGGCCGCCCACGGGACGATCCGCTCGGAGAAGTCCATGACGACGATCCGCTCGTCTTCCGGATGGGTCCACCAGTGCGTCGGACCAGGCGTCCCAATCCGCACGATGCCCACGTGAACGTCACCGGCGCCCATGATCTCCCCCAGCGCGTCCATGTC
Source organism: uncultured candidatus Brocadiaceae bacterium (assembly GCA_964655775.1). Taxonomy (GTDB): domain Bacteria; phylum Planctomycetota; class Brocadiia; order SM23-32; family SM23-32; genus CAZZNQ01. The sequence continues at coordinate 31,890 of CAZZNQ010000028.1, read as the reverse complement.
CGGCATGGAATCGGGCCCGGTGACCAGGAACACGAGACTGCGGCTCTCGGCCCCAGCAGCCAATCTGACGGTGAACTCGGCGAAGTCGGCGAAGTTACCTTCCTTTTCCGCCTGGAGCTTCCAAAGTGCTATCAACATCGCATCGGCTTTGTCGCCGCTATGCACTCCAAGACCCGTAGGCTCCACCATCGGATCGCCACCGTACCCGACCGCCGCAGAGAGCAGACCCGGCGGAAGGTAGCGCATGACCTTGTCCAGGAACAGATGGGCCCAGACAGCTCCCGTCGCGCTGAAATCGCCGGTTGCGTCCAGGCCAACGAATACGCAGTCCCCCACCTTCAGCCACGCCTCGGTCACACCGGCAGGCGACCAGCCGGCAAGGTAGCGGAGCCCCTGATCAGTATGCAGGCCGACACCGCCTACGACGCTGTCTTCGCCGCTGCGGAAATCCAGTAGGATCGGAGCGTTCGGAGAGACTTCGGTGCCTTCCCATCTGTAGCCGGCAAGGCCCTCTGCGGCATCCTTCAGTGGATGCGTCGGGCACGCGACCTCCTCAACCGACTCCGAAGCCCGGACGACGAGGTCGACCTCCCCGATGGGTTGTGTTGTCCAACCGGAAGGGCCGATCGCCAGCGGGTAGAACCCCTGCCTGGATCGGAGGAGACACAGAGCCGCAGACTCCGCGATCAGCGATTCGCCCGGGCCCAACTCCGAGATTTCCGGCCCGGTTGCCGCCAGCGGACGCGGGAACAGCAGGTCCCCCAGGCTCACTGAGCCGTTCCAGGCAACATCCCCTTCGTTCGTGAGACGGGTGCGGGCGACAACTACGGCAACGCCGCCCCCCGAGAGAACCCGCAGGTCGAGCGAATCCGCCCTTACTGCATCCGGCAACACGGGGGCGGAGCCCTGCACGGGAAGAGCGGCCACTTCACGCAGAGACATCGGCGAGCCGTCGGAAGACTCATCGAACACATGGAGCCAGTGTGTGGCATAGCCTGGGGGCACGGCCCGGACCGGGCCGACGACTTCGCCCTCCACCATCATCACGCAATCTCCCGCGCTCAGGCGCAGGCGTTCCGTGTCAGGCTCAGGGCCGACCTCGGCCTCCCCCTCGACGCAGAATACCATCTGACGCCGTACGCCCACTTCCAGCGACAGCTTCCCTCCATTGCAGAGGATGTTCCCGTTCCTGCTATCCACGCGCAACGGCTCTCCCTGTTTCGCGAGAACGTCCAGGAAGAGCCTGCCCGCGTAGAGCCTGATGCTTCGAGGAGCTTGCACGGTCACATCGGCGTTCTCGTCCACCAGACACTGGTAGCCGTCCCCCTCAACCCGCGCGAGTCCCCCGCCCTCGACCTCGACACTGGTGCCCACCAACAGGTCCGTGCCGGCTCTGATCGGGGCGCCCTCGGACATGCCGGGGATCCGGAAGCGGACTGATCCGTGTGTCCAGGTCAAGGAGGCGATCGGCTGAGCTGCCTCTTCGTCGCGAGTGGCCAGTATCAGCAGGAACGCCATTGCCGCAAGCACCGCCAGCCCCCCGAGGAAGATCAACCACCTGCGCGCCCCGCCCTGCTCCGGCACCGCCACGGCGGGGGCAGGCCCGGAGCCACGCCCGGAAGCGGCTGCCGCCCGCACCGCTTTCATCAGCCCCTCCCTGGCTTCGTCCGGCACCGGGAGGGACTTCAGCCGCGTAAGTGTCTCGCGGGCAATGCCGCACTGCCTTGCGTAGTCGGCGCATTCCCAGCAGCCGCGTATGTGGTCGCGCAACTCCCTGGCCGGGGGATGCCCCAGGAACGCGGTCTCGGCGATAAGCGCCTCGGCCCGTCGGCAGTCCATCTACTCGCCCCCCCTACCTGCCGATGCCGAACGAGCCAATTCCTGACACCCCTGCTTGATGGCGTCGCTTGCCCGATCTACTGTGAACCTACAGATGCGCGCCGCCTCCTCCACCGAGAAGCCGAACGCCGCGACCAGCAACAGAGGTTGCCGAACCGGCCGAAGCAGATCGCGCACGGCATAGTAGGCGTCGGCCTGATCGGACTTTGCGGGATCCCTCTTCACATCGTGCCAGAGGTCCAACAGCCCCATCTCTTCGTGCTGCACCGCGGGCACGCAGTTCTGCGTGGCGACGGCGAACAGCCAACTCCGGAAGCACGCGAACCCGTCGATGGGGCGACGGTAGCCCGCCGCAAGTGTCGAGGTGCGGGCGGCGAACTGAGCGGCGGTCTGCTGGTTACCAGAACTGAGGAACAGGTAGCGATAGAGCGCGTCTCCGTGCCGTCGCACAAGTTCCTCTATGGCCTCGGCCTCACCATCGACGAATCGTTCCCAGACCGCCTCGTCGGAACGGTTGCCGTAGTTGTCAGGCGTGGATGTCTCGCTCATGGGTACTCCCGAAGAGTAACGCACTCATTGTAATCCGGCCCATTGCCGACATGTCAAACGCACAGCGGGGCGTGTCGACCGGTCGAGACCGTGGTATAATCACCGCGCAATACGAGCAACTGGGAGGCGAACGTGACCAGAGTCGGCATAGGCTACGACATCCATCGGTCCGGGGCGCCACGTCCCCTGGTGCTCGGCGGCCTGACCTTTCCGGAAGAACCGGGATTGATCGGCCACAGCGACGCGGATCCCGTCATGCACGCCGTGGCCGACGCCGTCCTCGGCGCAGCCGCCCTGGGCGACATAGGGCGGCACTTTCCCGACGACGATCCGAGGTGGGAAGGAGCCGACAGTTCCCGCATCCTCGCCGCCGTCGTCGAGCTCGCCCGCGAAGATGCGGGCCTGGTCATCGGGAACGTGGACGTGAACATCATCGCCGAAAGTCCCCGGCTGGGGCCCCGCAAGGATAAGATCAAGGAGCACTTGGCGAGCATTCTGGGAATCCCGAAGAGCTTCGTGAGCGTCAAGGCTCGGACAGCCGAAGGCCTGGGCCCGGTCGGGCGCGGGGAGGCCATCGAGGTCCACGCCGTCGTCCTGCTGCAGCCGGCGGATTGACTGCGCTGCTTGTCCGCTAGTCCTTCGAGAGCCTTCGAGACTTCTCGGTCGCCGCCGTAACTGCCTCGATGAAGGCCCGTCGGAGACCGGCGAGTTCGAGCGCGTGAATCGCGTCGATTGTGGTGCCTCCGGGCGTGGTCACCTGATCCTTCAGTTCGCCCGGATGCCTTCCCGTCTCGATTACCATCTTGGCCGCGCCCATCACCGTCTGCGACGCCAGTAGGGTCGCCACCTTCCTGGGCAGGCCCATCTTGACTCCGCCGTCGCTCAGTGCCTCTATGGCCAGGTACACGTAGGCCGGGCCGCTGCCGCTCAAGCCCGTCACGGCATCCATCATGGATTCCTCGACACGGACGCACACACCCACGGCGGAGAGCAGGTCATCGGCGACCTGCAGATCCTCCTCCGTCGCACCGGCACCGCCGCAGAACGCCGATGCCCCGCAGCCGACCAGCGCCGGCGTGTTGGGCATGGCACGAATAATCCTATCTGTGCCCAACATGCGGGACAGGCTGGATGTACTGACACCGGCCGCGACCGATATAACGAGGTGGTCGGAGCCCAGGTGGCCGGCTATCTCGGCTGCCACGGAAGGCACGATGCCCGGCTTCACCGCCAGTACAACGACGCCACATTCCTGCACAAGGTGCCTATTGCTGTCGAAGATCTGATCGCGCGGAATGCCCGCAATCCCCTCCCTTCGCTCCGCTGAGGGATCGCTGGCACAGACGATTTCCGGCGTCGCCATTCCCGCCCGGATAACGCCGTCCAGAAGCGCACCGCCCATCACGCCGGCACCGATGAAGCCGATTGTCCGCTCGATCATCCTGTTGCCTCCAACTGCATTCCCATGGCCAATGCATTATTCCGCAAGAGGCACGTTGTTTCAAGCTATGGACCTTCCAGACCTTGTCGCCGACGGCTTCAGCGACTATCATGCTTGTCGTAAACACCTATATAGACCGAAGCCATGCCACGCCCGGCCCTCACATTTGTCGCCCTCTCGACCACCGGCCCGCGTCCTCCCGACGACGCGCTGCTGGAAGCCGCAACGGTGCGCGTGGAACCCGATGGCAGTACCAGCCGCTACTGCGGCATCACGCCGGCGGCTGCAAAACTCGAGGCCGCTTCCGGGACGCAAGCATTAACCTGCGACGAATCGGCCGGGGCGGTTTCCCCACGAGCTGTGATGAAGGACCTCTTGGAGGCTGCCGGCGGCTCTCAGATCGTGAGCGCAGCCCCGGAGACGCTTGAGGCGTTCATCGCCGCGTCCCGACTTCGCGCACCGCAGATCCTGGACCTCCGAGAACTGGCCGCCATCGCCTGTCCGACGGCGAGCGATTTCACCGCGGAGGCCCTTGCTCCACTCCTGGACATCGACTTGCCGGATCCGACAGGCGCACAGGCCCGGGCCGAACTGCTGCTGAGGGTCTGGCAGGCGATGCAATCGCGGCTTGCCTCCATGCCCGAACCGGTTCTGAGAATGATGCGTTCTGTCGTCCGGGCGGCCGGACACGTGCTGGCACCTTTCGTGTCCGACATTGCCGGTGCGGACACCGGCTTCGAACTCAAGGCGCCGCAAGCCCAGGAATACCACGCCCTGATACGGGACGAACGGGATCTGATTCGCGAGGCCCAGAAGGCCGACCAGGTCGAGCCGACCGACGAACAACTGCGCGTCGACGACATAGCGCGGCTGTTCGAACCGGAAGGGCTGGTGGGTCGGAACTTGCGTCGGTACGAAAGACGGTCCGAACAGGTCGAGATGTTGGAGGCCGTCTGCGACGCATTCAACTCCGCCCGGCATCTGCTCATCGAGGCCGGAACTGGAACTGGCAAATCGCTTGCCTACCTGATCCCTGCCATCGCGTGGGCCTGCACCAACAACGACAAGGTCCTGGTCTCGACCAACACGAAGAATCTCCAGGAGCAGCTTTACCGTAAGGACCTGCCCTTCCTGAGTTCGATTTTCCCCGACCGGTTCAAGGCCGCGCTCCTCAAAGGCAGGCGCAACTACCTCTGCGTGCGCCGGTTTTTGCATGTGCTGACGCACTTCGAGCGCGAGTTGTCCGGCCCGGACGAGTTCATGGCGCTGGCACCGCTGGCCGCCTGGGCCTGGGAGAGCGAGTCCGGCGACCTGGCGGAGTGCAACGGTTTCCAGTCGTGCGAAGCGGCTTCGGCCGTCGCGCGCTGGATCATCACCGGGCCGGACGAATGTCTCGGAGGCATGTGCCGTTTCCGCGGCAAGTGCTTCGTCGCGAAGGCACGCGCCCGCGCCCGTACCTCGGACCTTGTTGTCGTAAACCACGCGGTGCTGTTCTCCGAACTCGGATTGGACACGCCGGTGCTGCCACCGTACCGCTGTATCGTGTTCGACGAGGCCCACAACCTTGAGGACGCCGCCACGGATACGCTGGGCATCACTCTGGACGCACCGACCCTTTACCGTTCAGCCAACCTGCTCTTCCGCCCCCGTCGTGACGGCGGCGGAAGCGGGCTGCTCGCTACCGTTATGCACGAGATTGACCGGGCTGCGGCCAAGGCACCCTCTCCGCGCTTCGATTCGGCTCGCGAGTCGACCGGCAAGGCAATGGAGACGGTGCAGGAGGCCTGCGACGCAATCCGGCAGTTCTTCGAGGTCCTTCGAGCACCCTTCGAAAGCCTGCCGCCGTCGGTGGAGCGGATACTGCTGGCCGAATGCACGCCACCCATCGGCGAGGGGTCGCTGACCTGGGAATCGGCGGAAGCGGTGTGCACCGTGACGCGCCGTTTGCGGACGCTCTGCATGGAACTTGCCGATTTCCTCGAAGAGACCTCCAAGCTCCGGAGCAGCGCGTCCGAACTCGCTTCGGACCTGACCACCGGCGCCGCGCGACTGTGCGAACTGGCCTCTCGGCTGTTGCTGGTGCTGGGCGAGCAGGAGGACTCGCACGTGTTCTGGGTGCAGAGGACATCGCGCGACACGCGCTCCTTTTACAGCCTGCACGCCGCCCCGCTCCAGCTCGGACCCTACATGCGAGAACACCTCTTCGACCAGAAGCGGTGCGTCGTGTTGACCAGCGCAACGATGCAAGTGGACGGTTCTTTCGACTACATGCTCGAGCGTCTCGGCGTCGAGGGCATGCCGGCCAGCCGGTCGCAATGTCTGGCGCTTGGATCGCCGTTCGACTACACACGCCAGTCGCTCGTGGGCGTCACGTCCTTTCTGCCGGATCCTGGCGGGCAGCGTTCGGCGGCGTTCGACCGGCAACTGTGCCGCTTTCTGGTGGATCTTCTGCGCTGCACGGAGGGCCGTGCCCTGGTGCTGTTCACATCCTATGCCCTGCTTCAGGCGGTCCACGATGCCGTGAAGGAGCCACTGGAGCGCGCCGGGGTGATGGTGCTGGCTCAAGGGATCAGCGGCAGCCGTGAGGCGATCACAGACCGCTTCAGGGGCGTCACTTCTTCCGTTTTGCTGGGCACGCGGAGTTTCTGGGAAGGCGTGGACGTTTCCGGCGAGGCGCTAAGCTGCCTCGTTCTCACGAAGTTGCCGTTCCATGTCTTCACCGATCCGCTCATCCGCGCCCGTTCGGAGTACCTTCGGAACCTGGGCCGAAATCCGTTCATGCATTACACGCTTCCCGAAGCCGTCATCAGCTTCCGACAGGGCTTCGGCCGTCTGATCCGCAGCGGAACGGACCGGGGCGTGGTGGTCTGCACGGACAACCGGCTGCTGACCAAACAGTACGGGCGCAGCTTCCTGCGCAGCCTGCCGACGCGACATCGCGTATTCGAACGCCCCCAGGATGCACTCGATGCCGTTGCCAGCTTCTTCGCGCGGGACCGTTCCACCAACGGGCAGAACTGAAGCCGGAGCCGCCCTCGGCTCCACTCGCCTTACATGGCCGAGAGCGTCCGCTCGTAGACGCCTTGTACGCCCTGCGCGTTGCCCGTTGCCGAGAAGAAACGACGCACTCGCGCCGCCGCCGCCCTGCCCCACCTGCGGATGCGTTCACGGTCCGATGCCAGTTCCAGCACGGCTTCGGCGAGGCGTGCCGGAGAATCCTTGACAACAACGCCGCTCTCACCGTCCCGCACGATATCCGGCAACACGCCCCGTTCGGCCACGACGAGCGGTTTCTCCATCGCAGCCATCTGGAGAGCGGCACGGCATGATCCGTCGCTACCGGGCACCAGCATCAGGCCCGCGTCCAGGACGGCCAGGACATCCTTGTAGTCATCGGTCCTGTAGCCCAGCGGAAACACCGTATCCTGCAGACCCATGCGGACAACGGGTCGGTCGAGAAGCCGTTCGCGCCGGGTGCCACGGCCGAGAACCACGAACTTGACGGCGGGATTGCGCGACCGCACGATGCGCGCCGCCTTGAGCAGCACGTCGAATCGCCTGTGCGGCTGCACGCGTGCCACGATCCCCATGACCAGGTCATCCTCGGCCAGGCCGAGTTCTTGTCGTTTCCCGTCCGGCGGCTGGGCAGGAGGGTAGAGATCGAGATCGATGCCCCCACGCAGCGTAGTCGTCGTCTCCGTGCTGCGGTCGAACCGGTCCACCGCCTGGACGGCGAAACGGTCGCTGAGCACAATCAGGTGATCGGTCATCTCCGGGCCGTAGTAGAACCGGCGCCAGTAGCCCGGCCTGTACTCGCGAGCGCCGTGATCCGTTCGGACAAGCGGGATTCGGTGGCGCAGCCGTTTGAGCGCCCAATAGGCAAGTATGTGGTCCCACGTGCCGTGCGAGTGAACGATGTCGTAGCCGCCGTCCAGGATGACGCGCCGCAGCCGCAGCACGTCTCGAACATTGCTGATCATCCGGAAATGGCCACCGCGCCCCAGCGCATCATGCACCCCCACACCCAGCCTGCGCGCGCGCTCAGGAAGACCCACGTAATCCGGTTTGGGATTGGGACGACAGATGATCTCGGACGGCCAGCCCGCCTCGTTCAACTCCGCGCAGAGACGTACGACGGGTTCGGACGGCCCGGTCCACTTGTAATCGGCATAGCAGTGCAGAACGCGAACGGCCACACCCGGATCCTCCATCGTGATCGTGCGCACCATGGTAGTGGCCGCCCGGGACACAAAGCAACCGGGCGGCCCCAGCGGGACCGCCCGGCCGTGTTACTCAGTGGCAGTCGGTCTCAGACGACTTCCTAACAGAGCGCGTCCGACTCGGCGCCGGCGGCGCTCAGCCCAGCCCGAGCGAGCTCTGGTCGCCCACGATGAGGGCCCACTCATTCTGCAGGAACCACTTCTCGTTGCTGTCCAGATAGTCGAGAGTATTCTCCAGCATCTCGTAGTGCTGGTTCTCCTCGCGGGCCAAACGGCTGAACAGCTTCTCGACCTGCTCGTCGTCGGCCGCTTTGGCGGCCTCGTCGTACAGCTTGAAGCTCTCCGTCTCCATGTTCATGGCCACGCGGACGGCTTCTTTTTCATCGGCGGTGGCGATGACCTGCTGGCTGACGTGCTCGTCGGCGTGAGAGAAAATGGTGCGGATCTCGTCCCGCGGCATCGGCATCGAGTCGATGTCCACGCCCATGCCCTTGGCGACGTCCTCAATGATCCGAAGGTGGCGCTTTTCGTCATCGGCAAAGGAACGGAACATGTACTTGCCCATCTCGACCGAGCACTCGTCGGCCACCCGGCTGTAATACTCGGCGCCGTCGATCTCCAACTTTCGAGCCTTCTCGATCGCGTTCTTCATTTCCTGGCCCATCGTTGCTCCTCTTTACGTTCAGGGTCGCGGTGAGTGTCAGTACCTCCAGGTTACCCGCCCCGCAGAGCCCCGTCAAATCGCCGCTGGCTCTCTCTGAGGTGGTGTCTCGACCGCGCGCAGCACGTAGTCGTCGCGATGGCCTCCGCCCTGGACGGACAGCCGGATCTCTTCATACTCCCCGTTCCACACCCGTCGGGATCCCGAAATGCGCCGCTCGTCGCCCGGGCCCTCCAACTGGTAAAGGGCAATGAAGGCAACGCGCGAACCCCGGCAACGAAGCATGAACATCTCACGGCCGCCCTCGCTCCAGTCCCCGGCGATGGGCCAGAGCGCCCTGATGGTCTGCAAGGGCGCCTCGTGCTCCGCTCCTCCCACCGCAGTAACGGCGAGCAGGATGGCCTCATGCTCCTGTCTCCAGGAAAGCCGAACTCCGTCGTCTCTCAGCCCCGCGCTGCCGATCTCATGCAACACTCCGTACGGCCCCCTATCCGGCAGGGAACAAGTCGAGAACGTGTAACCGCACTCAACAGGCCCGTCGGCCCGGGGGTGTACGAGCCAGTCGTAAACATGGTCCCCGTCCGACGCCAACTGGAACACATCCAGGCAGTAGCCGGGCGTCACGCAGACGGTCCGCGCCATCGCGACGCCGGCGACCAGCCTGCCCGCCGGATCGGCCATACCCAGCCGGCCGAGTGTCGGCGTGGACGTGAACTCGTCCACGCGGAGCGGTTTCGAGAGCGTCGCCTGGTCGGCTTCATCAACGACCACCAGGTTGTGCGCCAGAATGGTGCGATTGAACGCCTGCTGAATCGGCGCGGAAAAGCCGTGGTGCTCGACGGCACGGGACTCCGCGTCCTCGGTCCAGAGCCTGCCGCCGCCCGCAACAAGGAGACTGAGCGAGTCCCGGTGAAAATGCACCCCGGACCGGTCGCCCGTCATCGCGGCGCAGAACCCTTCCCCCCGCCAGTAGTCGTCCGGATTGCCGGCTACTGCGAAGCCGTATCCGTGCTCGACCCAGGTTCGTGACTGGATGCATGGCGCTTCGCTCTTGCCAAGACGGTCAACACCGAACAGCAACGCAGCCGATGAGCGCCTCGGGCCTGACTTCATTAGCAGCCATGCATATCGTGGATCGCCGTAGACGGCATAGGCCTTTTCATAGAGGGCGGCCGATCTCTGCCAGATAGGCTGCCTGTTCGCGTAGCAGTCGCCAAAGGCCGGGAGCTCGCCTGTGGGCAAGAGAAGCCCCAGCACGCTGTCGAGCATGTCCTTCAGCCGCCGGCCGTTGGCGAAGGTCTCCTCGTACAAGTCGCGACCGAGTGCCGGAGCGTGCCGCGTCAGCTCCGCCGTCTGGATCAGGCTGCTCAGGGTCGCGAAATGGTAAAGCGTGCTCGACTCGTAACAGAGCCCGTCGTCCATCGTCGCCCCGACCAGGAACTCCCCGAACGCGCGTTCGCCGCAGAGGGCCTCGTGTGCCCAGTCCTCGCGCTGCAGCGCCAGCGCCAAGCAGAGCATCGCCCGCCGATGGGCGGCGAAGTGATTGTTGTAGGGCATCCGGCTCAGATTCGTAAGCCAGTGCCGCGTGCACAGCCTGATCGCTTCACCGCAACGCGTTAGACCGTCCTCCAGTATATCTCGTTGCTTCCCATCCATCGCATCGCCGGCACCCGTATAGACCTCCGCCATCGCCTCGCCGATGTGGCTGTACACGAGGCCGGAATCGTGGTGGCTAACGCTAAACTTAAAGCGGTGGGCCAGGTGGAGGGCCCATTCGACACTCTTGTCGATCAGTTCCGCTCTTTGCAGCAGGAGGCCGCCCAGGAGCGCTTGCCGGGCGTCGGCGGCGAGCCGGGAGGCAGGACGGGCGTAGTCGTGGAAAGGCACGTACGTTTCGCCGTAGTCGCGGTTGGGATTCTCGTCATACCAGGAATGGTCGAACTCGGGCATTCGCTCGTGACGCTCCCCCACGCGCGCTGTCCGCTCACCCACGAGCAGTGCGGCATCCTCCCATTCCCGCTTTCTCAGGCGCTCCCGCGCACGGAAGAGCTCCGCGTCGCTCAGGAACGGCGTTACGTTGCCACTCTCATAGTCCACGTCCATGTTCGTCTCCCGTTCGCGTCGTCCTGGCTCAGCGGGCAGTTGGGGCCTTCGCATCCCGCAATGATACTCGAAGCGGGCCGGTTGGTCTTGAGACTATCTCTTCTCGGTTGACTTTGGCCCGCATTCGCAGCTATCCTACCGGTCCGGTCTGGAAGAACTACACCCAATGATATTCACCTGCCCCAAATGCGCCAAGAGGTTCGAGGCACCCCGTCCGGAAACGGGTATGTCGCTGACGTGTAGGCACTGCAAGCACGAGTTCTTCGACCTCGAACCGACTGACGTGGACACAGCCGGCCCGCCCGGCAACACCACGGTCACGCCCGGGAAGATGCTGGGCGGTTTCGTGATCGAGCAGAAGATCGGCACGGGTGCGATGGGCGTCGTCTACCGCGCCAGACAGATGTCGCTGGACAGAACGGTCGCGCTCAAGATCCTTCCCCCCGCATTCGCGGACAATGCTTCGCTGGTCAAGCGGTTCCACGAGGAGACCAGCGTTCTGTCGGCACTGAATCACCCCAACATCGTCACCATTATCGACCGTGGGAACGTCGGCAAGGTCTACTTCTTCGTCATGGAACACATCGACGGTCCGTCGCTCTCTTCGGTCATGCGTGGGCCGGTCGACGTCCGCCGAGTCGTGAAGATCGCAAGAGAGACTGCCTCCGCGCTGCGGTACGCACACGACAGAGGCATCGTCCACCGCGACATAAAGCCGTCCAACATCATGCTGAACAGCCGAGGCGAGGTGAAGGTCGCCGACTTCGGTCTGGCCGGCCTGATGACTCAGCGCTCGACGCACGGAGAGGACCCCGACAGCCGGCCCAGCCGCATGGGCACGCCGGCGTACATGAGTCCCGAGCAGAAGCAGGATCCATTCGACGTCGATGGTAGGACCGACATCTACTCCGCCGGCATCGTCTTCTACGAACTGCTTACCGGCAAGAGGCCGGAACTGCCGATGCGCGAGCGCGCAAGCCAGGTATGCGAGACCGCGGACCCCCGGCTCGACCCCATCGTTGCCCGCTGCCTGGCCGAGGACCCGGAGGCCCGGTACCGCGACGCAGGTGAGTTGCTGAGCGACCTGGAGGAGTTCTCCCGAGAGCTGGAGCGTGCCCCGCGTTGCCCGCAATGCGGCGAACTGAGTCCAGTTCGGGCGGAAACGTGCGTGCATTGCGGCGCAGACCTGTCGGAGCTCTTCGATATATGTCCTGAGTGCAAGCAGACCAACCGCCGCGAGGTCAAGGCCTGCCTGCACTGCGGAGTGGACCTGGAAAAAGGTCGCACGCTTATCGCCAACCGAGTCGCCATGATGCTTGACCAGGCGGACAACCTGCGCCTCACCGGCCACTTCGAGGAGGCCGTCGACATCCTCGACGACGTGGCCGCCATCGACGGCCGAGCCTTCCTGGAGCAACGCGAGCGCGCGCGCAACCTGCGTGAGAAGACGATGGAGGAGCGGGAAGCCGCCGCGAGGCATTCCTACGAGGAAGCGGCGAAGCTGGTGCGCGAACATCGCTTCCGTGAAGCCAACGAAGTGTACCGGAGCATTCCGAAAGACGTCATCGACCCATCGCGGGCCATGGAGGCGGCGAGGCGACTTCAGGAACAACTGGCTGCGGAGCGACGCTCCAAAGCAACCATAAACCTGGCCCTGCTGGCGCTGGGCCTGATCATGGTTATGGTGGGGATACTGCTCTTCGTCCTACGGTAAACGGGCCGGACCTACTCCGTCGTGGATTCCTCCTCGACGCCCGAAGTGCTGGGAGGCTCATAGAGGCTGTTCATGTAACCGACGGAGATGTTCATCACCAGGAGCCTGACGATGACGATTATGGCGAAGACCAGGCCCAGCGCATTGAAATACCGCAGGGCCTGGATGTCCAGCAGGCTCCCGATCCCGATCATGAACGCCGCGAGGTATCCCAACCCCTCCAATGACCGCAGCTTATTGCCGTCGTGCATGTCCCTTAGCCTTCCCGCTCAGTGAAGTATCGCCGGATGCGCGTGCCGTCTTTACGTCATTCCATTGCGCCGCGCAATCAGGATAGGCTTCTCGCCATGGCGAAGTCAATACTGAGCGCCCAACTCCGCTGGATGCAGCCCGCTGTGCACGTTTCCTCTGAACGGCCAAGGTCGCTGTGCTACAATCCGAGGATTGCGGTTCGCGCTCACCACATGCGGGGGACCGTTGCCGGCCTCGCCATCAGCCCAAAGGGAACACAACCACCATGCACGCAGACGAGCCAGTCGGAGCCGACGAACAGGAAGCCGAGCCCGTAGCTGAGCCGGTCGAGCCGGAGCCCGAGGAACCGGAAGCAGCGCCCACGGATTTCCGGGCGAACCTGTGGCTGCTGATCATCATTGTGACTGTGATCGGCTTCGCCTGGGTCCTTTCGACTTTGGCCGGCCGCCGGGACGACGGGGAGCCCGGTCCGGCGACGGAGCAGGTCCCAGCCGAGCGACCGGAAGCACGCCCGGCGGAATCGGTGCTGCCCCTCCCCTACTCCCCCATGACCTACCACGTTCTGGGCAGCGGTCGTTCCTATATCCTGGCCGCCGAAGCCCTTAGGCTGCGACCCGGAGGACCACCCTACAGACTGCCGCGGCTTTTCGACACAACGACAACCGCAACTGATTTCAGTAGCGACAAGCTACTCCGCTTTCCGGGCCGCAGGGCCGACCAGTTGCCAAGCCCAGGCACGGACGGCAAAGAGCCCCTGTCTTTCCTTCCCGCCCGGGAACTGCACCAGACCCTGACCGGCGGCCGCGTAGTGGTACTCACCCACGAGGGCTCATGGGCTTTCCTTAGCGGTATGCTCGAGGCGAAGGCCGGGGTGCATGCTGAAGTAGGGGGCACGCCCGTCTTCGTGTGCTGGAGCTCGTTGACGCAGAGCGCCCGCTGTCTGCGAGCCGAGTCAGACAAAGGTCGCACCGTCTGGCGTGATGCGGGCCTGGTATACAGGGGTTTCCCCGTCCTCTACGACGAGGGCACGGGATCGCTCTGGGATTCGTTCTCCGGCAAGTGCCTCGTCGGTCCGCGTACGGGGGACGCTGCGCCAGTACTTCCGCTTCAGGTTTGGCTCTGGGACGAGTGGCAGGCGCAGAACCCCGAAGCATCGAGCCTCGCGGGGCTTAGCGTCGCCGGGTTTCCGCCAGGACAGGAGCCGTACGCGCCGGACGCCCTCACTATCGTGGACTTGTACCTGAAGGGAACGCAAAGCGAGACACCAGCGGGAACGCCTGCTGCGATGCCCGGGCTGGGGCCCAAAGACTTCGTGCTTGGCGTGACTGCGGACGGTGTATCGCGGGCATACCCCCTCGGCGGGCTCTATGCGGGCGGTTCCCATAGTTTCTCGGATCAACTGGCCGAAGGCACCATCGACATTGTGGTTACGTCACCCAGAACGGCCCACGTCGCGGAGGGCACATCCGTGGATTCGGCCGTGATGCTGTGGTTTGCCTGGAAGGAGCTTCGCCCGAACACAAGCGTCTACACCCCGCCGGATGGGGCCGAGCCCGGGGCAGGCGGATCGCCTTCTGGCCCTGGATCCTGAGCGGCGATGGCCCGTAGCGCCGCCTCGACATCGAGCGCGATCTGCTCCGAGAGCTTGTCCTTGTCGTCGTAGACGATCTGACCGCGGAGTCGCGTCACGAACCGCGCCTCGATCTCATCGCCGTACAGGTCGCCTGAGAACCCTATCAGGTAGACTTCCACAACGCGTTCGGCATCGCACTCGGAGTGGAACGTGGGCCGCGTGCCGACGCTCAGCACGCCGGGCCACGGCCGACCGTCCCGCGTCACCTCGCAGGCATAGACGCCGTCGGGAGGAATCGTCTCGTTATGCAGGTCCAGGTTCGCGGTGGGATACCCCAGGCCACTGCCCCGGCCGTCCCCGGAAACCACGGTTCCATACAGCGAGAATGCCCGGCCGAGCAGAACTCCTGCACCGGCGAGGTCGCCGGCCAGTATCGCCTCACGTATGGCTGTGCTGCTGACTCTCTTCCCATGCACCTCCACAGCGGGAACGGTCACCACGTCGAAGCCCATCTCCGGCGCCATCCGGCGGCAGAGATCAGCATCCCCTGCTCCCTCGCGACCGAACCGGCTGTTGAAGCCCAGCACGACCACCGAGGCCTTCAGCTTGGCCCCGAACACGCGCCGGACAAAGTCCTCCGCGGGTATCTCGGCTACTTCCGGCGAAAACTCGATGACCACGCACGCGTCCAGGCCCAGCCGCTCGAAGATGCGAACGCGGTGTTCCAGCGATGTGATGGCGGGTGCCGGCTCTTCGGCGAGGACCGTGCTGGGATGCCGGTCAAAGGTGACGACCACAGCCGCAGCCGAACGCTGTGCGGCAAGATGCCTGACGCGGTCAAGCACGGCTTGATGGCCCAGGTGCACGCCGTCAAACACGCCTACTGTAGCCACCGAGCGAGGCGCACGCAGCGTATTGTCGCCGGGCCAGTGCAACACCTGCATCCGAGCTACTCCGCAGCCTGCTTGGCTCGCGTTGCTTTAGCCAGAAGGCCGTCAAACCAGTTCTGCAGCTCAAGCATGCGCTTCTGCATTCCGTAGTAAACGGCGAACTGGGCGCCGTTTTCGCTGAACTCCGCCGGCCCGGCATGCTGACGGTCGAACGGCTGCAGCACGTAGCAGAGCGACGCGGGCGGGGCCTGGGCAGCGACGATCACGTCTCCCTCCCTGGCCGCGAACGCATCTTCCACCACCGACGGCAGGCGCGCGTCCACGCCCGGCAAGCTCCTGTCGGAGCGCGCGAACGCCTCGCTCTCGCGGACTTCCAGCGCAGGCTTCTCCGCACCGTCTTCCCCAAGCATCGCTTGAAACCTGCCGCCGAGATCCTGAGCGGCAGCCGCAAGGCCCGTTCGCCGGGCCTCCTCGGCAACTTGCTCGGCAAACTCGCGCGCACGTTCGAACGCCCGGATTGTCACCAGATCCTCCCGGACCTGGGCCTTTGCTTCGTCAAACGACCGGGGTTCAGGGGAGCGCTTCTCCAGCACCTGAACCACGTAGCTGCCGTCCTCGTCTTCGAAGACGCTCGGGTAGTAGGTGCTCCACTCCTGCTCGAACGCGAAGGCCGCGACCTCGCTCCCCGCGGGAACGAGTGCGACGACCTCATCCCTGCTCAGCAGACGCTGTCCCTCGTCGGTGGTCGCCGCACGGTACGGAAGCCCGTTCCGTCGGGCCGTCTGCCCGAGAGGCAGGGGCTGGTTGGCGTAACGGTCTTCCATCTCGCGAAGTTCTGCCACCAGTTCCTCGGCCACCTCCGTCGCCTTCACCTTGCCCTTCTGCAGCGCAAGTTTTGTGCGGATCTCCTCGCGCACCTCCTCAAGAGCTCGGTAGCGCGTCTCCTCTGCGTCATCCTCGGTCGAGGCAGCCGTGTCCGTCCCGGGCTGCTCGTCCAACGGCGCCATGAATTCGAACTTGTTATCCTCGTAGTACTCGGCGATCTCTTCGTCGGTCACCTCCACATCGTCGACGAGGCCCTCCGCTCGCACCGTGGCGTACTCGATCCGGACGCGCTCCGGGGCCATGTATCCGAAACTGCCCTCCGCCTCCGAAGGCATCTCCTCCTTGTGGGCCTCGTAGAACTCCCGGACATCGGCGTCGGGGACCTCCACCAGCGGCTTGAACGACGAGCCGTCAAGCTCGACGTAGCGCGCGCGCATCTTTTCGTTGGCAAATGCGTAAGCGGCCCATGCCTCGGCGGTACTGCTCATAGCCGCCTCGCGGCGCATCGCAATGAGCTTCGCGATCCGGGCCAGATCTGTCACTGCGACGGTCAGGCTGTTCTCGCTCATGCCTGAGCTGGCAAGGAATGCCTGCAACGCGGAGCGGTTGAACCCATCCTGACCTTGAAACGCCGGAAGTGCGGAGATGATCTCCCCCGCCTCAGCCGGGGTGGCGCCAATGCCCGCGTACTCGGCCTCGCGCAGCAGCACCAGATACCGCCAACCGGATTCCTGTGACACCTCGGGATGCTCGCCGAAAACGAAACGGCGAAACTCGCTGCTCAGGGTGGCCAGCACGTTCGTCACGCCGGCAGGAACGTCCACAAACTGCAGATAGGACAGCATCTGCGGCTCTGTCATGTTGAGCAGCCTGGCCGCCCTCAGGGTGATCAGCGCGCCCTCCATGTCCCCGACTTCCACAACGTCGCCTCGGATGGTACCGAAGTTCTGCGCCGAACGCCCGACCAACCCCTGGATAGTGCCCAGAACGCCGAAGGAGATCATGAGCATAACCACTACCACACTGAGCAACAGGCGCTCGTGCTTCCTGAACCAGCTTGTAAGGTGCACAGAAGAATCCTCCGTCGGATGCAGATACACCCATGGTGGGAAAGTACGAGATGATAGCCCAAAGAAGCCGGCATATCAAACGGAGCGGACGCGGCCGATCATCCTACGACGAGTCTGCAGAAGCGCCGCTTCCCCACGTTCACGATGTCGCCGGTGGCGACTTCCAGGTCCGCACCCGCGTCGGACACGGTCTCCAGCGAATCGGCGTCGCTCCCGTACCGCACGCCCCCCTGC
The DNA here is from genome assembly GCA_964655775.1 of uncultured candidatus Brocadiaceae bacterium. Lineage (GTDB taxonomy): Bacteria > Planctomycetota > Brocadiia > SM23-32 > SM23-32 > CAZZNQ01. Next base: position 14,519 of record CAZZNQ010000028.1, on the reverse strand, counting down.
TCGATGAGACGCCTCGCCTCGCCGTTGCTGGAGGCCATGTCGGTTAGCCTCAGAAGGCGCACAACCCAAATCGCCCCGTCCTCCAACTCCGAAGCGGGAACCGTAACCTCCGGCATGTCCTGGGGGAGCCGGCCTTCGCGGAACACGCGATCGAACTCGGACGCGGCTTCGTCGGCGGCGGATTCATTGTAGTAACGGCGCACTATCGCCCGCCCGAGTTCCGCTTTTGCCTCCCGCGGATGCTTTTCGGACATAACGGTATCGACACGTTCGAGCGGCACGTCCGTCGTAAGTATGAAGTACTTTCGCATCAGATCGTCGGGGATGCTCATCGCCTTGCCAAAGATGGTGGCCGGCGGCTCGGAGATGCCGATGTAGTTGCCCTTGCTCTTGGACATCTTTTCCACGCCGTCCAGCCCCTCAAGAAGCGGATTGGTAACCACCACCTGCGGCTCCTGGTCCACCTCCCGCTGCAGGTCGCGGCCGAGAAGGATGTTGAAGGTCTGGTCGGTGCCCCCGAGTTCCACGTCACTGCGCACCATTACGGAATCATACGCCTGCATGAGGGGATAAAGAAGCTCGTGAAGGCTGATCGGAAGGTTGGCGGCCATGCGCTGGCTGAAATCGTCCCGTTCCAGGCAACGCGCCACCGTGAGCTTAGCGGCGAGCTGGATGACCTCTCCGAACGACATCTCGCCGAACCAGCTCCCGTTGTGGACTATCTCGGCCTCGTCCAGGTCCACGATCTTGCCCACCTGCTCAAGGTAAGTCTTGGCGTGGACCATCACCTCCTGATGCGTGAGCTGGGGCCGGGTCGCATTGCGCCCGCTGGGATCGCCGACAGTAGCCGTGTAGTCGCCCACGATGAGGATGGCATGATGCCCCAGGTCCTGAAAGGCGCGCAGCTTCTGCAGTGGGACGGCATTGCCTAGATGAATGTCCGGCGCCGTCGGGTCCAGGCCGAACTTCACGCGAAGCGGTACGCCCTTCTCCAGCGAGCGGGCGATCTTCTTCTCCAGCTCCTCCTCGGGGATGATGTCCGCCGCACCCCGGCGAATCAGCTCCATCTGCTTTTCCACTGCGTCCGTCAGTCCGGTCATTCTCTCTGTTTCCGTTTGCGTAGTCTCGCGGCGTACCGGGTGGGTGGTCCGTAGTCTAACGCTTTGCCGGTGTTCGTGCACGTGGACGCGGCGGTCCGTCTCACATGCGCACCAGCAACAGGTTGACGGCATTGTACACCGAGTGGGCGAATATGGGCACCCAGAGCGAGCCGGTGTGTTCGAACAACCAGATAAATGCCCCGGACAGCACGAACAACTGGGCAAAGCCGAACGGATACTGATGGAGATACGCGAACAGAAGACTCACGACGACGACCGACGGCCAGACGCCGAATCGCTGTCGCAGTGGCAGATAGAGCATCCCTCGGAACAAGGTTTCTTCCACCAGTGGCACCAGGCCGACGGTCACGATGCAGGCCAGCAGCAGCACCTGGGGGGAGGTCGTACTCCTGATACTCCTGGCAAGCTCCTGGACGGGAGGCTCCACACGGAGCCTGGCCGCCACCAGAATCGTCACGACCAGCGCGATGAAATACAGGGACGCGGAACCGACGACGGGCCGCCACAGCGACTTGAGCGTCTTCCGCCGCGGCGCCACCAGGCCGATCGCCTCATTCCAGGACATGCGGCCCTTGCACCAGTGTCGGAGCAGGACCCAGAGCACGAGTCCCCCGACCAGGAAGCTCGGGACGGCGGCGTATATCTGCAGGTTCTCCGGTCCCTGCCACAGTCTCACTACGGGCCCGAAGAACCCCTGTACGAGAATGAAAGCCCCGACGGCCGCGAAGCCCTCAATGACACCCCAGGGAACCCTCTGCGGGACGCGCCCACGCGTTTTCTCGTTCGCAGAGCCCCTGCTCTGGTCGTCTGTGTCGGACAATCGCGCTCCCTTACCTGCAGGACACCCAGACTTCGCGGGAACGCGGACCGTCGAACTCGCACAGGTAAATGCCTTGCCAGCGACCGAGTCGGAGCTCGCCGCCCTCCACGATTACTGTGCAGGAAGAGCCCATCATGCTTGCCTTGATGTGCGCGGCGCTGTTGCCCTCGGCGTGGCTGTATCCGTCGTCGAACGGGACCATCTTCTTCAGCTCCATCAGAGTGTCCCGGACAACGGCCGGATCCGCGTTCTCATTTATGGTGACCCCCGCCGTCGTGTGCGGCACGAAAACGACGCAGTGCCCGTCGCTGACTCCGCATGACGCGACGGTGTCCCTGATACGGATCGTGACGTCGACAAACTCCGTCCTGGAGGAGGTGCGCACCGATAGCTGTTCCATATCGCCTGCAGCCCTTCGTCTTGAGGAACGGGCGTGAGTCCTGCGGCGCGTCTTATAGCAGATTCAGGGGCACGCGTTCAACACGCCCGCGCCTGAGCCGCTGTCCTTGACCCCGCCCGCGGGGACCGGGGACAATGGCGCCATGATCACGAGCAACGGAACAACCGGCAAGCGCATTATTCTCGTCAGCGCATGCCTTCTGGGATTGAGAACACGCTACAATGGCGCCGCTTGCGCCCGCGATCGCGTGCTCGCGCTGACCGATCGCTGCACACTCGTACCTATCTGCCCGGAGCAGTTGGGCGGTCTGCCCACGCCGCGCACGCCATCGGAGATAGAATCGGGCGACGGCCGAGATGTGCTGGAAGGACGCGCACCCGTCATCTCGCAATGCGGGATGGACGTGACCGATCAGTTCCTGCGGGGGGCCGACGCAGCGGTTCGTATCGCCCAGCTCGCGCACGCACGGGAGGCGATTCTCAGAGAAGGCAGCCCATCGTGCGGCGTCGAACAGATTCGCCGTGGAGAGATGTCCGTGTCCGGTTGCGGTGTGACGACTGCCGCTCTGCTTGGAAAGGGGGTGCGTGTTGAGAACGCCGAATGACCGCAGCCGGCCCGGTCTGGACACCTCTGAACCTATCGCGCGGGTCGGCATCCTCCGGCGAGTCTACTATTGGGTCCTGAGGTGGGCAGCAACGCCTTTTGCTCCCGTAGCACTGGCTCTGCTTGCCGTCTGCGAGGCGTTCTTTCTTCCCGTGCCGACCGAGACCCTACTCATCCCTATGGCTCTTGGGAGAAGGCGCAGAGCAATCCGCTATGGAATCCTTGCCGCATGCTGCTCCGTGACTGGGGGGGTAATCGGCTATGCGATCGGCCGTTGGATCGGAGATCCGTTGCTCCAATGGGTTCTATCTCTGCCGGTACTCTCCTGGCTGCATATGACGGAGAAGTACGAAGCCGTGAAGGCCGCTTTTGCGGCGAAGAGCTCCTTTTACATATTCGTCGCCGCGCTCACACCCGTTCCCTACATGGTTGTTACGAACGCTGCCGGGGTGTGCCACGACAATGTGCCGTTCGTGTTCTTCGTCTTGGCCTCAGTGGTGGGCAGGGGCTTGCGGTTTGGCTCGATTGGGCTTCTTTTCTATCTTTTCGGAGGGCGGATACGACCATTCATAGAGAAGTACTTCGATCTCCTTACGGTTGCCTTCATCGTCTTGTTGGTCCTCGTCTTCGCCTGTGTTAAGATCTTTTCAGGTGAGGCGTCTCCCCCAGAGGGGCAGCCGCCGGTCGCCCCGCTCACTCCGGACCCTCAGCCAGCAGCAACGGACTTCGACCAATCGCAAGGCAGCCCAATGATATCGCCCGAAGGACAACGTGAACTACTGCGCATCGCAAGGCAAACCGTGGAGGCGGCCGTCAATCGCCGCCGCCCGCCCCAGTTCGAAGTCTCGAATCCGGAGCTGATGGGCCACCAAGGCGCCTTCGTTACCCTGAAGACCCAAGACCAGTTGCGCGGCTGCATCGGCCGATTCATCGCCCAGGAGCCGCTCTGGCAGGTGGTTCGCGACATGGCGGCAGCGTCGGCCACGCAGGACGCCCGCTTTTTCGGCATGCAGCTCCGCCCCGAGGAACTGGGCGATCTGGACATCGAGATATCCGTCCTGTCTCCGCTTGAGCAAGTCAGCGAACCCCTGGCCGAGCTCGAAATCGGCACCCACGGAATCTACATCAAGCGCGGAGGCCGCAGCGGCTGCTTCCTTCCCCAGGTTGCGGCCGAGACCGGCTGGACCATGGAGGAGTTCCTGTCCAACTGCTGCCGGGGCAAGGCCGGCCTAAGCCCGGACGCCTGGCGGGACCCCTCCACTGAGGTGTACGCGTTCACCGCCCAGATCATCTCCGACCCTCCCAGCACCGAAGCTTCGTAACGGCCGATCCACTTTTGACTGGCGGACGGAGCACCGGTCTGGTAGAACTAGGTACCGTCGGCGGCGCGATGCCGACGCCCCATGCGAACGCGAAGACAAGGCTCGGAGTCAATGAACATAAGCCAGAACGCCCCGTCCGCCGCATCTCTTGCCAATGCGGCATCGGGGTTTACAGCGTGCGCCCTGGCCGTGGCGGGCAAGCCGGAGCTGGGCGCGCTTGTGATACTCGTCGGCGTGCTCCTGGACTCATTGGACGGCGTGCTCGCTCGGTCTCTGGACGCTGATAGCGAGTTCGGCGCGGAACTCGACTCGCTGGCCGACATGCTCACCTTCGGAGCTGCTCCAGCCGTTCTGGTAGGGTCCCTTTTGCCGTCCGATCTGCAGCAGATAGGCTGGGCCATTCTCGCGCTGTACCCCCTGTGCATCGCGTGGCGTCTTGCCCGCTTCAATACCCGCACGGGCGACGAACAGAATCACGGGACCTTCGCCGGACTTCCGTCCACCGGCGCAGGAAGCGCGATCGCCACGGCCGTGCTGGTCCAGACGGAGACCAACGCGATGTTTTCCCCCGGTGGGGTGCTGCTTCTCTGGCTTGTCGTGCTGCTGAGCGCACTCACCGTCAGTGGCATCCCCTACCGCCATGCCAGCGCCATCATCTCTCGCCTGCACCCCCGCAATGCAGTGCTCATCGGTCTGGCATTCATCGCCGGATCGGTCGTCTGGAGATATGAGTACATGTTCGGAGCGCTGATGTGGGGCTATGTCGCGTCCGGACCGCTGGGCGCAGCAGGTGCGAAGCTGCGCGCCGCCCACCACGCATAGGACATCACGGCCCTCTCCTTGCGGCGGCGTGCCTCGACGGGCTATACTTCCGTCCAATATCAGGCACCGTTTCGGCTAGGACGAAGGCCAACAGGGGAAGGACTGCAAGGCAGTGCTCGCCAGGGTTCACAGCATGGGCGTTCTGGGGATAGACGCTTACCCGGTCGAGGTCGAGGTTTACACGACCAGATCGACGATCCCCAGGGCCACCATCGTCGGCCTGCCGGATGCAAGCGTCAAGGAGAGCATCGACCGAGTCCGGGCCGCGCTCCGCAGCACCGGTCACAACCTGCCAACCGTCGCGACAACCATCAACCTTGCGCCCGCCGACCGTCGCAAGGAAGGACCGGCTTTCGAGCTGCCGATTGCACTCGGCATACTCCTCGCCAACGGCGTGATCGAGATCCCCGACGAGAAGAGGTACGCCGTGGTCGGCGAGCTTGCCCTGGATGGACGGGTCCGGAAGGTGAACGGGTGCCTGTCGATGGCGCTCTGTGCGCGCGAGAAGGGCCTGGACGGGCTGGTGGTGCCGATGGACAATGCCCGGGAGGCGGCCGTGGTGAGCGGGCTCAACGTGATACCCGTCGCCACCATGGGCGAGGCCGTCGCATTCTTCACAGGCAGCCAGAGCCTGTTGCCGGTCCGCATCGACCTCGAGCAGTTGTTCCAGGCGTCGCAGCATTACGACGTGGACTTCGCCGAAGTGCACGGCCAGCACCACGCCAAGCGCGCCCTCGAGGTGGCAGCCGCAGGCGGACACAACGTGCTGATGGTCGGACCTCCGGGCGCGGGCAAAAGCATGCTGGCCAAACGGCTATGCACCATACTGCCCGGCCTGAGCCTGGAGGAGTCGCTCGAGACTACCCGCGTCTACAGCGTCAGCGGCCTGCTTGATGCGGGGCAGTCACTCATGGCCGTCCGGCCCTTCCGTTCGCCCCATCACACCGTCAGCACCGCCGGCCTCGTGGGCGGGGGCACCCATCCCACTCCCGGTGAGATCAGTCTGGCCCACCACGGGGTGGTCTTCCTGGACGAGCTGCCCGAGTTCGGGCGCACGGCCCTGGAGACGCTCCGCCAGCCGCTGGAGGACGGTCAGGTCACCATCGCCCGGGCGAGTGCCACGGTCACCTACCCGGCCGACTTCATGCTGGTGGCGGCCATGAACCCCTGCCCGTGCGGACACTACACCGACGCGCGCCGCCAATGTCGCTGCTCACCTGTGCAAATCGAACGCTACAGGCGCAGGATCAGCGGTCCGCTGCTGGACAGGATCGACATCCACGTGGACGTGCCGGCCCTGGAGTACCGCGAACTGGTCTCCAAGCAGAACGGCGAACCATCGGAACAGGTGCGCGGCCGGGTGACCGCGGCCCGGCAACGGCAGCTGGAACGCTTCGGCGGGACGCGGCCCTACACGAACGCCGCGATGGGCCGGAAACAGGTCGAGATGAACTGCCAGGTGGACAACGACGGACACGTGCTCCTGAGGCAGGCGATGGACACCCTGGGGTTGTCCGCACGCGCCTACGACAAAATCCTCCGGGTCTCGCGGACCATAGCGGACCTGGAATCTTCCGAGCGCATCCTGCCACACCACCTGAGCGAGGCCATCAGCTACCGCACCCTCGACCGCCGGCTGGAATAGGCTCCGGCCGCACCAACACAGAACGGGCGGCTCCGCGTCCGGAACCGCCCGTCCCGATCCTTCTGTTCACTTTGCCCGCCGCTTTCACTCGTAGAGTGCGGGCAGGTGCTCGGCCATGAGCTTCTCCATCGCCTCATGGCTGATGCCAGCCGGGGGCGCGCCGTCGCCCGCCTTCGCCGCGTTCTTGCGGCGCTTACGCTCGGCCGCGATCCAGTCGATGATGGGCGCACAGTCCTTCTCGCGCACACGGCGAGGCCCGGTCAGCCGATGGGCCTTGTTGACGTATGCGGGAACGCACTTGTCCGGCAGATGCAGCAGAAGCTGCGACACCATCTCGTCGTCCGAGATACCCGTCGTCCTGCCGAGCTCCTCGTACTGATAGTCGACCCACTTCGCCACGCCCACCAGCTTGGTCTTCTTCAGGGCGATGTCGTCGCGATCCATATCGGGGCCGGCGAGATAGCACTTCGCCCAGAACTCCACGCCCTGCATGCCGCTCTTGTCCGTGATGGTAATGGACGGCGGGATGCCCAGAAGCTTCGCGGTGTTGAATATCTGGTAAATACGCTCGTCCATAGACAGACCGTGCCCGTGGATGCCGGCGCGGGTGCGATTGGCGTCCGCCCCGACGAAGGGCTGATGCGGCGGGATGGGCGCGCCGAGCTCGGTGAAGTAGTCGGCGATCTCCTTGATTACCCGCATGTCGGTGCCGTTGGCGCCCTTCAGGGCGCGGTACATCACGATGGCCCCCTCTATCGGAGGATTGCCCGTGCGCTCACCGTATCCGAGCAGCGTGCCGTTCAGTATGTCGCAGCCGCAGAGCCAGGCGGCCACGCCATTCGCGATAACGAGGTGGAAATCATTGTGCCCGTGCCATTCCAGTCGACTGGAGGGAATGCCCAGCGAGTTGACCTTATGCACCAGCTTGGGGACGCTGCGAGGAAGCTCAACACCCGGGAACGGCAGGCCGAATCCCATCGTGTCGCAAAGGCGGATCTTGGGTTTCAGTTCCTCCGGAAGCTCGTCGGCGAAACGGGCAATCATGGTCACGAACGGGAAGACGAAGCCGTCCATGTTCGCGCGGGTTATGTCTTCCAGATGGAACCGAACGCGTATCTCGCGCTCGGCCGCCATCTTGGCCATGGTGAGGTATTCCTCGGCCGCAGTGCGCCAGTTCTTCTTGAGCTTCAGGAAGATGTGGTAGTCCGAACAGGACGAGAGCAGACCGGTTTCCTTGACGCCCATGTGCTGCATGAGCTTGAGATACAGCGCGTCGTCTTGCAGACCACGGATCCATGCGGTCGGCTCGGGATAAGTGGGATGCTCCGCGTAGACGTCCAGGCAGGCCTCGAGGGTGCGGATGTCGCTGTCGGAATATAGGAAGAACTCGCTGTTGGCGATGACCTTGTTCGGTCCGGAGAGCCGTCCCATCAGCCGGTAAATATCCACCATCTGCTCCGGCGTGTACGGCGGGCGAGCCTGCTGGCCGTCCCGGAAAGTGGTATCGCTGATGATAAGCGGCGCCTTCCGCCGCTCGTCGAAATCGAACTCGACCATGTCGCCGTCGATCTCTTCAATGACCTTACCCTTGAAGAACACCTGGGGCACTTCATCGAAGGGGAACATCTCTTCCAGCAGCTCGGGCTCGCCATCGCCGATCGCGGCCAGTTCGGCGGGATTCGCGTCGACAGTTCGCAGCGTGGGCAGCCCCATGATCTTCTGCTTCAATTCCTTCTGCATCGGTACCTCCGTCCTTGGGATCTCCGGGTGACTCGGCGCCGAGGGTCGACACCGGAACCCTCTATATTAGCGGATGACCGGCCGCTCTGCCACGAGAGAATGCGCGGTCTGAGTGGGTGACACAACCGGACGGGAAGCTACTCGCGCAGGAACATATCCGTGACGCGGATATCCGGATGGTGGTAGCGTTTGCGATCGGGCGTCTTTCGGCTTGCCTGGATGGCTTCCTCGGGGCACCACTGCAGGCACGCGTAGCACTGCTCGCAGTGGTGCAGCCACGTCGGCCGACCGTCCTCCAGGCGGATGTTCTCCACGGGACACACCTTGGCACAGATCCCGCAGGACGTGCACTTCTCGTCCGCCCAGAAGTCCGAATCCTTTCCGTGCGCCTTGCGCGCGAAGTGCAGTCGATACAGAATGGCAAACGACCAGGTGGCCAGGAAGAAACCGGTCTCGGGGGGGTGCGTTTCGCGGGCCGCCACTTTTCGCGCGATCTCCTCAACCTGATCGGCTGCTTGCGCGAAGAACCGGCTTTGCGCCTTTCGGGATCGAGCCCCGTACAGCTTCGTGTAGTTGCCGGGCATCTGAACGGCGAATCCGGCCGACAGCTCCGTGCCTTTCGCCGCGAGCACACGCTCCAGTTGTCTGAGCGCGTTGCCCGGCATCCCTCCGTGCGTGGCCACCGCAAAAACGTAGTCGGCGGCCGGCAGCCGTCGGGCAAACCGCTCCACTACCAGCGGCAGGCCGCCGAAATAGACCGGAAACACAAGGCCCACTGAATCCGCCGGCTCCCCTGGCTTGCTCTCCAGTGCCACCGGCACGGCCGTCATTCGAGCTTCCGGCAGGCGTTCCGCGAGGTCGCGGGCGACCTTCAAGCTGTTACCGGTGCCGGAGAAGTAGTATATCTGCGCAGTCATCTGCCCTCCCATCGCATGAACGCGGTCCATATCCGTGCACGCCCTTCGGCGCTCTGATGATATTCCCGGCTGTCCGTTCGGTCAAAGCGCGGGAATCGCTCCGACGAACGTTGGCCGCGTCTTGGGGCCTGTGATAGGATGGTGCCGGGACGCCCACAGTTGCCTCATGCAGCGGGAGAGACGAGATGGCGACCAGCATCAGCGAACTGAACGACCAACACGCCATAGACGGCCATCTGGCTTTCAAGGAAGGCCCTGGCGGCCTGACCGTAGCCGAAATCTCCAATGAGCACGCGACGGCATCGGTCGCCCTGTTCGGGGCCCACGTGCTTGCGTTCCGGCCTCGCGACTCCGAGCCGGTGCTCTGGCTGAGCGGGGAGAGCCGTTTTGACGGCATGCATCCCATCCGTGGAGGCATACCGGTGTGCTGGCCCTGGTTCAGCAGCCATCCCACCGATAAGTCGAAGCCGTTCCACGGTTTCGCTCGGATCAATGAGTGGAGCGTCGCGGAGACGTCGCAGGATGCCGATGGCCGCACGCGCATATGCCTGGAGTTCTGCGACACGGCTGAGACGCGCGCTCTGTGGCCGCACAGATTCGGGCTGGAGATGAACGTCATAGTCGGCCCGGAGTTGCGCCTGGAGCTTGTATCCTGTAACCCCGGCGACGAACCGTGGACCATCAGCGAGGCACTGCACAGCTACTTCAACGTGAGCCGCGCAAGCGATGTCGAGGTGCTCGGTCTGGACGGCAGGAAGTACCTGGAGGGCGGCCCGGACCTGCGGATCCAGAACGGCCCCATCCGCATTGACAAAGAGGTCGACCGCGTCTACCTGGAGACTGCGGACGACTGCGTGATACGCGATCCCGGCCTGGACCGACAAATACACATAGCAAAGGACGGCAGCCGGACGACGGTGGTCTGGAACCCCTGGATCGACAAAGCCGAGCGGATGGAAGATTTCGGAGACGACGAGTACCTGGAGATGGTCTGCGTCGAGACGACGAACTCCAAGCAGGATCCGGTCATCGTGGCGGCCGGCGGACACCACACTCTGACGGCAGTGATAAGCGTTGAGGAACTGGGAAAGTAGCACCCTTTAGGACGGACGGAGACGAGAGCATGCAAGCACTGATGATTCATGGCGGCTGGCAGGGACACGAACCCGTGCAGGTCTGCGAGATCCTCGCCGGCAAGTTGCGAGAGCATGGCTTCAACGTGGAGGTGCGGGACAGCCTGAACGCATTCCTGGACAAGGATCTCTTGCAGGATCTCGACCTGATCGTGCCGCTATGGACAATGGGTGAGATCTCGAAGAATCAGTGGCAGGCTCTGAGCGAGGCCGTGCGCGACGGCGTGGGCATCGCCGGACAGCACGGCGGCATGGGCGACGCTTTCCGCCAGAACACGGACTACCAGTTCATGGTCGGCGGCCAGTGGGTAGCCCATCCCGGCGGCGTCATCGACTACCGCGTCCATATTGTTGACCACGCGGACCCCATCACGGCCGGCCTCGATCACTTCGAGATGCACAGCGAGCAGTATTACATGCACGTCGATCCCTCTAACCACGTTCTCGCGACGACCACGTTCGAGGTCAACGGCTGCACCATGCCCGTCGCGTGGAAGCGAATGTGGGGCAAGGGACGTGTCTTCTATTCCTCCTTGGGCCACGTGGCAAAGGACTTCGACGTCCCGGAGGCCCTCACTATCCAGACGCGCGGGATGCTCTGGGCCGGGGCGGGCAGAAGCGAATCGGAAAGCGAATGAACTGAGTCGAGGGGGCGAACCTTGGGACGCATCGTCAACTGTGTCGTGCGCGGCGTCGAGGTACTGCTGGACATCGACGACATCGAGAGCGACGACGTAATACGGAACTACGAGGTCTGGCGGGCGGAGACCTTCTCCACTAAGGAGCCCGACACGCTGGGATGGATCGACGCTCACTTCCGTCCCGGAGACGTCATCTACGACATCGGCGCGAACATCGGGCAATACTCCCTCTACGCTGCCAGAAAGCTGGACCGGGAGTGCCGCATACTCGCGTTCGAGCCGGAATCGCTGAACTACGCCAAGCTGAACCGCAACATCGTCCTCAACGAACTCACCGAGACGATAACCGCCTACTGCCTGGCAGTGACCGAATCGCGGGAGTTCGGCCACTTCTACGTGCAGCGGTTTGCCCCGGGGGCTGCGCTGCATTCATGGGGCCGGCCGGTTACGCAGGGCGAGCGGCCCTTCCAGCCCCAAAACCGCCAGGGGATGATCGGCATGTCGCTCGACGACCTGACGATCGCCTCGGGGCTTCCGTTCCCAAATCACGTGAAGATTGACGTCGACGGCATCGAGGAGGAGATCGTGCGCGGCGCATCGCGCACGCTGGCCGACGAACGGCTGCGGACGGCCCTGGTGGAGGTCTACATGTTCCGAGACATTGCGGAGAGCATCGAGGTAATGTTCCAGGAGACCGGATTCCGGCTGAGCAACGACGACGAGATCGACCGAACCGAAGGCCTGGCGCAGAACCTAATCTTTGTCCGTTGAAGCCGCGACAAGCTCCTCAACGGGCCCGTCGCCGGCCGCCGCGTCGAAGGCGTTGCGCCTGCCCCAGAGCAGCGCCATCCCCAACAGCGGCGGAACGGCGTACAGACCGTAGAGCGTGGCGTAGCCCAGCCGCTCCACCACCATGCCGCCCGCCGCACCGCCCACCAGCCCGGGAAGTGCCACGGCAAGGGACATGTACAGCGTCATGGCAAGGCTTCGCCGCTCCGCGGGCACCATTCGTCGGATAGATTCGATCGACGCCGCATGGAACAGACCGAAAGTGCCCGCGTGGAACAGCTGAGCGGCGAGCACCAGCGGCAAGACGGGCGTCAAGGCGTAGACCAACAACCGCACGGACACGCAGGCCATCGACGCGAGCAGCATCCTCCTGAGGCCCAGCCGCTGGATCACCCACCCCGCACAGAAAAGGAGCGGTGTCTCGGCGGCCGTCCCCAACGCCCACACCCACGCCGCCTCCTGGAGGCCCTGCGTATCGTGGAGATAGATGGTGAAAAAGGCGTAGTAGGACGCCATCCCCAACTGGTGCATCGCCGCAACCAGCAGAAAAAGCCCGTACACGCGCGGGATCCGCGGTGCGGCGGATCGCGCTTTGTCCCATGACACGCGTGCGCCGCGGTGTTCCGGCAGCAGCAGGGAACTGAGCATACAAAGAGCGGCGCCCACCAACATGCATCTCGCCATCGAGGATGATGAGCTTTCGTCGACGAGGTCCAGCACCTTGATGCCGAAGAGCGTCAGGACGAACCCCACGCTCCCCCACACCCGCACTCGGCCGTACTGGTGCATGGGATCCGGCAGTTCAGCCGCGGCAAGCGTGTCAGTCAGCGGGATCGGAGTCCTGACGGTCATCCCGATCCCCACCACCAGCGCCAGCGCCGCCCCCAGGGCGCTTGTGGCGTTCAGCGGCGGCACCAGCAGCGCAAAGACGACCAGGCAGCCGATCAGCGGCGCCCTGCGGCGACCCAGCCTGTCCGCTGCGTAGCCCACGACCATCGGCCCCAACACGCCCGCCAGAGCAAGTACGCCCTGAAGCAGGCCCACCTCGGCCTCTGAGAATCCCCGCGCTCGCAGGAAGACTTGCAGATAGGGATAGACCGCCGCTAACAGGGAGAACATCACGAAGTAGTGGATCGAGAAACGCAGCATGCGGGGATGTTTCCGAATGGGATGGCAAGCCCGGGAATCCGGGTCGGGAGCATTTCCGACCGCCGGGCCGTCCTGTATACTCCACTTCCCCGATGATCGCAACGGACACCAGCCGAGAGCAAGACTATGCCAACACAGACCAGCGGAAGCTACAGTCGAGCCCATGCCGCCCTGAGACGGAATACCGGAATCGTCATACCCGTTCACTTCAACGCCGATGTACCGGTGGACAGAGCTGAAGCGATCGTACGTGAGACGGCGTCAGCCTTTGCGGGCCACGTGCAGGACCCGAAGTCGATATGCCTCTCGTCGGACGGAAGCGGCGTACAGGCGGAGACCGCCGAATCGGTCTCGCGCGAACTGGGGGTGGGCTTCGTCTGCTCGGAGCGGAACGTGGGCAAGCTGCACGCGCTGAGGCCGGGCGTGGCCGAGCTACTCCCCAACCCCGATCTGAGCTACTTCGCGACGATCGACCAGGACGGCGATCACTTCGCCAACGAGCTCATCAACTTCCTGCGCGTCGCCCAGCACGTCGAGCAACTCACCGGGACGGATCGCGTCCTGGCCCTCGGCAGACGCATCTCGCTCTGCAGACCACTTGGGTTCCGTCGGGCGGAGTTGGAGAAGCTGGCGAGCCGCATCCTGCTGCACGCACTCGAATACCATGCCGCGCAGGCGGGCCGGCCGCTGCGCCTTGAGTTCGCCGGCACGCTGGACGAAGTCCCCGACTTCCACTCCGGGTACAAGCTGCTCACACGCAAGACCGCCGGCGACGTGTTCGCCTCTGGGCCGGAGCCGGCCGGGCTCAGCGACGACTGCTACTACCGTCACGCCGTGGAGGCCGTCACCAGTGTCGAGGCCCTGACAGCCGGCGCATTCCTCGCCGTGATCAACCGTAGCACGTTGGACGAACAGCCGGTATCCAGCTTTCGAGCGCTGGACCGCTGCCGGCTGACGGCCGACATGATCGTCTGGCCGTGCAGGAGACTGGGCGTGCCCCCCGCCTTCGTGGATCAGTGGCTGCGGAATCACATGCCCCGGCTCCGCCTCGTCTCGCTCGCGCCCGACGGCCCAGAGCAACTTCGGACAATCCACAAACTCGTTCTGGAAGACATGGGCTGGACGCCCGAAGACGAACTGCCGTATGATTGCCTTTCGAGGCCCGAGTTCATTTAGAACCTGACTTCGCAGGCGGAGAGAGCACCATGAAGGTTGGAATAGTCGGCGGTACCGGGAACATCAGTACGAGCATCGTGCGCTTACTGCTGGACGAAGGCCACGAAGTGGTCTGCTATAACCGCGGGCAACGCGGCACACCGGCCGAGGGCGCTCGCACCATCCACGGTGACCGTCGGGAGGATCGAAGCGCCTTCGAGCAAGCTATGCAGGCCGAAAGCTTCGACGCCGCCATCGACAT
>CAZZNQ010000027.1:0-44251 GCA_964655775.1 uncultured candidatus Brocadiaceae bacterium | reverse complement strand
CCGGTGTCGCGGATAGACGATATCGCCGCCCAGCTCCGGCCGGTCTTCGAGTCGGACGAAGTTCTGGACGCGCGCGACGAATCGACCCGTTTCACGCCGTGGGAGCCGGTGGTAACGAAGTCGGCGCCGAAGGTGCAGACCGCGTCGGAGTGGCTGCCAGGGGCGAAGTCGGTGCTGGTCTTCGGGCTGCGGATGCACAGGGAGGTGCTCCGGCAGGCAACGAAGCCGCCGGCGGAGGCGGTCGGCCCCTACTCCTTCCAGACATTCTGCACGCACTGGCAGGGCACCATACTGGGCGCTCGGATTGTAAAGCACCTGGAATCAATGGGTTATGCGGGCGTCATCGCGATGGACCTGACCGGCACGGCCTCCCTCACCGCCACCCCGCGCGTGCCCATGCCCGACCTGTTCGCCAACCGGTTCGCCGGTCTGGCGGCCGGCCTGGGGCGGATGACGGCCAGCGGCCACCTGGCGACGCCGCAGTTCGGCGTCCGGCAGCGGCTGGTCGCCGTCGTGACGGACGCTCCGCTCGCCGCTTCGCCGATGCTGCCGGAGGCCGATCCGTGCGAGAGCTGCGACCTGCCGTGCGTTGCCGCATGCCCGTCCGGCGCACTGACGGAGCAGGAGGTGATGATCGAGTGCGAGGGGCAGTCCCACAGTTTCCGGCGCATCGACCGCCTCCGTTGTGACTGGGTGAAACGGTACGCGCTGATGGGCGAGAGCGGGTTCAAGTACCTTGGCTCGCCGGTGGATATCGAGCCGCCGGACCCCGTCAGCCCCGATGCGCTGGCGGATGCGCTCCGGACGCACGATCCGATCAAGAAATACCGCCCGGTCGTGGCGGAGCCGTGCGTCATCCACTGCCCGCTGGCGACCGGTGATTAGGCCCTAAACGACGGCGAGGCCCAGCTTCTCCAGTTGGGCGGCCATCGCCTCGATTGTGGCCTCCGCGGGACCGTCGTCCCGGGGCATGGTGTCCGGGCGTCCGACCGCCTCGAACTTGGAGCTCGCCCGGTGGTAGGGCAGCAGGCGGACGCCGACGATGCCGGGCAGGTCGACCAGCAGCCTGCCAATGGCGTCGATGTCCTCCGGCGTATCGTTGAAATGGGGAATGACCGGGATCCTGACCTCGACGGGGACGCTGCATCGGGCGAGGCGTTTCAGGTTCGCGATGATCTGACGGTTGGACCTGCCAGTGTGCTTGCGGTGCAGGCCCGCGTCGGCGTGCTTGACATCGTAGAGAAACATGTCGGTGAACGGCAGAACCTGCTCGAACCTCTCCCACGGCACCGCGCCGGAGGTGTCGATGGCGCAGTGAATGCCGTCCTCTTTGAGAGCTTTGAAGAGCTCCGCGCAGAACTTGACCTGGAGGAGCGGCTCGCCGCCGGAGAGCGTGACCCCGCCGCCGTCGGTGTAGAACGCCCGGTCCTCCAGCACAATCTCTCGGGCCTCTTCGACCGTCAGCGGCCGGCCGAAAAGCTTCAGCGCCTGCCCCAGGCACGGTTCCACGCAGGCACCGCAGGCGACGCATCTCGCCCTGTCGAACACGTGCTCGCCGTCCACAACGGCATGCGCGCCGTGCGGGCATGCCTCGACGCATTCGCCGCAGTGCAGGCACTTGTGTGCGTGGTAGGCGAGCTGCGGCCCGGGCTCGATGCCCTCGGGGTTGTGGCACCAGCGGCAACGCAAAGAGCATCCCTTGAGGAACAGGACGGTGCGAACGCCGGGCCCGTCGTGAACGCCGAAGCGTTTGACTTCGAAGACGGTTGCCGTCGGCCCCATGAGGCTACTCGATGATGTTCTGGGCCCGCCGGATGAACATGTCCTGTTCGGGGCGGGTCAGGTCGTTGAAGTGCACGTTCCAGCCGCAAACGCGCACCTGCAGCCCCTGATACCGCTCGGGGTGGGCCTGTGCGTCGATGAGGGTCTGCGCGTCAAAGATGTTGAACTGGATGGCGATGCCGTGCCGTTCCATGTAGGTGTTGAGCAGCGTCCGCATGGCCGCGAGGCCGTCGTCGCCTTCCACCGTCGCCGGGTGCAGCATCACGTCCAGCGGGAAGTCGGCCGGGTGCATGGCCGAGTCCATCCTGGTCGCTGACCGGATCAGGGCCGTCACACCGTTGACGTCCATGCCCATCGTGGGCGAGACGTTCTTGGACAGCTCGTCGCCGGCCATCCGACCGTCCGGCGTCGCGCCGGTCTTCTTGCCGAAGTGCAGGTAGAACCGCGGCGGCGTGTGCATCGACGCCAGGTAGAAGCCGTCCCGCCCGTTCGGCCGCAGGTTGATCTTGTTGCCCAGGAAGCGGCTCAGCGCCTCGGCGTAGGTGTCGACCTCATCGATGCCGTTGCCGTACTTGTTGCTGCCGTTCATGATCCGCAGCCGCAGCTTCTCATGGCCCTTCCAGTCGCCGCGGAGCACCTCCTTCAGTTCCTCCAGCGACAGCGTCCCCTTCTCGAAAACGTGCTCCTTGATGGCCATCAGCCCGTCCACGGCGTTGCCCAGGCCGACGGTGAGGATGGAGGAGATGTTGTAGATGGAGCCGTTATGGAAGGCGTCGCGGGCGGTCTCCAGGCTGTTCTCGATGGTGGCCGAGTAGACGGAAGTCGGGTTGATGAAGCTCAAGTGCTGTTCGAAGTCGTTGGCGCACGTTATCGCGTTCTCGATGGTGTTCCCGAGCTGCTTGATGTAGGCGGAGTAGAAGTCGTCGAAGGTCGCGAACGTCTCCAGCCCGCCGGTGCGGACGCCGCATTCGAGGCCCGTGTGCGGGTCCACGCCGTCGTAGAGCACCAGTTCGAACGGCTTGAGCATGTTGAGATAGGCGACGATGGTGGTGTTGCCGCGTGCGCGCGCTCCGAACTCGTAGCAGCCGGTGATGTCGCAGGTGCGCGCCTCTTCCTCGGTTGCACCGTATCCCATCATGGCCCGCTTGATGGAGGGCTCGCACAGGAAGACCATGCTGTTGTGGCCGCGCCGGATCGTGTCCACAGCCTTGTCGACGAATGCCCTCGGCGTGTTCGGCGATATCTTGATCTGCAGCTTCGGCGAGCAGATGTTGAGCTTGTCGAACTCGTCCAGGATCAGGTACGAGAGCTCGTTGATCTCGCTCTCACCGTCGGCCCGCGTCCCGCCGAGGTAGAACGGATGTCCCCAGGGGTTGGCGATGGAGGCGAACTGCATCATGAAGTAGGCGAAGAACTCGCGGATCTGCTCCTCAGTGTAAGTGCCTTCGTCCAGGTCCCGGCGGTAGTATGGATAGATGGTGCGGTCCAGGTTCCCGAGCGAGCGGACCTGCAACCGGCCCACGTACTCGCTGAACATGAAGTAGAGATACACGAGGTGGAGGACCTCGTAGGTGTTGGTCGGCGCGCCGTGGGTCAGCGTGTCCAGGCAGTCGGCGCAGGCCAGCATCCGCGGATTGCCGTCCGCATGCTCCAGGGCATGGGCGCGGAATCGCGTGAGCATCTCCAGAATCGCCGTGTAGGTAATCTCGATGCCGTCGAAGTAGGCCGCGGCCTCGGGCGTCATCCGCCCGCTCTCCTCGCGCCGCCGGCGATACTGTCGCGCACGCCGGCGGATGCCGGCGAAACCCAGCGAGAAGACGGCGTCCCAGTCGGGCACGGAGTGGTCGAAATCCTTGCCCATGCCGCACGTGCCGGCTTCCTTCTGCTCCTGCATGAGCTGCAGCGTGGTGAGCCGGGTGGCGTCGACCTCCCTATCCCAACCCGCAACCAGCCCGTCCAGCGGCCGGTCCCAGCGGTTCCAGCAGCCGAACGCCACGTACCAGTCGTGCGGGCTGACGTCGATGCGCACGTTCCTGGCCACGTATTCGAACGCCCTCGCCTTGATGACGGGGTGCGGACGGCTCTTCATTTCCTCCGCCAGCGCCAGCACTCCGCTCTTGAGCGTGTCGTGGTCGAGACCCGTGGCTGGATCGAAGACGGGCGCCTGGAACTTGTCCCACAGGTAGGCGATATCCTGCTCGAATGTGCTGGTGGCGTACATGTTCGGAGTCCTCAGCTCGTGGACCTGCCGCGATGTGTTCCCAACGGCTGCGCGGGCACTTTCCAACTGCTGCGAGGGACGCAGGCCACTGCTACAGAGTGTATCATCCCGCCGACGGTCAAGCAACCCTTTGCCGTCGCTTCGGACACTCGCCGGAGCGGCGACACGGCGCGGAAACGACTGACCTGATTCGGACCCAGGCGCGCTGGCTCGCCCCAGAGGATCAACTATTTAGATCGAAGGTCAGCGTGCCGGACTCGTTCGTGCGCAGAGACGCCCCCGGGCTGATCTCCACCCGGTATAACCCGTCCTCTTCGGCAACGGCCGAGTGGACGACGTCGTAGCCGGCGCTCTCCGAGAGTCCGAAGATGTGGCAGACTCCTGTCCGATCCGCCGTCCGTATCTTCGCACTCAAAGGCATGTCTGCCGGTGCGCGGCCAGCTTGCACGAGCAGGCAACGGGCGCCGCGCTGTCCTTCGACGACCGCTCCGATCAGCCCTCGGCCCTCCACCAGCTCGACGCGGGGAGTCGCCTCGTCACCGGGGCGCTCGACGACGAGTGCGGTGACGATACTCGCTTCCGGTCCGGTCCCCTGCGGCAAATGCGCGCGGACCTGGCCGCACCGCACCCAGGCTCCCTGCTGTCGCACCAGTTCACTGCTCAACTGCAGGCCGCCGGGCGTGAGGAAAGAGACCGCCATACTGGCACGTTCCGGCGCGTCATCACGCGGCATAATGCGCACTGTTTGCGATTTCGCGTCGATCTCGGCTTCGTTCACTTGAGGGTCGAAGTCCATCCGCCAGATGGTAGGCCCATCACCGCCGAACGGTTTGGAGCCGATCAGTTCGTCCCAGATCAGCACCACGTCCGGACGGACGTAGACTACGTGACGCCGCCAGCGGTCCAGACCGGCTTCCTCGGGGTAGCACTCGGTCGCGTCGCCCACCACGTATCCGTAATCGGGCTGGAAATCGGATCGCAGGATATGCCCGGCGAACCGCGCATCGCGGCGCTGGTCGGCCCCATTGATCGTCAGCGTGCTGTGTGCGGCGCTGGTCCCGTCGCCGTAGCCGGGGCTGATTGCCAGGTAGTTGCCGCCGGAGTAAAGGTCGAAGCTGTTCGCCTGGGCGTGAACGTGAGAAACGCCTCGTCCCGCGCGCTCATCGCCGGCAAGAACGGCCGCTCGACCAGCGTGTCCGCCGGGTGGGGCGCAACTGAAAACAAGGACAGTGTCGGGCATCGTCCACCCGCTACGGAGGATTACGAGGCCCTGGTTTGGGAAGTATTCCTCCAGCGGCAGGTCGCTCGGGTGCTGCGGCGCAACGGATGCATCGTACCAGAGGAAGTTCCACCCCACGCAGTGGTGCATCGGCACGATGTGGGCCTTGCTGACCCTCCAGTCCGGATGCGGCTCGGGCGGACGCCCACGCTGCACGTCGCGCTCTTCTTCGCGCTCCGCCAGCCACTGAGCATGTCCATCGTCGTACTCGGTCGCCAGCTTGCGCAGGACGTGGCAAGAGGCCGCCCCGAGGACGTTGTAGCGGCCGTGGCTGAACGAATCGTGGTGAGGGATGTAGCGATCGACGGGCAGCCAGTTGTAGAGCCGGTAGCTCGCACCGTTCTTCAGCAACGGCAGCTCGAAGAGGTCCTCGCCCGTCAGACTCCTGTATGCATGGCAGAAGGGCAAAGTCAGCGTCATGGCATAGACCCATTGGGCGGCGCCTTCGGTCCACGCGCCGTCTTGCCCGACGGCCGAAACGTCTCTGTGGAACTCCGCGAGCACACGCCGAAGCCACATGTCGCTCCCGGCAACCTCACCGTGGATGGCGACGGCGCCTACGCCCAGGCCTGTAACGGGCAACCACTGGTCGTGGTGCAGGGACAGTCCGGCCCACCAGTCGCTTTCTATGCCACGGACGCCGCGCTCAACCACAGCGGCCAGGTGGGCGCGCACGGTTGCCCGCTCGTCTTCCTCGAGGTGCGGATAGAGCATGTCGTAAGGCACGGCGAGTGCAACCGCGTAGGCACCGACGAAGTAACCCCCATCGGTCTCGGACGGATAGAGGCAGAAGATGGACAGCCATCGCCGCGCTGCGTCAAAGTACGCCGGTTCTTCGGTCAAGACATAAAGAAGCGACACGTTGAGCAGATAGGACGCACCGTTTTCGTAGTAGATCTGGAGTGTGTCTCTGTTGGTCGGCAGGTCCTGCGGAGCGATGGGATCTTGGTCGAGGTAGCCCTTGGCCCACAGCTTCAGGTCGTCCAGGTACCGCTTATGGGTGGTTCGCGCCTCCTCTCGCAGACGCGGCAAGTCCACTCCGCGGAAGAAGAGGAATGGGTGCTGTGGGCGAGCAGTCTCCATCGTTTCGTCTTGGCTCCCGGATGGTGTGGACGCGGGGTAGGTCACGCAGAATGCACGTTCGGCGCCCACGGACACAGCGAGCACCAGCACGACCGTCAGCAGAGCCTGAATCGATCTGTTCATGGATCGTCGAACCGGCTCGGGGTGTAGCCGCGGACAAGAGAATCAATCACGGTGAGTATTTGCGGTAGTAGTAGCGAAACTGGTCGTACGTCATGTGCAGGCTGCGGGCAGCTTCGCGCTGGTTACCGCCGCTCTCGGCCAGGGCGTCGGCGATCAACTGCCGGCGGAATTCCTCCACCTTCTCGTCGAACGATTCCCCCGCGATCTGCCGGCCGGCCACCTCCGGCGGCAGGTCGTCCGGGCGGACGGCGTCGCCCGAGCCGTAGAGGTAGGCGCGCTCGACGATGTTGCGCAGCTCGCGGACGTTGCCGGGCCAGTAGTAATCGACCATCACCTCCACCGTCTGCTGCAGGAAGCGGCGGGGCGGCAGGTTGGCGATCTCGCGGCGCAGGCGTCGCACGAAGTGGACGATCAGGCGGGGGATGTCCTCCCGGCGCTGACGCAGCGGCGGCACGTCCAGAACGGCGACGCTCAGGCGGTCGTAGAGGTCCCGGCGGAACAAGCCGTCGGCCATCAGTTCCTGCAGGTCGGCGTTGGTCGCTGAGATGACGCGAACGTCCACCTCGACCGACTCCGAGCCGCCCACGCGCTCGAAAGTGGGATATTCGATCACGCGCAGTATCTTCTCCTGGAACGCCTGCGGCATGTTGCCGATCTCGTCCAAAAACAAAGTCCCACCGTCGGCCTGCTCCAGTCTGCCGATGCGCCTGCGCTCGGCGCCCGTGAACGCGCCCCGTTCGTGGCCGTAGAACTCGCTGCCCAGGAGCGTGTCCGTGAACGCGGCGCAGTTGACGGCGACGAACGGCCCATCCGCCCGGCGGCTCAGCGCATGGATGTGCCGGGCGAGGAGTTCCTTGCCGGTCCCCCGCTCGCCGCGGATGAGGACGGGGCGCGGGAACCTGGCCACCTTCTCGGCCTGCTCCAGCACTCGTCGGAAGGCCCTGCTGAGTGCGACTCCGGGGAACTCGGTCATCTCGATCTGGTCGCCAACCCCAATCCGAATGGTTTTTTTCACCACGTCTGGAGGCACAATCTACGCGGCCGACGGCGGGAAGTCAACCTCGAAGAGCGTCTTCGGCGTTGGTGTCCAGGACCACCTTGGCGGCGAACGCGTTGGCCACCTCGATAGGTCGTAACATATTATTTCACAACAGTCTACGCACACGACTGGACGGGCGGAACACCGCTTGCTTAAAGACTCAACTGACGCGGCAGCAGGATGTGGGAGAGCGGTATGTCGATCTTCAGGCGAGTCAGCGACATCATTGCAGCCCGGATCGGCGACCTGCTGGAGCAGGCCGAGGATCGGGAGGCGATGGCGGACCGGATGATACGCGAGATGGAACGGTACATTGTGAAGGTGCGGCGCCAAGCCGCAGAGGCGGTCGCCGCCCAACGCGCACTGGAACGGAAGGCCCAGGGAGACGGTTGCACGGAGCAGACCGTGGCGGACGCGCGGGAGGCGGCCCGCGTCGCGCAGCGGCTGCAGGCGGAATTGCATCGGCTTGAGGACTGCGTCCAGGAGGCACGGTCGCGACGGAGCACGCTGTTGGCCAAGCGCAGCCTTGCACGCGCCCGGCGGGAATCAGCCGAGAGGGCAGCCGGGGGCCCGGCGGCGCGCGATGCGGTGAGCGCGTCCGACGTAATAGAGGGATTCGAGCGGCTGCAGGCGAAGATCGAGAGGGAGGCCGACGAAGCGGCGGCCTGGGATGATCTTGCCGGCCGCGGCGACGACGAAGACTCCACTGCCCAGCGGTCATAACGGAGCAAGGAGGCGGCTTTGGCAAAGCAGATCAGCGACACGCTGTCGAACGTCGTGGAGAACGTGGCATGCCGCATCGCCGAGCACGGCAACGGGCGCGTTGCGCCTCCGCAGGTGCTGCCGTATCTGCCGATGTCGCTGGAGCTGGTACGTGAAGCCCTGGACGGAATGGCCGACGGCACCTCGGTGCTACGCGACGACGACGCCCCCACCGTCGAGTACGCCTTCACTGCCTACCAGGGCGAGGGCGAAAGCGGCACGCCGATCCGGTGCAACGAATGCGTATCTTGCGGAGGAGACCTGTCCGCGCCCCGCACCGACGTGCTCTGCAACGCCTGCCGCGACGCCGTGCGCAGGGAGCTGACGGCCCTGGCCGAGAGCGTCGGCTGGCCGGCCCAGGCGGTTTATGAGCACGAGATCTTCTACCTGGCCGCCTCCCAGGACGGGGACGTCCACGCGGAGGACCTGGCCGGGCGCTCGCGATACACCTTGCGCAACATGCGCCGGAAGCTGGACCGATTGAGCGTGGCGGGCTTCGTCCGCCAAGACCTGGACAGCAAAGCCGGACTGCTCTGCTATCGCACGCCGCCGATGGTCTACCCGAAGGATCAGTTCCGCCGGAACATGGAGGTCATACGCTCTTACCCGGCCTCGCACCAGGAGGACCTGGAGATGAAGGTGGTGCGCATCTTCATGGCGCTATCCTTCATGGTGATAGCAATGCTGGTACTGGCCTTCATGCGGGTGCCGTTCCCGCTACTGGTGCTGGGGTTCGCCGTGCTGGCACCGATTGTGTCGATATCCATTCTCAGGCGGCGCACACCGGTCCTGGAAGACTGACACGCCGCCCGCAGGAAAGGAGGAAGCAGCGATGCGCGTATACGAACCGAATGAGGGGCCGCGAGGACCGGGCCTGAAGAACGTGAACCTGGACGTGCTGCGCCGGATCCTCGGCGGCGGGCTGATGCTGGTCGCGCTGACGTTCCTGGTGGTGGTCGTCTTCCTGTTCATGACCATCCGCGTGGGGCCGGTGAGCGGCGAACAGGTCGGCATACTGCTGAACCGTCTCAACGGCAACATCACCGTCATCGAGCAATCCGGCGTGCGGATATACAACGGCCTGACCAGCGACTTCTACGTTCTGGACAAGACACTTCAGACCCTCCGGATGGAGGGTGGCCGCTCGGGGGACAGCCTAAAGGTCAAGACGATCGACGGCAGTGACGTCTACGTGGACGTGCGCGTTCAGTACCGCATCACGCCCGAGATGGCGGACACGGTCATCACCACGTCCGGGCCGGGAGCCGCCTTCAAGGAGAAGTGGATGCGCGACTACTGCCGCTCCGTGTGCCGCAACTACCTGGGCGAACTCACCACCGAGGAGTTCTACGACGCCGGCGCGAGGGAAGGCAAGATCCTGGCCGCGAAGGCCCAGATCAACGAATGGCTCCAGGAGTACGGCATCGAGGTCGACAGCATCGTCATCCCCCAGCGGCCGGTCTTCTACCAGGAATACGAGGAGATGATCAAGAAGAAGAAACTGGCGGACCAGGAGGTGCTGGAAGAGCAGTCCAAGGCCCAGGCCGCCGAAGAGCGCCAGAAAACACTTATCGTCTCCGCAACGAACAAGAAGAACGTGGCCGTCGAACGTTTCCGGGGCGAGATGGAGCAACTCATCATTCAGGCGAAGGCCGACGCAGAGAAGACGCGCAAGGAGGCGGACGCCTACTTCGAACGCGTGACCATCGGCGCGGACGCCACCTTCTACCGCAACCAGAAGGAGGCGGAGGGCATTCTGGAGCGCAAGAAGGCCGAAGCCCAGGGCATAAGCGCCATGCGTCAGGCCCTGGAAGGTCCGGGAGGACGCAACATGGTGAAGCTCGAGTACGCGCGAAAGCTCAAGGAGATCGTCATCTCCGGTCAGCCCTTCACAATCGACTCCCGCACCGAACGTTTCCAGCACACTACCGGGGCGGCCACTCAGGGCCGGACCGTCGGCTCCGAGTAGAACCGAAAGGGGGAATCCGCAATGCGAATTGTCAAGACAGTATGTGCCTTGCTCATCATCGTCATCCTGGGCGGGGTGGTCGTATTGAAATGCCTGACCGTCTACGTGCCCATCGGGTCCGTGGGCGTGCGCACGCAGGAGTACGGCGTGTTCGGCAGCAAGGGTGTCGTTCAGCAGGACTTCGGCCCCGGTTGGCATCGTGACCTGGGCCCGATCGACTCCTGGGCCATCTTCGACGGCACCGTTCAGACCCTGGAGATGACGCGCGATCCCAGCCGGGGCACCGTGCACGGACGCGACGATGTCCAGGTACAGTCCGCAGACGGCTACACCGTCTCCGTAGACGTGACGGTGAAGTACAGGATCCAGCCCGGCACCGCGCACAAGGTCTACCAGGACACCGGCAGCCGCGAGAAGTACAAGGTCATCGTGCGCAACGAGGCCCAGAAAGCGTGCATGGGCCTGTTCGGCAAGATGAAGACCGAGGACTTCTACAATCCCGACGAGCGCCGCAACCGCGCGGCCGAGGTCAGTGAGCTGCTTGCAACGGCTCTGACCGACAACTACGTCGAGGTGATAGAGGTCCTCATGCGCGACGTGCAGTTCGATCCCGAATACGAACGCAAGATCCAGACGAAGAAGCTTGCGGACCAGGAGGTCGAATACAACAAGTCCAAGGCCATTGCCGAGGAGATGCGCGGTAGGAGGGAGGTCATTGAAGCGACCACTCAGCGCCGGCTGGACGTGATCGAGCGCGAGAAGGATGCCGAGATCATCACGATGCGCGCCGAAGCCAACCGCGAGATCGCCGGCATCGAGGCGAAAGCCCAGAAGTACGCCACCGAGAAGCACGCCGACTCCGACCTGACCAAAGCTCAGCGCGAGGCGGCTGGCCAGTTGCTGGTCAAGACCGCCGAGGCCGAGGGCGAACGGCTCCGCAACGAGGCTATGACCGGCCCCGGCGGGGCGATCATGGTTGGGCTGGAAGCGGCCCGGAACCTGAAGCTCTCGGACGTGATGGTCAGCACCGTCGAGACCGACCTGCTGGACATCGAGGCCATCATCGCCAAGTTCGGCGTGCCGTCTCAGTAACGATTACGCCCGCGGGGCCTCGTCCGCGAGGTCCCGCATCAGGTCGGCCAGCTGCTCCACCGCCGGCTCGCGAAGCATTTCCTCGTGCACGGCGGAGATCGGATGCACCTCAAAGGGCCCGCGCGCCAGTTCGCGCCATGAGTCGCTGGGGTCTCGGGCGAGCGTCATCGCCTCCGGATCCGACGTGAAAAGAACGATGCGACCATCGTAGGGACGCGCCCGGTACGCAAGAACAGCCCGACCGTGGGCGGCGACCACGCGCTCCGCCAGACCGCGCAACTCTCCCCGACGGTTACGTGCTCCGGGATCGGCCCCACCCCGCAAAGGCGCTGTGATCCTTCGGGCGGTCCGACCCAGGCCCGACAGGATGTAGGCGCCCTTGCCGCGCAGCCCCAGCCGGGATAGATCGCGCCATTGCGCCCCCAACCGGCGCTGCAGGCGGCGGATGCGGAACGGCTTCGATCCCGTGCCGACGTACGAGTCCAGCAGAAACAGCACTTCGACGCGCTCGCCGTCGTGACGTAGCCGCTGTGCCATCTCGAATGCGACCACCCCGCCCGCGGAGAGCCCGCCCAACCTGTAGGGACCACTCGGGCACGTGCGCCGGAGCTCACGCATGTAGGCGTCCGCCAGCGCTTCGATGGAGGAGGGCATCTCGCCCCGTTCACGAAGCCCCAGGGGCTGCAGCCCGTAGAAGGGCTGGTCGTCGCCGAGACGATGTGCCAACCGGTGCAGCTCCCAGACGTTGAACGGCGTCACGAAGAACAACGGGGGCCGGGCGCCGTCGGCCTGAAGGGGAACCAGCGGCGATCTCGGCTGCCAGCCCCGATTGCGCATCGCCTCCGCGAAGCCCCGCACAGTCGGATACTGGTACAGGTAGATCAGCGGGATCTCTCGGCCCGACAGCTTCTCCACGTTGGCGAATAGGCGCGCCGCAAGAAGACTGTGCCCTCCGACCTCGAAGAAGCCGTCCGTCACGCCGATCGAGTCGTTGCCCAACGCCTTTCGCCACAGTCTCAGCAGACACGCTTCCAACCCGTTGATCGGCGGCTCGGAGTCGCGGCGGTGCTCAGCAACGGGGGGAAGCTTCTCCAGGGAGATGCGGTCCACTTTGCCCGCCGGTGTCGTAGGCAGCTTGTCGACCAGGGCAATGTTCGAAGGAACCATATACGGTGGCAGTCGGTCAGACAGGAATCGGCGCAGGTCTTCGACCGATGGGGCGGCCGCACCGGCGACGACGTAAGCCGCCAGCCGCCGACTGGCGCCTTCCCGCGGGGCGACCACGACCGCTGCCGTCACCTGCGGATGAGCGTTCAGCACCGACTCGACGCCGGTCAGCTCGATCCGGAATCCGCGCACTTTCACCTGTTGGTCGCGGCGCCCCAGGTATTCGAGGTTGCCGTCCGGCAGGAAGCGCGCCAAGTCGCCCGTGCGGTACATCCGGGCGTCGGAACAGTCGCTGAACGGATCGGGCAGGAAGCGTTCGGCCGTCAACTCCGGCCGGTTGTGGTATCCGTCTGCCACCCCTACGCCGCCGATGAACAACTCGCCTCGCGCGCCTGTCGGAACCGGCATCAGCCAGCGATCCAGTACATAGCAGCGCGTATTCGCAATGGGGCGGCCAATGGGGATGCGATGCAATGGGGCAGAGCGCGGCTTGGCCTCGTATATCGTTGCCGTCACCGTCGCTTCCGTCGGACCGTAGCCGTTGAACCAGCGGATCCGATCGCCGGCGAGCGCTTGCCACTCGCTGTAGGCCGCCGCGGACGGTTCCTCGCCGCCCACCTCCAGCACCTCGAGGGTCTTCGGCACGGCGCGCCCCGTCTCCTGCACCGTCCTGATCCATTCGCTCCAGAACACCGGCGGAAGGTGCAGCACGGATACGCGCTGCTCTTCGAGCAGACGCATGAAGGCGGCGTCCGGCGCCGTGATGCGACGCTCCGGGATGACCACGACGCCACCCGCATACCAGGCCGGGAAGATCTCCTCGACGGAGACGTCGAAGCTCAGCGATGCG
The DNA here is from genome assembly GCA_964655775.1 of uncultured candidatus Brocadiaceae bacterium. GTDB lineage: Bacteria > Planctomycetota > Brocadiia > SM23-32 > SM23-32 > CAZZNQ01. Next base: position 30,884 of record CAZZNQ010000027.1, on the reverse strand, counting down.
AACTGTAGCGTTCGATGCTGCGGCCCGAGCTTGTACGCGTCCGCCTCCGCTTTGGCCAGGTTCAGCAGCGACCTGTGCCGCACGAGCACACCGTTCGGCCGCCCGGTGGAGCCGGAGGTATAGATGCAGTATGCCAGGTCGTTCGGCCCGGCCATCGGTGCGGGGTCGGCTTCGGAAGCTCGACCGATTGCATCTCGGTCATGTTGCAGGTGGACGGTCCGGAGCCCGGCCATCGTGAGGTCGGTCGGGGAATCGGGCCCTGCGATCAGGACCTCGGCCCCCGCGTCGGACAGCATGAAGCGCAGCCGCTCGCGCGGATACGAAGGGTCCAGAGGGACGTAGGCGGCACCTGACTTGAGCACACCGAGGATCGCCTCAGGGAAGCTGTGCGGGTCGGCCGTGCCGACGGCGACAAGGTCGTTCGGCCGCACGCCGATCTCGCGCAGGTAATGGGCCAGCCGGTTCGCGCGCCGATTGAGTTCCGCGTAGCTCAGGGTCGTATCGCCAACTTGCACGGCTGGACTGTCCGGAGAAGCCCTTGTCCGACGCTCGAACACCTCAAGGAACGTCGGCTCGGCAGGTAGATCGACCTCGGTCGCGTTCGGGTCGACCAACACCCGCCGCCGCTCGTCCTCGTGCAGGAGCGGCAGCGCGCCGACCGGCGATTCCGGCTCGCGCAAGATCGACCGGAGCAGCGTTTCAAAGGACCGCACAAGCCGCTTCATCGTGCCGGCGTCGAACAGGTCCGTGCTGTACGTCAGTGTCCCGGTGATGCCGCCCTTCGTGTCGAAGAGCTCCAAGTCCAGGTCAAGCATCGCCTTGCCGGGGTCGACGTCCATGGGCCCGATCTCCAGCTCGCAGCAGCGGCGCGCCTCCGGTGGGGCGGGCTTGAGCACGAACATGGCCTGGAACATCGGGTTGCGATCGGCGGAGCGTTCGGGCTGCAGTTCAGCCACCAGTAGCTCGAACGGCAGGTCCTGGTGGGCATACGCCTCAAGACAGGTGTCCCGCGCTTGGCGAAGGTAATCGGAGAATTGCGGGTTCTCCGCCAACTCGCTGCACAGCAGCACCGTGTTCACGAACGAGCCGATGAGCTTCTGAAGCCGGTGGTGGGCCCTACCGCTGGTCGGCGTGCCGACGGCGATGCGGTACTGGTCGGTGTAACGGTGCAGCAGCAACTGGAACGCAGCCATGAGGGTCATGAACAGCGTGGCCCCGTTGGCGCGCCCCAGCGCGGCCAGTTCGTCGGTCAACTGCCTCGACAGTTCGACCGGCACCCGGGCACCGCGCCAGCTCGGTATTGCCGGCCTGGGCCGGTCCGTCGGCATGTCCAGCTCCGGCGGCTCGTGTCCGAGTTTCCGTTTCCAGTAGTCCAGGTGCCGGTTGATCGCCTCCTCGGTGAAGCGCTCGCGTTCCCACGCGGCGAAATCGGCGTACTGCACCGGCGGCTCCTCGGGGAGTGCCGTGCCTTGCGCGAAAGCCTGGTAGAGCGAGGCCAACTCGTCCAAGAACGGTTCCTGCGAGAGGCCGTCGAAGGCGATGTGGTGGCCGACGACCAGCAGGAAGTGCTCCCCGTCGCCCGTGCGGCACAGCGTGAAGCGTATGGGGTGCTCAGCCCGCAGGTCGAACTGCTTCGCGCCCTCGCGGCGGGCGAACTCCCGGAAGGTCGCCTCGCCTTCGAGGCGCACGGCGGGCAGGCGCACCTGCGGCGCGTCGTCCACCACCTGCACCGGCTCGCCGTCGACGGCCGGGAAGCGCGTGCGCAACACCTCGTGACGCCGCACCATCTCGCTCAGAGCCCGCTCCAGGATCCCGACGTCCGGCGCCCCCCTCAGCCGCAGCGCCCAGGGGCGGTTGTAGACGCCCGCGTCTCCTGTGAGCTGCTGAAGCAGCCAGATGCGCTTCTGGCCGTGCGAAAGGGGCTGCGGGCCGGACCTCGCCAGGTGCCTCAGCGCGGGGACCGCCATGCCGTCACCGGCTCCTCGGGCCGCCACCATGGCAGCCTGCTTCTCGACCGTCGACGCCTCGTCGAAGAAGTGCACCAGCGGGAGCTCGACGCCGAACTCGTCCGCGATACTCGCGGCGAGCTTCGTAGCCAGCATGGAATCGCCCCCGACGGCGAAGAAGTCGTCGCGCACCCCGACCTGCTCCGCGCCCAGCACCTCCGACCATAGGGCCGTCAACTTCCGCTCGGTCTCGTTGCGCGGCGGGGCAAACGCCTGCCTCCCGGGAGCGGCCTCCGGTTCGGCCAGCCCCAGCCTCTCGGCCAGTCCGATGCGCTGTATCTTGCCGCTCGGACCCTTGGGTATCTCATGCAGCAGCACCACCTTCCGTGGCACCTTGAACGGCGCCAGCCGTTCGGCCGCGAAATCCCGCAGATCGCCCTCGTTGGCGTCGGCTCCGGGCCGCAGCACAACCGCCGCCGCCACCTCTTCGCCCAGGCGCGGATCGGGCATCGCGAAAGCCGCCGCCTGGGCCACCGCGGGGTGCCCCAGCAGCACCTCGTCCACCTCGCGCGGCGACACCTTCTCGCCGCCGCGGTTGATGATCTCCTTCAGGCGACCGGTAATGAACAAGTAGCCGTCCGCGTCCAGCCGCCCCTCGTCGCCGGTACGGAACCAGCCGTCGGTGAAGGCTGTCGCGTTCGCATCGGGGTTGTTCGCGTACCCGCTCATGATGTTAGCCCCCCGGACTACGATCTCGCCGGTCCGGCCCGGAGCCAGCAGACCGCCGTCCTCATCCATGATCGCCACCTCGGGACCTGCGGCGACACCCACCGAACCGGGCTTGCGGGGTCGCGGCGGCAGCGGGTTGCTGGCCATCTGGTGCGCGGCCTCGGTCATCCCGTACGCCTCTATGACCGGGGCGCCGAACGTCTCCTCCAGTTGCGCCATCACCCTGGGCGCAAGGGATGCCGAAGAAGAGCGGACGAATCGCAGGTCCGCCCTTTCCGCCCTCTCCGCATGTGCCTCGGCCCGCGCGAGTATCGCCTGGTGCATGGTGGGCACGGCCGTGTACCAGGTCGGCTCGGACCGCTCGATCCAGTCGAAGAACCGCGGCGCGTCGAAGCCCGGAGTGCAGACCACGCTGCCCCCGGCAGCAATGGACGACAGGAGCGCGGCCATCAGACCGTGGATGTGGAACAGCGGCATCACGTTCAGGCAGCGGTCGGACGGAGTCAGGGCGAGCGTCGTGCGGATGTTGTGCGCGGAACTGCAGATGTTGACGTGCCGCAACGGCACGATCTTGGGCCGGGCCGTGGTGCCCGAGGTGTGAAGGACGAGTGCAACGTCCTCTGGACGGACCGGCGACGCGTTAGCCGGGGCGCCAACGCTCGGTCCGGACAGGTCGAAGACGCCGACCGGACCTCCCTCGAGCGGACGCACGTCGATGACGGATATGCCGAGTTCGGCCGCCGCACCCCGCACGGGCGAGGCTTCACCCTCCCGAACCAGCACCGCCCGGGCACCGAGGTCGGTCAGGTAGAACCGGAACTCCTCGCCGCGGTATGCGGGGTTCAGCGGCGCGCAGACTGCGACGGAGGAAACGCCAAGGAACGCGACCGCCATCTCCGGACCGTTCGGCAGCACGACGGCCACCGCATCCGCCCGGCCGATGCCCATCTCGTTCAGTGACCGCTCGACCCGGGCCACTTCCTCGTGCAGCCCGGCGTAGCTGAGCGGGTCGCCGTCCAGACCCAGCAGCGCCGGGGCGTCGCCGCGTACCTCGGCCTGCCTACCGAGGATGTCGCCGACGTGAAGGGGACCTTTCCCTGTGGGGACTCCATCGAACTGCATCTGCACTCCAGGCCAGGAGCTGCAAAGAGGATGCGTACAGCCGCCGAATGCGGCGTGCGTCGGATTCTAGTTCCGGATTATAGCGACGCCCACCTGACCTGTAAAGGCGTCCGGCCAGGGCTCAGATTTGCCCCCATGTTAGACAGGCGGTAGAATCTCTTCCGAACCAAAGGCCGGCCGCGGCCCGGATCCGATACCTAACGCAGACGGAAGGAGTCGCCATGTCCGATCAACTCAGGATCATCTTCTTCGGCGCCCACCCCGACGACGCCGAGATGCACGCCGGCGGGATGGCCGCCCTGTACGCCGCCGCCGGGCACGTCGTCAAGTTCGTCTCGCTCACGAACGGCGGCACCGGCCACTTTCAGATGGGCGGAGGCGAACTGGCCCGCCGCCGATACGCCGAGACTCAGGCGTCGGCAGACGTCATCGGCATCACCTACGACGTGGTCGACAATCACACCGGCGAGCTGGAGCCGAGCGTAGTGAACCGCAAGAACGTCGTGCGCATGACGCGCGAGTTCGAGCCGGACGTCGTAATGCTGCTTTCTCCGGACGACTACCACCCGGACCATCGCTACGCTTCCGTGCTCGTGCAGGACTCGGCCTACCTCGTGACCGTGCCCGGCATGTGCCCGTTGACGCCCCACCTGCGTCGCAATCCCGTCTACGCCTACGCGAACGGGTCCGTCACGACATCGAAGACGTTCGAGCCCACGCTGGTGTTCGACATCGACCCGGTGGTCGACAAGAAGCTGGACATGGCGTGCTGCCACGAATCGCAGTACCTGGAGTGGATCCCCTACAACCAGCGCGTGCTGGATGAGGTGCCGGAGGACAAGGCCGAGGCACGCGAATGGATGTGCGAGAGATTTCGCGCGCGGTGGCGAAAGTTCGCGGACAAGTACCGCGACCAACTGCTGGAGCGCTACGGGATGAAGCGGGGAGGCGCCGTCGAGTTCGCCGAAGCGATCGAGATATCGCCGTTCGGCTCCCAGCCGGACGAGGAGGAACTGGAGAGGCTCTTCCCGTTCTGAGAGAGACCTCTCACACCGCCACCGGCCCGATGAACGCGTAGCGCGCGGACAGGTACACGAGCAGCGTGCCGAGCGTGACCGCGGCAACAGCGCGCACGTGCCGACGCCAGATGCCCAGTTACAGCCTGACCTCATCAGGATGCTCCGAATCCCTGCGGCGTGCCATTCGAGCCTGCCTCCCGGCAAAACAAGGGCGGAGCCGGTCCATCGACCGGCCCCGCCCGTTCCGTTCCACCTGCCCGGCGGCTGCTGCTCCTCAGCGCCGGGACCTTCGGCTGCGCGAACTGATGCGTTCGCGGACTTCTTCCCGCAGACGCTCTATCCGTGAGGAGGTATCCTCGTCGCCCGATTCCCGCAGCCGTGCCCTCAGGCTGCCGCCGGGCGATTCGCGGCGGGACGATGACCTCGCGCGCGACTCGAGCAGCTTCCGTAGTGCGTCGCGGGACTCGGACCGCCGATCCTCCCGCTCCCTCCGCCTGTCCTCCAGCCGCTTCAGCACATCCAGCCGATTGCTGCGGTCCGAACTCGCATCCCCGGACCTCTCCAGCGGATCGGGAGTACGCAGTTCCGGGACGGTGACGCGCGAGCGCCTCTCGCGCTCGGATTCGGCCCTTTCGCGCGATTCCCGTAGTTCCTCCAGGCGTCTGCGAAGATCGTCCGAGCGGGAAGAGGGGCGGTCACGTTCCTCTCGGCTGCGAATGATGTCCTCGCCTCCCCGGCTGCGACCGATCTCCCTCAGCCGATCGCGCAGATCGTCCGCGTCGAAAGAGCGCCGGTCACGGTCACCGCGTCGGTCTTCCTCCATCCGGCGCAGTCGTTCCCGAGTATCGTCAGCCCGGAAGGAGGACCGACCTTCCTCCCGACCTATCTCTGGCCTGTCGGAACGGCGTTCGGAATCGCCCCGCGATTCGCGGAGCCGGGCGAGCCTTTCCCGGAGGTGGTCCAGACGGTCGGACGAGTCGTCTGGCGCCACATCGCTCGCGCGCTCCCGACCCCGTCCCAGCGTGATCCGATGGTCTCGCTCGGAGTCCGATGCTCCTGCGCTCCGGTCACCATCATCTCGCAACCGTGCACGGGCACGTTCCAGCCGTTCCGAGATCGAGTCGTGGTCGCGGCGCCTTTCTGCGGCACGGGTGACGCGTTCGCTTGTACGCCGATATTCGGTGACGGTCCGCCGACGGTCCCGCTCATCCGACAACGCCGCCGCGCTTCGACCTTCTCGTGAGGAAGCACCGCCGTTATCGCGGTCACGGCGAGAGTAACCTGCAAAGATCGCGTCAAGGTCGTCCCTGTGGCGCCTCCGGGCCGCTATCTTGCGCGAGAGCGAATCCGACAGACGTTCCTTCAGCCTGGCCCGATAGCGGTCGCCATCGTGCAGATGCCGGCGGCGGTTAACGGAATCGACGAACCGGTCGTGATCGTGGTCATGCTTCCTGCGACGGCCGCGCAACACAAAGGCGGGCTTTGCTATCGTGATTCCGCGCCGGTTGCGGTAGCCGATGGCCCGGTCCACGTGGATCACGTCGCCTTTGATGACGGTCTTCCGCTTGATGACCGTGTAGCGAGGCACGTAGTGGCAGAAGTCGTCAAGCGTAGCGTAGCTCCACCACCCGAAGGAAAGCGCGCTGTGGCCGTCGCCTATCGAGAGACTCACCGACAGGCCGGGCGAAACGCCAAAAACCGGGCGGCGATGGTAATCCAGGGGCGCCCAATAGACGCCCACGTCGTCATGCGCCCAGTAGACGCGCGCGGGCCGCCATACCCAGGTGGGCCTCCAAAGCCAGCCGTGGCGGCGGGAGTGTCGCCAGTATCCGTAATGGCAGGTGACGTACTCGAACGAGAGCCGCGGCACCCAGTACCAGCCGACCGGCTGGTAATGGTGCCACACGCCCACCGAGTATGGTCGCCAGTCCGGCTCAACCGGCGGCCGCCAGTAGACGACCTCCGACTCCGTCACCCACTCGCCACCGGACAACTCATGTCCTCCGACGATGCCCGGAGGAACAGCGGGGGGCAGGGCGCGCTCCGCAAGATACGCTTCCCGTTTGGCGTGCCACTGGGCCAGTTCGTCCGCCAGCACGCCGCTTATCACGCCCAGCGCACTGAAGCCGCCGGCTGGGTTCACGACGAGTCGCATGTTCGGCTGCAGATCGACCGTGCCCTGACCGGCCCCTAAAACCTGCACCTCACCCGAGAGCGCGTAGACCGTCGCGCCGCCCGTCTCGTCCACGTCCATCCGTGCCTCGGCGTCCCCGACCAACACGAGACCGCAGGACGGCGCTTCGACTGTCAGGGCGCCTTCGGCTCTGTCGCGAACCACCAGGTAGGCCGATCCGCTCAGCAGCCGGTACCTGCCCTCCCGCGCCGCAAGCACGTCCAGAGCGGCGGAGCCGCCCAACCGCAGGAAGGCGCTCCCCGGCACCTCGATCTCAGCAAAACTCCCCCGACCGGTCGTCAACGTGTCGCCGTCCGCCACCAGTCCGTTCAGTCCGGCATCGGACCAGCCTTCCTCTTCCGGTCCCCTGACGGCGAGCGTGCCGTCCAGCGCACTGACCCGTGCGTAGACCGGCTCCTCCCACTCCCACGTATCCTGGGAATCGGCGCCGACCTGGGAGCCTGCGCCGAGAAGAGCGACCATGAAAAGGACACAAATGCTTCTCAGAAAACTACTTACCGCCATCATGGCTCCACCTCCTCTCAGTTCTGAGGAGGGATCCAGCTTCCCTCTTCTGTCTATTCTAGTATACGACTTCGACCGTCCGACGGCAACGCTTATTCCGCCGCCCCGATGGCTGCCCGCCGACTCGCGTCGCCATTGACGCGGGCTGCATGCCCGGTTAGCGTGGACCGAAAAGCACCGGCCCGTCTAAGGGGGCCGGCCGAGGAATCCATCCGGATCTATCTGAGGGGGCATGAAGATGAGCAAGAAGGGCGCAAGGGCGCCGCTCGCCGCGTCGGCGGCAGCATTGCTATGCCTTATGTTCGCCGTCGGAGGCGGCCTGCAGGCCGCTCAGGAGGCGCGGGAGGACGGGTTCTCGTACGAGAACTATGCCAGGGCCCTCAGGTACGTCAACGATCAGGCGATGGTGGACTACCGGAAGCTGAAGGCCGACAGGTCGGACCTGGACGCCTTCGTCCGGGAACTGGCCGACCTTGACCCGCGCGCCTACGCGGAATGGGACGACAAGGCGAAGATCGCATTCTGGATCAACGCGTACAATGCGCTGACTCTAAAAGTCATCATCGACCATTACCCGATTCAGCCGACGTGGCCGGCAAGGTGGAGGTTCCCCCACAACAGCATTCGTCAGATCGAGGGCGTGTGGGATGAAATCGAGTTCAGCGTCATGGGCAAGGACATGACGCTGGACCAAATCGAGCACGATACGCTGCGCAAGGACTTCAACGAGCCCCGCATTCACATGGCGCTGGTGTGCGCGGCGATGGGCTGCCCGCCGCTGCGGAATGAACCCTATCGCGGGGACAAACTGGACGAGCAGTTCGCCGATCAGGCTTCGCGCTTCTTCGGTAACCCCAAGAAGTTCCGCGTCGACCGCGCAAAGGGCGACGTTAGCCTGTCGCCGATCTTCAAGTGGTTCGGGGAGGACTTCGAGGAGACTTACGAGAACAAGGGACCCATCCGGCGCCGCAAGGATACCGAGCAGGCGGTGCTCAACTACGCCGTCCAGTTCCTCGACCGGCGAGACGCGGAGTACCTGCGCACGGCAGATTACGACGTGGAGTACCTGGACTACGACTGGTCGCTCAACGAGGCCCGCGGAGAAGCGAAATGAGGCCGCCGCCTCAGACCTTGCGCATCACGCCGACGACGGGCCCGTAGAGGACGACGTCCGCGGAGTCCCTGTCGACGACGATGTCCTCGAATTCGGGGTTCTCCGACTTCAGGCGCAACTCGTTTTTGCGGATGTAGACCCGCTTGACTGTGGCCTCGTCGTCGATGCCGACGGCGGCGATCGTGCCGTTGCGCACCTGCCCACGGCCGTTGACGATGACGTAATCGCCCGGCAGAATGCCGACGCCCGTCATGCTTTCCCCGTCGACCTGCAGCGCGAACGTCTTCTCATCCGCGTTGAACAGCGTGGTGGTGGACAGCGACGCTTCCAGGTTCTCCACGGCCAGAATGGGAGAGCCGGCGGCGATTCGCCCCACCAGCGGGATGCCCTGGGGCGAGAGCTCCTCACGGATCTCGATGTTCCGCGACTTGCGGTTGCGGCGGTGGACGTAGCCCTTGCGCTCGAGAGCGTCCAGGTGGTCTGTCGCGGCCTTGGGGCTCTTGAAACCGAACCTCTGCGCGATCTCGCGTACGGTCGGCGGACGATGGTCCTCGCGCATGGTCGAGCAAATGAAATCGAACACTTCCCGCTGCCTTTTGGTCAGACCTTTTGCCATTGCCGTGCCTTTCGGTGCCGGATGGGCCGAGGACCCGCGGCGCGATCACCGTGGGGCCAGGATCAACTGAGCAAATGTATTATACGGATGTTCCCGGCGTAATGCAATACTTATGTTGCGTCCCTGCTCGTACGTCCGGCTCTACACGCTTGCCTCGCGATTCTACTTCGGCCAGAATGGAAACAAAGGAGGCGCGGGCGGAACCGTGGACGAGCGATCCAAGGACGAGGAGCGTTACCGGCAGCTTCAGCAACAGGCGGACCGTATCTCCATGCTGATCGTCGCCGGCGACTATCCGGCAGTGGACGTCGCAATCGCCGCCGGCCGCCTCCGCGACTATGTCGAGGAACACTTTCCAGACCGGTTGGGTCTGTTCGAGGTCATCTACGTGAGCCGTTTCCGCAGGTTGTGGGAGCAGTTTCGTTCCGAGGACGAGCCACTGCCACTCTAGCCGCCGGAAGCGGAGGAGGTAAGCTATGCGCGACCGAATCGCCGTGATATATCATTCGCAGGCCGCGGGCAACACCAGGGCCGCCGCCGAGTTTGTGGCCGAGGGGGTGCGCCAGTCGGGCCGGTTCGAGGTGGTGCTGACAAACACGAACGAGGAGCGCGTGGACCCGGTGCTGCTGGCCGACTGCGCGGGCGTGGCCATCGGAACACCCGATTACTTCAGCTATCCAGCCGGCGGGCTGAAGGTTTTCATCGACGACTGGCTGCTGGCCAAGCGTGCCGGACACGAGGACATCGAGGGCATGCCCGTGGCGCTGTTCCTCACGCACGGCGGGGGCGGCGTCGCCCAGGACCCGTTCGAGGATCTGTTCCAGCGACTGGGGCCGCAGGTCGGCGGCACTCTATCGATGAAGAACGCCCCCGATGACGAGGCGGCCGAAGCGTGCCGCGAGCTGGGCAGGGCCCTGGCGCAGGCGGCGGAGGCTTTCATCGAGCAGCAGGAAAAGTGAGTCACACCGCGGGCGACCCTCCGCACAGCCAGCAGCTCACGCTCGGTGGACCCGGAGGTGGGCGGCGGCCAAGAGCAGAGCAGCGGCCCCGCAGAGCCAGGGCGAGGGGTCCAACCCGCCGCCGGTTCGTTTTGCGTAGACGGCCACGGTGCCTTGAGGGAGGACCGCAGAAGGGCTCTGGGGCAGTGAGGTCGGCGTCCACGCCTTTCCCCCACCGGCAGTCGCGAGTCGGGCCAGGTAGTCGGGCCGGGCTCGCGTCCAGACCGCATCCGCCGTGTCTGGGTCGCCGGCCGGCAGTCCGCGCAACTCGCTGCCGGTCTCGGTGCCGACCGCAACAGTGTGGACCGGCGTGCCGTCGCCTCGCATCCGACGCACGGCCTCCATCGACTCCGGTCCGTGATCCTCGCCGTCGGTTACCAGCACCACTGCACCGGCCCCGCCGTTACCGTGGATCAGGGCCTCGGCGCGCTCGAGTCCGCCACGCAGGTTGGTCCCGGCGGCGCTCATCCAGTCCGTGGCGATCTGTTCCAGAATCATCGAGAACGCCTGCCGGTCGTCGGTCGGGGGGCAGGCCACCACGGCGTCGTCGGCGACGGCGATCAGCGCCGGTCGGGCGTTCGGCGCAGTGTCGAGGATGCTGAGGATGGCCATCCGGGCCGCCCCCAGGCGGTCAGGAACGGCATCGGCGGCACGCATGCTGGCCGAGACGTCCAGCACGAAAACCAGCGGCACCCCCGCGGCCTTCAGGCTGCCCGCGTAGGGCAGTATCGGTCCGGAGGCGGCGAGAATCAGAAAAGATAGCGCAGCCAGTCTGAGGAATCCGCGCACCCGGTTCGCGCGGTTGGCCCGAGGGGTTGCCACTCCGCTTCGCCCGGCCAGGCGACAGGCGCGAAGCCAGAGAAGGGTGGCGAGTGGGACGGCGAGCAGCAGGAACAGGAGGGACGGATGGCGGAATGCGACCGTCGGCATGGCTTGGTCAGGGCGCGCCGGGCGCGGCGTCCCGCAGGATCTGCGTGCCCACTCCCTTGTCGGTGAAGATCTCCAGCAGCAGCGAGTGCGGCAGCCGACCGTCGACGATGTGCGCCTTGCGCACGCCGGCGTCCAGCGCCTGCAGACAGGCGGACACCTTCGGCAGCATGCCGCCGCTGATGATGTCACGGTCTATCAGGTCGCGGATCTCCACCTCGTTGGCTGTGGAGAGCAGCGTGTCCTCGTTGCCGGGCTCGGACATGATGCCGTGCACATTGCTGAGGAACACGATCTTCTCGGCCTGTACAGAGGCCGCGACGGCGCAGGCGGCGGTGTCGGCGTTCACGTTGTAGAGCTGGCCGGTCTCGTCCTGCCCGATCGGAGGCACGGCCAGCACGGCGCCACTGCCGGTGACCTCGGCCACGCGGTCATGGTCCACCCCGACTATCTCCCCCACGAAGCCCAGGTCGAACTGCTCCTCCTCGCCCTCCTCGTTGACCGCGCGGAACACCTTCTTCCGAGCCCGAAGCACGCTGTGCCCGCCTTCGAAGCCCGGGAACGCACGGCCGCCGTGCTTCTCGATGCTCACCACGACCCGGCGGTTGATCTCTTTCGCCAGCACACGCACGACCACGTCCAGCGTTTTCTCGTCGGTGACGCGGAGCCCGCGGATGAACCGGGGAGTCAAACCGGCGCGCTCCATAGCGTCCGATATCTGAGGACCGCCGCCGTGCACGACCAGGGTGCGGATGCCGACGGTCGACAGGAACACGACATCCTCGATGACGTCGTCCAGGATGGTCGGGGTCTCCATCGCGTTGCCGCCGAACTTGATGACGACGGTTTTGCCGTGGAACTGCTGAATGTAAGGCAGCGCCTCAACCAGCGCATCCGCCTTTCGTATCGCTTCTTCCATCGCGTGTGCGGGCCTTCGGGCTTGGGAGGCGAAACCCCGGCATTCTACCACGGAGCCGGGATGATTTCATGCGGAGGGGAGTGCGCGCGGCCCTCCTATCGGTGGAGCCGCCCGTATCCGAGTCATTCAGTGATGAAACCAGATAACGCTCAGGCCAAATGCCACGCCGGCGAGCAGAGCCAGAGTGGCGAAGGGCCTGTCCTGTTCCTCAACGGAGGGCAGCAGATGTGTGGCGCCGACGTATGTGAGAGCTCCCGCCGAGATGGCCAGCAACGCCCCCAGGGCGCGCTCGTCCAATCGGCTGATGAAGGGGAAAGAGGCCAAGGCGCCTGCTGGAGTGGAGAGCCCGGCCGCGAGAAACGCGTATAGCATGGCGCGCCGACGACTGTAACCACCACGGCCCAGCAGCACAAACGTCACGATTCCCTCAGGAAGCTCGTGCAAGACCATGCCCGTCGCAGCAAGTAGCCCCGTGAAAATGGAAACGTTGAACGTGACCGAGTAGATCACGCCGTCCACCAATGAATGGAGGCCGATTCCGATCATCGGCACCAGGCCCAACGCGCGTCTGGGCTCCTGATCGCCGTCGTGCAGGTGGGCGTGCAGCAGGCGATTGAGCAGGTACAGGCCGAAGAACCCGGCCAGCACCAGCGGTGGCCCCGAGTGGCTGAGTTCAGCCGAGCGCGGCACCAGATGCACCAGCGCAACGGTGACCAGCACCCCCGCAGCGAAAGCAATGAAGTAGACGCGATAGGTCTCGGCCCAATGCTCCCAGCGGCTGATTGCCACGATCCCTAAGGTTGTGATACCACAGGCGACGGAGCTGGCCAGGGCGACGAGAACGAAGGTATCCAAGGCAATCCTCCCAGACGCCGAAGACAGCGGGTCGGACGGCCCGCTTACCGTAAGGCTATCGGGGAAGCGCCACGGGCTCAAATGTCGAGCGACGGACAGAGCGAAGGTCCCGCCGTTGTGCGCAAGACGGAACGGCGATGTGAGCAGAACACTGATTGCAGGAACAGAAGCCCCTGATAAGGTGGCTGCGGAGTAACTTCAGGAACACATAGAACCCGAGAACTGCTGCGGGAGCCTGACATGAGACGCATCTTCCAGAGATGTCCGGACAACCCCCTTATCGCGCCTACGGACCTGCCTTTTGCCGCATCGGCGGTCTACAATCCGGGTGCCGTCGACTTGGGTGACGAAGTGCTGCTGTTGGTAAGAATCGAGGATCGCAAAGGCTTCTCGAGCGTTCACGTGGCCCGCAGTAGCGACGGCGTAAGCAACTGGCAGATCGAAGAGGAGCCCTTGCTGCAGTACGGCCTGCCGGACATGCGCTATGAGGAACTCGGCTGCGAGGATGCTCGCATCACTTACGTGGAAGAGGATGACTGCTACTACATCTGTTACGTGGCATACTCGGGCCTGGGTCCCGCTGCGGGCATTGCGCGCACGGAGGACTTCTCAGAGGCCGAACGCATCGGTCTTACCTTCGGGCCAAGCAACAAGGATACCGTCCTGTTTCCCCGTAAGATCGGCGATCATTACATGGTGCTGCACCGCCCCGCCGTCGGCAACCAGGAGCACATCTGGAGCGCCCAGTCCCCTGACCTGATCCACTGGGGCATGCCGCACTGCGTGATGTTCGAGAGAGGCGGACCGTGGTGGGACGGGCTGAAGACCGGTTCCGGAGCGCCGCCGATCCTGACCGACCAGGGTTGGCTGCTGATCTACCACGGCGTCAAGGAGTTCGGTAACATGATGGTCTATCGGGCGGGAGCCGCACTCCTGGACCGCGATCAGCCGCACAAGACGATTGCCCGCTCGCCGGGGTGGGTGCTCAGCCCCGAGGCCGAGTACGAAACCAGGGGCCTGATGCCCAACGTCGTCTTCCCGTGCGGCGCGCTGGTGCGCGGCGACGAACTCTGGGTCTACTACGGAGCCGCCGACACCTGTGTGTGCCTGGCCACCGCCAAGATCTCCGACCTGCTGGAATGCGTGCAGGAGGGGTGTATCCGTTAAGCGTGCTTACGCGGTGGTCGAACGGCGGACACCGGCCGTCAGAAAGTGCCAAGGTAGACAGACGCTGCAGTTCACGGGCGATCCCATCCCATGAGTGACACCGACAAGCAGCCCGTTCCAAGCGAAGACCGGCGACCCACCGAGGGGAACGCGGAAGCCGCCCTGCCCCGGGCGTGGGCCCTGAGTGCCCAAGAAGCGGCCGAACGGCTGGAAGTCTCCCCGGAAGGGGGCCTGACCGATGAGGAGGCGAGCAGCCGGCGCCGACGCCACGGTCCCAATCGCCTGCGCCAGGCTCAACGCACGGGAGTGGGCGAGATCCTGGCGCGTCAGTTCAAGAGCGCGATGGTTCTGCTTCTCACGGGCGCGGCGATCCTGGCGCTGCTTCTGCAGGAATGGGTGGACGGGCTGGCGATCATCGCAGTGATCATCATCAACACCGCCATCGGCTTCATAACGGAGTTGAAAGCGGTGCGGTCCATGGAAGCCCTACAGCAACTGAGCAGAACGCGGGCCCGGGCATTGCGCAACGGGCAGGCGACCGAGATGGCAGCCGAGAAGCTCGTGCCGGGCGATGTTGTGCTGTTGGAAGGGGGCGACCTGGTGCCGGCCGATCTCCGTCTGCTGGAAGCATCCAAACTGGAAGCGGACGAGTCCGCGCTCACCGGCGAGTCCGTGCCGGTCGGTAAGAACGTCGACGCGGTAGACGAAGACACTCCGCTGGCCGAACGCAGCAACATGCTGTTCAAGGGCACTGCCGTCACGCGGGGATCCGCACACGGGCTGGTTGTGGGCACCGGCATGAGCACCGAGTTGGGCCGCATCTCCGCACTGACCGAGACCGCGGAAGGGCAAGAGACTCCCCTGGAGAAACGGCTGCAGGCCCTGGCCGGAAAGCTCATATGGGCAGCGGTCGTTGCGGCTTCCGTTGCCGCCCTGGCGGGCATTCTGCGTGGTCGGGACTTGGTGCTGATGGTGGAGACGGCCGTGGCGCTCGCCGTGGCCGCTCTGCCGGAGGGGCTCCCGATTGTTGCCACCATTGCCCTGGCCCGCGGGATGTGGCGCATGGCCCGGCAGAATGCCTTGGTAGACCGACTTTCAGCGGTAGAAACCCTCGGAGCCACCAGCGTCATCTGCACGGACAAGACCGGCACGCTTACCGAGAACCAGATGACCGTGCGCCGAATCGCTCTGCCCGACCGGAGCATCGAGGTCACCGGTGAAGGGCTGCGAGTCGAGGGCGATTTCATCGAGGGTGGCGAACCGATCGAAGTCAACGACGTGCCCGTCCTTCAAGAGACGCTGCGGGTGGGCGCCCTCTGCACCAACGCCACACTGAACGACGCCGGCAGTGACGACGTCGAAGCTGTTGGAGAGCCGATGGAGGTGGCGCTCCTTGTGGCTGCCGCGAAAGCCGGCATGGAGCGAGGCGCACTTCTGGAAAGCCGGCCCGAGGTGCGAGAGGAAGCATTCGACCCCGACGTCAAGATGATGGCCACTTTCCATGAAGCAGAGGACGGATTGCTGGTGGCCGTCAAGGGCGCCCCGGAGGCGGTGCTTCAGAAGTGCACGTCTTACCGGCATAACGGAGAGCGGAAAGACCTGGATGACGAGGGCCGAGAGCGCCTGCTGGAAAGGGCGGACTCGATGGCCGATGAGGGATTGCGCGTCCTGGCAACAGCTACCAGAAGTGCCTCCAGCCGGGACGAAGATCCGTATGACGGGCTCACTTTCCTGGCAACCGTCGGCATGGTCGACCCCCCGCGCACGGACGTCGAGCCCGCCATCCAGGCCTGCAAGGACGCCGGTGTCCAGGTGGTGATGGTCACGGGCGACCAGGCTCTCACCGCCCGCAACGTCGCCCGGGCGGTCGGGCTTGCCGAAGGGGAGGAAGTCACCGTAGTGCCCGGCAGCGACCTCAAACCACCCGAAGAGGCAAGCGAGGAGGAGACCAAGCGTCTGGTGAACGCGACGATCTTCGCCCGGGTCACCCCCGAACAGAAACTCCACCTGATCGATCTTCGCCAGCGGCAGGGGGCCGTTGTGGCCATGACGGGCGACGGCGTAAACGATGCCCCCGCGCTCAAGAAGGCGGACATCGGTATTGCCATGGGCGAGCGCGGCACGCAGGTCGCCCGGGAAGCAGCCGACATGGTGCTCACCGACGATGCCTTCGGCACGATCGTCACCGCCGTCCGGCAGGGCCGCATCATCTTCGGCAACATCCGCAAGTTCCTACTCTACCTGCTGTCCTGCAACGCAAGCGCGATCCTGGCCGTTTCGCTGGCCTCGCTGATAGGAGCCCCCCTTCCCATACGCCCGCTGCAGATACTCTTTCTGAACATGGTAACGGACGTGTTTCCGGCGCTCGCGCTGGGCGTAGGGGAAGGCGACCCGATCATAATGGATAAACCTCCCCGTGACCCGCAGGAGCCGATCCTTCGCACCGACCACTGGTTTGCCATCGGCGGCTACGGGGCGCTTCTCTCCGGCACCGTTCTCGCCAGCCTTGCCATTGCGCTTTGGGGGCTCGGAATGGACACGGCGCGCGCCGTCACCGTATCCTTCCTGACGCTGGCGTTCAGTCAGCTCGGGCACGTGTTCAACGCTCGGAGCAGGGAGTCTGCGGTTCTGCGCAACGACGTCGTTCGCAATCCGTTTGTCTGGGGTGCCTTGCTGCTGTGCACGGCTCTGCTACTCGCAGTTGTCTACCTTCCCGGCATCTCCGGGGTGCTCGAACTTCGTGACCCCGGCCTGTCCGGCTGGGCGGTGGTGCTGGGCATGTCCCTGCTGCCGCTCTGCCTCGGCCAGACTGTGAAGCTTGTCCGCTCACGGACCTGAACTGATCCGGCCGGCTCGTTCGCGCAACCCGAGTTCCCTAAGAGCTTTGTACGGACAAAGCAAGCGATTCCCGTATTGTAGGCCAACCGTGGTTCAGATTAGGGTACGTGTTGGTGCAAAGACGGACTGGGGGTGACGGCTTGCCCGTCGCAGGCCCAGCTTGAGATCGCCCCGGCACTTACCTGAGCAAGGAGACACGGGAACGATGAACCTGACCAGTTCCGCGTTTGAAAACAGCAAACCTATCCCCCGGAAGTACACTGGCGACGGGCAAGACGTTTCCCCGCCCCTTTCCTGGTCGGGCGCACCGGAGAGAACGGCCGGATGCGCGCTCGTCTGCGACGACCCCGACGCCCCGCAGCCGGACCCCTGGGTTCATTGGGTCGTCTACGGCATCCCGGCCGACTGCGCCTCCTTTCCCGAAGGCAGTTGTGGTGGCGCAAAGGAGGGCGTCAACAGTGGTGGCGGAAACGGCTACATGGGCCCCAGTCCGCCCCAGGGGCACGGCGTGCATCACTATTACTTTAGGCTTTATGCGCTGGACGAAGACCTCGATCTGCAGGCGGGAGCATCCAGGGAGGACCTGGCGGAGGCGATGGAAGGCCACGTGCTTGCGAAAACAGAGCTGGTGGGCACCTACGAACGCTAGCAGCCCGCCGCCGACCAGCCGGGCAACACCGGCCTGACAGGGGCACGGCGCAGTAGCGATTACGTGCACTGAGTTGAGAAGCACACGACAGAGGGGGACGCAATGGCGCGCAGAAAAGACGAGGAGATCAAGAAGGACGTAACGGACGCCCTCTACTGGAACAGCAGAATAGACAGCTCCGGCGTTTCCGTATCGGTTTCGGACGGCGTCGTCAATCTGTCCGGAACAGTGCCGTCCTATGGCGCGCGCAACGCCGCCGCCGGCGAAGCGTGGTCGGTGGCCGGTGTCCACAGCGTGGTGGACCACTTGGCCGTGGGCGTGCCCGACGGCATCGCACTGCCGGACGATGAGCAGATCCAGGAGAAAGCAGAAAGTCTGCTGGCATGGAACGCCGACGTGGACGACGAAGGGATCCGTGTTACGGTCCGCGACGGAAAGGCCGTGCTGGAAGGAACGGTAGAGACCTACTGGCAGCGCAGGGAAGCGGCGGAGATCGTCGGGGGACTGAGCGGCATAATGGAAGTCGAGAACGAGCTTTCCGTGGTGCCGACCGGCGACTTGATCGACAGGCAGATCGCTGAAGAGATCGTCGGCGCAATCGAGCGGAACCCGGTGGTCGACGCCGAAGACGTTTCCGTCGAAGTCGAGGATGGCGTGGTGGCCCTGTCCGGCTCGCTGCCATCCTGGGTGGCGAGGCAGGCGGCATACGATGCCGCACTGTACACGCGAGGTGTCGTGAACTTGGAAGACATGACCGCATTGCGCGTTTGACCGAGAGACGGACAGCCCGGTGCTCTGCGCGGGTTGAAATGCCCCTGAGTGTGCAGCCTGGGGCATTAGGATAGAGGAAAGAGGAAGATAGAGCCTACCATCATGGCAAAGACAGACGAACGGATCCAGGCAGACGTGCTGGCCCAGATCCAGTGGAACAACCGAGTGGACGCCTCGGACGTGAAGGTGACCGCCGACGAAGGGAGAGTCATCCTGACGGGAACGGTCTTGAGCCGGGCCGCGTGGCATGCCGCCCTCGCCAGCGCGCAGGCGGTGCGAGGAGTGCGGGAGGTGGAAAACAGGCTCATCGTCCGCTACCCGTCGGGCCGGGCCATGGATGACGCGCAGGTACGCGAGAACGCCGAGAGCCTGCTCGCGTGGGACGCCGCGCTCGACGCATCCAGGATCGATGTGTCGGTCCTGTCCGGGATCGCCACGCTCACGGGTACGGTGGATTCTTACTGGCAGAAGAACCGCGCCGAAGAACTGCTTACGAATCTGACGGGCATTGTGGACGTGTCCAACAAACTGGAGACGAAGCCCGAGAAGGCGCTGGAGGGCACAACGGTGGCCGATGCGGTGCGGGCCGCTCTGCGCAGGAACGTCCTGGTCGACGAGGCCGAAATCGATGTGGAGGTCGACGCGGGGAACGTTGTCCTGTCCGGCACCGTGGAAAGCGTCCCGGCACGGAGGGCTGCAATGGAGGCAGCGCTGTTCACCGAGGGAGTCGCCAACGTCGAGGATCGCCTGCGCGTTGAGCCCTCTTGATGCACGCCCAGGGTCCGACAAGATGCCAACCGCCTGAGAGTCTGGAAGGAGAACGTATGACCGAACCGGGCACGACGCAACCGACCGAGAGCACGCCGGAGGACATGCCACTACGCGACCTGCTGAGGCAACTGCGTGAGGACAACGCCCGCATGCTGCGCGACATGCTACCCCGACTGCGGGGACTGGTGGACAAGGCTCTGGGAGAGCGACATCGCCGCTACGACGAACAACTGGAGAGCATCGGCCGGGAACTGACGGCCTTGCGCAACCAGATTGAGGAGCACCTCCTGCGTGAGCAGCAGACGTTACTGGCATTTCTGGATGACGTTGAAGCCGCACGCAGGGGCGAAAGGCCGCTCCCGGAATGGCGTCCGACCGTCCGGACACTGGAGGAAGAGCGCAAGGACCTTCTGGAGATGAGCGACCGGGCGGCACGGCTCGCGGCGGACTTCCCTCCGGCCGACGATGCACCGTCAGCCTGGCTGGAACTGGAGGAGCTCCTCAGCGACCTGGAAAGTACGATGGACCGCCATCTGGAGCGTGGCACTCAGGCGATCGAAAGGGCCACCGAGGAGGCGGAAAACGTTGAGCAGCAGGAAGGAGGTTGAGGCATGTTGCGCCGATCCCAGTTTGCCGACCGCGAGGATGCCGGCCGGCAGCTTGCCGACGAGTTGGGTGAGTATAAAGACAGGGACGATGTCGTCGTGCTTGCGTTGCCGCGAGGGGGCGTACCCGTGGGTTTCGAGATCGCGCGCGGGCTGAATGCCCCGCTGGACGTGTTCCTGGTCCGCAAGCTGGGCACGCCCGGCCAGGAGGAGCTGGCGATGGGCGCCATCGCCACCGGCGGTATCCGTCTGCTCAACGACAGGGTCGTCAACGGCCTCAACATATCTGACGAAGCCATAGACCAGGTCGCCGAGCGAGAACGCAAAGAACTGGAGCGCAGGCGCCGGGAATATCGGGGCGACGCTTCGCCTGTAGACGTGGAAGGGAAAACGGTGATCCTGGTCGACGACGGCCTTGCCACCGGCGCCACAATGCGGGCGGCCGTACAGGCATTGCGCCGGCGCGACCCCGCCCGCGTCATTGTCGCCATCGGCACGGCGCCTCCGGACACTCTGAAGAGACTGCGCAGCGAAGTGGACGAGGCGGTGTGCATCGCGACCCCCCAGCCGTTCTACGCCGTGGGCGGGTCCTACAGCGATTTCTCGCAGACCACCGACGACGAGGTGCGCCGCCTCCTCGCCGAAGCCGAGGATTTCGGCCGGCAGAGCTGACGCCCGGCGAAGGAAGCCATATGACGGACCGCACCGATTACATCCGATGGTTCGATGAGCTCACGTCCGACGACGTCGGCTCCGTGGGGGGCAAGAATGCCTCCCTGGGCGAGATGATCCGCGAGCTGAAGCAGAAGGGCGTGCGAGTGCCCGCCGGTTTCGCGACCACCGCAGACGCATACCGGGAGTTCCTGGATCACAACAATCTGGCCGACCGCATCCACGAACAGGTTGAGGACGTCGGTGCAGGGGACGAGGCACTCCAGCAGGCCGGCAGCGCCATCCGTGAGATGATCCGCGAAGGCGAGTGGCCGGACGACCTCGCCGCCACCATCAGGTCGGCTTACAGGCAGCTCTCCGAACGCTGTGGCCGCGATGACGTCGATGTCGCCGTCCGGAGCAGCGCCACCGCCGAAGACCTGCCCACCGCCAGCTTTGCCGGCCAACAGGAAACCTATCTGAACGTCTCCGGCGAGGATAACGTGCTGGATGCCTGCCGGAACTGCTATGCGTCACTCTTCACGGACCGGGCCATCGCCTACCGCGAGGAGAAAGGCTTCGATCACATGGATGTCGCCCTGAGCGCGGGCGTCCAGGAGATGGTCCGTAGCGACGAAGCCGGCGCGGGTGTGATGTTCACCATCGACACTGAAACCGGGTTCCCGGACGTGGTCGTCATCAACGCGACCTGGGGTCTGGGCGAGTCGGTCGTCCAGGGGACGGTCAACCCGGACGAATACCGCGTGTTCAAACCGCCCTTGGAGAGGGAAAATGCGCGCCCCATCATCGGAAAGACGCTCGGCGCCAAACGGACGATGGTCGTCTACTGCGATGATCCGGACGAACCGACCGTCGAAGAGGAAACGCCGGAAGAACAACGCGACCGGTGGGTGCTTACGGACGACGAGATAATCCAGCTCGCGCGCTGGGCATGCGCGATCGAGGCCCACTACGAGACGCCCATGGACATCGAGTGGGCGAAGGACGGCCGCTCCGATGAGCTGTTCATAGTCCAGGCACGGCCCGAGACCGTGCAGTCCCAGAAGGCGGCCGCCACGCTGAAGACTTACACGCTTAAGGAAAAGGGCGAGACGCTGGTGGAAGGTCTGGCCATCGGGCACGCCGCTGCATCCGGGAAGGCGTTTGTTCTGCACGATCTGGATGAGGCGGACAGGTTCGAACGCGACGGCGTTCTGGTGACCGATATGACCGATCCGGACTGGGTGCCGCTGATGGAACGAGCCTCCGCCATCGTGACGGACCGCGGCGGTCGCACGAGCCACGCGGCCATAGTCAGCCGGGAGCTCGGCGTGCCAGCCGTCATAGGCACCGAGAACAGCACGGGGAAACTCAGCGACGGCGAGACAGTTACGGTCTCCTGCGCCGAGGGCGAAACGGGCCGCGTCTACAAGGGGCAGATCGAGTTCGAGGTAAGAGAGCTCAATCCCGAAGACGTGCCCGGAACTGAGACGGACGTCATGATGAACCTGGCGAGCCCGCGGGCATCGTTCCGGTGGTGGAATCTGCCGGTCGACGGCATCGGTCTGGCGCGCATGGAGTTCATTATCAACAACATGATCAAGGTGCATCCTCTGGCCCTGCTGCATCCGGATCGCGTCGAAGACGAGGAGACGCGCGCCCGCATCGATGAGATAACGGCCGGCTACGACGAGAAGGCCGAGTTCTTCGTTCAGGAGTTGGCACGCGGCATCGCAACTATCGCGGCCTCGCAGTATCCGGGCAAGGCCATTGTGCGGCCGAGTGATTTCAAGACGAACGAGTACGCCGACCTGATCGGCGGAGCGCCCTTCGAACCCCAAGAAGCCAATCCGATGCTGGGTTTCCGGGGCGCCTCCCGCTACTACAGCGATGCATACCGGGACGGTTTCGCGCTGGAGTGCCGCGCCATCAAGCGCGCACGCGAGGTGCTGGGACTGGACAACATCGTCGCCATGGTGCCGTTCTGCCGCACGCTCGAGGAAGCCGACCGGGTGCTGGAGGTCATGGCGGAGAACGGCCTTGTGCGGGGCAAAGGAGGTTTCCAGGTCTACGTGATGGCCGAGATCCCCTCCAACGTCATCCTGGCCGGCGAGTTCGGCAAGCGATTCGACGGGTTCTCCATCGGGACCAATGACCTGACCCAGCTCGTGCTGGGCGTCGATCGCGACTCCGAGGAACTCGCCCAGCTCTTCGACGAACGCAATCCCGCAGTCAGGCAGATGATACGGGACCTGATCGCGCGCGCCCATGAAGTCAACGTGCCGGCCGGCATCTGCGGGCAGGCGCCCAGCGACCATCCGGAGTTCGCCAGCTTCCTGGTCGAGGCCGGCATCGACTCCATCTCCGTCAATCCCGACAGCGTTATCCGGGTGCGGAATCAGATCGCCGAACAAGAGAAAAGCCGCTGAACTGGAACAAGAGGTGCAAAGATGGCCCGAACGGAACTGGGCGAATCGGAACGGGAAGTCAAGGTCATGACCGAGGACGCTGAACTGGACGGCATCCTGGGAATACCGTCCGAGGCGGAGGCAATCGTACTGTTCGCCCACGGCAGCGGCAGCAGCCGCCACAGCCCGCGCAACCAGTTCGTCGCCCGCCAACTGCGCGAGGCCGGGCTGGCGACGCTGCTGTTCGACCTGCTGACGGCCGGAGAGGACGAGGTTGACCGCATCACGCGCGAACATCGGTTCGATATTCCCCTATTGGCCGGCCGACTGCGCGGGGCCACCGATTGGGTCACCAGCCAATCGGAGGCCCAGGGCATGGCGCTCGGATACTTCGGTGCCAGCACCGGGTCGGCAGCAGCCCTGATCGCGGCCGCCGACAAGCCAAACGCCGTCGACGCCGTGGTCTCCCGCGGTGGCCGCCCGGATCTCGCCGGAGAGGCACTGAGTCGGGTCAAGGCGCCCAGCCTGTTCATTGTCGGCGGGCGCGACGTGCAGGTGCTGGAGCTGAACCGCCGGGCCATGGGCGACATGAACGCGGAGAAGGAACTCAAGATCGTTGAAGGCGCCACTCACCTGTTCGAGGAGCCGGGCGCGCTTGAGAAGGTGGCGGAGCTCGCCCGGGACTGGTTCCGAGGGAAACTCGTCGGGTAGGGACCGGATGTGGAAAACGCCCAGATAGCGGACATCTTCGACGAGATCGCCGACCTGCTCGAGCTTCAGGACGAGAACCAGTTCCGCATCCGCTCCTATCGCAACGCCGCACGCTCGGTGCGGGACTTCTCTGGCCGGCTCGAACAAGCCGTAGCGGACGGCATGGACCTGACCGAACTGCCCGACATCGGTGAGAGCACCGCCGAGAAGATCAAGGAGATCATCGAGACCGGCACCTGCAAGCGCCTGACGGAGCAGAGGGAGAAGGTCCCACCCGAACTGACCGACCTCCTGCGCGTTCCTCAACTGGGACCGCGCACGGCGATGATGCTCTACCGCGAGTTGGGCGTCAAGAATCTGGAAGACCTGCGCGACGCCTGCCGGGAGCACCGAGTTCGCGATCTTGAGGGCATGGGCGAGAGATCCGAAGACAAGCTCCTCCGCGGCATCTCCACCGTCGAGTCCACCTCCGGGCGCTTCTCCATCAGGACCGCCTTCGATTACGTGGGCTCCCTCGCTCAGCATCTGGACGACCTCGATGAGATCGAGCGCTGGGAGGTCGCCGGCAGTTTCCGGCGCCGGAAAGAGACGATCGGCGACCTGGACGTGCTGATACTTGCCGACGACCGCGGAGCCGCCGCTGAGGCGATACTCAGCTATGCGCCTATCGAAGAAGTGATCGGCCGAGGGGAGGAGAAACTCAGCGTGCGCCTGGACAGCGGCCTGCAGGTGGATTTCCGCTACTTCGAACCGGAATCGTTCGGCGCGGCGCTGCTATACTTCACCGGCTCGAAGCAGCACAACATCGTGCTGCGCCGACGCGCCGTCGAGCGGGACTGGAAGCTCAACGAGTACGGCCTGTTCAAAGGCGAAAACCGGCTGGCCGGGAAAACGGAAGAGTCCATCTACCATCGTCTCAACCTGGAGTGGATCCCCCCGGAACTGCGCGAGGACCGCGGCGAGATCGAGGCCTCCGATCGAGAATCCCTGCCCGAGCTGATTGAGCCGAACGATATCCGCGGCGACCTGCAGATGCACACGGACCTGACCGACGGCGCCAACACCCTGGAGGAGATGGTCGAGGCCGCACGGGAGAAGGGCTACCAGTACATAGCCATCACCGATCACTCTCAGCGCGTGACCATGGCGGGCGGACTGGACGAGGACGCCGCAAGGAAGCGCGCCGACGAGATCCGCGAGTTGAACAGCCAATACGAGGACATATGGGTCATGGCCGGAATGGAGGTCGACATCCTGAAGGACGGCCGCCTCGACCTGGAGGAAGACGTCCTCGCCGGCCTCGACTGGGTCCTCGCCAGCGTCCATTACGACCGCAACATGGACGAGAAGGAGATGACCGACCGGCTCGTGTCCGCTCTCAAAACCGGCGTGGTCCACTGCCTGGGCCATCCCACCGGGCGCATCATCGGAGAGCGCGAACCCGCCCCGTTCGACGCGGACCGGTTGTTCGAGTGCTGCGTCGAGAACAACGTGTGCCTGGAGATCAACGCGCAGCCGGACCGCCTGGACCTGCCGGACTTCCACTGCAAACGCGCCCGCGAGGCCGGCGTGCAGTTCACCATCTCCACCGACGCCCACAAGACCGGCGGGTTGGATGCCATGGTCTTTGGGGTTTATGTGGCCCGCCGCGGATGGCTGGAGCGGGGGGACGTGCTCAACACCCGTACCGCGAAGCAATTGCGCAAGTGGCTGGACCGGGGGTGAACTGTGACCGCAAGCAAGGCCGGGGAGCTTTCGAAGGAAGAGGCGAGTGAACGGGCGGAGGAACTGCGCGACAAGATCGAGTACCACAACTACCGCTACTACGTGCTCAACGACCCGGAGATATCGGACGCCGAGTACGACGAACTGAAGCGTGAGTTGGAGGATATCGAAGAAAAGTGCCCGGATCTGGTCACGCCGGACAGCCCCACCCAGCGCGTGGGAGCCGAACCGCAGGATGAGCTGGGCACCGTCGAGCACGAGAGCCCGATGCTCAGCCTGCAGTCCATCCAGGAGGAGGAAGAGTTCCGGCACTTCTACCGGACCTGCTGCGACAAGCTGGGCAAGGAACGCATCTCGTTGGTCGCCGAGCCGAAGTACGACGGGCTGAGCGTGGAACTGGTCTACGAACAGGGCAGCTTCGACCACGGTTCAACTCGCGGCGACGGCCGCACCGGGGAAGACGTGACCGAGAACCTGAAAACCATTCACGAAGTGCCGTTGCGCCTTCAAACAACCGATGATGCCTCCCTTCCCCAGCACCTGATTGTCCGAGGTGAAGTCTATATCGAGAAGAGGGAGTTCCAGCAGTTCAACCAGCAGCGAGAGGAAGCGGGCGAGAAAACCTTCGCCAACCCCCGCAACGCGGCCGCCGGAAGCCTGCGACAGCTTGATCCGCAGATTACCGCCCGGAGGCCGCTGCGCATATTCTTCTGGGAGATAGCCCCCACCTCCAGCAGCCGGCCGGATTCGCAGTGGCAGTGCCTGGAGCTGATGAGGGACCTCGGCCTCAAAACGAATCCCCGGAGTGAACGCTTTCAGTCCGTCAATAAGGCCGTGGAGTGGTATCGGAGCATGCAGGAAGAACGCGAAGACCTGGCCTACGAGATCGACGGCTGCGTGTTCAAAGTAAACGTGCTGGCCGACCACGAGACGCTCGGCACGCGGGCGGCCAGCCCGCGGTGGGCGATCGCCTGGAAGTTCCCATCGCGGAGACGCAACACGCGGATTGAGGACATCCGGCCGCAGGTGGGCCGCACCGGTGCCATCACACCGGTCGCCATCCTCAGGCCGGTGCGCATCGGCGGGGTTGAGGTATCCCGCGTCAGCCTGCACAACCAGGACGAGATCGACCGGAAGGACATCCGCATCGGCGACACCGTCTTGGTCGAGAGAGCCGGCGACGTGATTCCGCATGTGGTGGAAGTCATAGAAGACAAACGTAGCGGAAACGAGGAGAAATACCAGCTTCCGGACAAATGCCCGGTTTGCGGAGCCCCGGCGGGACGGCCGGCGGGCGAAGCCGTCAAACGCTGCACCAACGCGTCCTGTCCCGCCCAGCGCAAGGCTCGCATCCAACACTTCGGCTCCAAACCCGCCCTCGACATCGAGGGTCTGGGAGAGCAGACCGTAGACCAACTCGTCGAGAACGAGATGGTCGAGAGCGTCGCGGACCTGTTCGCGCTGACGGTCGAGGACGTGAAGAAGCTCAACCACATGGCCGAGAAGAGCGCCCGGAACCTGATCGACGCGGTCGACAGGGCCCGCGAGAACGTTACGCTCCCCCGCCTTCTCTACGGTCTGGGGCTGCCGCACGTCGGGCGGGCGACCGCGGGCGACATTGCGCGCGAATTCGGCTCGCTGGACGCCCTGCTGGACGCCGGCAAGGAGCGACTCCAGCAGATGGAAGGGGTTGGGAAAACGGTGGGTTCCGCGGTCGCCCAGTGGTTCGAGAACCCACGCAACCGCGAGCTGCTGGACCGCCTGAAGGAACTGGGCATATGGCCGTCGGAGGAACCGACCGGTGACCGACTTGAGGGACTCACATTCGTCCTGACGGGGTCACTCGATTCCATGACGCGGGAGGAAGCGATGGAGGCCATACGCCGCCAGGGCGGACGCGCCACCGGGGGCGTTTCCGGCGAAACCGACTATCTCGTCGTCGGCTCCGAGCCCGGCGACACCAAGCTGGAGGCCGCCCAGGAGTACGGCACAGAACGGATCGGCGAGAACAGATTCCTCGAACTGCTGGGGCGGGAATGAGCGGACGTGAACTGGAGAAACTACACCACCGCATACGGCGATGCACACGGTGCCGGCTGCACGAGAATCGCACTCATGCCGTCCCCGGCGAAGGAGATCCAAGCGCCGACCTGATGCTCGTCGGAGAAGCGCCCGGTGAGCAGGAGGACAAGGAGGGCAGGCCGTTCTGCGGGCGTTCGGGGCGGTTCTTCGACGACCTCCTTGAAGGCGTGGGCCTGCGCCGCCAAGAGCTGTTCGTTACGAGCAGCGTGAAGTGCCGCCCTCCGAACAACCGCAATCCCCGCGCGGACGAGTTGGCCACATGCCGCCACGCGTGGCTGGAAGAGCAGTTTCGGCTGATCGATCCGGGTGTCGTTGTGCTGATGGGCAAGGTCGCTAGCCGCCAGGCACTCGATGAGCGCGGCGCGCTTCGGGACGTGCACGGGACTATCCGCGAGGAGAACGACCGCAGGTTCCTTCTCACCTATCATCCCACAGCCGGGATGCGATTCCCGGAGGCCAAGGCGGCTATCAAAGAGGATTTCCGGAAGCTGGTGACGCTGGCCGACAACGGTCCGAACGGAGGCTGAGAGCGTTGGCCCAAGGCGAGGGAAAACTACGAGTGGGCACCTCCGGCTGGCAGTACGACCACTGGAGCGGCACATTCTACCCGGAGGAACTCCCCAAGGACGAATGGTTCGGCCACTTCGCCCGGCACTTCGACACGGTCGAGGTCAACAACACATTCTACCAACTGCCCGAAGCGCAGACGTTCGACGAATGGCGCGAGCAGGCGCCGGAGGGGTTCCTCTACGCGCTTAAGTTCAGCCGCTACGGCACCCATCTTAAGCACCTGAAGGATCCCGAGGACACCATCGGGAACTTCCTGGAACGCGCCCGGCGCCTGCAGCAGCATCTCGGTCCGATCCTGGTGCAACTCCGGCCCAACTGGCACGTGGACGCCGAGCGCCTGGCGGCATTCCTGGAAGCCGCTCCCGCGGACCAGCGCTGGGCACTGGAATTCCGCGATGCAAGCTGGCTGTGCGACGAAGTGTTCGACCTGCTGCGGGAGCATGGCGCCGCCCTGTGCATACACGACATGATCGACGATCACCCGCGCGAGACCACGGCCGACTGGGTCTACCTTCGCTACCACGGGCAGCCGACCTGGGACGAATACAGCTATCAGGCGCTGACGGCCGAAGCCCGGAGAATCAAGGAGTACCGGCGACGCGATCTGGACGTGTACGCTTACTTCAACAACGATGCGCACGGCTATGCCGTCTCGAACGCGGCCGACCTCCGCCGCTACGCCTCAGATGATGAGGAGGCAGTCCGATGAAGCTGATCTTCCACGGGACGCGCGGCTACATCGACGCCAGGACGCGCCTGCACCGGATGCACAGCGTCTGCGAAGTGCAGTATCGCGGCAAGGGAGTCCACATCGACTGCGGAGAGGATTGGCTGGGGGAATTGAATCGCCTGAACCCGAAGGCTATGGTTATAACGCATGGGCATCCCGACCACGCGTGGGGTCTTAAGGAAGGGACAGATTTCCCAGTCTATGCCACAGCCGACACTTGGGAGATCATCGGCGACTACGACATAGCCGAGAAGAACGAGATCCAACCGCGTAAGCCGATCGAGATACGGGGCGTCACCTTTGAAGCGTTCCCCGTCGTGCACTCGACGCGCGCACCGGCGGTCGGCTACCGGATCACAGCGGGAACGGTCACCGTCTTCTATGTTCCCGACCTGGTCTACATAGAGGATCGCGGGGCCGCCCTCCGGGGAGCGAAGGTCTATATCGGCGATGGCGCGACAGTCGAACGTTCCATGGTCCGGAAGCCGGGCGATACGCTGATCGGCCACACGCCGGTGCGCACGCAACTGACCTGGTGCGAGAAGGAGGGCGTTCCGCGGGCGGTGATCACGCACTGCGGCTCGGCCATTGTGGCCGGGGATGAACGCAAAGTCGGCCCGAAGATCCGCAGGTTCGCCGACGAACGCGGCGTGGAAGCTCAGATTGCGCACGATGGACAGGAGATGGTCCTTCGCTGATGCAGCAGAGAGGTGACGAGAATGCCGGAACTGCCCGACGTTGCCGTGCTCAAGCGATACCTGGACGCAACGGCTCTGCATAACGAGATAGCCGACGTCGACGTGCGCGACGACTACGTCCTCAAGGGCGTCTCCGCCCGCAAGCTGGCTGACGCGTTGAAGGGTCGCAGGTTCGAGAGCACTCTGCGCCACGGCAAGAACCTGCTGGTCGAAACCGATGGGGAGAACTGGCTGCGACTGCACTTCGGGATGACGGGGAACCTCAACTACCACAAAAAAGGCGGAAGCGATCCCGAGCATACGCGCGTGCTTTTCGCCTTCGCCGACGGATACCACCTCGCCTACGTCTGCCCGCGGAAACTCGGCCGCATCTCGCTGACTTCCGGCCCGGAGGAGTTCGCGCGCGAACAGAATCTGGGACCCGACGCCGGGAGAGTTGGCCAGGACGAGTTCACCAGGATGATGGACGGACGACGGGGTATGCTCAAGACGACGCTGATGAACCAGAGCGTGATCGCCGGGCTGGGAAACGTCTACACGGACGAAGTGCTTTTCCAGGCGCGCTTGCACCCTGAGACGAAGGTCAAGTCGCTGAGCCGGGAGCAACTGCGTGGTCTGCATCGGATCATTCAGCGCGTCATCCGCGTCGCCCTCAACCACGACGCCGATGCCCGCGATTTCCCCCGAACGTACCTGGCACCCCATCGCGGTGCGGGCGAAGACTGCCCCCGGTGCGGGGCCGATATCCGCCGCATCGAGGTGAATCAACGGGGAACTTACATCTGCCCACGGTGCCAGCAGCGGTGAACCGGACCGGAATCACTCGGCCAGGGGAGGTGGAGGAATGCCCTCGTCGGCAGCGGCCTCCGAGAGCGACGCGAGGCGGTTGGCCCATATCTCCCACTCCATCCTGAGTGCTTCGAGAATCGCGTCGAAGCCGTCGACGTCCTCGGCGGCCGCGGAACGCCCTTCGCCGATAGCCTCCTCGTAGAGATCCAGCGCTCGTTCCACGCAACGCTCGATGGCAAAGGGCCCGGCCGACTTCCGGGATCGTTCCACAAGCCGCCCGTACTCGGCCTCGTCCATGGCGTCCACCCACTCCAGCGCCCGCGCGAACTCGCCCGCGTCCTCCCGTTTCAGCAAGCGGCCGTTCTCGCCGTCCTGAACCACCTCCCGCGCGCCGGGTGCGTCGAGCGCCACCACCGGCACGCCCGCCGCCAGCGCCTCGACAAGCACCATGCCCTGCGTTTCCGACTTCGACGCGAACGCGAACACGTCCATCGCGTGATAGGCGTCCACCAGGTCCTGCCCGCTCAGCGCGCCGGTGCAGAGCAAGCGGTCGCCCACGTCCCTCTCCCGCATGATCCGCTCCACCGCCTCTCGCGCCGGTCCCTCCCCGACCATCAGGGCGTGCCGACCCTCCCCAGAGACCATGAACTGCGCCACCGCCTCGGCCATGAACTCGAGGTTCTTCTCCTTTGCCAACCGCCCAACGTGCCCGACCACCATCGCGTCGTCGGGCAGTTCATGTCTTCGGCGGAACGCCTCCCCGTCGCCGTCCGCGA